>CAZNOZ010000033.1:0-23634 GCA_964574935.1 uncultured Devosiaceae bacterium | reverse complement strand
TAGTGCGGCTTGCAGCCTAATACCGGGCTAACCCGGAGCATCCAACGTCGCCCAAATCTCGGTAGATGCTCCAGTTTCCAAACGCATCCCCACTCTCGTTCTTTTCGTCACCCCGGCGAAAGCCGGGGTCCATTGGCTCTTCCTCCCGCTTCGCCGCTGCCATTGGATTCCGGCTGGAGCCTGTCCCGGCGGAAGCCGGGGCCGGAATGACGTGTGTTGCGAGCCGCCGCCCAATCCCCCTTCCACCGGGCGTTTGCCGAACTTATCCCCGCCCTTTCGGCCCATGATATGTTGGCCCTACCGCTCCGCCTTGGGCGAAAGTGCACACGAACACTGGCGGAGGTGGGTCAGGAAAAGTGGGACCCGGTTTTCCGGTTCGACCCACCGACCCCTGACCGACCCTTTGGTCGATTGGCAGTTTCCGGCCCACCAAGCCGGAGTCGGTCGATCCTTGGCGGGGCTGGGTGGTTCGGGAGTCGTCCCGGACCAGGCAAAAGCCGTCCGGCGGCCGGCCGCGTTGAAGGGTTCCACGGAACCTACGTGAGTTGCCGGGCTCGCCGCCGCCAAAGGCGGCGATCGGGGCGCAGAGAGCACCCCCTCGATGCACGGTGATAAGCCCAAAATCCCGGCCGCGTGAGGCGACGTGTGCCTCATACTTTAATACGGACGAGGTGCATGTCGCCTCACGCCGCCCTCTTCCGAGCGGTCCCGGCAAGCCGGGACGAGAAGCGCCGGTGGCGCTTCGAGCGCGAAGGAAGGCCATGAGAGTGAGGGCCGTCTCGCGAGAAGGTCCGGTGGACCTTCGAAAGGCCCGAACGCCCGGAGACCTATGGTCGATGGGCAGGTCGAGTGGCAGAACCGAAACCCGAAGGAGCAACCCTGTCGGGGGATTTGTTGTGCCTTTTGAAAAGACCCGCCCGCCCTCATTGGCGAGAAACGGGGGCCCACGCTTCCCTCGTCACCCCGGCGCAAGCCGGGGTCCATTGGCCCGTCGATGCGGTCTGGAATCGCCATTGGATTCCGGCGTTCGCCGGAATGACGGCGTGCGGGAATGATCAGGCCACCCGCCCTCATTGCCCTCCCCCGCGGAGCGCGCGCTCACATCTCGATATCGAGCAGCTCGGCCACCTCGATCGTGCCGATGTTCAGGTGCGGGCAGGCCTTCGCGATCTCCTGCGCCGCCTCCAGCGTATCGGCTTCGACGATCGAATATCCCGACAGGGGGTCCGGCGCCCCGTCGGCCACCCCGTCCTTGCTCACCGTGGTCGATTTGCCCACCGGCTTGCCGCCGTCGACCATCGCCCCGCGCACCGAGCCCATCCATTCGCGCCAGGCCGCCATGTGCGCCTTGCCTTCCTCGGGGTCCTCGAACCGTACGCCGCCGTGATAGGCCAGAATGTACTGCGCCATGGATTTGCCTCCCGTTTGCCAAGGGTCGCGGGCAGCCTAGGCCGCCCCGCGGCGGCGCGGCAAATCACGCATTCGATATCCGGGGTAGGGGCAGGCCCCGCCCGTCACTTCACCTCGGGGAACACGAAATCGTCGAGCGCCTGGGTGTCCACCTGCCCCATCAGCGGGTCGGCGCCTTCCGGCGGCGGCGAGGTCATCACGTCGAGCCCGATGAAGACCGCCATCATCACCACCACGATCACCACCGCCCCGACGATCACCGAATTGCGCCCGCTCCCCATCATCCGCGCCGGCACCAGGACGATCGGCACCACCGCCAGCAACACCATGATGATCACAAACGTCGCGTTCATGGCAGTTCTCCGGCAGCCATTGTCGCCGCAATTGGTTACCGTTTGCTGGCCCCCGCCGGCGCAATCCGAGCCTTCGCTCGACGCCGCCACCGAATCTCGCTATCCCGCTCGCTCGCAACCGGACCCGCCCCCATGCTCCACGCCATCGAAGCGGTGATCTTCGACATGGACGGGGTGCTGCTGGACACCGAGGCGGTCTACCGCGACGCCGCCTGGCACGCGGCCGACAAGCTCGGCGTTGAGATGACCGAGGCGCTCCACCACAGCACCATCGGGGTGCCGGGCAACGTCGCCGACGGCTTCTTCTACAAGACCTACGGCCCCGATTTCCCGCTCGCCGACTTCTACGCCCACTGGCACCGCTACCTGGCCGCGCGCTGGGCCGAAGACGTGCCGGTCAAGCCCGGCGTCACCGAATTCCTCGACCATCTTTCCGCCCGCGGCCTGCCGGCGGCCGTCGCCACCTCCTCGGGCCGCCGCACCGCCACCGATCATCTCGGCCGGGCCGGCATTTTCGAACGCTTCGCCGCCATCGTCACCAGCGACGACATCACCCACGGCAAGCCGCATCCCGAGCCGTTCCTTCTCGCCGCCGAACGCCTATCCGTCGCGCCGGCCGCGTGTCTGGCGCTCGAGGATTCCTACAACGGCGTCCGCGCCGCCCACGCCGCCGGCATGGTCACCATCATGGTCCCCGATCTCCTCGCCCCGATCGCCGAGATCGAGGCCCTCTGCTTCGCGGTCATCGACGACCTCGACGGCGTCCGCCGCGCCCTCGACCAAGCCCACCGCGAAGCCCATCCGGGCCATGCCGGGCGATGAGAATGATGTGATTGCGTCATTGCGAGCGCCCGGAAGGGCGCGCGGCAGTGAGGGTCGTCTCCGCGAGAAGGTCCGGTGGAGTGAGGCATTGGTCGCGAAAGCGATCCAAGGCTCCAGTGGAGCCTTGGAAAATGCCGAACGCCCCGAGACCTATGGTCGAGGGGCCGAGCCCGAACGCCCGGAGAGCTATGCTCGATGGGCATGAGCCGCTTGCGCCCCCCGCTGGCAGAGTCACATGCCTGCAACACGCAACAGCAATCGCCTTCACCGCCATTTCGTCGCCCCATTTGCCCATCTTGGTTGTCGGCGAGTTGGTAAACCGTGGCTTAACAGGCCCCGGCCCGAGACATAAACTGCGCGGGCGGCGGGTGATTCGCGCGTTTCGGGCTGGTGCCGCAGCGAACGGCGGGGGAGATGACGCGGGGGCTGCGCCTGTTCATAGCGACCCGGTCCGCCTGCGTGGCGGCCGTGATCGGGGCCGGCCTCGCCGCCGCCCCGGCTGCCGCGCCCGCCGGCGAGTTCGCCGCGCTCCTCACCCCCGAACTGCTGGCCGACTATGCAACGGGCTACACGCCCACCTTCGTGCGCCTCGAGCGCGCGCCCACGCCGCCGCCCCGTCCGGCCATCACCGCCGCCGAGTTGCAGCGCTACGTCGCCAACGGCTACCAGCCGACCCAGGCGCGTCGTGAACTGACCGCCCGCGAGCGCCTGTGCCTGGCCCAGGCCGTCTATTTCGAGGCCCGTGGCGAACCCGAAGCCGGCCAGTGGGCCATCGCCCGGGTGGTGCTCAACCGGGTCGCCAACGGCAACTATCCCGGCCATGTCTGCGACGTGGTGTTCCAGGGTGCTTCCCGCCGCGGCCATTGCCAGTTTTCCTTCGCCTGCGACGGGCGCTCCGACGTCGGCGGCAACGGCAACCGCATCGTTCGCGAATCCTGGGTCAAGGCGAATCTGATCGCCGACGAGGCCTACCGCCGCTATCTGCAGGACCGGCCGGCGGTCGGCGAGCTGCCCGCCTCGACGCTGTTCTTCCATGCCCGCCGGGTCTCCCCGAGCTGGGCCTCCGCCTACCAGCCGGTCGCCAGCATCGGCGCGCACGTCTTCTACGCCGGCCTCTAGACGCCGCCGCGGCAACCCACACTTCGGTGCTTTGCTTGCTCGCGCCTTAAAATGCGCGTAATTCTGACCGCCAAAGGGCCGGTTGATCCGGCGCGGCGGCAGCGGCACCGTCGGCGCCCGAGGCGCGAGGAACCAGCATGCCGAAAATCGCTCTGGTGGACGACGACCGCAACATCCTGACCTCGGTCACGATGACGCTGGAATCCGAGGGGTATCAGGTCGCGACCTATACCGACGGCGCCTCCGGGCTGGACGGGCTGACGTCCGACAAGCCGGATCTGGCCATCCTCGACATCAAGATGCCGCGCATGGACGGAATGGAGCTGTTGCGCCGCCTGCGCCAGAAGTCCGACATGCCCGTGATCTTCCTCACCTCCAAGGACGAGGAGATCGACGAGTTGTTCGGCCTGAAGATGGGCGCCGACGACTTCATCACCAAGCCCTTTTCCCAGCGCCTGCTCGTCGAGCGGGTCAAGGCCATCCTGCGGCGCGCCCACGCCCGCGACGGAACCCCGACGACCGCCGGTGAACCGGCCGCCCAACGCACCGTTCTCGAGCGCGGTGCCCTGGTCATGGACCAGGAACGCCACACTTGCACCTGGAAGGGCAATCGGGTGACGCTCACCGTTACCGAGTTTCTCATCCTGTTCGCGCTCGCCCAGCGGCCCGGCGTCGTCAAGTCGCGCAACGCGCTCATGGACGCCGCCTACGACGACCAGGTCTATGTTGACGACCGCACCATCGACAGCCACATCAAGCGGCTGCGCAAGAAGTTCAAGGCGGTCGACTCCGATTTCGACATGATCGAAACCCTCTACGGCGTCGGCTACCGGTTCAAGGAATAACGACTTGGCGATCCCCGCCGCCGAATCGCGCCAAAAGCTCAAGCGGCAGGCAGAGCAGCCCGACACTCCGGCCCCGCGCCGAACGGCGCCGGAGGCCGAGCACCGGCCCGAACCGGCCGGCAAGGCAATCGCGCCGGCCGACGCCCCGGCCGCGAAGGCCGAAGCCCCCGCGGCCCGGCACCGCACCGGCATCATCCGGCCGGTGATCGGTGCCCTGAAGCGGGTCGCATCGCTGACGATTCTCTCCAGCCTCACCCGCCGTATCGTCGTGCTCAACCTGGCGGCCCTGGCGGCGCTTGTGGTGGCGATCCTCTATCTGAATTCCTGGCGCGCCGGCCTGATCGATGCGCGCATCCAGTCCCTCAGGGTCCAGGGCGAGATCATCGCCGGCGCCATCGCCGCCTCGGCGAGCGTCGATTCCGACGTGGTGGTTGTCGACAGCGACCGTCTCCTGGCGCTGCCCTCCGACGAGTTCACCCAGTACAGCTACGCCAGCCCCGCCTACGAATTCCCCATCAATCCCGAGCGTGTGCAGCCTCTGCTCGGCACCCTCGTTACCCCGACCGGCAATCGCGGCCGGGTCTACGACGACTCTGGCTTTGTCATCATCGACAGCGCCCGCCCGCCCGCCGCCGGCGAGGAGGCGCGCCGGGTCGACACCGGCGAACCCGAGGAGTTCTTCGTCGTCGCCTGGTGGAATGAGTTCTTCCGTTGGCTGAGAGCCGGCGAATTTCCCCTCTATCAGGAATATGCGGACGACCAGGGCACCAAATATGCCGAAGTCGTCTCGGCCCTGAATGGCACGGTCGCCGCGATCACCCGGGTCGATGCCGCCAGTCGCCTGATCGTTTCGGTGGCCGTGCCCATCAAGCACGGCGCCAACACCATCGGGGTCCTTCTGCTGTCGACCCCGCCGGGAGAGATCGACAAGATCGTCGAATCCGAGCGCTGGGGGGTGCTCAGGATCTTCCTTGTCGCCGCGGTGATCACTTTCGTTCTGTCGCTGCTGCTGGCCGGCACCATCGCCGATCCGATCCGCCGCCTGTCGGCCGCCGCCAAGCGGGTCCAGACCTCGATTTCCGAACGCGAGCAGATCCCCGACTATACCGACCGCACCGACGAGATCGGCGATCTTTCCGGCTCGCTGCGCGGCATGACCAATGCCCTCTACAACCGCATCGAGGCCATCGAGCGCTTCGCCGCCGACGTCGCCCATGAGCTGAAGAATCCCCTGACCTCCCTTCGCAGCGCCGTCGAAACCCTGCCCAGAGCCCGCACCGAAGCCGACCGGACCCGCTTGGCCGAGATCATCCAGCACGACGTACGCCGGGTCGACCGGCTGATTTCCGACATCTCCTCGGCCTCCCGGCTCGACGCCGAGATGGCTCGGGAAGCAACCGATATGGTCGACATGTCGCGCTTGCTTGAGACCATTGCCACCATCCACAACGACGTCGCCGCCCAGCGCGGCGCGCGCGTGGTCCTGATCGACCCGCAGCAGGGGCCCGCCCCCGTCGTCCGCGGCCAGGACAGCCGCCTGGCCCAGGTCTTCTCCAACCTCGTCGACAACGCGATCTCCTTCACCCCCGAAGGCGGCACCGTCACCGTTCGGCTGGTGGTCCGGCCCGCGACGGTTTGCGTCGACGTTATTGACGAGGGGCCGGGCATTCGCGGAGACACCGCGCAGGTGTTCTCCCGCTTTTATACCGACCGGCCGGAAGGCGAGGGCTTCGGCAATCATTCCGGCCTAGGCCTGTCGATCTCACGGCAGATCGTGGAAGCGCACAAGGGCCGCATCGAGGCGGGCAACCGCTCGGGGGCGTCCGGTGCCATCTTCACCGTCACCCTGCCGCGGGCGAGGGTGTGACCGGGGCGGCTCAGGCGCCCGTCAATGTGCACGCCACCGCCCTGGTCTACGACGGCATCGGGGTCCTGATCACCGGCCCGTCCGGCTCCGGCAAATCGCTGCTGGCGCTGGACCTGATCGATCACGCCGCCCTGGCGGGGACCGAAGCGTTTCTGATCGCCGACGATCAGGTGCTGCTCGAGGCCGACGGCGGCACCCTTCGCGCCGCCGCCCCGCCGACCACCGCCGGCCATATCGAGCTGCGCGGCCGCGGCATCGTCGCCCGCCCGCACCTGGCCGCCGTACCGGTCCACCTGGTCCTCGAGCTGATCGCCGACCCCGATCGGATGCCGCCCCCCGAAGCCTTCGAGACCACCGTGGCCTCCGTTCCGCTCGCCCGGGCGCCACTGCCCGCCGCCGGCGCCGGGGGCGCCACCCAGCGACGGCTCCTGGCCCTCGAAGCGATCGCAACGTGCCGGGGAAGCCGCAAAAAAACCACTTGAAACCCTCACCCGCCGCAACGAGACTTTCCAAAGCGCCTGCCGCGCGGGCGCCGGGGTACGGGCACGAAATCGATGATCGGCATGGTATTGGTCACCCACGGGGCGCTGGCGCAGGAATTCCGCGCCGCCCTCGAGCATGTCGTCGGCCCGCAATCGCAGTGTCAGACCGTCTCGATCGGCCCCGACGACGACATGGAAATCCGCCGCAACGACATCCTCAAGGCGGTCGGTGACGTCGAGTCCGGCGATGGCGTCATCATCCTCACTGACATGTTCGGCGGCACGCCCTCCAATCTCGCCATATCGGTCATGGAGGATGTCGACGTCGAGGTGATCGCCGGCGTCAATCTGCCGATGCTGATCAAGCTCGCCCGCGTCCGAGGCGAATCCGACGCCCGCACCGCGGTCCGCGAGGCGCAGGAGGCTGGCCGCAAATACATCAATATCGCCAACGAAGTGCTCGGACGCAGCTGAGCGAGATGTCATCAGCCGACGGGCCGGACAAGAGCCTCGCTCAAAAGCTGACCATCACCAACACCCGCGGCCTGCACGCCCGCGCCTCGGCCATGTTCGCCCGCACCGCCGAGCGCTTCCAGGCAACGATAACGGTGACCGGCGATGGCGCAACGGTGGCCGGCGGTTCCATCATGGGGCTGTTGATGCTCGCCGCCGGGCCCGGCACGACCCTGCTTGTGCAGGCCTCGGGGCCCGAGGCGCGCGAGGCGCTTGAGGCGCTCGCCCATTTGGTCGAATCCGGCTTCGACGAGTAGCCATCCGCGCCGGCGGCGCCGACCCGACAGGACATAAACCTTTCTTTATGTCCTGGTTGCGGTGACCGGTCCTGCTCGTCTATAACGCGCCGATTCCTTTGCGCCGTGCCGGAGATACACATGGACGCCGCCGCCGACTTCGCGGTCAAGGACCTCTCGCTGGCCGACTACGGCCGCAAGGAGATCGAACTGGCCGAGGCCGAGATGCCCGGCCTGATGGCCATCCGCGCCGAATACGGACCCGACGCACCGCTGCACGGCGCCCGCATCGCCGGCTCCCTGCACATGACGGTGCAGACCGCGGTGCTCATCGAGACGCTGATCGCGCTCGGCGCCGAGGTGCGCTGGGCCTCCTGCAACATCTTTTCGACCCAGGACCACGCCGCCGCCGCAATCGCCGCTACGGGCGTGCCGGTCTTCGCCCACAAGGGCGAGACGCTCGAGCAATACTGGGACTTCGCGGACCGGATCTTCGACTGGCCCGGTGACAAAAGCGCCAACATGATCCTCGACGACGGTGGCGATGCGACGCTGATGGTTCTCACCGGCGCCCGCGCCGCGACCAATCCGGCCATCCTCGACCATCCCGGCAACGAGGAGGAGGAGGTGCTCTTCGCCACTATCCGCCGCCGGCTGGACGCCGACCCGGAGTTCTATCAACGGGTCCGCGACACGCTCCGGGGGGTGACCGAGGAAACCACCACCGGCGTCAACCGCCTCTACCAGCTCCACCCGGCCGGGGAATTGCCGTTCCCCGCGATCAACGTCAACGACTCCGTCACCAAGTCGAAATTCGACAACAAGTACGGCACCCGCGAATCCCTGGTCGACGCCATCCGCCGCGGCACCGACGTCATGCTTGCCGGCAAGGTCGCGATCGTGTGCGGCTACGGCGACGTGGGCAAGGGCTCGGCGCAATCGCTGCACGGCGCCGGGGCGCGCGTGCTCGTCACCGAAATCGACCCGATCTGTGCCCTGCAGGCGGCGATGGACGGCTTCGAGGTCGTGCGGCTCGACGAGGCGGCCGGCCGCGCCGACATCATCGTTTCCGCCACCGGCAACCGAGACATCATCACCCTCGAGCACATGCGGCAGCTCAAGGACCTGGCGATCGTCGCCAATATCGGCCATTTCGACAACGAGATTCAGGTCGCCGCGCTCAGGAATCTGAATTGGACGAACATCAAGCCGCAGGTCGACATGATCACCTTTCCCGACGGCAAGCGCATCATCTTGTTGTCGGAGGGAAGGCTGGTCAATCTCGGCAACGCTACCGGCCACCCGAGCTTCGTGATGAGCGCCTCCTTCTCAAATCAGGTGCTGGCCCAGATCGAGCTGTTCGCCCACCACGAGAACTACGACAACAAGGTTCACGTGCTGCCCAAGCATCTCGATGAGAAGGTCGCCGAGCTGCATCTGGAAAAGCTCGGAGCCGCCCTCACCGAACTCACCGACGACCAGGCCGACTATATCGGGGTCCCCCGGACCGGCCCGTTCAAGCCCGAGCACTACCGCTACTGAGCGCCAACGCGGCGCCGCCGGCGCCGGTGTTTTTCACATTCGGGAATTTCTCGCCTCTGCCCGATTCCGCCAGCCGGCGCGAACCGGTATGGTGAGGTGATTCGCCGCCAGGGGCTTATTCTCGGCGATCTTCGACCACGAGGCAGGCATGGTGCCGCACGCATACCGGGCGCGTCTGGTCCGCGCGATTCCCATTGCCATCGCCGTGCTTGTCCCGGCCGCCCCGGCCGCCGCCCAATCGCTGCTCGGCGCCTCCCCGGCGCAGCTCGCGCCGATCGCCCCCTACGCCATCGCGGTGGGCGCGGCGGTCTTCGGAGCGGTATCGGCCTGGTCGGCCTGGCGCTCGCGCCGCAACCGCGAATCCGCGTCCCGTGCGGCGCGTCGGCAGCTTCGCCGCATGCGCGCCAGCCTCGACGAGATCGAGGCGCTGCTCTCGGGAATGCGCGAGATCACCCTGATCTGGCACGAGGGGGCCACCGGGCCGCGCATCTACGGTCCGGTCGACCTGGTGATCGGCGGCGAGGCGCGCGCCGGCGACGTGCTCAATCTCGAAGCCTGGCTCACGACCGACAGCGCCGCGGCATTGTCGGTGGCGCTGTCCACCCTCAGGTCCCGCGGCACCGAGTTCGATCTGACGGTCAACGGTCCCGAGGACGCCCAGTACCGGGCCAGCGGCCGTCTGGCGGCGGGGGCGCCGGTGGTCCGCATCACGCCTGTGAGTGTCGCCGCCCAGCCGCTGGTCCTGCCCTCGTCATTCGAGCGTCGGCCCGACATCGAGAGCTGTCGCGCGCTGTTCGCGTGCTTCGCGCATCCGGCCTGGATCCGTAATCCGCGCGGAGCGCTGATCTATGCCAACGATGCCTATATGGAGCTGGCGCGTTCGGTCGGGGTGATGCCGGTCGGCGGCCAGCTGCCGGAGCTGTTCGGTTCGGACGGGCCCGACCGTCACCGCCCTGGCGGCGAATCCCGCGGCCCGGTGACCATCACCGAGCACCATCCTCGCGCCGGGCGGCTCGATATCACGCTTTTCGCCCTCGAGGATGGATGGGCCGGCTATGCGATTGCCGGCCAGGCCGCATCGGAGACCGACGGCGATCCCTCGCTGAGCTTCTTGACCGCCGCCATCAACCAGCTGGCGACGGCGGTCGCCGTATTCGACGCCGCCGGCCAGCTCACCAACTTCAACCGGGCGTTCGCCGAACTGTGGGACCTCGATCCGGAATGGTTGCGCGCCCGGCCCAACGAACGCGCCATTCTCGACAAGCTGCGCACCTCCGGGCAGCTTCCCCCCGAACCCGACTATCGTCGCTGGCGTGCCGAGCATCTGAAATCCTATTCGCTCGCCGGCCCGCGCGAGACCATGTGGGCGCTGCCCAACAGCCAGGTCCTCAACGTCATCGCGGCGCCGGCACCCCAGCACCGCGGCGTCATCTATGTCTATGAGAACCAGACAGAGAAGCTGGCGCTCGAATCCAAATACAACGCCCTCATCCAGGTGCAGCGGGAAACCCTCAATGCCTTGTCCGAAGCGGTGGCCGTGTTCGGCACCGACGGCCGGCTGAAACTGCACAATGCGCAACTTTCGGGGCTCTGGAAGCTGTCAATGAGCGAACTGGGCGCCAATCCGCACATCGACACCATCGCCGAGGCCTGCGCCAGTTCCCTGCGCGTCGACGGGTTCCGGATATGGACCGACCTCAAGCGCGCCATCATCGATCTGGGCCCCGATCGCCACGACGAATCCGGCCGCATCCGCCGATCCGACGACAAGCTCATCGATTTCGCGATCGTCCGCCTGCCCGACGGGCAGTCGCTGATGACCTTCGTCGATGTCACCCAGTCGGCCCAGTACGAGCAGATGCTCAAGGAACGCAACGAAGCCCTCGAAATGGCCGACAAGCTCAAGGACGCCTTCGTCCAGAATGTCAGTTACGAGCTGCGCTCGCCGCTCACCAACATCATCGGCTTCTCCGAACTGCTCGCCCAGGAGGAAATCGGCGCGCTGAACGAAAAGCAGCGCGAATACACCTCCTACATCCGCTCCTCGTCCGAGACCCTCGGCCTCCTCATCGACAACATCCTCGATCTGGCGAACGTCGACGCCGGCATCGCGACGCTCAATGTCGAGGAGCTCGAAATCAATTCCCTGATCGCCAAGGCGAAGGCGGGGCTCGCAGCCACCCTTGAGTCGGTCGGCAGCGAAGCGCCGGTCAATCTGGTGGTCGAAGTCGCACCCGGCCTGCCGCGCCTGCTCGGCGACGGCGCTCGCATCGTTCAGGTGCTCTACAACATGCTTGCCAACGCGATCCGCTATTCCGACGCCGGCACGGAGGTGAAGCTCACCGTCGAGGGCCGGGGCGATGCCATTGCCTTCGTGGTCGACGATGAAGGCGTCGGCATACCCGAGGATCTGATGCCCACCGCGTTCGACGGCGCCGAGGGCGCCCCGGTCGAGGGCAGGCAACGCGGCGCCGGGCTCGGCCTGGCGATCGTCAAGACCTTCGCGCATCTGCACGGCGGGGCGGTTGCGATCGAATCGCGCGAGCCCCGCGGCACCCGCGTCACGGTCACGCTGCCCGCGCGCCAGCCGCTGGCGAGCGCCGCCGGGTGATCCGGCG
Source organism: uncultured Devosiaceae bacterium (assembly GCA_964574935.1). Classification (GTDB taxonomy): domain Bacteria; phylum Pseudomonadota; class Alphaproteobacteria; order Rhizobiales; family Devosiaceae; genus JBBECE01. Next base: position 11,827 of record CAZNOZ010000033.1, on the reverse strand, counting down.
CCGTGCGTGAGTTCGAGGCCCGTTCCGAGGCCGAGACCATCGCCGTCGCACACGCACTGGCGCCGCTTCTCAGGCCCGGCGACACGATCCTGCTTGCCGGCGTGCTGGGCGCCGGCAAGACGGTTTTCGCCCGTGCGGTTCTGCGCGCGCTGCTCGACGATGCCTCGCTGGTCGTGCCGAGCCCGAGCTTCGCGCTCGTGCAGCCCTATGAGGGCGGTGGCCAGAGCTGTCTGCACGTCGATCTGTATCGCCTCGCCGAGGCGCGCGACGCCGACGAACTCGGCCTCGCCGACCAGCCCGATGCCATTCGCCTGGTCGAGTGGCCCGACCGCTTGCCGTCACTTCACGACACCGCCGACTGGCTTGTCGAAATCGCGCCGGGCGGCGATCCCGAGGAACGGCACCTGGCCATCAGCGCCCTCCGCGAATCGGACCGGGAGGCGGGTCTCGCTTCCATCCTTGGCTAGCTCGATGCAGCGCTGGCGCGCGCTCGCCGGGAAAAAGCCGGCCGCCACCCGTCTTGCGCCGTGACATGCGGTTGCATGTCGGCGGCGGCGACGCCATTGTCGTTGTGCAAGCCCTTGCCGCCGTCGGCCGGGCGCCGAGCCGATGCCCAAAGCCAGTCTTTTCACCATCGCCCCGCACGCGCGGTTCCTGCCGACCCTGGTCGAGGCCATTCTCGACGGCACGCTGCTGCCCGATTGGCCGCGGACCGGCCCGTTCTGGCTCGCCGATCTGACGATCTTCCTGCCCGGCAAACGCGCCCGCCTGGCGCTTATCGACCGGTTCGCCGGGGCTCTCGGCGGGGCCGCGCTGATGCCCGCCATCCGGACCCTTGGCGAAGAAGAGGACGGCGCCGCCTTCTTCGATGACGAGGTGCCCGACACCGTGGCCGCCCATCCCGTGGCCCGCCAGCTGGTGCTGGCGCGGCTCGTCGAGGCATGGGTCGCAACCGAGGAGCACGCCGGCATCAGGGGCTTCGCGTCGCCCCCCTCTGCCGCCGAGATCGTGGCCCTTGGCGGCGCGCTTGGCCGCCTGATCGACGATTTCGAAATCGAGGAAATCGACGTCTCGGCGCTCGAGCAGATCGTGCCGGCCGATCTGGCGGAGAACTGGCAGCGCACCCTGCAATTCCTCCAGATCGTCCTGAAAGCCTGGCCCGAGCATCTCGCCGAGCGCGGCGAAGCCGATCATTCCAGATTGCGGCGTCGGCGCATCGACCGGGAGGCGGAGAGCCTGTCGGCACGCTATGCCGGCCGCCCGGTGATCGCGGCCGGCTCCACCGGTTCGATCAAGGCGACTGCCCGATTGATCGCCGCCATCGCCCGGCTCGAACATTCCGCGGTGGTGCTTCCGGGCCTCGACACCGAGCTCGACGAGAAATCTCTGACCTCCCTGCGCGACGCCGATGCCAATCCCCACACCCATCCACAGTACGGCTTGTCGCGATTGCTCGAGGTGCTGGGGACCGCCCCCGGCGGGGTCGTGGAGCTGGCCGCCAGACCCGCGACGCGCACCGTCCTCGTGCGCCGGGCGCTGACCCTGGCCGATGCCACGGGCGAATGGAGCGAGGCCCGCCGCGCTCTGGGTGCCAGGAAGATCAATGCGGCCACCGAGGGGCTGGCGCTGGCGGTCGCCGAGACCCCGCATCACGAGGCCCGGACGGTGGCCGTCGCCGCCCACAAGGCGCTGCTCGACGCCAAGTCGGTCGGAATCGTCTCGCCCGACCGCCTGCTGGCCCGCCGCATCGCTCATGAGCTCGAGCGGTTCCAGGTGCATATCGAGGACTCCGCGGGCACGCCCCTCGCCCAGTCGCGCGCCGCCCGGCTGATGCGGCTCGCCGTCCGGCTGCTGGCCGGTGCGTATGCGCCGGTCGATCTGGCCGCGCTGCTCGCCAGCCGGCACGTCGAACTCGGTCTCGGCCGGTCCGAGGTCGCCCGCCGGCGGCATCTTCTCGAACTTGCGGCCTTGAGGGGTCTGAGCCCGGGAGGCGGCCTGGCGGGGTTCCGGGCCCGCATTGCGGACAACCTCGCCGGTCTCTGTGACAGGCCGCTTCATCTGTTGACCGAAGCGGAAGCCGCCGACGTGATCGATCTTGTCGATCGGCTCGAGGCCGCGCTGTCGCCCCTGGCCGAGGCGCTGTCGGACGACCCCGTCTCGATGTCGCGCCTGGCGCCGTCCGTGGCCGAGACCCTGGACGCCCTCAGGGCGCCGCCCGAGGGCTCCGAAAAAGCGCAATTGGCCGGCGAAGACGCCCTGGCCGGTTGGTTGGCGCTCATCGCCGAATCCGCCTCCGCCCCGCGCGTTCGGCCGCGCAACGTCCTCGATTCGCTGATGGCGCTGATGGCCGATCAATCCGTGCCGCCGGACCATCCGGGTCGGCCGGATATCGCCATTTGGGGGCGCATCGAAGCGCGGCTGCAGTCGGCCGATGTGACGATCCTGGCCGGCCTCAACGAGGATATCTGGCCGGGCACCGCCGACCCGGGACCGTGGCTCTCCCGTGGCATGCGCCAGGCCGCCGGTCTCGAACCCCCCGAGCGCCGCATCGGCCTGGCCGCCCACGATTTCGAGATGGCCCTGGGCGCCGGCGAGGTCCTGATGACATGCTCGCGCCGGATCGGCGCCGGGCCCGCCGATCCGTCGCGCTTCGTGCAGCGGCTGACCGGGTTCCTGGGCGAAAAGGCGACACAGGCCATGCGGCAGCGGGGCGAGGCGTGGCTCGCGCTCGCCCGCGCCCTCGACCATGTCGAGGCCCCGCAACCGATCGCCCGCCCGGCGCCGGTGCCGCCTGCCGCACTCAGGCCGCGGCGGCTCTCGGTCACCGAAATCGAGACGCTCATCCGCGACCCGTATGCGGTCTATGCCCGCCACGTTCTGAGACTCAAGCCGCTCACGGAACTGGGCAAGCTGCCCGATGCCGCCGACCGCGGCAGCCTGATCCACGACATTCTCGGAGGCTTCATCGCCGCCGGCGGCGACCCGCTCGCGCCGGACGCGCTCGATGCCTTGAAACACCGCGCCGCCGCGGCGTTCGCGGGGTTGGGGGACGCCGCCGATGTGGCGCGATTGTGGGGGCGCCGGTTCGCCGCCATCGCTGTGGACTTTCTCGCATGGGAGCGGGCCCGCGCCGACCGCGTCGCCGCGCGCCACGCCGAGGTCCCGGGGCGCGCCGAGCTCACCGTCGAGGGCGCCCGCTTCACCCTCGCCGGACGCGCCGACCGGATCGACGAGATGCGCGACGGCTCCCTGGAGATTATCGATTTCAAGACCGGCTCGGTTCCCGATCGCCGCACCATGAATGACCGGCTCGCCCCGCAGTTGCCGATGGAGGCGCTCATCGCCCGCCATGGCGGCTTCGAGGGCGTCGCGGCGGCTCAGGCGTCAGCGCTCATCTATTTGAAGCTCGCCCATGGCCCGGGGCCGATCGACACAAAACACTTCGCGATCGACGACCTGCCGCTGCCCGAGGCCATCGACGACCAGTGGCGGCGCGTCTCCCACCACATCGCGCTGTTTCTCAATTCCGCCGACCGTCCCCTCTACTCGCACCTGATGGCTGAACCCGCAGTGCGCTACGAGCGGCCCTACGACCATCTTGCCCGGGTGCTGGAATGGTCTTCGGTGGGGCCTGAAGAAACATGAGCGGCAAATTCGCCATTTCGCGTTTGATGCGGGACGCGCAGGCGCGGGCCGTCGATCCCGCGGCCAGCGCCTGGGTGACCGCCAATGCCGGCTCCGGCAAGACCCATGTGCTGACGGCCCGGGTCCTGAGGCTCCTGCTCGAAGGTGTCCGCCCCGACGGGCTTTTGTGCCTGACCTACACCAGGGCGGCGGCCGCCGAGATGCGCATGCGGGTGGCGCGGCAGTTGGGCGAATGGACGCTGATGACCGACCGGCAACTTGCGAGCGCGCTTGCCGAGCTCGCGGGGAAGCCCCCCGACGAGGACCGGATGGCGCTCGCCAGACGGCTTTTTGCCCATGCCCTCGACACGCCGGGCGGGCTGAAGATCAACACCATCCACGCCTTTTGCGAGTCGGTCCTGCACCGCTTTCCGCTCGAGGCCGGCGTCCCCTTCGACTTCACGGTCGTTGAGGAGGCCGAGCGCGATGCGATGATCGCCCACGCGCGCCGGGCGGTGTTGGTGGAGGGCCTGGACGGCGCCGGCGATCTGGCCGAGGCGGTCGAGACCCTGTTCGCCGCGGCCACGGATTCGGCAATCGAAACGGCGCTCGGCGCCGCATTGGGGCTGGGCGCGCGGTTGCGCCTGGTGCTCGCCGACCCGGACCGCGCCAGAGCCAACCTCCGCGGCGTGCTGAGGCTCGCCGAGACCGACAGCGTTGCCGCGATCGAGGCCAAGATCGTCGAGGGCGCCACCCTCGCACCGACCGAATACGCCGCCCTGGCGGCGCATCTCGGGGAACTCGGCGGCGCCAAGTCCCTTGCGGACAAGCTCGCCAAGGCGGCCGAGCTGCCGCCCGACGCCGCCACCTCCATCATCGCGGCGTTCCTGAACAAGGACGGCAGCCGGCCCGCGACGAACAACCTCACCAAGTCCATCCGCGCCGATGCCGCGCTGGCGGCCCGCATCGAGACCGAAACTCTGCGGGTGGCCGCGCTGGCCGACAGGCGCGCCGCCGCCGCCGTCTACGAGAGCTCCGCCGCGCTGATGAGGGTGCTGGAGGCGATCTCGCATCGCTACGAGGCGGCCAAGCGGGCCCGGGCCCTCGTCGATTTCGACGATCTCATCGCCCGCGTTCAAAAGCTCCTCAGGACCAGCCCTCACAAGTGGGTTGCCTACCGGCTGGACGCGGCGATCTCGCATATCCTCGTCGACGAGAGCCAGGACACCAATCCCGAGCAGTGGCAGATCGTCCGCGCCCTGGCCGACGAGTTCTTCGCCGGCGAAGGCGTCGAGCGCGCCGACCGCACGATCTTCGCGGTCGGCGACGAGAAACAGTCGATTTTCTCGTTTCAGGGCGCCGAGCCGCACCTGTTCTTCGACACCGGACGGGAGCTGAAGGCGCGGGCCGATGGCGTCGGCCAGCCGTTCAATTTCGAATATCTCAACCCGAGTTTCCGGTCGCTGAAGCCGTTGCTTGACGGCATCGATCAGGTGTTCGAAAGCCCGGCAGCCCATCACGGTCTCGAACGCCGGCCGCGCGAGACGGCCCATGAGGCGGCGCGCCGGGAAAAGGGGGGCTTTATCGAGCTCTGGGAGCTTGTCGACAGACCCGAGCCGCCGGAGCGAGGGCAGGCCTACCGCACCACCCCCCACGATGAACGCTCGGCGGAACGCCGGCTGGCCGAGCGCATCGGCGGCGAGATCGAGGCCTGGATCGCTTCGGGGCGGCGCCTGTCCGGAACCGACCGCGCCGTCACCCCCGCCGACATCGTCATTCTGGTGCAAAGGCGCAGCGCGCTGTTTCACGAGATCGTCGCCGAGCTCAAGCGGCGCTCGCTCCCCAATGCCGGCGCCGACAAGCTGTCGGTGACCGGCCACATCGCGGTCAAGGACCTGATCGTGCTCGGCGAGTTCATGCTCAATCCCGCCGACGATCTGGCCCTGGCGACCATCCTGCGCTCGCCGCTTTTTTCGGTGAGCGAACCCGACCTCGAGGTGCTGTGCGCGGGTCGCGGGGAGACGCCGGTGTGGAGGGCGCTGGGGCGGCTGGCCGAAAGCGAACCATGGGCCGCCGAAGTCTACGGTACCCTCCTGGCCTGGCGCGACCGGCTCGATCAGGATCGGCCCTACGACTTCTTCGCCCGCATCCTGTACGCGGGCGGTGGTTTGAAGGAATTTCACGCGCGTCTGGGCCCGGAGGTCGACGACGTCATCGAGGAATTTCTCGACCTGGCGCTGGCGCACGAGCGGACCGATCAGCCCTCGCTCAGCGGGTTCCTTGCCGAGATGCGCGCGGTCGGCCACGAGATCAAGCGCGAGCTTTCGGTGCCGGCCGGCGTGGTCCGCGTGATGACCGTGCATGGCGCCAAGGGTCTGGAAGCTCCGATTGTCATTCTCGCCGATGCCGCTTCGGTCCCCGGCGGCCGCCAGCTCGGCTCCCCGGTCATTGTCAGGGCCGACCGTGCCGATCCGGCGCGCCGCTTCCTGGTGCTGGCCCCGGGGACCGGCGCTCCCGCCGCCGTCGAATCCCTGAAGCTCGAAGAACGCGCCGCGGAGTTCGAGGAGTATCACCGTCGTCTGTATGTCGCGATGACCCGCGCCGGCGCCGAACTCTACGTGACCGGCATCCGTCCCGGCCGCGCCGGCGCCGAGCCCAGCTGGTACGAGCTCATTGAAGCGGGGCTGGGGTCAAAGTGCGCCGAGCGACCGGCGCGTTGCGCCGACGGTGCCGTCCGGCGCTATCCCGCCGACGCCGATTGGCCCGGAGCCGCCAGTGCCGCACCGCGTTCCGCGCCGCAAGCGGCGCCGGAGTGGCTGCTCCGGGACGTCCCGCCATCTCCCCCCCGCGAGCTTATCGAACCCTCGAGCGCCGGCGCGGTGCTGCCGCGCGTTAGGGGCGCCGCCGGAAAGGCGGCCTTCGCGCGCCAAAAGGGCATCGCCATGCACGCCTTGTTGCAGCATTTGCCGGCCCTGCCGCCCGAGCGCCGCCACGAGGGGGGTTTGAATGCCCTTGCCACCCACCTGCCCGAACATCCCCGGGCGCACGCGGACCTGCTCGCCCAGGCCCTCGCCATACTCGACGATGCCGGGCTCGCCTGGATTTTCGGCCCCGACTCCCGCGCCGAGGTTCCGATCATTGCCGAATTCGACCGCGGCGGCACGCCGGTGCGGCTGGCCGGACGCCTTGACCGGCTGGTGATCGCCGAGACGATCGGGATCGTCGATTTCAAGTCCGATGCCGCTCCGCCAGATTCGCCGGACAAAACGCCCCCCGACTATCTGGTGCAGCTTGGCCTCTACCGGCTGGCGCTCGGGAAAATCTTTCCCTCCCGTGCGGTCGAGGCAGCGATTTTGTGGACCGAAACGGGGCGGCTTGTGCGGTTCGAAGCGGGCGCGCTGACGGCGGCGACAAATCGTTTCACGCTTGCATGAGCCCGACTTGAAGCGTTGCCCGTTTGTACCTAGCTTGGGACAACCAATCGCTGACGAAAGGGGTCGCAATGACCACCCAGGTTTCTGATACGAGCTTCGACGAAGAAGTCTTGAACGCCGATGTTCCGGTGCTCGTCGACTTCTGGGCCGAGTGGTGCGGGCCGTGCCGGGCCGTCGCGCCGCTGCTCGAGGAGATTTCCGACGAGATGCAGGGCAAGGTGAAGATCGTCAAGCTCAACGTCGATGAAAACCCCTCCACGACCGCCAAATACGGCGTGCGCTCGATCCCGACGATGATCCTGTTCAAGGGCGGCGCCGCCGCCGACATGCGGATTGGCGCCGGCGAGCCGAAGGCGGGCCTGGTCAAATGGCTCGAAAGCCACGCCGCCTGAGCTCCTCCCGATCCAGCAACTGTCGCCGCCGGCCTAGTCCGGCGGCGTTTTGCTGAGCTTCAGAACACTCCCGGCCAGATACAGCGATCCGCAGATCACCACCCGGCGCGCCCTTGTGCCGCCGATCGATCGGAGTGCCGAAGGAACCCCGCGCGCCGCGCGGGCCTCGAGCCCCGCCGCCCGCGCGGTTTGTGCGAGCGGTCCCGCCGGCAAGGCCCCGCTTTCGCCGGGGATGGGCACCGTGACGATTTGGTTCGCCAGACCCCGGAAAAAGCGGAAGAATTCGCCTGCCGCCTTGCCGCCCATCATGCCGGCGATCACGCTCAAGGGCATCGAGCGGCGCTCGTTCATGTCGGCGAGCGCCCGCGTCAACGCCTCGGCTCCGGCGGGATTGTGCGCCCCGTCCAGCCACAGCTCGCTGCCGCGCGGCAGCAGCGCCGCCAGCGGCTCGTCGAGACGGCTCAATCGCGCCGGCGCCCGGGCGCTTTTCAATCCCTCGCCGAGGGCGCTTTCATCGACCGGCAATCCAAGGTGCCGGATTGCCGCCGCCGCCAGCACCGCGTTGTCGACCTGGTGTGCCCCGATGAGCCGTGGCAGCGGCAGATCGTCGAGGCGCGAATTGTCCTGATAGACGAGCCGCCCCGCCTGCGCGTAGCCGTCGAAGTCGCGGCCGGCCACGAAGGGCACGATCCCGAGCGCCGCGCAGCGCGCTTCGATCACGTCGCGGGCCTCGTCCCGCTGACGGCCGATCACCGCCGGCGATCCCGGTTTGAGGATCCCGGCTTTTTCGGCGGCGATACTCTCGATCGTATCGCCCAGAAACGAGGTGTGATCGATCGAGATCGGGGTGATGATGGTGCCCAGGGGACGCGCCACGACGTTGGTCGCGTCGAGCCTGCCGCCCAGCCCGGTCTCCAGCAACAGGTAGTCGGCGGGGTCTTCGGCGAACAGCATCAGCGCGGCGGCAGTTGTGATCTCGAAATAGGTGATCGGCCGGCCGTCATTGACCGCCTCGCAATGCTCCAGCGCGCTGTTGAGCCTGCGGGTCTCGACAAGATCGCCAGCCAGCCGGATGCGCTCATTGAAGCGCACCAGATGCGGCGAGGTGTACACATGGGTCGCGTGCCCCGCTGCCTCAAGCGACGCCCTCAAGAAGGCAATCACCGAGCATTTGCCATTAGTTCCCGCCACATGGATGGTCGGCGGCAGCCGATCCTGCGGGCGCCCCAGATCGTCGAGCAGCCGCTCGACGCGATCGAGGGTCAGGTCGATCAGCTTCGGGTGCAGCTTCAACAGCCGCTTCAGGATGATGTCGGTTCGCGACAAGGCTGGCAGGTTCCCGCAACTGCGACCGATCGCCGGCGCGCCCGGGCCGGCCGTGCCGTGAGGGCCGGCTTGAGCCCTATTCGGCGTGGGCGCCGATCGGTGGGGCCTCGATCAACTCGTCCCCTTCGTCGCCTTCGGTCGGGGCGGGCAGGCGCAGGCGCCCCGGCGCTTTCCTCGTCTCGATCTCGGGCGCCGGCGCCTTGCTGAGGATCGCGACCACCGAGGCGATTGTCGATCTCAGATCGTGCCGGTGCACCACCATGTCCAGCATGCCGTGTTCGAGCAGGAATTCGGAGCGCTGGAAGCCCTTCGGCAGCTTCTCGCGAATGGTGCTTTCGATGACCCGCGGTCCGGCGAAGCAGATGAGCGCCCCGGGCTCCGCGATCAGCACGTCCCCGAGCATCGCGTACGAGGCGGTGACGCCGCCGGTGGTGGGATTGGTGAAGATCACGACATAGGGCAGGGCGCGCTCCTTGAGCCGCTCCACCGCGACGGTCGTACGCGGCATTTGCATCAGCGAGAGGATTCCCTCCTGCATCCGGGCGCCGCCGGAAGCCGCGAAAAGAATGAAGGGCGTGTTCCGCTCGAGGGCGGTTTCGAGACCGGTGACGATCGCGGTGCCGGCCGCCATGCCCAGCGAGCCGGCCATGAAATCGAAATCCTGCACCGCCACCGTGACGTCACGGCCGGTCAGCTTGCCGGTCGCCACGATCACCGCGTCGTCCATTTCGGTGTCGGCGCGGTTTTCCTTCAGCCGATCGACGTAGCGCTTGGAATCGCGGAATTTCAGCGGGTCCTGCGGGACCGCCGGCACCTCGATCTGCTCGAACTTGCCCTCGTCCAAAAAGCTCGCCAGCCGGTCGCGGGCCTTCATCTTCATGTGGTAGCCGGAATTCGGCACCACCCACTGGTTCGCCTCGAGATCGCGATAGAAGACCATCTCGCCGGACTCGGGGCACTTCACCCACAAATTGTCCGGGGATTCCCGCTTGTTCAGGAACGAGCGGATCTTTGGCCGAACGACGGTGTTGATCCAGTTCATGCGCTATGTCGCCTTGCTGGGCCCTGTGCTGGCCTCTTGGCGCGGGCCGGCATCCACCGGCCAGCCAGCGCGCGCCCACAATATAGGAATTTCGGGAGAAAAGTCAGCGTCGAGCCCGTTTTGCACCGTCGGCGAGGGCCCGCACCAGCCGGTGCACGCCGGCCGCCGCCGCGCCGCCCGACTTGCCCTCGGCGAGCGCTTGCTCGATTTGCCTGACGATCGAGGTGCCGACAACGACCCCGTCGGCGTCGCGCCCGATGCGTGCCGCGTCGTCGGCGGTCTTGATGCCGAAACCGACGCAGACCGGAAGCTCGGTGTGGGCCTTGATGCGCCTGACCGCCGACGCGATCGCGCCGGCGTCCTTGAGTTCGGCGCCGGTGATGCCGGTCATCGAGACGTAGTAGACGAAACCGGAGGTGTTCGTGAGCACCTTGGGCAGGCGCTTGTCGTCGGTCGTCGGGGTCGCCAGGCGAATGAAGCTGAGCCCGGCTTCGAGGGCCGGCACACACAATTCCTCGTCCTCCTCGGGGGGCAGGTCGACGACGATCAGACCGTCCACGCCCGCCGCCACCGCGTCGCTGAGGAATGCCGCGACCGGGTAGACGTAGATGGGGTTGTAGTAGCCCATCAGGACGATCGGGGTGTCGGGGTCCTTCTGCCGAAACGCGCGCACCATGCCGAGGGCTTTGTGCACGGTCATGCCGGCCCCGAGCGCCCGGCGTCCGGCCAGCTGGATCGCCGGGCCGTCGGCCATCGGGTCCGAAAACGGCATGCCGATTTCGATGATGTCGGCGCCCGCCGCCGGCAGCCCGTCCAGGATCTCCTGGCTGGTCGCGAGGTCCGGGTCGCCGCCCATCAGGAAGGTGACGAGCCCCGGCCGGCCCTCGGCCTGCAACGCCTCGAAGCGGCGCGCGATACGGGAATTCTCACTCGGCATGTTCGCGCAATTCGACGTTCACCGCGAAGGCGTAGAAACCATGGTCGGCGATCCGCCGCTTGGCGGCGGCGGAATCGAAGGCGATCCGCGGCGCCCCGTCGTCGGGCAATTCCATCAGGAATTCGAGGTTGTCGCTGTCGCGCACGCCTTCGGCGTTCTCGCCCCGGTCGTCGGCGAGGATCGCCACATAGTGGTTTTCATTGTGCCGCGAACGGTAGATTTCGAACCGGTCCATTACCCCTCGATCTCCATGCCCAACCGCTTGCCCACCGCGAAGACGTCCTTGTCGCCGCGCCCGCACAGGTTCATCACGATCACCTCCTGCCGGCCCATATTCGGTGCTCGCTTGGCGACCTCGGCCAGGGCGTGCGCCGGCTCCAGGGCCGGTATGATCCCCTCGATCCGCGACAGAAGCTGAAACGCCTCGAGGGCCTCGGTATCCATGATCGGCACGTAGTCGACCCGGCCGCTCTCCTTCAGCCAGGCATGTTCGGGGCCGATGCCGGGATAGTCGAGCCCGGCCGAGATCGAGTGGCCGTCCTTGATCTGCCCGTCATCGTCCTGCAGCAGGTAGGTGCGGTTGCCGTGCAACACGCCGGGCCTGCCCGCCGTCAGGGAGGCGCAATGCTCGTCGCCCTCGAGCCCCTTGCCGCCCGCCTCGACGCCGACCATGCCAACCTGCGGGTCGTCGAGGAACGGATGGAACAGCCCGATGGCGTTGGACCCGCCGCCCACGCACGCCACCAGAAGGTCCGGCAGGCGGCCCTCGGCGGCCACGATCTGCTGGCGCGCCTCGCGCCCGATCACCGACTGGAAATCGCGCACCAGCTCCGGATAGGGGTGCGGGCCGGCGGCGGTCCCGATGAGATAGTAGGTCGTCTCGACATTGGTGACCCAGTCCCGGAGCGCTTCGTTCATGGCGTCTTTCAGGGTCCCGTGGCCCGCCGTGACCGGCCTGACCTCGGCGCCCAGGAGCTTCATCCGGAACACGTTCGGGGCCTGCCGCTCGATGTCGGTGGAGCCCATGTAGATCACGCAGGGCAGCCCAAAGCGCGCGCACACCGTCGCCGTC
>CAZNOZ010000032.1:11366-23915 GCA_964574935.1 uncultured Devosiaceae bacterium | reverse complement strand
GGCCGAGCTCGAGCAGCAGCTTCAGAGCGTCGGCGACGACGCGCAACTCGCCAACGTCGAGTTGCAGAACGTGTTGCAGAAGATGCAGCAAACGCTGCAGTCGATCTCCAACATCGCCAAGACGATGCACGACACCGCGATGTCGGTGATCCGAAAGATCGGGGGGTAAGGGCCTACTCCGCCGCCGCTCGCAAGATCGGAGGGCTGGGTGGCCAACCCCCACCCATCGCCGGGCGACTTCCATTGCTGGGGAGGTTGCTCAAGCGCATCTCGTAGACCGGTGGGTTGAAGCCATCTCAGCCTCAGGGCAACCGCTGATCGCTGCAAATCTGATACAAGGGCTGCGCCAAAGATCGAACGCGGATACCGATGTTGGCAAACAAAGCAAAAGAGCGCCACTGGGTCGAACAGGCCGCGAGGCATCTAGGGAGGGATTGGATTGTCCGATCAGAGCGCGAATCTCCCGATTTCATCGTTGGCGAAGGAACCCACCAATTCGGTCTCGAGGTGTCCGAGGTTTTTACCGGGACGCAATCGGACGCTGGTTCTGAGATGAGGCGACGTGAAGCGGCGAGCCAAACAAGGATCGACGCTCTCCGGAGAGCCTACCAAAGCCGAGTGCAGGCGCCCTTGAGGGTGCAATTTGTGGGCGACATCAACCCTGAAACCCTTGCATCAGTCGTTCCTCGGTTGCTTGCGGAGGACGTGGCTTCAAAGCCGCTTGGCTACCACTTTGTAATTGACTGCAAAAACGGACTACGCGTTCACGTCACGCGCGCGTTTCGCGACGAGTGGTTCTATGTGAACGACATGGCAGGGTTTGTGGATCGGAAGCCAATGCCGAAGCTGGAGGCGCGAGTCAGGCAGAAAGCGGCGAAGCTGCGGTCGTACAGAGAAAATGCGGGAGCCGACATTCGCCTGCTACTTGTCGCCAACAGATACCAAAACAGCGGGAAGCTTCTGTTGAACCAAGACGAACCTTCGCCTGACTTGTGCGGCTTTACGATTGTCTACTTTTTCTCATTCCCAGAATCGGTAGCAGTGTTCCAGTGATCCCGCTTCCCGCGCGCAAGCGCCAAAAGCAGCGCGGGCCGCGAGCTTTGGGCGGCAGTCGCGATTGCCGGGCGGCGGTCCTTCGTCCGCATCGCGGTCACCTGACTGCCTACTCCGCCGCTTCGGCGCCGGCCTCCCGCGGGTGCCGGTCCATCAGCGCCTTCAGATACTGCCCGGTGTAGGAGCGTTTCTGGGCCATGATCGCCTCCGGCGGCCCCGCCGCCACGATCTCGCCGCCGGCGTCGCCGCCTTCGGGCCCCAGGTCGATGATCCAGTCAGCGGTCTTGATGACCTCCAGATTGTGCTCGATGACCACAACCGTGTTGCCGGTCTCGACCAGCTCGTGCAGCACCTCGAGCAGTTTCGCCACGTCGTGGAAATGCAGCCCCGTCGTCGGTTCGTCGAGCACGTAGAGCGTCCGCCCGGTGGCCCGCTTCGAGAGCTCCTTGGAGAGCTTCACCCGCTGCGCCTCGCCGCCGGAGAGCGTCGTCGCCGGCTGCCCGACATGGATGTAGCCCAGCCCCACCCGCTGCAGGGTCCTGAGCTTGTCGCGGATCGCCGGCACGGCGGCGAAAAACTCCACCCCCTCGTCGACGGTCATGTCCAAAACGTCCCAGATCGACTTGCCCTTGAAGGTCACCTCCAGCGTCTCGCGGTTGTAGCGGTGGCCCTTGCACACGTCGCACGTCACATAGACGTCGGGCAGGAAGTGCATCTCGATCTTGATGACCCCGTCTCCCTGGCACGCCTCGCAGCGCCCGCCCTTGACGTTGAACGAGAACCGTCCCGGCGTGTAGCCGCGCGCCTTCGCCTCCGGCAGCCCCGCGAACCACTCGCGCACCGGGGTGAAAGCGCCAGTATAGGTGGCCGGGTTCGAGCGCGGCGTGCGCCCGATCGGCGACTGGTCGATGTCGATCACCTTGTCGAGGAATTCCAGCCCCGTCAGCGCCTCGAAGGGCGCCGGATGCAGCCGCGCCCCGTTCAGCCGCCGCGCCACCGCGTTGTAGAGCGTATCGACAAGCAGCGTCGACTTGCCGCCGCCCGAAACCCCGGTCACCGCGATGAAGGTGCCCAGCGGAATGTCGACGTCGACATGCTTGAGGTTGTTGCCGGTCGCCCCGGACAGGCGCAGCCTTCGCGTCTTGGAGGCCTCCCGCCGTTCGGGCGGGTAGGGGATCGTCTTGCGGCCCGACAGATACTGTCCGGTCAGCGAGTCGGGGTCCTTGAGAATGTCCTCGGGCGTCCCCTGGGCGACGATCCGCCCGCCATGCACCCCGGCGCCGGGCCCGATATCGACAACATGGTCGGCGCTCAGGATCGCCTCCTCGTCATGCTCGACGACGATCACCGTGTTGCCGAGGTCCCGCAGTCGCCTCAGCGTTTCGAGCAGGCGGGCATTGTCGCGCTGATGCAGCCCGATCGAAGGCTCGTCGAGCACATAGAGCACCCCGGTCAGCCCCGAGCCGATCTGCGAGGCCAGGCGAATGCGCTGGCTTTCGCCGCCGCTCAATGACGCCGAGCCGCGGCTGAGCGTCAGATAGTCCAGCCCCACATCGACAAGGAAGGTCAGCCTCTCGCGGATTTCCTTGAGCACCCGCTCGCCGATTTCGAGCTGCGTTTTCGTGAGCTGCTTGGGCAGCTTCTCGAACCAGTCCCGCGCCGCCCGGATCGATTTCTCCGACACCTCGCCGATATGCAGCCCGGCAATCTTGACCGCCAGCGCTTCCGGCTTCAGCCGATAGCCCGCGCAGGCCTCGCAGGGCGCCGAGATCATGTAGCGCTCGATCTCCTCGCGCATCCCCGACGACTCGGTCTCGTGATAGCGGCGCTCGAGATTGCCGACCACGCCCTCGAACGGCTTGGTGGTCTTGTACGTTCTCAGCCCGTCGTCATAGATGAATTCGACCGGCACCGTGCCGGAGCCGAAAAGCACCGTCTGCCGCACCTCCTCCGGCAGCTCGCGCCACGGCGTGCCGGTGCTCGCCCCGTGATGGCGGGCCACCGCTTCGAGGGTCTGCATGTAGTAGGGCGCCGAGGTCTTCGACCAGGGCAGCACCGCCCCGTTGCGCAGCGACTTCGCATCGTCCGGCACCACCAGGTCGGGGTCGATCACCGATTTCGACCCCAGCCCGTCGCACACCGGGCAGGCGCCGAAGGGGTTGTTGAACGAAAACAGCCGCGGTTCGATCTCGGCGATCGTGAAGCCGGAGACCGGACAGGCGAATTTCTCCGAGAAGGTGATGCGGACCGGCTCGCCGGCTTCGGTCCGGTCGGCCATCTCGGCGATGGCGATGCCGTCCGCCAGCTTCAGCGCCGTCTCGAAACTGTCCGCCAGCCGCGTCTTGAGGTCCGGCCCGATCACCACCCGGTCGACCACGATCTCGATGTCGTGCTTGATCTGCTTGTCGAGCGCCGGGGTCTCCTCGATCTCGTAGAAGGTGCCGTCGATCTTGACCCGCTGAAAACCCTTCTTCATCAGCTCGGCCAATTCCCGCCGGTACTCGCCTTTGCGGCCGCGCACCAGCGGCGCCAGCAGGTACGCCCGGGTGCCCTCGGGCAGCTCCATGAGCTTGTCGACCATCTGCGTGACGGTCTGGCTCTCGATCGGCAGCCCGGTCGCCGGCGAATAGGGGATGCCCACGCGCGCGTAAAGGAGCCTGAGATAGTCGTAGATTTCGGTGACCGTCCCCACCGTCGAGCGCGGATTGCGCGAGGTCGATTTTTGCTCGATGGAGATCGCCGGCGACAGCCCTTCGATGTGCTCGACGTCGGGCTTCTGCATCATCTCCAGAAACTGCCGGGCGTAGGCGCTCAGGCTCTCGACATAGCGGCGCTGGCCCTCCGCATAGATCGTGTCGAACGCCAGCGACGACTTGCCCGAACCCGAAAGCCCGGTCATCACGATCAGCTTGTCGCGCGGCAGCGTAACGTCGATCGACTTCAGATTGTGTTCCTTGGCGCCCCTGATGACGATGTCGTGGTGGGGGCTCGCGGTCTTGGGCATCGGCGCGGCGGCTTTCGATTTCGGGTGCGCGGCACTCGCGGGAGCGCCCGGCCCCGCCAATTTAGGGACTGCATGGCGGCCCCGGTAGGGAGAACATACAAGGAACGACGGCGATTCTGTCAAGCGCTGCCGCCGGCCGGGCGCCGGGGCGAGGTGCCTCAGCCCAGCAGCAGGCCGCGCTCCTTGAGATAATCCCGCTCCGCTTCGCTTGCCAGCCGGCTGTCCCAGTCGGCCAGGAGCGAATTGCTGATCAGGAACCAGATTTGCGGGAAAAAGGCGATGAAGATGGTCGGCAGATAGCCCATCGGCAGCATCGGCGCCTCGTTGTGGGGCTGCTGATGCAGGTCCCAGAACGGACGCGTGGCGAACTTGTGGTGGTTGGAGTGCAGCGGCAGCTGGTAGAGCACCCCGTTCGAAACCCGCCGGTGACTGTCCCAGGAATGCCGCGCCTCGATGCGCTCGCCGGGAATGCGCACCAGCCCGTAATGCTCGATGTAGTTGACCATCTCCAGATAGATCTTGCCGACCAGGGCGGCGCCCATCGACCAGACGATGCCGATCGGCCCGGCGAACCAGACGAACATCGCGATCACCGACAGCGTCAGCAGCTGCCCCCGCCAGAACCGGTTGCGCCAGACCTGCCAGGGGGCAATCCCCTGCCGTTTCATCCGCGCGGCTTCGAACCGGCGCGCGGCGGCGACCTGCCCGGTGGCCGAGCGGACAATGAAGCGGCCGATATATTCGCCTCGCCGCGCCGTCGCCGGATCGGCTTCCGTGCCGACATTGCGGTGATGGCCGTAGACGTGCTCGATGGCGAAACCGGTGTCCCAGTTCAGCGCCAGCAGGCACCGCCCGAGGAACCTCGAGAACGGCCGGTCCAGGCGATGCACCAGCTCGTGCGCGACCACGAACCCCCCGACCCCGTAGAACATCCCCAGGCTCACCACGCCGCCGACCGCGTCGGTCCAGCCGGTGCCGGCGCGCGCCGCCGCCGGATCGAACCCCAGCCACCCCAGCGCCGGATCGAGAAATCCGATGCCGCCCGGTACCAGGGTGTTCAGAAGCGTCAGCGTCAGGACGAGGATCAGCGGCAGCGTCAGCCACAGCATCAGATCCATGTACCACACCGGCGGCATGTCTTCCCTGTCGCCGGCGTCCCCGACCCACTCCTCGACGAAGCCGACGAGAAAGAAGGTCATCAAAAGCCCGTACCACAGCCAGCCGCCGCCCCACGACATCGACACCATGCCGGTAACGATGAAGAGATTCATCAACGAAAACCGGACGGTATTCGCGGCCCGCCGGGCGAGCAGCGGGCGCCGGTTGGAACGGACGGGGGCTTCGGTCGCCATGGTCCTCGGATCGAGCTTGCGGATCGGTGCCTAGGTGACGCATCCGCCCGCCATTATCAAGTCCCGCAATTGTCCCGGCGGCCCCCGTGCCGGGCCCCGTCGCGGCGCTTGACAATGCGGGTGGGTCCATGGAACATAACACGAACATTGTGTCTGACCGCAATTCCGCTGTGGACGAGCCATGATCGCGCACGCCGACGGGCGGTATCGGGCTAGACTGCGGCAAATGGCGCCGGACGGTCGTATTCCGGCTCCCCACGACGACAAGGAGGCAGCGCGATGGCAGGCAGCGTCAACAAGGTTATCCTGATCGGCAATCTCGGCGCCGACCCGGAAGTCCGGCAGACCCAGGACGGGCGGCCGATCGTCAACATGCGGGTGGCCACCAGCGAATCCTGGCGCGACAAGACCTCCGGCGAGCGCCGCGAGCGCACCGAGTGGCACCGGGTGGTGATCTTTTCGGAAGGCCTCGCCAGGGTTGCCGAGCAGTATCTCAAGAAGGGCTCGAAGGTTTATCTCGAAGGCCAGCTGCAGACCCGCAAATGGCAGGATAATGACGGCAACGACCGCTACTCCACGGAGGTCGTGCTGCAGGGCTTCAACTCGGCCCTGACCATGCTCGACAGCCGCGCCGACGCCGAGGGCGGCTTTTCCGGTCCGCGCGATCAGGGACGACGTCCGGCCGCCGACGCACCGGCCTTCGAATCCGCCGAGGTCGATGACGACATCCCGTTCTAGACGCGGCGCCTGGCTCGTTTTGGCGGTCGCCCTTGCCGCGGCGGGAGCGACGTCGGCGCGGGCGGGGGAGGCGGACGTGCTGGCGGTTGAGGCGAGCGTGCAGCCCGACGGCACCTTTCGCTTCGATGTCACCATCGCGCACGCCGATGCCGGCTGGTCGCACTACGCCGACCGCTTCGAGATCCTCGATCCGGCCGGCAATGTCCTGGGCACCCGGGTTCTGCTGCATCCCCACGACGCCGAACAGCCCTTCACCCGCACTCTGACCGGCGTCGAAATTCCCGCTGGGCTGGTGGAAGTGGTCGTGCGCGCTCATGACAGCGTGCACGGGCTTGGCGGCATCGAGGTCCGCGTGCGAATCCGTTAGCGAACGGCGCCCCGGGCGCCGGGCGGATCGCCTGGCGGTCTAGACGCCCCTCAGCGCCGGGCGAAGGGCACGTCGGCGGTGGTGGTGTCGCCCTTGGATTTGTTGGTGATCGACATGCTCACATTGATCTCGTCGCCCGCCAGGTCGATCTGGGCCGAGATGTCGTAGGTCGCGTTGTCGTCACCCTTGTAGTCCTCGAGCGCGAAGGTCAGGTTCTCGCCGCTGCGCCGCCCGATCGCGATGCCGGAGAACTGGGTGTTCGAGCTCACGATCGCCTCATAACGCCGGTTTTCCTCGACATAGGCGATCGTGCCCAGCATGTTCAGCGTCGCCCCGGCGAGCGAGCACCTGCCATCCACGCCGATCTTGGTGGGCGCCGAATCCTGGACCGTCATCCGGCACAGGATCGTTTCGGTCTCGCCGCTGTCGCCCCACACGATCTCGCCGCGGCCCCGCCAGCCGCCCACATAGCCCTTGATCAGTGCCACGTCGTCCTCGGCGGCCATGATCGGCGCCGCCGGCGCCGCAATCGCCATCATCGCAAGTCCGGCCAGCGCCGCCGGTCGCACCCGGTTTACAACCCTCATGTGATCTCTCCCGCCATCAATCTGAACCACCGTCCCCGCGCGACGATCATTGCCGGCAGCACGAACAGGTCGCCCACCAGCGCCAGAATAAGAGTTAGCACAGTTAGCGTGCCGAAAAGGGCAACTTGTGGCAGCACCGAGAAAATCACCACCGCGCAGCCCGCGCACAGGATGACGGTTGTCGCCACCAGCGCCGGCCCCACCCGGTCCAGCGTCCGGTCGACGGCGTCCGCCGGGCTCAAACCGTCGTCGCGGGCCCGTCGGTAATGGGCCAGGAAGTGGATCGTGTCGTCCACCGCGATCCCGAACGCGATCGTCAGCGAGATCACGGTGGTGATCTGAAGCCCCGTCCCGGTCACCCACAAATAGAGCTCGGTTCCCAGAATCGGCAGGAAGTTGGGCACCACCGACACCGCCGCCACCTTCCACGAGCGGAAGGCCAGCCCGATCACCCCGATCGCCGCCACGATGGCCGTCGTCAGCCCCCATTGCAGCGAGCGGATCATGTCGACGCTCTCGAACGACGACAACACCCGGAATCCGGCCACCGTCGCCTCCGGAATCCCTGCCGCGGCGAGGTCGGCGCGGGTTTGCAGGACCTGCTCGCGAATGTCCTCGGCCGACGAGGCGGTGGGCGTGAAGGCGGTGATCAGCGCCTGCTTGTTGTCATCGGTGATGAACCGGCTTTTCAGATCGCCCACCGCGTCGAAGATCTGCTCGCGGGAAAACCCTGAATCCGAGTAGTGGGTGAAGCTGGCCCCGGAAATCACCTTGCCGGCGCCGAAATTCTTCTCCGCGATCTGGTGCACCGTCTCGATGGTGGCGAAATCCTCGTCGGTGACGTTTTCAACCGCGTCCTTGAGCGGCACCGAGATGTACACCGGCGACACCCCGCCGACGCCCTGGTCGATGTCCTCGGAGGTCTGCAACGCCTCGCTGTCGTCCGGCAGGAAGTCGCGGAACGAGAAGTTCGCCTTCAGCGTCAGGTGCGGGTAGAGCAGCAGCACCATCACGATCACGCCCGCCGGGGCCACCCAGCCGGCGATGTTGCGCGCCGAAAACCTGGCGATCGGGATGATCGCGCGGACCGCAACGCTGGGCGGTCTGTGGGTGTGGAAGCCGAGCCACAGCGCCACCATCAGCGCCAGCGGCAGGAAGGTGACCAGCGCCACGAACGCGATCACCACCGCCAGCGCCCCGGACGCCGCGAATTCCCAGATACCCTGGCCCTGCGTCAGCATCAGCGACAAAAAGGCGATCAGCGTCGTGATCGAGGTCAAGGCACACGCCGGGCTCACCCGCCGCACCGTCTCCTCGATGGCGACATGGGGGTCGTGCCCCTCCTGCCACATCCTGAGCCAGTAGAAGCAGAAATAGAGGCTCTCCGCGAAGGCGATCACCAGCACCAGCGCGGTCACGATGTTGGTCAGGAAGGTGAACGAGCCGAACAGCATCAACACCCCGCCGATCACCCACACCACCGATACCGCCGGCGTCAGGGTCGCGATCACCGCCGCCCAGAACGACCGGAACACCAGCAGCGCGGTGATGAACCCGAGCACCATCCCCATCGAGGTGAACTTGATCTGGTCGTTCAGGCTCGCGTCCAGCAGCTCCTTGGCCCATATCGGCGGCCCGGTGATCTCGATCGTGAACTTGTCGCTCTGGTAGAAGGGATCGGAAATCAGCGCCTCGAGACTGACCGTCATCGCGTCTTCGGAGCGGCTGACCACGATGTCGGAGCCGGGGAACATGATCATCACCATCCCCGTGAGATCCTCGAGGATGAGATTCTGCATGATCGGATCGGTCTGCCTGAGCTCGACAAGCGCCGCCCGAACTTCCTCTTCGCTCTGCATGTTCTCGGGCACCGCCGGCACCGTCACCCCCGGGGTGTCGGTGGGCTTGCGCAGCGAGAAGGGCGACAGCGTGCCGACCGCGAATTCGTTGAGTTCGAGGTCGAACGCCAGCTCGCGCAGCTTCTCGATGACGTCCGGGTCGGTCAGGTGCTCGGAGCGCACCAGCAGATAGGAGTCGTTCTCGAAGGTGCCGAAGGTGTCGCGCAGCCTGACGTAGTTCTCGTAGTCGGGACCCGAGCCCGAATAGATTCGCAGCAGGTCGCCGTCGGTCGACATGTTCGGCAGCTGCGAGAGTGAAACGGCCGTGATCGCGAGCACGACCGCAGCCATCGCTCTGGGGTGCTTCAGGGTCAGCAGCCCGAGCCGCTCCAGGCCGAATCCGATGGACAAATTCTCGCTCCGCTGTGCGCTTGCGAACCGCTGCAATACCCGTTCGCCGAGGCCCATGCAAGCCTGCGGGAACGCCGTCCGCCGATTTCCCCGGGGGCCGTTTCACGGGCCCTGGACGGGTCCGTTCGAGGGCGCCGCCGGGCCCCGAATCGGCCCCGCGCGGCGACCCTGCGACGCGCCGCCGAACCGCCCCCGGCGCCCCGATCGCACCGCCCCGCGCCCGCGCTTTGGCCCGGCGCCGTGCGCCCCACCGCACCCCTGCGCCCAACTCATTGATCTCATTCGCGAAATTGGCGGTGGATGAAGCGGTTTTCGGGTTCCAAACTGGCCCCGCCGAGTGGCAATAACTGTCTGTATCGCCTATATTAATCGCGTCTCGAACCAGCTCCCGGACCGCCCGTGACCGACACCCCCGCCGACCTGCCGCCGTCGGACATTTCCCCGATCTCGATCACCGAGGAAATGCGCCGTTCCTACCTCGATTACGCGATGAGCGTGATCGTGCAGCGGGCCTTGCCCGACGTCCGCGACGGGCTCAAGCCCGTACACCGGCGCATCCTGCACTCGATGAACGAAAACGGCTACGAGTGGAACCGGCCCTACCGCAAGTCGGCCCGTGTCGTCGGCGACGTCATCGGCAAGTACCATCCCCATGGCGAAGGCGCGGTCTACATGTCGCTGGTGCGCATGGCGCAGGAATTCTCCATGCGCGTGCCGCTGATCGACGGCCAGGGCAATTTCGGGTCGGTCGACGGCGATATGCCCGCCGCCATGCGCTACACCGAGGTGCGCATGGCCCGCGTCGCCTCGACCCTGCTCGAGGACATCGACAAACACACTGTCGATTTCAGGGACAACTACGACGGCTCCGAACGCGAGCCTGTCGTGTTGCCGGCCCGCTTCCCGAATATCCTGGTCAACGGCGCCGGCGGCATCGCGGTGGGCATGGCCACCAACATCCCGTCCCACAATCTGCGCGAGGTCGTCGAAGCCACCATCGCGGTCCTGGACAACCCCGACACCACGATCGACGAGCTCATCGAGATCATGCCCGGCCCGGACTTCCCGACTGCCGGCATCATCCTGGGGCGCACCGGCATCCGGTCCGCCTACGAGACCGGGCGCGGCTCGGTCCTCATGCGCGGCCGGGTCAGGGTCGAGGAGTTCCGCAAGGACCGGGAAGCTCTGATCATCACCGAAATCCCCTATCAGGTGAACAAGGCCGCGATGATCGAGAAGATCGCCGAACTGGTGCGCGACAAGCGCATCGAGGGCATCTCCGACATCCGCGATGAATCCGACCGCGACGGCATGCGGGTGGTGATCGAGCTCAGGCGCGACGCCATCGCCGAGGTCGTCCTCAACCAGCTGTATCGCTTCTCCCCGCTGCAGTCGTCCTTCGGCTGCAACCTGGTGGCGCTCAACGGCGGCAAGCCCCAGCTCATGACGCTGCCCGAGATGCTCGCGGCCTTCGTCGAGTTCCGCCGCCATGTCGTCACCCGCCGCACCTCCTTCCTGCTCACCAAGGCCCGCGACCGGGCGCATATCCTGGTCGGGCTGGCGGTCGCGGTGGCCAATGTCGACGAGGTCATCAAGCTCATCCGCACCGCCCCCGATCCGGCCACCGCCCGCCAGCGGCTGCTCGAACGGGACTGGCCGGCCGGCGACGTCGAGGCGCTCGTCAAGCTGATCGACGACCCCCGCCACACCGTGAACGAGGACGGCACTTTCCGGATGTCCGAGGCCCAGGCCAAGGCGATCCTCGAACTGCGCCTGCAACGGCTGACCGCCCTCGGACGCGACGAGATCAGCGACGAACTCAATGGACTCGGCGCCGAGATCACCGACTATCTCGAAATCCTCGCCTCGCGCGACCGGGTCACCGAAATCATCCGCGCCGAGCTCACCGAAATCCGCGACCGCTTCGGCAACGACCGGCGCACCGAGATCACCGAGGCCGACGGCGAGGTCGAGGACGAGGATCTGATCGCCCGCGAGGACATGGTGGTCACCGTTTCCCACGGCGGCTACATCAAGCGCGTGCCGCTTTCGACCTACCGCGCCCAGCGCCGTGGCGGCAAAGGCCGCTCGGGCATGGCGACCCGCGAGGAGGACTTCGTCTCGCGCCTGTTCGTCGCCAACACCCACACCCCGGTCCTGTTCTTCTCCTCGCGCGGCATCGTCTACAAGATGAAGGTGTGGAGGCTGCCGGTCGCCGCCCCGAACGCCCGCGGCAAGGCTCTGGTCAATATGCTGCCGCTCGACCAGGGCGAGCGCATCACCTCGATCATGCCGTTGCCCGAGGACGAGGCGAGCTGGGAGAATCTGGACATCATTTTCGCCACCACCCGCGGCACCGTCCGCCGCAATTCCCTGGCCGACTTCGTCAACGTCAACCAGAACGGCAAGATCGCCATGAAGCTCGAGGAGGGCGACGGCATCGTCGGGGTCGAGACCTGCACCCAGACCCAGGACGTGGTGCTGACCTCCGCCGGCGGCCAGTGCATCCGCTTCCCGGTCACCGACGTGCGCCGCTTCAAGGGGCGCAACTCCACCGGCGTCAGAGGCGTCAACCTCGCCGACGGCGACAAGCTCATTTCGATGTCGATTCTGCACCATTTCGAGGCCGAAGCCGCCGAGCGTTCCGCCTATCTCAAGATGAGCCGGGCGGTGCGCGGCGAGCACCAGGAGAACGAAGTGCCCAACGGCGGCCAGGATGGTGACGACGAAGAGGAGGTCGAGGCCGGCGAACTCAGCCAGGAGCGCTATGCCGAAATGAGCGCCGCCGAGCAGTTCATCCTGACGATATCCGAGCAAGGCTACGGCAAGCGCTCGTCCTCGCACGAATACCGGATCACCAAGCGCGGCGGCAAGGGCATCGTCGCCATGGTCGTCAACGAACGCAACGGCCCGCTGATCGCCTCCTTCTCCGTCGAGGACGACGACCAGATCATGCTCGTGACCGACGGCGGCAAGGTGATCCGCGTGCCGGTCGAGGGCATCCGCATCATCGGCCGCGGCACCCAGGGCGTCACCGTGTTCGATACCGCCGAGGGCGAGAAGGTCGTCGCCGTCGAACGCCTGCACGAGCCGGAAGACGATGAGGAAGACGGCGAAGACGATGGGGCTTCGGACGAAGCCGGCGACGCCCCGCCGGACAACACGCCACCCGCCCCCGAAGGCTAGTTCCCGTCCAACA
>CAZNOZ010000032.1:2582-11266 GCA_964574935.1 uncultured Devosiaceae bacterium | reverse complement strand
GACGCCCCGCCGGACAACACGCCACCCGCCCCCGAAGGCTAGTTCCCGTCCAACAGCTCAATTCCTTCGGGCGCCGGCAGCCAGTGCGGCCGGTTCGCCCACCAGTGAATGTGCGGCGGTTTCGGAAATGACGGATCGGCGAAGGTGCCGATCCGGATGCCGATGCAATCGGGCAAATAGTCCCCGGTGCGAAAATAGCCGCCGCCCCCGCAGGTGGGGCAGAACACCGTCTCGCTGGCCGGCCCGTCGGGCGCCCACGCACTGCAGGCGCCGGTGATCGAGACGACCTGCGACTCCGGATACCAGGCGCTGACCGTCATCACGCTGCCCGACTTGCGTTGGCAGCGCTTGCAGGTGCAGCCATGCAGATGTCTCGGCTCGCCCCTGACCACGATCTGCAGCCCGCCACAAATGCAGCTGGCCACCCGTTCGCGCAGCGCGGCGTCAACCATTGCGGTGCCTCCTTGAAATCCGGCTTAACCACTTAGCAGCCGGCACCGGGTGCGAACAGCGCGATCATATTGTTGGGCGCCGGGCTGGCGACCGGCGGCCGGTGGCTGGGTCCGCTCGACCGTCGCCAACCGCACCGGCGCACGGCTTGCGCTCAGGCGCCGGAAATGACACAACCGCGCCGAACCTGAACGGTCGCCGGCGGCAGCCGACGGAGCGCCCATGAGCGAACGCATCGGCTTTTATCCCGGCTCGTTCGATCCGGTCACCAACGGCCATCTCGACGTCATCGAGCGCGCCTGCCGGCTGGTCGACAGGCTGATCGTCGCCATCGGCGTCTCGGAGCGCAAGACACCGCTGCTCGACAACGGACGCCGCCTCGAGCTCCTGGAGAAAACCGCCGGTCCGATCGCCCGCAAGCTGGGCACCGAAATCGCGTACACCGAATTCGACGGGTTGATGGTGGAGGCCTGCCGCAAGTCGGGCGCCTCGATCATCATTCGCGGGCTGCGCGACACCACCGACTACAATTACGAAATGCAGATGGTCGGCATGAACTCCCAGATGGCGCCGGGGCTGCTGACCGTGTTCGTCCCCGCCAGCCCCCAGGTGCGCCACATCTCGGCTTCGCTCGTCCGCCAGATCGCCCATATGGGCGGCGACATCTCCCCGTTCGTTCCCGACCTTGTGCTCGAGGTGCTCCGCGGCAAATGAGTGAGAAGCAAACAGCGACCAACCGCGTCGTCGGCTGGCTGGTGCTGGTCTTTGTCGTCGTCTTCGCGGCCGCCGTCGCGCGGCAGGCGGGATGGCTGCCCGATTTCGGCCTGACGCCGGGCACCGCGCCGTCCGCCGAACGCCCGCACCTGCTCATGCAGCTCGAGGACGGCACCGTCGACATCGAGCTCCGGCCCGACCTCGCCCCCGCCCATGTCGCGCGCATCCTGACCCTGACCCGTGAGGGCTTCTACGACGGGGTGGTCTTCCATCGCGTCATCCCCGGGTTCATGGCCCAGACCGGCGATCCCACCGGCACCGGCGCCGGCGGCTCCGACCTGCCCGATCTCAAGGCCGAATTCACCGACGCCCCGTTCGAACGCGGCACCCTCGGCATGGCCCGCGGCTCCAGTCCCGATTCCGCCAATTCGCAGTTCTTCATCACCTTCGAGCCGGCGCCGCATCTCAACGGCCAGTACACCGTCTTCGGCCAGGTGGTCTCCGGCATGGACCATGTCGACGCCATCAAGAAGGGCTCCGCCGCTGAAAACGGCCGCGTCACCGACCCCGACCGGATCGTCTCGCTCACCGTGGCGGGCGACACCGGGGAGCAAGGCCAATGACCGCCGCCCCGGCCCGGCCGCCGGCGGAACCGCCAAGGGGAGGCTGCAACCGTTGATGTCGGTCGCCTTCGCCCCGGGTCGGCTCGGCGATCCTGCTCGGCTTGATGATCATACTGGCCGGTCTATCTGGCGGGAATCGAGTATGTGCGAACCGTGTTGTGGATCGCCGCGCTCGTCGGCCTGGCGATGATGGCCTGGGCCTTCTTCTGAGCGATTGACTGCGCCAGACCGAACCGAAAACCGAACAGCGAGGGGACCAGATGCCCGATCCGAGCCATCCCGAAAACACCGTTCTGATGCAGACCTCCCAGGGCAACGTCACAATCGAGTTGCGTCCCGATCTGGCGCCCAACCACGCCGACCGCATCCGCGAGCTCGCTCGCGAGGGGTTCTATGACGGGGTGGTGTTCCACCGCGTCATCGAGGGCTTCATGGCCCAGACCGGCGATCCCACCGGCACCGGCACCGGCGGCTCGCCGAAGTCGGACCTGAAGGCCGAGTTCAGCGACGCCCCGCACGAGCGCGGCACGTGCTCGATGGCCCGCGCCTCCGATCCGAATTCCGCCAATTCCCAGTGGTTCATCTGTTTCGAGCCGGCCCGTTTTCTCGACGGGCAGTACACCGTCTGGGGGCAGGTGACCGAGGGCATGGACGCGATCGACGCCCTGGCCAGGGGCGAGCCGCCCGCCGCCCCCGATCGGATCGTCACCATGCAGGTCGCCGCCGACGCGGGGGAATGACGCGCCGCCCATCCCCAGCTTGTCCGCCCCGTGCCGCGCCGGAGCTTGATCTTGCGCGTTGAGCTGTTCGATTTCGAGCTGCCCGGGGACCGGATCGCCCTGCATCCCGTCCGCCCGCGCGACGCCGCCCGCATGCTGTGCGTCGCCCGGAACGGCGCGCTCGCGGACCGGACCGTGCACGACCTGCCGGACCTTCTCGATCCCGGCGACCTGCTGGTCGTCAACGACACGAGGGTCATCCCGGCGGCGCTCAAAGGCGTGCGCGACCGCGACGGCACCGCCGCCTCAATCTCGGTCAACCTCACCGAACGCCTCGATGCCTCGACCTGGGCGGCGCTCGCCCGTCCCGCCAAGCGCCTCAGGCCCGGCGACCGCATCCGGTTCGGCGCCACCGTCGACCGCGCCTGCGCCCTGACCGGGCTCGACGCCACCGTCGGGCGGGTGGGCGAGGGGGGCGAGGTCATTCTCGGCTTCGATCTCGCCGGCCCCGCCCTCGACGAGGCCGTCAAGTCCCACGGCGCCATGCCCCTGCCGCCCTATATCGGCGCCCGCCGCCCCGTCGAGCCGGTCGACGCCACCGACTACCAGACCGTCTACGCGCGGGAGGAGGGCGCCGTCGCCGCCCCCACCGCCGGCCTGCATTTCACCGAGGAGCTGCTGGACCGTCTCCGCGACAAGGGCGTCGAGACCGCCGCCGTCACCCTGCATGTGGGGCCGGGCACCTTCCTGCCGGTCACCCGGGCCGACACCGACGGCCACAGGATGCACGCCGAGCGCGGCGAAGTGAGCGCCGCGACCGCCGAAGCCGTCAACGAAACCCGCCGCCGCGGCGGCCGGATCGTCGCGGTCGGCACCACCAGCGTGCGCCTCCTGGAAAGCGTCGCGGCCGAAGACGGCACGGTGCGCGCGTTTTCGGGCGAAACCGATCTCTTCATCACCCCCGGCTTCCGGTTTCGCGTCGTCGACGTCCTGATGACCAATTTCCACCTGCCGCGCTCGACCCGCTTCATGCTGGTGTGCGCCTTTTTGGGCACCGAAACCATGCAGCGCGCCTACGCCCACGCGATTGCCGAAGCCTACCGCTTCTATTCCTATGGCGATGCCTGCCTGCTCAACCGGGCGGCGGACGCCGGATGAGCGGGCTTGGCTTCGATCTCATCGCCACCGACGGCGCCGCCCGCCGCGGCCGCCTGACGACCCCGCACGGCGTTGTCGAGACACCGTGTTTCATGCCGGTGGGCACCGCCGGCACAGTCAAGGGCCTCTATCCCGCCCAGCTCAGGGCCATCGGCGCCGAAATCGTCCTTTCCAACACCTACCATCTGATGCTCCGCCCCGGGCCCGAGACCGTCGCATCGCTGGGCGGGCTGCACGAATTCATGGGCTGGGACGGGCCGATCCTGACCGATTCCGGCGGCTTTCAGGTGATGTCGCTCGCAAAACTGAGAAAAATCGACCGAGACGGCGTCACCTTCCGCTCGCATCTCGACGGCTCCGAGCATCGCCTCACCCCCGAGCGGGCCGTCGAGATCCAGTCGCTGCTCGGCGCCGATATCGCCATGCAGCTCGACGAATGCATCCGCCTGCCCGCCCCAACCGGCGAGATCGCCCGCGCCATGGAGCTTTCCCTCGACTGGGCCGCGCGCTCCAAGGCCGCCTTCGGCACCCCCGAAGGGCGGGCCCTGTTCGGCATCGTCCAGGGCGGCGACGATCGGGCGCTGCGCAGCCGCTCTGCCGCCGAACTCGTGCGCCTCGGCTTCGACGGCTACGCCATCGGCGGGTTGGCGGTCGGCGAGCCTCGCGAAACGATGGTCGACATCGTCACCCATCTCGCCGCCGAGCTGCCCGAATCCCGGCCGCGCTATCTGATGGGGGTCGGCAAGCCCGAGGACCTGATCGCCGCCGTCGCCGCCGGCGTCGACATGTTCGACTGCGTCCATCCCACCCGCGCCGGCCGCCACGGCCACGCCTTCACCTCCCGCGGCGTCCTCAATCTCGACAATGCCCGCCACCGCGACGACCCGCGGCCCCTCGACGAGACCGCGACCAGCGAAAACGCCCGCACCTGGTCCCGCGCCTACCTGCACCATCTCGTCAGGGCCGGAGAGATCCTCGGCGCCATCATCCTTTCCGAGGTCAACCTCGCCTACTATCTGAACCTGATGGCCGCGATGCGCCTTGCCATCGAAGCCGGCACCCTTGAGGATTGCGCCGCCTCCGTCCGCGCCGGCTGGGCGAGGGGCGATCTCGACCCGATCGGCTAGGGGAGCGTTCGGATGCGCGCCACACCCGTGGAAACGGCCTTCAAGGCGCTGAGCGCGCACCGCGAGCGCCTGGCGACCACCCACATGCGCGACCAGTTCGCCGCCGAGCCGGACCGTTTCGACAGGTTTTCAGTCCGTTGCGGCGATTTGTTCCTCGACTACGCAAAAAACCGTATCGACACCGAAGTCATGCAATCGCTTTTCGAGCTCGCCCGCGCCGCCGGGGTCGAGGCGCGGCGCGACGCCATGTGGGCCGGCGAGCATATCAATGTCACCGAAAACCGGGCGGTGCTGCACATGGCGCTCAGATATCGCGGCGAAAAACCCGTGATGACCGACGGCGCCGACGTCATTCCGGAAGTCCGGGAAGTTCTCGAACGCATGAAAGGGTTCTCCGACGCGGTCGGCGATGGCGGTTTTCGCGGCGCCACCGGCAAGCCTTTCTCGGATGTGGTCAATATCGGCATCGGCGGCTCCGACCTTGGCCCGGCGATGGTGACGCGGGCGCTCTCTCCCTATGCCCGCGCGAACATCCGCGCCCATTTCGTCTCCAACGTCGACGGCGCCCACCTCGCCGACACCCTCAAAGGCCTCGACCCGGCGACGACGCTGTTCATCATCGCCTCAAAAACCTTCACCACTGACGAGACGATGACCAACGCCGCCTCCGCCCGCGCCTGGCTGGCCGCCGCGCTGGGCGAAGCTTCGGTGCCGCATCATTTCGCCGCCGTCTCCACCAATCTCGCCGCCTGCGCCGATTTCGGCATCGAAGCGGACCGGGTGTTCGGCTTCTGGGACTGGGTGGGCGGCCGCTATTCGGTCTGGTCGGCCATCGGCCTGGCGGTCGCCATCGCCATCGGCTTCGCCAATTTCGAGAAGTTCCTGGCCGGCGCCGCCGCCATGGACGCGCATTTCCTCGAAACGCCGCTCGAGGCCAACCTGCCGGTGATCCTCGGGCTTCTGGGCGTCTGGTACCGCAATGTCTGGGGATTTCCCTCGCACGCCGTCATCGCCTACGACCAGCGCCTCGAGCGTTTCGCCGCCTATCTCCAGCAGCTCGACATGGAATCGAATGGCAAGTCGGTGACCCTGGGCGGTGCCCCGGTCGCCACCGATACCGGCCCCGTCGTCTGGGGCGAGCCGGGCACCAACGGCCAGCACGCCTTCTTCCAGCTCATCCACCAGGGCACCACCATCGTCCCCTGCGATTTCCTTGTCGCCGCCACCGGCCACGACGACATGCCAACCCATCACGACAAGCTCGTCGCCAACTGCCTCGCCCAGTCCGAGGCGCTCATGCGCGGCAAGACCGAGCAGGAGGTGGCCGCCGAGCTCACCGAAGCCGGCCTGCCGCCGGAGCGGGCCAAAGCCCTCATTCCCCACAAGGTCTTCGCCGGCAACCGCCCCTCCAACTCCCTGATCTATCCCAAACTCACCCCGGAGATGCTCGGCACCCTGATCGCGCTCTACGAGCACAAGGTGTTCGTCCAGGGCACCATCTGGTCCATCAACTCCTTCGATCAGTGGGGCGTCGAGCTCGGCAAGCAGTTGGCGAAGGCGATACTGCCCTCGGTCCGCGGCGAGACGGGCGCCGACGGCCACGACGCCTCGACCCGGGGGTTGCTGGCCGAACTCCGCCAGATGCGGGGGATGAAAGGGTAGGGGCGAGCCCGATGCCGGACGCTTCGGCGCGCGGAACCACCGGCCGGCTTCACTCGACCGACGGCACGCGCGCTGGATCCGGCATCCACAGCCCGCCATCGTCGGTGTGCGCGGGCAAATACTCACGCCCCGGTGGAATTTCTTCCAGCACCGCCTGGCCCTCGTCCGCGAGGTAATCGTACCCCTCGCGCTGGAATTTCCCGGCCGGATCGAGCGCGTTGTAGAGGTCCCTGCGGGCCGCGCGCCGCGCCGGCGCGATCATTTTCAGATGGTACACGTTGAGGCCCGAATGCCGCACCTTGTACGCGCTCGCCACCCAGCTGGCGTGCAGGGGATTGTCGTTGAAGGCGCCGCCGGGCACTATGGGGAATTGATTTTTGAATATTGGAAACAGGCGTTTTTGCCGCTTCCGCCCCCAAATTCCGTCCGTTCGATAGGCTGAAGGCGTGTACATCTCCCTTAGGTCGAACGTCCAGCACACGCGTCCCGGCGCGCGCACCAGCCACCTGATGCGATGGGACGTCCCGCGCTCGAAGCGTTCGTCCGGATCGACGGCCAATATCCAGTGCGCGCCGGCCTGGTGCGCCGCTTCGAGCAGCCAGCGCCGTCTCGCCGGCTCCGAGGAATACGCTTCGGTTGCCGCGCGGTCGTCCCACGCGATCCAGCCGTCCACGATGGGTTCGAGATTGGCCAGCAGGTCCGGTACGAGATGCGCGTCGTACCGGAACGAGAAGACCGCCACGACGGTGGGCCGCAACCATCGGAGACGCCGCCGCCGCCGGTCGGCCGGCAGGTTGACGGTGATCACGCCGCGCCCTCCGGCCCACCGCCGACCGACCGCCTCGTTCTGAATGCAACCACGCGCCCGTCCCTCGTCGCCACGCCCGCCCGCCGATCAACCACGGGTCCGCCGGGGCGCGCAAGTCCCGGCCGCCGGGATCGCCGTCGTCGTGATGGCCGTCAACGGCGACAGGCGCGCCGCCAGGGCCGTCGGCTCCGTTCGGGCGCAGGACGTGCCGGTCGAGATTGTCGTCGTCAATTCCGGCGATCGCTCCGTCGAGGACGCGCTGGGCGACCATTTGGAGCACATCGTTCTCGTCGAGGAGGACCGCCAGCGCTTGCCCGGCGGCACTCGAAACCTCGGGGTTCGGCACAGCCGGGCCCCCATCGTCGCCTTTCTCGCCGCCGACTGCGTCGCCGCCGCCGGGTGGGCCAGACGTCGGATTGCGCAGCACGCGGCCGGCAACCCCGCCGTGGGGTCCGCGCTGCGACCCCTTTCGGACGATCAGGGGCGCATCAGCACGGCGGCCTGGGCCAGCTACGCGCTGCTGCATGCCACCCGGGCCCCGGAATGGCCGGCCGAGCTGACCTCTCGCTACGGCGCATCCTATGCGCGCTCCGTGTTCGCGGACGGTCTTTTCCGTGAGGATCTCCGCATGGGCGAAGACACCGAGTTTCATGCCCGTGTGGCGGACGGTGCGGTTCCCGTTTGGACGCCCGACGTTTTGACCTTTCACGAATACCCCGGCACGATCGCCCAGGCGGCGCGCGAAACATATGGGCGAGGCCGAATTCTGGCCGGATTTGCGCCCTCGCGCAGCAAGCGCCCGTTTCTGTCGTCCCTGCGGCGGATCTACACTAACGGATGGACGGCCGCGCGGCTCACCCGCCGCGTACAGGGCGACGCCGGACGCGCGCTGCGACGCGCCCGGCCCGCCATCGTCCTGCTGGCGGCGACCTACGCGGCGGGCCTTGTCGTCGGCTCACTGGGCGGCAATCGTCCGTGAGCCGGGCCTGCATCAAGGCGCCAGAGGGCTCCCGCACCAGCCGATTTCGCTTCCCGCCGTCCGCGCCAGCCCCGCATTGACCAGCGTCTCGCCGGCGGTAATGGCGCCGAAATGCACCTTGCCGACCGTGCGCCCCTCGGTGTCGAGCCGCGACCGCAGCATCACCCAGCGTCTTGTGTTCAGGAGCGCCGCCAGAAACTCCGTGGCCCGGACCGCCCGCGCCAGCTCGGCGAGGCACCGCGCCCCGTCGATCTGAGGCGCGTCGATCCCCTCGAGCTCGATCCGTTCGCCCCCCAGCCGGAAGCTGTCGCCGTCGACAATGCAGGTCGGCGCGTCTCTGGCCGGCACCCCCGGCGGACACAGCTCGAACACCACGCCCGGCACCTGCGCGAGCGCCGGTGCGGCCGTCGATACCGCCGCGAACCCGAGCAGCACGGCCGCGGA
>CAZNOZ010000032.1:0-2482 GCA_964574935.1 uncultured Devosiaceae bacterium | reverse complement strand
TGGTGCGCCCGGAAGGAATCGAACCTTCGACCTGCCGATTAAAAGTCGGATGCTCTACCACCTGAGCTACGGGCGCCTTTTTGGCGTGCGCGGACAATAGGCGCGCCCCCCCGCCTGTCAACCGCCGCCATCCCGGCCCCGCCGGGCGCCCCTAGGGCCCGTCCGCGCCGATCGGCTCGCCGGCGAATTCGGTCGCCTGGCAGGCGATATCGGCCTTCGCGATGGCGGCGCACAGGCGCATCGCTTCGGCATAGTCGGCCACCGGCCCGGCGATCAGCCGCGCCGCCCCGTCGCCGTTCCCGTCTGCGCCCAGCACCGGGTGCATCCCGATCAGCAGCGCCCCCACCTGGTCGGCGACCTCCAGCCAGACCGCCCAGGCGCCGTCCCGGGGCACCGCTTCCCCCAGCGCCAGCCCGAAGCGGCTCTCGGCCGCCTCGGTCCTGTCCGCCGCCGCCAGCGCCGGCGGCATGGGTTGCGATCCGGGGCTTGCGGCATTTGTGCCGCCCGTGACAGGGCCGAACAGCGGCGTGCGCTTGACGACAACCGTGCCGCCCTCCGCCGGTGTTGCTTCCGCCTCGCCGATGCCGGCGGTCAGAAGGTTGCGGTCGATGTCGGCGTCGCGGGGCAGGGCCTCGAGCAGCATCGGCACGCTGGCCTCCAGCGCCCCGACCCGCTGGGCGACCTCGCCGCGCCCGTCCTCGACGAGCCTCAGCCGCGTCGCCAGCTGCGCGTTGGCGCGGTCGGCCCGGCCGAGTTCGGCCCTGAGCGCCTCCACCTCGGCCTGCAGCACGTGCAGATTGCCCCCCTCGCGGGGTGATGCGTGCAGCCCCGTCAGCCAGGCGCCCGGCAGGAAAGCGGCGAGATTGGCCGCGATCAGGGCCGCCGCGAACGCCGCGATGGCGCCGCCGCCGAACCGCATGAGGTCCCTCTGGGTGATAAGATCGCCTTGAAATCGCGCCAAAGATGCCCCCCATGGCGATGGCGGCGAATCATCGCCATGCGAGTTTACCATTGGTTTAACTTCGCGGCGGTTTGCCTCTATGTTGCGGCATATTTGGCGCCACCTGCGGCACGGACGCCGGGATCCGTTCTTCCATGCCAGACCTGCTCGCGATCATTCTTGCTGCCGGCGAGGGCACGCGCATGAAATCGGCGCGCCCCAAGGTGCTGCACGAGGTCGGCGGGCTGCCGATGCTCGCCCATGTCGCCCGCGCGGTCAGCGGGGCCGGCGCCTCTTCCATCGTCGTGGTCACCGCAGGCGGCGACGCGGCGATCCGCGATGCGGTCGCCCCGAGCGCCCCCGAGGCCGAGTTTTACGTGCAGGCCGAACGCCGCGGCACCGCCGACGCCGTCCGCGCCGCCCGCGGCGCCTGGGAGCGGGCCAGCGGCAACGTCGTGGTCGTCTATGCCGACCATCCGCTCATCGTCGCCCGCCACGTCACCGCGGTTGCCGACCTCATCGCGGCCGGCGCCGACGTTGCCACGCTGGCTTTCGAGCCCGCCGATCCGACCGGCTATGGGCGCCTGATCGTCGAGGGCGAACAACTCCGCGCCATCCGCGAGCAAAAGGACGCCACCGACGCCGAGCGCCAAATATCCCTTTGCAACTCGTGCGTGATGGGATTTCGCGCCGAAATCCTGCGCGACCTGATCGGCAAGATCTCCGACGACAATGCCCAGTCCGAATTCTACCTCACCGACATGATCGGGTTGGCCAACCGGGCCGGGCTGACCGTCCGCTTCGCCGTTGCCGACGATCCCGACGAAGTCATGGGCGTCAGCGACCGCACCCAGCTCGCCGCCGCCGAAGCCGTCTTCCAGCGCCGCAAGCGTGCCCAGGCGATGCAAGCAGGCGTCACCCTCACCGATCCCCAGACCGTCTGGTTCTCCCACGACACCGAGATCGAACCCGATGTCGAGATCGGCCCCTCGGTCCGCTTCGGCCCCGGCGTCAGCATCGAAACCGGCGCCCGCATCCGCGCCTTTTGCCACCTCGAAGGGGCCCGGGTGGGCCCCGGCGCCGTTGTCGGCCCCTACGCGCGTCTGAGGCCCGGCGCCGAGATCGCCGAGGGTGCCCATATCGGCGATTTCGTCGAGGTCAAGAATGCCACCGTCGGCAAGGGCTCGAAGGCCAACCACCTCGCCTATATCGGCGACGCGACCCTCGGCGAGAACGTCAATTTCGGGGCCGGCGCCATCACCTGCAACTATGACGGCGCCCAAAAGCACCGCACCGTCATCGGCGACGGCGTCTTCGTCGGGTCCAATTCGGCGCTGGTCGCCCCCGTGCGTATCGGGGAGGGCGCCTACATCGCCTCGGGCTCGGTGATCACCGAGGACGTCGAGCCGGATGCGCTCGCCTTCGGCCGCGCCCGCCAGAGCGTCAAGCCCGGCCGGGCCGCCGAGATGCGCGCGCGCCTGGCGAAGTCCGAGGCCAAATCGACGACCCTTCCGAAGGGCAAGCGCTGAGATGTGCGGGATC
>CAZNOZ010000031.1:0-25973 GCA_964574935.1 uncultured Devosiaceae bacterium | reverse complement strand
CGGGCGGATCCGAAATTGGGGGGAATGGAGCAACGGGAACCGGAGGCATTGGCCGACCGGAGGATTTGGCATGCGCGTTCCTTGTTCGTCACCCTCGGGCCAGCTCGCCCGGCGCGAGGCCTACCCCCAACTCGTCATTCCGGCGAAAGCCGGACTTGCGAGCGGTCACGGGCCAACGGCCCGGGACGAGAAGCGCCAGTGGCGCTTCGAGAGCGAAGCAAGGCCACGAGACCTACGGTCGAGTGGCGATGGCGATGCTGCGGTGAGCGGACGTGCGAGTGGACCCCGGGTCAAGCCCGGGGTGACGAACAGAAAAAGCGGGCCGGCCCGGGGGGTCAACGCGGCGGCGCTCGGCGACACCACAGGTTCTTGTTTTGTTCCCCCTCCGATGCTAGCCTTCAACCGGTCAAACGAATCAGCTTTGGGGTGCGGGGAGCCGCCAAGGAAGCGGCGGCGCGCGAGTGCGCCCACGACAAAGCGGCCCGAAGGCGAGGTGAGGAAATCATGCGAACCCAGCCGGCCTATCCGCCGCCGCCGGAGTTGCTGTCGAAGCTCGGCGACTCGCGCGACGCCGATCTGGTCGGCCGCCAGCTCGTCGCCCCGGATCGCAATCGCGGGCGCGGCGCGCAGACCAACGCCTCGGGCCGCTTCGAGCGCCAGGCCACCGAGGTGTTCGACGACGGCTGGGGGTCGCTGGAGGCCCTCGAGCCTTTCGTCACCCGTGAGCACGAGGAGCGGGCCAGGACGATCATCGCCCGCAACGAAAGCCCGGACGTCGGCTTCGACCGCTCGATCAACCCCTATCGCGGTTGCGAGCATGGCTGCCCCTATTGCTATGCGCGCCCCACCCACACTTTCCTGGGGCTCTCCGCCGGGCTCGACTTCGAGCGCGAGATCTTCGTCAAGGTCAACGCCGCCGACAAGCTCCGCGAGGCGCTGGGGCGGCCGCGCTATGCGCCCAAGCTCATCGCGCTGGGCACCAACACCGACCCCTATCAGCCGGTCGAGCGGCACCGGAAGATCACCCGCGCCATCCTCGAGGTGATGGCCGAGACCCGGCATCCGGTTTCGATCGTCACCAAGTCGGCGCTGGTGGTGCGCGATCTCGATCTCCTGACCGATCTCGCCAGGGACGGTCTCGCCGCGGTCGCGTTCTCGATCACGTCGCTCGACGCCAGGCTCTCCCGCAACATGGAGCCCCGCGCCGCCACTCCGGCCAAGCGGCTCGAGGCGATGGAATTGCTCAGCGCCGCCGGCGTGCCGACGATGGTCATGGCGGCTCCGATGATCCCGGCGATCAACGACGCCGAGCTCGAGAAGATCCTCGCCGCCGCGGCCTCCCAGGGCGCGCGCGCCGCCGGCATGATCTTGTTGCGGCTGCCGCTCGAGGTGCGCGACGTCTTTCGCGAGTGGCTGATGCGGCACCATCCGGACAAGCTCGTCCACGTGATGAACCTCATCCGCGACACCCGCTCGGGCCGCGACAACGATCCGCGCTTCGGCTCGCGGATGTCCGGCGAGGGGCCGTACGCGTTCTCGCTTCGCCGCCGCTTCGAGCTGGCGCGGGCCAGGCACCGCCTGGAGACGAAGTTGCCGCCGCTGAGGACGGATCTCTTCGTGGCGCCGAAGAAATCGGATGCGCAGCTGAGCCTGTTCTGACGGTGCGCAACGGGCGCGCCGCGATGGCCGGCGCATCCACACCGTGCCAGTGTGCGCGGTATGGAGCTCTTCGATTCGCCGCCCGCCCGGCCGGACTTTTCGCTCGAGCATCGCTATGGCGCGGGCCGGGTGGTCATCGGGGTCGACGAAGCCGGGCGCGGGCCGCTGGCCGGGCCGGTGGTCGCCGCCGCGGTGGTGCTCGACCGGCGGCGGGTGCCGGAGGGGCTCGACGATTCCAAGAAGCTCAGCGCCGGGACGCGCGAGATCCTCTTCGCCGAACTGGTGTGCTCCGCCGCGGTTTCGGTCGCCGCCGCCCCGCCGGCGATGATCGACGAGGTCAACATTCTCGGCGCGACTTTGTCCGCGATGGCGCGCGCGGTCGCGGGACTGGGGCTCGCGGACGCGGTGGCGCTGATCGACGGGCGGCAGGTGCCTGTCGGGCTCGACTGTCTCGGGGTCGGCGTGGTCAAGGGCGACGCGCGGTCGTTGTCGATCGCGGCCGCCTCGATCGTCGCCAAGGTCGTTCGCGACCGCATGTGCGCGGTCCTCGACGGCGCCATTCCGGACTACGGTATTGCCCGGCACAAGGGTTACGCCACCGCCGCCCACCTCGCCGCGCTCAGCCGCGCCGGGGTCTCCGAACATCACCGGATGAGTTTCGAGCCGGTCGCCCGGGCCGCAACCCGGGGTTAACCATTCGTCTTAGTCCGCTCTTAAGCCTAAGAATTTACAACGCAATCTCTCGCTTCGTTTCGAGTTCGAGAGCATGTTGCGTACCCAGCGCCCCGGCGGCGGAGGGGCGGCCCAAGAGGCCTCGCCGCCGATCGACACCATCCTGATCGGCGATTGCATTGCCCAGATGCAGGCGCTGCCGGAAGCGTCGGTCGATCTCATCTTCGCGGACCCGCCCTATTTTCTTCAGCTCGCCGAGGGGCTCACCCGCCCCGATCAGTCCAAGGTCGACGCGGTCGACGACGAGTGGGACAAGTTCGAGGACTTCGCGCACTACGACCGGTTCACGCGAGCGTGGCTGGCGGCGGCGAAACGGGTCCTCAAAAAGGACGGGGCCATCTGGGTGATCGGCTCGTATCACAACATCTTCCGGGTCGGCGCGGCACTGCAGGATCTCGGCTTCTGGATCAACAACGACGTCATCTGGCGCAAGTCCAATCCGATGCCGAATTTTCGCGGCACGCGCTTCACCAACGCCCACGAGACGCTGATCTGGGCCTCCCGGTCGAAGCAATCGAAGCCGGTGTTCAACTATCAGGCGCTCAAGGAGGCCAACGAGGGGGTGCAGATGCGTTCCGACTGGCTTTTCGCGCTGTGTACGGGCGGCGAGCGGCTGAAGGACAAGGCCGACAACAAGCTGCATCCCACCCAGAAGCCCGAGGCACTGTTGTGGCGGGTGCTGACCGCGACGAGCCGGCCCGGCGATATCGTGCTCGATCCGTTTTTCGGCACCGGCACCACCGGCGTGGTGGCCAAGAAGCTCGGCCGCCGCTTCATCGGGATCGAGCGCGAGCCGCGCTATGTGAACGCGGCGCTGCAGCGGCTGGCCAAGGCGCAGCCGCTCAAGCCCGAGGCGCTGGAGATGACGACCTCGAAGCGGGCCGAGCCCCGGGTGCCGTTCGGCTCACTCCTGGAGGCCGGGCTCATCGCGCCGGGCACCGAGCTGACCGACGCCGCCTCCAAACACACGGCGCGGGTGCGCGCCGATGGCTCGGTGGTGGCCGGCGAGCATGCCGGCTCGATCCACAAGGTCGGAGCGCTCGTGCAGGGTCGCGATGCGTGCAACGGCTGGACCTTCTGGCATTTCGAGAAGCGCGGCAAATTGAGGCCGATCGACGAACTCCGGGCCGCCGTGCGCGCCCAGATGACCCGCCTCAGCGCCTGAAGCGGTTGTTCAACAAGCCGCTGTTTCAGGCTGCCTTGCGGACAGTTATGCCCGCTATTTCAAGCACTTTCACATAGAGGGTCGGCAACGCCTCGGCGGCCAGACGGTCGGGGGTCGACCACCAGCCCTCGGCATCGGGCGACGTGTCCGAGGTGGCGCGCCAGACCTCAAGGTGCAACTGGAAATGCGTGAAGCCGTGGCTGACCTTGCCCCTGTTGCGCCACCCGGCGGCAACGGGGAATGCAGGGACGGCCTCCTCGGCGGTCCACTCGCTGCCCGGGGCGGCAGCCATCGCCGCCAGCATGCCGGTCTCCGGTCGGCGCTCGAGCCAGACGGCACCATCGGACCTCACAAAAATGAAGGCGTGTCCATGCCGTTGCGGCCGGGGCCTGGGGGGTGCCGCCACCGGCCAATCGAGGGGACGCCCGTTGGCACGCGCCGCGCAGCCGGTGGCGAGCGGGCAGTTGCCACAATCGGCGGACTTGGGGGTGCAGACCACCGCGCCCAGGTCCATCAGCGCCTGGGCGAAGTCGCCGGCACGCGGTGGCATTGCGTCGGCGATGAAGCCCGCCACTCCGGCCTTGACCCGACGCGGTGGCCGATCGAGGGCAAGCAAACGTGCGGCGATGCGCTCGACATTGCCGTCGACCACGGCGACCGGTTCATCGAAGCAGATGGCGGCGATGGCGGCGGCGGTATAGGGCCCGATGCCGGGTAGTCGCAGGAGCTCGGCGGCGCTTTGTGGAAACCCGCCGCCAGGCTCGTGAGCCAGAACACGGGCACAGGCATGCAGATTGCGGGCCCGGGCGTAGTAGCCGAGCCCCGCCCACTCGGCGAGCACGGCATCGCGCGGCGCCGCCGCGAGATCGGCAAGGCCCGGCCAGCGCGCAAGGAACGACCCAAAATACCGCGCCGCAGTCGCCACCGTGGTCTGCTGCAGCATGATTTCGGAGAGCCACACCCTGTAGGGGTCGGGCCGGACGCCCCTGGCGCGATCGGCCGGACCCACCCGCCAAGGCAGCACGCGGGCGTGCACGTCGTACCAGGCGAGCAGCGCCCCGGCGTCGATGGCCGATGAGATCCTGGGCTTTGACGGAGACGGTTTGTGGGGCATGATCGTGCCAGCAAACCGAAACCGAA
Source organism: uncultured Devosiaceae bacterium (assembly GCA_964574935.1). Lineage (GTDB taxonomy): Bacteria > Pseudomonadota > Alphaproteobacteria > Rhizobiales > Devosiaceae > JBBECE01. The sequence continues at coordinate 21,277 of CAZNOZ010000031.1, read as the reverse complement.
ACCGGGGCGCAAGCGCCCCCGACGCTTCTCCCCCGCTCGAGGCGACGCCGATGGGCACCAACAAGTCCGATCCCACCGAGCGGCTCGGGCGAGCCGTTGCCATCGGCGAGATCGCCGGCCGGGCACTCGATCCGATCATTCGGCAGCGTGGGTTCGCGACATCGGAGCTGATCGCCAACTGGACGACAATCGTGCCGGCGCCCTATGACCGGGCGGTGATGCCGGACAAGTTGAAATGGACCCGGCCCGTGCCGGACGCCCCGGCCGACGGGGCGAGCCTCTACGTGCGCGTCGATCCGGCGCATGCGGCGGGGTTCCTGCACGAGATTCCGGTAATCCGGGACGCCATCAACCGCTATTTCGGCTTCTTTCTGGTCTCCGACATCCGCACCTCGCGCGAGCCCTTCGTCCCCCGCCCACGCGCGCCCGGGGGCACCGAGCCATCCGAGCCGACCGAATCCGAGCGGCGGGCCGTCGAGGCCAAGGTGGAGGGCATCGCGGATCCGCAATTGCGCGAGGCTCTGGCGAGGCTGGGAGGCGGCATCGCCAAGCGCGGTCGGCACGGGGCTTAACGAAGCCGTGATGGACGGCCCTGTTGCTGCCACCATTTCAGCGTGTAAGCTCGCCCGCCAAACCGCTACAGGAGTATCGATCCCGTGAGATTCTTCCGTCCCGCTTTCGCCCCGGCGGCTGTGTTCGCAGCGCTTCTGGTTGTTGCCGGCACCGGCATGACGCCGGCCCTGGCCCAGGACGCCGCCATGTCCGAGCCGATGGCCGACGGCCAGACCGGCGCCGGGCTGTTCGACGGCTCGCCGATGGCGATCGAGTCCTCCGAACCGCTGCTCAATCCGCAAGGCCCCACCGACCGGCCTCTGGGCGGCGTCGAGGCGAAAGTCTGGGTGGTCGAATACGCCTCGCCCACCTGCCCGCACTGCGCGAGCTTTCAGATCAACACCTATCCGGCGCTCAAGGAGCAGTATATCGACACCGGCAAGATCCAGTTCCTGCTTCGGCCGTTCATTCGCAACGTTCTGGATGCCGCGGTGTTCATGATCGCGACGTGCTCGGACGGTCACTATTTCGACCTGATCGACGCCTACTTCGCCAAGCAGAGCGACTGGGCGTTTTCGGACACGCCGCGCGACGCGCTGGCGGCGATCGCCGGGGACTACGGAATCGACGATCAGGGCTTCAGCGCCTGCCTCGAAGACGAGGCGCTCTTCAATCAGCTCAACGCCATGCGTGAACAGGCGCTCAACGATTTCGGACTGACCGCCACGCCGACCTTCTTCGTCAATGGCAAGTTGCTTTCCGGCGACATGACGATCGAGGCCATGGCGGCGGAAATCGACCCGCTTCTCTGAGCCGCTCAAGGCGCCACCGACCTCGCCCATTGCGGCCCCGCAGGCCGTGGGCAACTCACGACCCGCTCTCGCATTCGCCGCCGAAAGCGGTGATGATGGCGTGCCGAATCATGTTGAATGCACACCTGATTTGGGTCACGGCGGGGCAGCGGAGCGGCAGGCGTTGGCGGCCAGAATTGCGGCAGCGACGGGCATGGGCAATAGCGGGCGGGGCGCGCGATGAAGTTCTCGCGCCTGCGCCTGACCGGGTTCAAGTCTTTCGTCGAGACCACTGAGCTCCATTTCGAGCCCGGCCTGACCGGGGTCGTCGGGCCCAACGGGTGCGGCAAGTCGAACCTCGTCGAAGCGGTGCGCTGGGTGATGGGCGAGAGCTCGTACAAATCCATGCGCGCCTCGGGCATGGAAGACGTCATTTTCGCGGGCACCGGCAACCGTCCGGCGCGCAACACCGCGGAAGTCTCGGTGGTGATCGACAATTCCGATCGCACGGCGCCGGCGATGCTCAACAACGCCGACACGCTGGAGGTCACCCGGCGGATCGAACGGGAGGTGGGGTCGATCTACCGCGTCAACGGCCGCGAGGTGCGCGCCCGGGACGTGCAGCTGCTGTTCGCCGACGCGTCAACCGGGGCGCATTCGCCTTCACTGGTCCCGCAGGGCCGGATCGGCGAGTTGATCGCTGCCAAGCCGGTTGAGCGGCGTCTCCTGCTCGAAGAGGCGGCCGGCATTTCGGGACTGCATTCGCGGCGCCACGAGGCCGAGCTTCGCCTGAAGGCCGCCGAGCAAAACCTCGAGCGCGTCGACGACGTCATCGCCCAGATCGAGGAGCAGCTGGCGAACCTCAAGCGCCAGGCGCGACAGGCGGTGCGCTTCCGCAATCTGTCCGGCGACATCCGGCGTGCCGAGGCGACGCTCTACCATCTCAGATGGGTGGCGGCCCGCCATGCTGAGAAGGAGGCCGAGGCCGCGCAGGTGGGCGTGGTCAAACGGCTCGCCGACGCCACCCATGCCGATCAGACCGCCCGCGAGGCGCTGGACGCCTCGCAGCAGACGCTGCAGCCGCTCCGCCACGCCGAGGCCGAGGCCGGCGCCGCTCTGCAGCGATTGAAGATCGAACGCGAGCAGGTCGAGCGTGAAGTGGCGCAGGCCGAGGCAAGGCGGGTCGAGCTGGAATCGCGCGTGGCGCAGGTTGCATCCGACGCCGAGCGGGACCGCGCACTGATGGAGGAGGCCGCCGAAGCCATCGAGCGGCTGCACAAGGAAGCGCAGGAGATCGATGCTGCCGCAGCGGGACAGGCGGCTGAAATCGCCGCCGCGCGGGACCAGGCGAAACAGGCGCAGGACGCGCTGGGCGAAGCCGAGACCGGGGCGCGTGAGGCCTCGGAAGCCCTGACACGCCTGCAGGCGCGGCGGGCATCGGTCGAGCGCAGCCTCGAGGCCGCACGCGAGCGGATGGGGCGGCTCGAGTCCGAACTCGCCAAGATCGGTGCGGAAGCCGGGGCGATGGACCCGCCCGACGCGGCCGATACGCTTGGGGCGCTTCGCGAGGCCCTGAGCCAGGCGCGGGCCGGCGCCGACCAGGCCGAGGCGGCGGCGGCGCAGGCCGAAGCGGCAGCGGCGCAAGCGGAAGCTGAACTGGCGGCGGCGCGGCCGGCACTCGCAGAAACCGACGCGGCGATCACGCGACTCGAATCGGAATCACGGACCATCTCCAACCTCTTCAGTTCGCCTGACAAATCGGGCGCGCCGGGGCTCGCCGAGTCGCTTACGGTGCCCCCGGGCTACGAGGCCGCCCTGGGAGCGGTCTTCGGGGAGGAGCTGGAGGCACCCGATGACAAAGCCGCCCCGATGCACTGGCGCCATCCGGGCGCCGGCAGTGCCGACCCGCCCTTGCCCGAAGGCGCCGAGCCGCTCGCGGGCGTCGTCAAGGGACCGGAACTGCTCGAACGCAGACTGCGGCAGGTAGGGGTGGTCGACCCGGCCGATGCCGAGCGCCTGGCCGGCAGCCTGTCCGCGGGACAGGAATTGGTGACGGCCGAGGGGGATCGATGGCGCTGGGACGGGCTGGTGGTGCGCGCGGACGCCACTTCGGCCGCAACGCGGCGGCTGGCCCAGCGCAACCGGCTGGCGGAAATCGAGACCGAGCTCGAGGGGCTTGGCGGCACCGCCGAAGTGCATCGAGGCCGGGTCGAGGCTCTGGCGAATGCGCTCGAGGCGCGGCGGCGGGATGAGACCGAGGCGCGCAATGCCTGGCGGGACGCAGCGCGGTCCATCGCCGACGCGCAAGGGGGCCTCGAAAGCGCGCAGCGCGACGCCTCGGAACGCGACTCCCGGCGGGCGGCGCTCGTGGAAGCCAAAGCGCGCCTTGGATCCGACCTCGACGAGACGCAAACGCTTGCCGGCGACGCCGAGCGCTCGCTGGCCGAACTGGGCGACGGGCGGGAAATGCAAGCCGTGGTTGAGGCGACGGAAGGCCGATTGCAGGAGCTGCGTCGGTCGGCCGATGAGGCACGGCTGAGGCTTGCCGGGGTCGATAGTGCGGCGGCGGCAAGACGGGCGCGCCTAGAGCAGATCGGAACCGATCGGGAATCCTGGGCCCGGCGACAAAGCGATGCAGAGGCGCATCTGAAGGCACTGGATGAACGCCGCGTCGAAGCCGAGGCGCAAATCGACGCGCTGGCGAGCGCCCCCGCGGACCTCACCGAGCGGGGGGCGCGGCTCGACGAGCACATCGCGGAAGCCTCGCGACTGCAGGCGAAGGCCGGCGACCGGCTGGCGGCGGCGGAAACCGGACATCGCGAACGGCAACGGGCGGCGCGCGAGGCGACCGAAGCGCTCTCGGCGGGCCGCGAGGAAGCGGCCCGTTTCGAAGAGCGGCTGGCCTCGCTGAAGACCCAGCGGACGCAGATCGAGCGCCAGATCACCGAGGCGCTCCAAATCAGCGCCGACAAGACCGCCGAGGTTGCGGGGCTCAAGCCCGAGGCGCCGCTGCCGGAGGAGGCTCAGATCGAGGCCAAGCTGGAGCGTTTGCGGCGCGAGCGGGAACGGCTCGGCGGGGTCAATCTGCGGGCCGAGCAGGAGGCCGAGGAGGTCCAGGATCGGCTGACCACCATGATCGCCGACCGGGAGGATTTGATCGCCGCCATCGCCAAGCTGCGTGGGGGAATCCAGCAGCTCAACAAGGAGGGACGCACCCGGCTCACCCGCGCCTTCGACCAGGTGAACGCGCATTTCGGCGAGTTGTTCACGCGTTTGTTCGGCGGTGGCTCGGCGGAGTTGAGTTTCGTCGAAAGCGACGACCCCTTGGAAGCCGGCCTGGAAATCATCGCTCGGCCGCCGGGGAAGCGGCCGCAGACGATGACGCTCCTGTCCGGCGGCGAGCAGGTATTGACCGCGATATCCCTGATCTTCGCTGTGTTCCTGACCAATCCGGCCCCGATTTGCGTGCTCGACGAGGTCGATGCGCCGCTTGACGACGCCAACGTCGAGCGGTTTTGCGACCTGTTGGATACGATGGGCGGCAACACCGAGACACGGTTCGTCGTCATCACCCACAATCCGATCACCATGAGCCGCATGGATCGGCTGTTCGGCGTGACGATGGCCGAAAAGGGCGTCAGCCAACTGGTCAGTGTCGACCTGGCGACGGCGGAGGGCTATCGGGAGGCGGGCTAGCCTTTTCGGGCGGCCGGCGGGACGGGTCCCGCGGCCGCAACGCGGCGCCGCCGCTCCACATATATTGTCTTATATATCAATATCTTATCTGCAACTGCTGTTGCTTGACAGGGTGGGGGCCCGTCACTATGGTGCGCCCGACTTTGAGGGGCGGCAGAGCCCGATTTCCGGCCCAGCGGGGCGAAGCCCGGGAATGACGCCGACGCGAAATCGTTCCGAGACCGGCGATCTCGCGGCGCGGATTGCGCGGGCGCGCGCCGAACGGAGCGATGACGCGGACTTCGAGCCGCGCGATGGCGGCGCCGCGCGGGGTGCCGGACGCGGGTTTCGGCTGGCGTCGGAGTTCGTGGCGGCGATCGTGGTCGGCGCGCTCCTGGGGATCGGGCTCGATGCGATATTCGGCACGACCCCCTGGATCGCGATCGTGATGGTGCTTCTGGGGTTCGCCGCCGGGGTCCTGAACGTGGTCAGGGCGGCGCAACGGATGGGAAGCGAAGGGTCGGGGGCCGAAGCGCCACCGGCCGGCGAACGGGACGAGTGACGGGCGAGCGCATGGCCGAGAACCCCATTCAGCCGATCCATCAGTTCCAAATCACGAACTACTTCACCTTCGGCACGATCGGTGGCGACGGGACCGACGGCTCGGGGATCGAAATCGCGTTCACCAACTCGGCGCTGTTCATGTTGCTGGTGGTGGGTCTGATCTCGAGTTTTCTGGTCTTTTCCACGCGGGGCCGGGGCCTGGTTCCGGGGCGGCTGCAACTGGTCTCCGAGATGGTCTACGAGTTCGTCGCCGACATGGTGCGAAGCTCGGCCGGCAGCGAGGGGATGCGGTTCTTTCCGTTCGTGTTTTCGCTGTTCACGTTCATCCTGATCGCCAACCTGTTCGGGATGTTCCCGTATTTCTTCACGGTGACCAGCCATATCGTGATCACCGCCACACTGGCGCTGATGGTGTTCCTGACGGTGGTCATCTATGGGTTCATGCGCAACGGCCTGGGGTTCCTGAAGCTGTTCGTTCCCACCGGCATTCCCTGGTACGTGATGTGGCTGGTGGTTCCGATCGAGTTCATCTCCTTCCTGTCGCGTCCGGTCAGCCACTCGCTGCGACTGTTCGGCAACATGCTGGCGGGTCACATCGTGCTCAAAGTCTTCGGGGGCATGGTGGTCGGGCTCGCCTCCATCGGGTTTTTGGGCGTTCTCGGCTCGGTGCTGCCGCTGGCGATGGCAGTGGCGCTGACCGGCCTCGAGTTCCTGGTCGCGGGGCTGCAGGCCTTCGTGTTTGCGGTGCTGACGTGTGTGTACATCAACGACGCCATCCATCCGGGCCACTGACCCGGTGGGGCGTCGCCAAGCTTTTCCAGCCATTCCCCCAAGGAGAGAAAAATGGAAGCAGATGCTGCAAAACTGATCGGTGCGGGCATTGCCTGTATCGGCATGGGCGGCGCCGGCGTAGGCGTGGGCGTAATCTTCGGCAGCTACCTTTCCGGAGCGTTGCGCAACCCGGCCGCGGCCGCCAGCCAGTTCGGCAACCTGATCTTCGGGTTTGCGGTGACCGAGGCGTTGGGCATCTTCTCGCTGGTCATCGCGTTTCTGCTGCTGTACGCGATCTAGCGCGCGAGGCGGCCGCGCCCGCGCGGCAGCCGATCGGATCGTTCGATGAGCAACGCCAGTGCGCAATTGATGATCGTCGCGCAAGCGGATCCCGCGGGGGAACTCGCGGCGGACGAGGTGCCGACCGCCTCCGAGGACGCGCCCGCCGCGCCGGTGGCGAACGACTCCCCGGCCGAATTGCATGAGGGCACCGCACAGGGCGAGCATGGCGAGGAGTCGATCTTTCCGCCGTTCGATGTCACCACCTTCGGTTCGCAACTCCTGTGGCTGGCCCTGACGTTCGGCGCGCTGTACCTGCTCATGAGCCGGGTGGCCCTGCCCCGGATCGGCGAGATCCTGGAGGTTCGGCGCGACCGGATCGAAAGCGATCTGGCCGAAGCCGAACGACTGCGCCAACGCACCGATCAGGCGATTGCCGCCTACGAGGAGGCGCTCGCCGAAGCACGGCAACACGCCCATCAGATCGCCGGCCAGACACGGGCCGAGATTCGCGCCGAGATCGACGAGAAACGTGCCAAGGTCGAAGCCGATCTGGTGGCCAAGCTGGCGGCGGCTGAGAGCGGAATCGCCGAGACGAAGCAAGAAGCGCTTTCGCATATCGAGGAAATCGCAGCCGATACGGCGACGTCGCTGGTCAGCCAGCTTCTGGGCCGCGTGCCCGCCAAATCGATCAAGGAGGCGGTGAAGGTCGCCGCGAAGCAGAGCTGATGGAATTCGATGCGGCATTTTTCGCGATGATCGCGCTGGCGATATTCGTCGCCGTGGTGATCTATCTCAAGCTGCCCGGGCGGATTGCGGCGATGCTCGACGAGCGCGCCGAGAAGATTTCCAAAGATCTCGACGAGGCCAAACGCCTGCGCGAGGAAGCGCAAGCCCTGCTGGCGGAGTACGAGCGCAAGCGCAAATCCGCGGAGGACGAAGCCGCCGAGATCATCGAGGCGGCTCGCGAAGAGGCCGACCGTCTGACCGGGGAAGCGACGAGCTCGCTCGAGGCGCTCGTCGCGCGACGCTCCCGCGCGGTCGAGGAGAAGATCGCGCAGGCCGAGACGCAGGCGATCGCCGACGTACGCCGCCAGTCCGCGGATTTGGCCGTGGAGGCGGCTCGTCGGGTGCTCGCCGATCAGATGAAGGACAAATCCGAAGACTACGTCGCGCAGGCAATCCGCGACATCTCATCCAAGCTCAACTGAAGCCGGATCGGGAACCGGTCGGGACGACGGGGATATCCAAACGGTGGGCGGGACCGGCCCGCCGCGCGCGCGTCAGCTGCCGGGATCGAACCCCACCCAGAGCACGATCTGCTCGCCGCCCAGATACGGAATGGCGACGTTTTCGACGACCTTGATGAACTGTTCGGACTGGCTCGGGGGCGAGATCTCGACCGGCAGGTCGTATTTCTGACTGAACACGGTCAGCTCATCGCGCACGACCGCGAAGCGAACGGGAACGTCAACGGTGCCGCTGAGGCCCTGAGGACCTGCAAGCAGGCGGCCGACAACGCCCATCTTGACGGTGATCAGGCCGTCGGAGACCACGCAGTTGCGCGACTCCTCGTCGATGATCGCCTGGTAGCGCAGACCCTGGGCGTCGCCCTGACGGCCCGGCTGGTAGACCGCGAACACCTCTCCGCCGTCACGCACCTTGATCTCGGGGCACTGTCTGGCGATGGCGGGCAGAGCCGAAGGCGCGGCCTGGGCGATATCGGACTGGGTGGCGGTGGTATTGGCGAGTTCGGCGTCTCCGGACCCGCCCATCAGCGAGCTGAACCCGCATCCGGACAAGGCAAACGCGGCGGCGACCGCAATCAGGGCCGATCTGGTCGGGGCGGTGACTTTCGATGTCATCTGGTTGCTACCTTTTCCGACTGCACGCCGACCCAAGGCTCGGCGCGAAGCGCTTCCAACATGGCCGCCGCGCCGGATTGAAGTTGAGGAGTCGAGCCCGACTCCAAGGTGACGGATTGTACCATGCCATGGTTAATCAACAACGAACTGCGCACAAATCGGACGCCAAGATCGGGGAAATCCTTGTCTAGTCCGAGCGCCTTTGCCAACTCGGCGTGGGCGTCGGACAGCATCTCGAGGGCAGGGAATGCTCCGGTCTGCTCACCCCAGACCTTCATGACGTGGTGGTCGTTGGCGGCGGCGCACACGATTTTGTCGATGCCCGCGGCTTTGATCTCATCGGCCAACGCGATGTAGCCGGGCAGATGATTGCGGTGGCAGGTGGGTGTGAAGGCGCCCGGAAGCGTAAACATGACGATGCGGCCGGCACCCAGATACGCGGCGCTGTCGACATCCTCGACCGCGTCCGCGGTGACGCGCCTGACCGGAACGGAAGGTATCCGATCGCCCAATCCAACACCCATCGACGCTCCCCCGCGTTCCCCGACTGCGATATCGGGCCCCAGTGCTACTCGACCAGTTCGGCCGAGTCGACCGACTTGAACGCGCCAACCCTCCGGATCAGCTCGTAGGGGCCCGCATCGGTCATAAAGGTGAGGCGCAGCTGACCCCCGATCAGTTCGGTGGCCGCTCCCCCGGCCAGCACCGGCAGTTCGAGTAGCCCCGAATGGGGGCCATTTTGGGGCGGGCCAAATAGCCAGCGCGGGTTGTCCGAGTCGACAATCAGCGAGGCGGAAACGGCATTTGGCGCGTCGGTTTCAACCACAATCGCGTCATGGGGGCCACCGGCGGCGACGGCGCCGAACAGGGGCGGCGAACGGTCGTCGGCAATCGGCACCCGGGCGGCGGCGGCGTCGAGCCGGAAGGCACTCGCGCGATCGGGGCGTTCGAAGTCTATGTGGAAATCGAAGTCCGCCCGGGCCGGGATACAGATGTCGGAGCACACGCCCAGCGTCAGGGCCGCGCGAATCGCAACCGAATCGCTGCCCGGCTCCGTGGCGATGGTCACGGGCAGCACCAGTTCGCCGTAGTAGACGTAGTCGAAATAGCCATCGCGCAATTCGCGCTTCGGGAAGGGCCACTCGACATGCGCCGCGGCTATGCCCGAAGAACCGGCGAAATCGACCTGAAGGGGTATCCCGGTCTCTCCCGGCACGCGCCAGTAGGTTCGCGTGCCCGGCGCCAGCTGGATTTCGATGCCGATGCGCGTGACGCCATTGTCCGTCTGAATGTCATCGCTGACAAGCCGGAGGCGGGATTCGGGGCCGATCTCGACCCAATCGGTTGTCGCAGCCAGCCCGGGCGCGGCAAGCGCGGCGAACAGGGCGAGGCTCAGCACGCTTCGAAACATGACAATCAGATAGGCCATCGCAGGTAAACAAAACAGCCACGCGCGATCAGGCTTGCGTGAATGGCGCGCCCGGCCGGGCTTGCCGGCGTGATTTGCCGAAGCATGCCGGCGGCGGTAAACTCACGGCTGATTGGAGCGTTGTGATTTGGATCACTCCCTGAGCGGTCAGTTTCTCGTCGCCATGCCGGGCATGGAGGATGAGCGATTTACCGAATCGGTGATTTATCTTTGCGCCCACAGCGAGGACGGCGCGATGGGGTTGGTGGTCAACCGCGAAATCGTCGACCTGCAGTTCTCGGACCTGATGAGCCAGTTCGAGCTCGCCGGACGCGACGATTCCATCCGAGTGCCGCCCGAGGTGGTCAACAAGAAGGTCCTGATCGGGGGGCCGGTGGAGACCAATCGCGGCTTCGTGCTGCACAGCGCCGACTATTTCGCGGCCGACTCTTCGCTGCGTATCAACGAAGAAATCTGCCTGACCGCCACCATCGACGTGCTGCGCGCCATGGTCGAGGGCACGGGGCCTACAAAGTCCCTGCTGATGCTGGGCTATTGCGGTTGGGGCGCCGGACAGCTCGAAGGGGAGCTGAAGGCAAATGGCTGGCTGACGGTTCCGCATTCGCAGGAGCTTCTGTTCAGCACCGATATCGACAACCGATACGACGCGGCGCTGGCCGCGATCGGGGTCAGCCGCGCGCAACTGTCCTCGCAGGTGGGGCAAGGCTAGGCGACCGAGATTTCTCAGACTTCCTGCGGCACCTCGGCTTCCCGTTCGCTGGCGGGCGGGTGCGGCTGACCTTCGAAGTGGTGCTCCAGGGCGCGCGCCTCCACCGCACCGCCGAAGGCAAACCCCTGCGCGTAGCGGCAGTTGAGCTCGCGGATACGAGCCACCTCGCGTGCCGTCTCCACACCCTCGGCGATCACCTTCAGATCGAGTTCGGCGGCCAGTTGCAGGATAGCGCGCATGATCGGCACCTGGGTGTGCGAGATGCCGCGGGCGGCGTCCCCGATCTGCACGAAGGCCGCCGGGATCTTGATGGTGTCAAAGGGGAACCGGTGCAGATAGCTCAATGAGGAATGGCCAGTGCCGAAATCGTCGAGCGCCAGCCCCAACCCCATCTTGCGCAGGGCCTCCAGCACGAAGGCGGAATGCTCGGGGTTGGCCATGACCTGGCTTTCGGTGACCTCCAGTTTGAGATGACCGGCGATGGGCTTGTGCTCGGTGACGATGGCCCGCAGCTCATTGAGAAGGGTCTCGGAAGTGAGCTGGCGGGTGGAGATGTTGACCGAGACGAAGAACTCCTTGTCGAGGTGGAATTTGGAGAGCCATTCGCTGGTCTGCCGGGCGGCCTGCTCAAAGGCGACGCGGCCGAGGCGGTCGATCAGTCCGGAGCGCTCGGCGAGCGGAATGAATTCCTTGGGGCTGATGGCCCCGCGTTCGGGATGATGCCAGCGCATCAAGGCCTCGGCGCCGGCGAGACGGTCGGCATGGATGTCCATTATCGGCTGGTAGAGCATCGTCAGTTCGCGGCGCTCGATGGCCTGCTCGAGGTCTGACTGCATGGCCTTGCCGACCTGGGCGATCTGGCGGGCGTGAATGCGGTAGGCCTCGATGCGATCGCCGCCCATGCGCTTGGCGTACATCATCGCCAGTTCCGCATCGCGCAGGATCGCTTCGGCCGTTGTGGGCTTGTTGTCGTAGATCGTCACCCCGATCGAGGCCGAGATCGTCAGGTGCCGCTCGCCGAAATTGAACGGCGTGCGCATCGCCTTGCGCAACTGCTCGGCGGTGGCGGCGATCTTGGTGGCGTTCTGTTCGGTGACCAGGATCACCGCGAACTGGTCGCCGTTGATCCGCGCCAGGGTGTCGAGGGGCTTGAGTGCCCGGGCCAGACGCCGGGAGACCGCCAGCAGCACGGAGTCGGCGGCCACATGGCCGATCTGCTCGTCGATCTCGGAGAACCGGTCGAGATCGATCAGAAACACCGCCGGCTTGACGTCGTCGAACTCACGGGACCGCACCAGCGCGCGCTCGAGCCGGTCGAGAAACAACTCCCGGTTGGGCAGGCTGGTGAGGTTGTCGCGCACGGCATCGTGCAGCAGCCGGTCGCGAGCGGCGCGTTCGTCGGTCGCGTCCTGCAGGGTGCCGACGCAGCGGCTGACCTGTCCGTCGCTGCCCAGAACCGGCTTGATCCGCATCCGGAATGTCCGGTAGCTGCCGTCGTGGGTGGCGATGCGAAAGTCGGCGTTGATCTTGCCGCGCCGGAGTTCGACGAGCGTATCCAGGGCAGTGCGAAACCTGTCGGCGTCTTCGGGATGAATGCGGTCGAGCCAGGTCTTGATCGGTCCGCGCAAGGTGCCGCGACGTTCGCCGAGCCGGGCGTTGAGCTCCTCGGAGACCATCACCCGGTCGCGGTCGATATTCCAGTCGAATACGAAGTCGCCCGAGCCGGTCATCGCCAGCGCCCGTCGCTCGACTTCGGAGAGCGCGCCGATGGATACCTGGCCCTCGGAGAACGCATGCTGGATGGTCGTGAAGCCCAGGAGCATCACGATCAGCACCAGCCCGCCGGCCACCGCGGGTTGCGCGATATCGTTGGAGACCTGACCGGAGATCACCATCCAGGCGTAGAACAGCCAGGCGATGAAGATCACGCCGGTGGGCAGGATGAGCACCGCCCGATCGTAGCCGCGGATGGCCAGCATCATCACGATGAAGACCCCGAACAGCCCGATGAGCGCCAGCATGGTGCGGGCGATTCCGGCGGCGATCGAGGGTTGCACGAAAGCAAGCACGAACAGGGTCAGCAGCGCCGCGCCCAGCGCCATGGCCAGATGCACGAATCTGAGGTGCCAGCGGTGCAGGTTGAGATAGATGAACAAGAAGCCGAACAGCGTTGTCGCAAGCGAGGCCTCAGCGGCGGCGCGGAACGTCTGCAACGAGGTGTTGGAGATGCCCAGCAGCGTCCCGAGCAGTCCGAAATCGACCGCCAGATACAACAGCACCGCCCACGCCAGGGCCGCGGTCGCCGGGAACACCCCCCTGCCCTTGACCACGAACATGATTGTCAGGAACACCGCCAACAGGCTGGAGACGCCCAGCACGGTGCCGCGGAACAGTGTGAAGGAATTGACGTAGTCCCGGTACGCCGAGGGCTCCCAGAGATAGAGTTCAGGCAGCCGATCGCCGTTGAGTTCGGCAACGAAGGTGACGGTGGCGCCGGGGTCGATGGTTATCGAGAAGACATCTGCCTCGCTGTCGCGCACCCGCTCCGGGCGAAAACCCTGGCTGGGCGTGAGGTATTTGATGCGCTGCGAGCCGAGGTCGGGCAGAAATACCCCCGAACCCGGCAGCCGGTAGAACGGTGCCACGAGCAGCCGTTCGACCTGCACGTCCGCGGGGTTGGTCAGGGCGAACAGGGCCCAGTGCGGGTCGGTGCCCTCCTCCGACGCCTGCACGGCGATGCGCCGGATGATCCGGTCTTCGCCGGGCGCCGTCGAAAGCTGCACACGGCCGTCGACGCTCGGCCTGATCTCGATGGCGTTGGACAGATTGACGGCATTGACGGTCTCGGGAACCGTAATCACCTCGTAGCCCAGTGCCGCCGGCGCGCCGCTCGCCAGCGTGGCGACCAGCGCGGCCGCCAGGGCCCAGGCTGCTCGCCGGCGGCCACCGGGCAGCGAGGTCGGCCGGCGCCAGCGGGCCGGATCGGATTGGTTCGGGCGGAATGCGCGGAAACGGGTCATCGGCCGGCCGGCCGCAGGCTGAGATAGCGCTCCTGGGTGAGCGCGAACAGCACGTGATCCTGCCACCTGCCGTTGATCAGCAGGTAGCTCTCAGCGGTGCCCTCCTTGCGGAATCCGTTCTTCTCCAGAACCCGGATGGAGGCGGAGTTGTGGGGCAGACATGCCGCTTCGAGACGGTGCAGGTGCAACTCGCTGAACACGAACGGCAGGATCAGGCCCACGGCCCGGGTCATGAGGCCCTTGCCCGCTTGCTCGGCGCCCATCCAGTAGCCGAGGCTCGCGGACTGGGCGGCGCGCCGCCGGATATTCGATATCGTGACGCCACCGACCAATTCCGGCTCGGTCGCGCCTTCGTGGTCGAGGGTCAGGAAGAATGTGTAGCCGGACTGCTCCGCCGCCTCCTTCGCGTAGCGGCGGATGCGGGCGCGAAATCCGGTCGCGGTGAGCTCGTTGTCGGCCCACGCCGGCTCGAAGGGCGCAAGGAAGGTCCGCGATGCCAGACGAACCTCCCTCCATCTTTCGAAGTCCGAGTAGCGTGGCTGGCGCAGGGTCAGCTGGTCGTCAGAGAGCTCGATGACCGCATCGCGGCCAAACAACGGGCCCAGCATGGCCTAGCCGTGGAGATGGGCGGCGATCGCCGCGTAGTCGGGGATGGCCTTGACCGGTCCAATACCGGCAATGGCGGGTTTTGCGACCGCGAATAGCTGCCCGGCGACCTCCCGGACGCGGTCCGGATCGATGCGGTTGATGCGCTCGACGGTCTCCTCCAGTGGAATGGCGCGGCCCCACAGGATCTGCTGGCGCGCCAGCTGGCCTGCCCGGCCGGAGGGACTTTCCAGTGTCATCAGCAATCCGGCGCGGATCCGGTTGCGGGCCCGCGCGACTTCCTCCTCCGTGATGTCGCGGGTCGCCCGGCGCAGTTCGTCGATCATCACCGGCACCAAGGTACCCAGATCGTCTTCGCCGGAAGCCGCCGCCACGCCGAATATGCCGCTGTCGGCGAAGGCCCAATGGAAGGCGTAGACCGAGTAGCACAGGCCCCGCTTTTCGCGGATTTCCTGGAACAGCCGCGAGCTCATTCCGCCACCCAGGATCAGGGACAGGATCTGGGAAGCATAGAAGCCGTCGGAGTTGTACGGGCGCCCCTCGAGCCCCACGATGACATGGGCCTGCTCGTGATCGCGCTGCAGGCGGTTGTCGCCGCCGACATATTTCGCGGCGGCCGGTTCGGGGGCACCGTCGGCCTTCAGGCCCGCGAACTTCGAGGTGGCGATATCGACGAGCTGGTCGTGATCGACATTGCCGGCGGCGGCGAGCACCATGCGGTCGCCGACATAGTTGCGAGCCATGTAGGCGCGAAGATCGTCGGCGGAGAATCCGCGCACCGACTCGACGGTCCCGAGAATGTTGCGACCGATCGCCTGCTCGGGGAACGCGGCGCCCTGGAACAGGTCGTACACATAGTGGTCCGGGCTGTCGTGGGAGGCACCGATTTCCTGAACGATGACATTTTGTTCGCGCTGCAACTCATTGGTCTCGAAGCGAGAATACTGGAGGATGTCGGCGAGGATGTCGGCGGCGAGCGGCACGTCCTGCTTCAGCACGCGAACGAAATAGCCCGTGTTCTCGACACCGGTGGCGGCATTCATTTCGCCGCCCACATTCTCGACTTCCTCGGCGATTTGCTGCGCGGAACGGTTTTCAGTCCCCTTGAACGCCATGTGCTCGAGAAGGTGGGAAATGCCGTGTTCGCTCTCGCGTTCGCTGCGCGAGCCGGCCTTGACCCAAATCCCGAGGGAGGCGCTTTCCAGGTGCTCCATGGCGTGGGTGAGCACGGTCATGCCGTTGTCGAGGGTGGTTGACCTGACGCTCAAGAACTGGTCCTCCCGGCGCGGCAATTGTCCGCGATGTATCGCTCGACCGCAGCCTGATCGTTGTCGAGCACGGTAACTCGCTCGGGTCTTTCATGTAAATCTCCCAGCGCGGCCGGCAGGGGCGGCTGGGCGCCCGTCGCGGCGCCGACGGCCTCCGGGAATTTCGATGGATGGGCGGTGGCGAGGGTCACCATGACGTTGTCCGTCGCCAGGCGCCCGCGGGCGACCGCCACACCGACGGCGGTATGCGGGTCGGCGAGATAGCCGGAACCGGCGCTGAGGTCGGCGATCGTCGCAAGGGTTTCGTCCTCGCTCACGGTGCCGGCGGCGAAGATCTCCCGGATCGACGCGAGCATCGGTTCGGGAAGGGCAAATCCCCCCGATTGGGCGAGGGAGCCCATCATCGAGGTCACCGCATCGGCGTCCCTGCGGGCCGCCTCGAAAAGCAACCGCTCGAAATTCGAGGAGACCTGGATGTCCATCGAAGGGCTCATTGTCGCAATCACTTTGCCGGTCTCGTAGCGGCCCGAATGCAGCGTCCGGGCGAGAATGTCGTTGGCGTTGGTCGCGATCACCAGCCGGTCGATGGGCAGTCCCATTCGCATGGCGGCGTAACCCGCGAAGATGTCGCCGAAATTGCCGGTGGGAACTGTGAAGCGAACGGCCCTTGCGGGGGCGCCGAGGGCCGCCGCGGCCTTGAAATAGTACACGATCTGCGCGGCGATGCGGCCCCAATTGATCGAGTTGACGGCGGAAAGCGCCATCCGCTCGCGAAACGGCCCGTTGGCGAACATCGCTTTGACCAGCGACTGGCAGTCGTCAAAGGTGCCGCGAATGGCCAGGTTGTGGACATTGGCGTCGCTGACGGTGGTCATCTGCAGCCGCTGCACCCGAGAAATGCGTCCCTCAGGATGCAGGACGACGATATCGATCCCCTGCCTCCCGGCGAACGCTTCGATGGCGGCAGAGCCGGTGTCGCCGGAAGTGGCGACGAGAATGGTCGCGTCGGCCTTCCGGTCGGCCAGCAAACGCTCCATGAGCGGGCCGAGGAACTGCATCGCCAGGTCCTTGAAGCTCAGGGTCGGACCGTGGAAGAGCTCGAGCAGGAAATGGCCCGGCTCGATCTCCACGAGCGGGGTAACCGAACGGTGGTCAAAGCGCGCGTATGCCGCCTCGATGATCGGGCCCAGGCCGGCGTCGGCGACCGCCGCGCCGACAAACCTGCCGATCACCGCCTCGGCGACGCGCGCGTAGGGCGCGCCGGCAAAGCCCGCGATTTCCTCCGGGCCGATTTGTGGCCAGGTTTCAGGGAGATACAGCCCGCCATCGGGGGCGAGCCCGGTCAGCACCGCGTCGCTGAAGCCCAGGCTCGGCGCGCGGCCGCGCGTACTCACATAGCGCATTTGGGGCACCGTCGAAGACTACGGCGCGCACCCTAGTCGCGGGTCTCAGGTGGCGCAAGCGGGGCCGAACGCCCCCGCTGCCTGAGCCAGACAACGAGCAGCACCGGGGTCAGCGCCGCCAGGGCGAACCAGGTCAGGGCGTATTCGAAATGCCGGTTCGGAAAGTCGATGACGGTCTCCCCGGCCTGCGGCAGCCCGGTTTCGGTGTCCATCAGGTCGACGGTGAACGGGGCGATTTCGGAGGTCTCGCCGGCACTGCGGGGGAAACGGTGCGGGTCTCGGACATAGTCAAGGTGCGCGCCGGGATCGGATGGCGGTGTGAACCAGTTGGCCGCCTCGGGCCGTCGCATCAGGCCGGCAAGCGCCACGGTCCCGTCGGGCGGGAGATCGAAGTCCGCGAGGCGGTCGTCGGGCACGAAGCCGCGATTGACCCACACCGACCCGCCATCGGCGAGCGCCAATTCGTGCATGATCCAATAGCCGGGGCCGCCGTAGGCGCCGCGCGGCGCACCCAGGGCGGTAAACACCATCACCGGCGCCTGCCGGGTGAAGACGCCTTCGAAACGCACCGGCGTGAAGTCGTAGTCCTGGGGTGTCAGCCCGGCCCAATCCGCGGTCGGCGGCAGCGAGACCGGCGGGCTTCCGACCCGGGACTCGGCGGCGGAGATGAGCTGGCGTTTGAACTCCAGCCGCTGCAGCTGCCAGACGCCAAGGGCGACGAACAGTGCAGCTGCCGCGAGCATGAGCGCGACAAATGAGCCCGTCTTGAAGGACCGCGTCACCGACCGGCTTCGCCGGCGTCGTTGGCGAATTGCAGGGCGATGAACGTCGCCTTGAAGGGCCGCAACAGCCACAGCGAAAGCGCCAGGGCGGCAGGTATCCACACCAGCAGGTGCACCAGGATCGGCGGGGCGAACAGCATCTCGGTGACCAGCGCCAGGCCGCCGATGATGAACCCGACGATCAGCATGATGAGAACGGCGGGTCCGTCGCCGGAATCGGCGAAGCCGAATTCGAGCCCGCAGTTCTCACAGCGTTCGGCGAGCTTGAGATAGCCGGCAAACAGCTTTCCGCGGCCGCAGCGCGGGCACCGGCATTTGAGGCCGGCGACGAACGGCGAGACAGCGTGCGGTTGGCTCATGGTTGCCGGCGTCAGAGCCAACACCCCGCGGCTTGCGTCAATGGGCGGGCACGGCGCCCCAGGTTCCCCACACATAGATGCACGAGAACAGGAACAGCCACACCACGTCGACGAAGTGCCAGTACCAGGCGGCGAATTCAAATCCGAGATGCCGCTCGGCATCGAACTGGCCCGCCATTGCACGGAGCAGGCAAACGGTCAGGAAGATCGAGCCTATGATGACATGCGCGCCGTGGAAGCCGGTCGCCATGAAGAAGGTGGCGCCGTAGATGTTGCCGGAATAGGCGAAGCCGGCATGCAGGTATTCATAGGCCTGCACGCCGGTGAAGCTCACGCCGAGGATAATCGTCAGCACCAGCCCCCATTTCAGGCCGTCACGGTCGTTGTTGATCAGGGCATGGTGAGCCCAGGTGACGGTGGTGCCGGACGTCAGAAGCAGCAGGGTGTTGAAGAAGGGCAGGTGCCAAGGGTCGAACGTCTCAACCCCGACGGGGGGCCAGACGCCACCTGTGTAGGCGACGCGGGCAACCTGAGCGGCCTGATCGTGGAGAAAGAAGGCATCGAAATAGGCCCAGAACCAGGCGACGAAGAACATCACCTCGGAGGCGATGAACAGGATCATCCCGTAGCGGTGCGAGAGGCGGACGACAGCGGTATGGTCGCCACGCGTCGCCTCGATCACGACGTCGCGCCACCACCCGAACATGGTGTAGGCGACGCCGGCCAGGCCGATGATGAGGATCCAGTAAGTGCCGCCGCGCATGAAAATGGCGCCGCCCAGGGCCGTGGCGAACGCCGAGACGGCACCGATGATCGGCCACGGGCTTGGATCGACGAGATGGTAGGGGTGGGTCCTGGCTTCGGCGGCCATCTTCAGCTTCCCTGATTGTCGGCAGGATAGAAGGTGTAGGAGAGGGTGATTTCGCGAACCGTGTCGAGCTCGCTGTTGGTGTCAATATCGGGGTCGACGAAGAACGTGACCGACATATCGGCGGACTCCCCCGGCTCGAGCGTCTGCTCGGTGAAACAGAAGCACTCGATCTTGTTGAAATAGACGCCCGCCGCCTCGGGCGTGACGTTGAACCCGGCGGTGCCGGTGATCGTGCGGCCTGTCAGATTGGTGACGTGGTAGGTGGCAAGATCCACCTCACCGATCTGGCCGGTGACCGATGGCGCCGGTTCGACACGCCATGGCAGCCCTCGGGCGACATTGGCATCGAAGCGGACCGTGATCTGCCGGCCAATGACGCCGCTGGTATTGGCGGCGGCGCGTTGGGTGGTGCCGCCGAATCCGGTGACCTGGCAGAACAGCGAATAAAGCGGCACCGCCGCGTAGGCCATCCCCACCATGGCGCCGACGACCACTGCCAGCACGGCCGCGATGCGGACATTGCTGTTCGGCAGATACCGGGCGCTGAGTTCGGAAAGGGACATGGCGACTACAGCGGCCTGTCGAGGACGGCGGGTCCCAACTTGATGATGGTGACGGCGTAGAAAAGCAGCGCGAAAGCGCCGAGCGCCAATGCGATCGCGAGGGACCGGCGGCGCCGGTTTTTCGCACTGTCGTCGGGTTGCGGCGTGTCCGCCATCACGCGCCGCCCGCCGAGACGATCGGCAGCAGATGATCGGCGAGCAGCGCCAGGAAGATCGCAAACAGATAGACCATCGAGAAGCCGAACAGACGCCGCGCCAAAGCGCGCCTGGCCCTTGGGTCATCAACTTGCCGCAGGCGAACGGCGAGGGCGACGAACCAGAGCCCGAGCACCGCGGCGACGACGCCGTAGGCCAGACCGGCCATGCCGATGCCAACCGGGGCAAGACCGACGAGCGCCAGGACGACCGAATAAAGCACTATCTGAGTGCCGGTGGCCGCATCGCCGGCGATGTTGGGGAGCATCGGCACGCGCGCCGCCGCGTAGTCCGACTGCTTGAACAGAGCCAGCGCCCAGAAATGCGGCGGCGTCCACATGAAGATGATCAGGAACATCACCCACGCCTCGATCGACACCGAGCCGGTGACCACGGCCCAGCCGATCATCGGGGGCAAGGCACCGGCGGCCCCGCCGATGACGATGTTCTGGGGCGTCCTTCGCTTCAGCCAGAGCGTGTAGACGACGACATAGAAGAAGATCGTGAAGGCGAGGAGCGCGGCAGCCGTCCAGTTGACCAGGAGGGCCATGGTGGTGACCGAAAAAACGGCCAGCACCAGTCCGAAACCGAGCGCCTCGGCGGGTTCGATCCGCCCACGGGGGATTGGCCGGTGGGCGGTGCGGGACATCATCGCGTCGATATCGGCGTCGAAGACCATGTTGAGGGCGCCGGCGGCCCCCGCTCCCACGGCGATCGCCAGGATCGCGGTGATGGCGATCACGGGATGAACCCCGCCCGGCGCGAGCAGCAGGCCGACCAGCGCGGTGAACACCACCAGCGACATCACGCGCGGCTTGAGCAGCGTCAGATAGTCGGAGACCCGCGCGCCCTCGGCGCCGAGACCGACTTCCTGCCTGTGATCGGCGTAGGCCATCGCGGCGCCTCGCTACTTGATGACCGGCAGGGTTTCGAACTGGTGGAAGGGCGGCGGCGACGGCAGCGTCCATTCCAGCGTCGTGGCGCCCTCGCCCCAGGGATTGTCACCGGCAACGCGCTTGCGGACGAAGCCCTCCACCAGCACCACCAGGAACACCACCGTACCCAGCGCCGTCACCACATAGCCCCAGGAGGACACCGAGTTCCAAAGGGCGAAGGCGTCCGGGTAGTCGATATAACGGCGCGGCATTCCCGCCAGCCCCAGAAAGTGCTGCGGGAAGAAGATCAGATTGACGCCAATGAAGGTGAGGAAGAAGTGGGTCTTGGCGAGCAGCGAATTGTACATGTAGCCGAAAATCTTCGGGTACCAGTAGTACCAGCCGGCGAACACCCCGAACGTCGCGCCGAGCGACATGGTGTAATGGAAGTGGGCGACGACATAGTAGGTGTCATGCAGGGAACGGTCGGCGCCCGCGTTGGCCAGCACCACTCCCGTCACGCCGCCGACCGTAAACAGGAAGATGAACCCCAGCGCCCACAGCATCGGGGTGCGGAACTGGATCGAGCCGCCCCACATGGTGGCGATCCAGGAGAAGATCTTCACGCCCGTCGGGACGGCAATCACCATGGTGGCGAACACGAAGTAGGCCTGCGCGTCCACGCCCATGCCCGACACGT
>CAZNOZ010000030.1:24712-26983 GCA_964574935.1 uncultured Devosiaceae bacterium | reverse complement strand
GGATGTCGACGTACTGGGTGTAGAACTCGTCCTGCTTGGCCGCCTTCGCGGCGTGCAGGCTTCGATTCATCGGCCCATCTTCCGTTTGCGCCATTGCGAGTGATTCCTGCATTGAGGTCTTTGCCATTGCCTACACTCGGCCCCAATCTCCGTGCCTGACTGCCCGTGAACGGAACAAGAACATGTGCTAGGCTGCAAAGCAAGGGCCGATTCGTCGGTGCACAGCTTTGGAGACTCACATGGCTAGGAATGATCGATACGTCGTCAGACATGGAAAGGAATGGGCGGTCAAAGGCCCGGGCGCCGACCGCGCGAGTGGCATCTACAGCACTCAGGCGGAAGCTGAGGCCTCTGCGAAAGGAATTGTCAGCAACCTTGGCGGCGGCGAGGTTCGTATTCAGGGACGTGACGGTCGGTGGAGAGACTCAGACACTGTGCCGCCTGGTCATGATCCATTTCCGCCCCGCGACAAGAAGCACTAGCGCGCCGCAAGCGGCAACCCCGCATGGGCCCTCGGGTAAAGCCCGAGGGTGACGAGTGGCGAAAGTAGCTCGCGGGCGCGAGGATCAAGGCTGACTTCTGGATTGCCGGGACAAGCCCGGCAATGAGGGTAGGGAGAGCGCCAGTGAGGATGCGCTCGTGAACTCGGATTGGATGGCGAGCGGCGTAGCCCCCCTCACACCCCCGCCTCGCAAACCCCCAGCGCATCCACACTCGCGCCTGCCGCGCTCCCGCCCATGCGGGCGGCTGCCTGCCGCTCGCGATCGCGTGAACGCCCCGCAATCCTTCATAAACCCTCGGCTGCCATTCCACGGGCGGTTAACGGCCTGGTCAACCGGGCGGCCGCAGGATCGCGGCTGGGACAATCCCGTACGACAACTTGCTGCAGCGGGCCGCGATGGACATGGAATCTGGCGACGCAAGGGGCCGGGCGGACGACCGCGAGGACGCGGTGGCCGGCGACGTCACGCGCTTCGAGGTGGAACGCGTTCTCGACGCGCCGTCGCGCTGGCTGAACTTTCCGCCGACCCTCGAAGCGCAGTTCGAGCGCGACACGGGCGCCGCCCGCAGCCGGGTGCTGGCCGCCCAGACTCTCGTGGCGCTGGCGCTGTTCAACATCCTGATCGCCCTCGATTATGTGGTCGTCCCCGACGTGATCGCGCTCGCCGTGATGCTGCGCACGGTGGTTGTAACCGGCGTCGGGGTGGCGATCGTCGTGGCTTTGCGGCGGTACCCGCCCAAGCGGGTGCGCGAAAGCCTGGTGGCGCTGCTCACTGTCGTGGCGGCGGTGGCGATCGCGGTGATGATCGCGGCCAGCGAGGG
This sequence comes from uncultured Devosiaceae bacterium, assembly GCA_964574935.1. Taxonomy (GTDB): domain Bacteria; phylum Pseudomonadota; class Alphaproteobacteria; order Rhizobiales; family Devosiaceae; genus JBBECE01. Next base: position 25,660 of record CAZNOZ010000030.1, on the reverse strand, counting down.
GCCGCATCGGGGCGACTACAACTACGGTCTCATCGTGGTGGTGATGTTCGCAGTGATGACGCAGCGGCTGCGTTTCGGCTACGCGGTGCTGGCGAGCGCCGGGTGCCTGGGCGTACAGCTCGTGTCGCTGCAGGTGTCGGGGGCGTTCGCCTGGGAATCGAAGGTCACCGCGGTGGCCCTGATGCTGAGCACGATCTTGCTGGCGCTGATGGCGGGCTACGACCTGGAACGCCAGGAGCGACTGCGCTATCTCACCGGCCTGCGCGAACGCCTGCGCACCGACCGGTTCGAGGCGCTCAGCTATCTCGACGCGCTGACCGGGCTGGGCAACCGGCGCGCCCTGGAGGTGTTCCTGGGTTCGTTCGCCAAGTCCGGGGAATATGACGGGCTGCTGTCGCTGATGATGGTCGACATCGACCACTTCAAGTCCTTCAACGACCATCACGGCCACCTGTCAGGCGACGATTGCCTGCGCCGGGTGGGCGGCATGCTGGTGGCCGAGGCGCGCAGCCACGGCGACCGCGTGTACCGGTTCGGCGGCGAGGAGTTCGTGGTCGCGATGCCCGGCGTCGGGGCGCTCGAGGCCTACGCGATCGCCGAGCGCGTGCGGATCGCGGTGCAGCGCGCCGGCATCCCGCATGAGGGGCTGGCCCCGGGCGCCACGGTGACAGCGAGCTTCGGCGTGGCGAGCGGTCCGGCCACGACACCCCAGCGGGCCAGAGGACTGCTCGCCACCGCCGACAATGCGCTCTACGAGGCCAAGCGCCAGGGCCGCAACCGGGTCGGCACGGGCACCGACAAGCGCCCCGGCACGGCTATCGAGCGCCAGGCCGGCTGACCGCCCTCACACCCCCACCCCATACACTCCCAGGGCGTCGCCGATTGCGTCTTCCTCGTAGCCGAAGTGGGAGGCGAGGGTCTTTTCGAAGGCGCCGTAGAGGTCGCGGG
>CAZNOZ010000030.1:0-24612 GCA_964574935.1 uncultured Devosiaceae bacterium | reverse complement strand
TCGTAGCCGAAGTGGGAGGCGAGGGTCTTTTCGAAGGCGCCGTAGAGGTCGCGGGCGGCGGCGAAGTTGGCTTCGTCCGGCTCGCGGGCGAGGGCGTCGAGGGCTTCGAGGAGCCGCTCGAGCAGGGCATGGACCACCCGGTGCTCGGCGAGCAGCCGGTCGGTGACGGCGCGCATGGCAGCGCTGCGGTCGCGCAGCTCGGGGAAGATCCACTCGTCCTCGATGGCGTGGTGGACCTCGATGACGCGGCAGTGCTCGCCGCACAGGGTCCCGAAGCGGCGGTAGTTGTCGACGATCGGCACGGCGCCGGCGCGTTGCGCCAGTTCCTCGGGGGAGACGGTTCCGGCGGCGGCCTGCTCGATCAGGGCGCTCAGCCGCCCCATGGTGTCGCGGAAATGGGCGTGGATCATCCTGAGGTGCCGGCCCGGCAACTGCTGGGCGGCCGTCAGCCCCTCGAAGCGCGGGGCGAGGGGCCGCGTGTCGTCGTCGAGGACTTCGATGTCGTGGCGCGTGTCGCCTAGCCTGGACATGACCGGTTCGATAGGGCGCACGCGCCGTCGAAGCAAGAGGGGCGGGGCAGACTTGGCAGGACCGGGCTGCTAGCGTCGGGTCCGCCGGCCGGGCCCGTTTTCGGGGTCGTTTTCGGCGACCCGAGGAGACGGCGGCGGGAGAAGTGCGGTGGCGGAAGCGGATTTCGACGTCGTCGTGATCGGTTCGGGCCTGGGCGGGCTGACGGCGGCGGCGCTGATGGCCAAGGCCGGGCGCCGCGTGTGCCTGATCGAACGCAATCCCAGCCTGGGCGGCGCGGCCTCGTGTTTCAAGCACGGCACGCTGACCATCGAGGCGTCGCTGCACCAGACCGCCGATCCGCGCGATCCGAACGAAACCAAGCACGCGATCCTCGAACATCTCGGGGTGCTCGAGGAGCTGGACCTGGTGCCGATCGCGCCGTTCTCGTCGGTCCATGGCGGGCCGGTCGGCGAGCGCTTCGATCTGCCGGTCGGCTTCGGGCCGGCGCGCGACGCGCTGGGGGCGCGGTTTCCGGCCAGCCGTGACGGTTTCGACGGGCTGCTGGGCGCCATGCAGACCCTCTATGAAGGGGTCGGGCATCTGACGCGGGCGCGCACCGACCATCCCCTCGGCAACCTCGTGCGGGCGGGGGCCGAACTGCGCGGACTGCTCGGCGACTGGCGGGTTTCGGCCGACCAGATGCTGCAGCGGTTTCTCGGCGACGACGAGGCGGCGAAGTACGCCGTCGCCGCCAACATCGGCTACTACGCCGACGATCCCCGCCGGCTGGCCTGGCCGTTCTTCGCGATCGCGCATGGGGGGTTTTTCGCGGCCGGCGGGGTCTACGTCAAAGGCGGCTCGCGGGTGCTCTCGATGAAGCTGGCGAAAGTTGTCCGGCAGGCGGGGGGCTCGGTGCTGCTGGGCCGCGAGGCGGTCGGGATCGATCTCGATGCCGAGGGCCGGCCGGCCGGCGTGCGGCATGTGGGCGGGCGACCCGAACCGGCCGAGGAGCGCCTGGGGGCGCGCCAGATCCTCGCCAATTGCGCGCCGAACGTGCTGGCGGGCATGCTGCCCGAGCCGGCGCGCGGCGCCTGCGAGCGCGCCTATGGCGGCCAGCCGCTGTCGACCTCGCTGTTCTCGGCGCATTTCGGCCTGGCCACGCCGCCGGCGCAGCTGGGGCTCGACCGCTATCTGACGGTCAGGCTGCCCGAGTGGACGACCTCCCTGCGCGATAGCGCCGCCTCGGCGCGCCTGATGGCGGACGATCCCGGCGGCCGGCTGCCGCAGGTCGGGATCGCCAATTACGGCGCCATCGACAGCGGTCTGTCTGAAGATGGCCCGACCCTGGTGTCGGTGGTCGGCCTCGACCGTTTCGACAACTGGGCGGGCCTGAGCGTGGACGAGGAGAAGGACCGCCGGGCACGCTGGCTGGATGCGTTGCAGGGCGCGCTCGACAAGGACTATCCGGGCTTCGGCGCGGCGGTGAGCGAGCGGGTGTTCCTCAATGCCCGGTCGATGCACAACTATCTGAACACGCCGCAGGGGGCCGTCTACGGCTTCGCGCCGCTGCCGCCGACCCGTGGCATATGGGCGGGCATCCCGCGGTCGCCGCGCACCCCGGTTCCGGGCATCTTCCTGGCCTCGGCGTTCGGCGGATTCGGCGGCTTCAGCGGCGCCATGCGCGCCGGTGCCGATGCCGCCGAGGCCGCGATGGGCGCCTAGGGCCGGAGGCGGGGCCGCCGCGGCGGCGACGGCTCCCTTGCCCTGAATCAAGGCGCCCGAGCAGCCGATCTGCTAGCCAGACGCAATCTCCCGGCCGTCGAACCCGCCCTTGAAAGCGGGCCAAGACCCGGCATTTCGGAAGGCGCGGAAAAGGCGGCGGCCGGAACCCGATGGAGGGTGAGATGTTACTAAGATGGTCTGTTGTGATCGGCTTCGGGGTCGCCATCTGGGCGTTCTGCGGGGCGTTGATCGCACTCGGCCAGCAATTCTGGAGCATGGACACCACCTTGATCGCGCACGCCATCGGCGCGCCGGTCATTGCGGCGTTCTTCTCGTGGCTCTACTTCCGCTACTACCACTTCACCAGCGTGCTGGTGACGGCGGTGGCGTTCGTGGCCGTGTCGCTGGCGATCGATTTTGCGATCGTCGCGCCGTTCTTCGAGCGCAGCTACGCGATGTTCGCGAGCGTGCTGGGCGTGTGGCTGCCTGAATTGCTGATCTTCGCGGCGACCTACCTGACCGGCTGGTTCATGGGGCAACGGCTGACGCCGGCCCAGGTCTGACCGTCAGCTAGCCGACGCCGGGACCGCGACCGAATTGTCGCCGGTCCCCCGACAACAAAAAACCGGGCGCCCAGGAGATATCCATGGGCGCCCGGTGGTATTTGGCAGCAAGCCGGTCGGCTCTACTGGATGACCCGGTGGCTCGGACCCTGGGCATTCTCGACCTGAACCGCGGCGCGGCGGGCCGGGAACACACACACATCGTCGGCAATGCCGAACGCCTCGCGCCACACGCGCCCCGCGGTGCAGGTGTGCGGACCATAGGGGCCGATGTGCCAGAAGGCCGGCGCGGCGGCGTTCTCGGAAGCCGCCTGCGAGCGCTGGGCGCCGGTCACGCACACATGGTCCCCGGGTCCGGCGTCGCGCCACACATAGCCCTGCTGGCAGGTGTCGGGCCCATAGGGCAGCGTGCCGCCCGGCAGCGCCCCATAGTAGAGCGCGTAGGACGACACCTGGTTGTTGAGCTGCCCGGGCAGGGCGCCGATGTCGGAGGAGTACTGCGCGCAGTAGCCGGTAAACCCAGCATTGGCGCACAGCAGCACCTTGAGGCCGCCCGAGAGGATTTCAAACGACGAAATCCGATCGTTCACCACCGGGCCCAGCGAGTTCTTGATGGTACCGGCGGGCTCACACAGGGTGTCGCCGTTGTAGCCGTTCAGGTCGTAGAAGCACACATCGCCGCTCGGACCCGGAGGGGGCGCCGGAGGAGCCGGAGGCGTCGGGGTAACGCCACCCGAGCCAATACAGATGGAGCCGCCGGCCGGACCGGTGAAGCAGACCTGGCCGCCGGGGGCGCCACCGCCACCGCCACCGCCACCGCCGCCGCCACCGCCGCCGCCGCCGCCACCACCACCGCCGCCGCCACCACCGCCGCCGCCGGGCAGCGCGTCAAGATAGGCGCAGGCGATCCAGGCGTCGGGGTAGCCGCTGCGGTGGGCCTGGCACCAGCTGCCCACGACATTGAAGACCTCGACGGGAGCACCCGGCGGCAACACATAGAGAACCCCACAGGCGGTGCTGTTGCAGGCGCGTGCGTTGACGAAGGCGTTGCCGACGGCATTGTCGAAGGCCGAAGCCGGGGTGGACGTCAGCATCAGGGTGCCGGCGGACAGGAGCGCCGAGGCAACCAGCAGGCGAAGGTTCATGAGTGTCTCTCCCAAGAAGGCGGCTTCAGGGCCGCATATGGACCAGGCGCGACGGCCCGTGCGAATTCCGCACCCCCCGAGGCCGCGCCAGCGGTTCCGCTCGCGAAGCGGGCCGGCCTCCGGTCAGCGGAGTGTAATGGGCAAGCGCCGCCGAGGACAATCATTTCGTGATGCGGCGTTCGCCGCTCGAATGGCGCGTGGGGCGCTGCCCCTCAGCCTTGCCCTTCGAGCCCCGGGTCAAACCCGGGGCAGGCTCCGCTCTCAGGGCGTTCGAACCTACAATCGCTCCACTGGCGCGATTTGTCCCAGCCGGTCGCTTGCCCCCCGCGATTGGCCCGGGGGCGTTCGAACCTCGGTACATGCCCCTCGACCATAGGTCTCGGGGCGTTCGGCACCTGCCGAAGCTCCACCGGAGCTTCGGCTCGCTGGCGCGACCGGTGCCTCACTCTTCGGGTTCCGTGGTGAAGGTCAGCGGATAGCCGGCCTCGCGGCCGGCATCGTTTGCCTCGGTGGCCTTGGATTCGGCGATCTCGCGGGTAAAGACCGCGACCACGCAGGCGCCCTTCTGATGGGCGGTCATCATGATCCGGTAGCTCTGGTCCTCGCTGGTGCGGAAGACCGCCTTGAGCACCCTGACGACGAAATCGCGCGGGGTGAAATCGTCGTTGAGCAGGATCACCTTGTGCAGGCGCGGCCGCTCGGTCTTCAGCCGCGTTTTGGTGCGCGTCTTGGTGTCGGTGTCGCTCATGGCCCGGGGGCATTGTAGCCGCTTCGGGCGGAATTCGCATCCGGGCGGCGGCAAAACGCCCCGGGGAAGACTCCCCGGGGCGCGGTGTGGCGGCTCAGACCGCCGTGTTCATCCGGTCAGTAGACGTTGACCGACCAGGCGTGGTCGCGGATCGCGGCCGGCAACGCGTTGCGATTCGACGAGTAGGTGTAGCAGGGGTTGGCGTAATTGTACCACCTGCAGATCTCGATCGTCGCGCCGCCGGACACTTTCAGCGACCGCATGTTGTTGCGCCACGGATTGTTGGTGTGGGAATCGGAGAATCCCACCTGCCAGCAGGTGCTCGGGCCGGTGTAATTGTAGCCCTGGTAGACGCACACCTGGCCGGGCGGGCCGGGGATGTTGACGTTGACGCCGACGCCCTCGTTACCCAGGCAGACCTGGTTGCCCTGCGGGCCGGTGAAGCAGAAGTTGACGTTGGCGCCACCGCCACCGCCACCACCGCCGCCGCCGCCGCCACCACCGCCGCCATTATAGGCGGCGAGATAGGCGCAGGCGCCCCAGGCGTCGGGGAAGCCCAAGCGGTGGGCCGCGCACCAGCTGCCGACGACATTGTAGACCGTCACCAAGGTGCCGCCGGGTGCCGTATAGAGCACGGCACAGGCCGTGCTGCCGCAGGCGCGGAAATTGAGCGCGCCGGCGGACACGATGGCGTTCTCTCCGGCGGCCGAAGCGCTACCCGCTCCCAGGAACAGGCTGCCGGAGGCAAACATGGCCGCGGCAACCCACTGGCGAATTTTCATGGATCCTTCTCCCTGTCGAGTTCTATGTCGGACCGCCAGCACACCATCGCGTGGCTGAACGTTTGCTGAACGAACCGACCTCGGGCGACCGACCTCGGCCGGCCGCGCGCGAGCCATCGCACATTTTCGTAAACCCCGATGGTCCGCAGCAGCGAGGATTTTAACGGACGCAGGCGCCCGCGCCACCCCAAAAAGGCCGCCGCGGCGGCGCCGGCCGTTGGCGGGCGCCAAAAAAACGCCGCCCCGAAGGGCGGCGCGGAAGTGACGACCGGCGCGATTGCCGGTCAACGCCTGTACACGCGATAGGAGGAGATATCGTCGTCAAGCGCCTGCCCGACCCAATTGTCCGAGGAGGTCAGGGTCCGGCAGTAGCCGGTGAAGTTGTCGCCCGTGCACACCTCGACCGCATAGCCGGGATGGACATAGATCGAGCCGATCCTGTCGTCCCAGCGGCGCAGCATATGGGGGGCGCTGACCTGGGCGAAACGGCAGAAGCCGTCGCCGCGATAGCCAGGGCGGTCGTAGAAACAGGCCGGGGGACGCACGGTGCTCTCGATGCCGAAGGCGAAGGGGAAGCTGTCGGGCTCCGAGGCGATGTTGAACTCGACGCGCGTCCGGCGCGGCCAGGGGTCGCCGAAGGCGCCGCCACCGTCCGTCCAGGCGTCGGCGTAGCCGTCCGTGTAGCCGCGATCATCGGCGCCATACCAGCTTTCGGGGAAGCCGGAGCCCCGGGCGTCGGCGGTATCCGCGTACCAGCTTTCGGGATAGGCGGTGCCGCCCGTGGGGCCATAAGGGGCGGGACTGGCGGTTGCGTAGCCGCCGGTGGCATAGGGATCGCCGAAGCCCCGCGGATCGGCGGGGACATTCCGGCTGCCCGCGTAGGAGGCGGGCGTGGGGGTCGGGGCGGCGACGCCGTAAGTTGGCGCGGGCGCCGGGGGGGCGGCCGGTGCGGCGGGGCCGGGCGGGACGAGATAGGCTTCCGAAACGAAGCCGCCGGCGCTCAGTTTGCACCAGCCGGAGCCGCAGGAGACGATGTCGACCAGTTGGCCGGTTTGAAGGGTGTAGAGGATCGTCGTGGTGGTCGAGGGACCCTCCCGGACGTTGAGTTCGGTGGTGGGCTGGGCGGCCAGCGCCAGGGCCGGCCCGATGTTGATGAGCGCCGCGCCGAGGGCGGCGGCGGACGCCAGGGTCAAGGTGGACACGCGCATGAGTGCTCCCGCAACCTGTGATCGAGGATCGGGTTCTTTCCTGCCGGATGGCACCTGAACCGGGGCTGAACGGATTGCGGGGAGATTGTGGCAGCCCGGATGGAACGCGGCCGCGGCATTGCCTTGACCGGGCCGCAAAGGGGCGATTTTATCTCCGCCCGTTGCCTGCAGGGACCAGGGAGGATGCAGCGGTGATCGGCGATCGGAAGAAGGCCCGGCCGGGCAGGACGGCGGTACGGGCGGCGGCGGGGCTCGGGCTGTGCCTGATGCTGGCGGCGCCGGCGGCAGCGGCGGAACGGGTGATGGTGGTGCTCGACGGATCGGGCTCGATGTGGGGTCAGATCGACGGGGAAGCCAAAATCTCGATCGCCCGGCGGGTGCTCTCCGAGGTGCTCGGCTCGGTCGGCGACGACATCGAACTCGGTTTGATGGCCTACGGGCACCGGCGGGAGGGCGACTGCTCGGACATCGAGCTGATCGTCGCGCCGGGACCGGGCAACGGCCCGGCGGTCAGCACCGCGGCGGACGCGATCACCCCGCTGGGCAAGACGCCCCTGTCGGAATCGGTGCGGCAGGCCGCCGAGGCGCTCAGCTACACCGACCAACGCGCCACCGTCATCCTGATCACCGACGGTATCGAGACCTGCGAGGCCGACCCCTGCGCGCTCGCCGACGAGCTGGCGGCGGCGGGGGTGGATTTCCGGACCCATGTGGTGGGGTTCGGGCTGTCGCCGGAAGAGGGAAGGCAGGTCGCCTGCCTGGCCGAGCGCACGGGGGGGCTGTATCTGCCCGCCGACGACGCCGAAGGGCTCGAGACGGTCCTGAGCGAAACCGTCGAGGCGATTGCCCAGGCCGAACCGGAACCGGTCGAGGCGATGCCGGAGCCCGAACCGGAGGCGTTGCCGGAGGCGAGCCTGGAAGCGCCCGAGACCATCGAGATCGGACTGACCTACACGGTCGGCTGGTTCGGTCCGGGGCAGAACCGGGACGTCATCCAGCTCTGGGACCCGAATGCCGGGCCGCCGGAGGGCGGCGGACGGCTGGTCGGCGGCAGGCGGCTGGTCAATGGCGACTACGACGCCCGCACCGTCGACCTGATCGCGCCGGTGAAGCCGGGAATCTATGAACTGCGCTATATGTGGCGGAACGGGCGCGACGTGCTGGCGACGCGTCAGATCGAGGTCATCGAGGCGGCGGTTTCGATCGAGGCGCCGGCGACGGTCAGGCTCGGCGAGACTTTCGAGGTGAGCTGGGTCGGCCCCGGCGCCAACCGCGACACGATCGAGCTCGTCGATCCCACCGGCGGCGTGCAGGGGGCCGAAAAGCGCCTGCGCGGGACGCGGCTGGTCAATGGGGACTACGAGGCGCGCATGGTCGCGTTGGCGGCGCCGGCGGAGCCCGGCTTTTACCGGCTGCAATACTGGTCGGGGGACGGGCGTGAGGCGCTGGCGAGCCGCGAGATCGAGGTGCTGGAGGCGCCGGTGTCGCTGACGGCGCCTGAGGAAGTGAGCATTGGGGCGGTGTTCGAGACCGTCTGGGAGGGCCCGGGCGACCGGCAGGACGCGGTGTGGCTCGTCGATCCGGATGCCCGTGGCGGGCAGGGCGAGACGCTGGTCAACATGCGACTGGTCAATGGCGACTACGACAACAGGACGGTGGCCATGAACGCTCCGGCGACGCCGGGCACCTACGAATTGCAATACTACAACGGCGACAACCGGGCCGTGCTGGCGACAAGGAAGCTGACCGTGGCGGCGGCGGAAGTCGCGCTCGAGGCGCCCGAGACGGCGCCGATGGCGCAGCGGTTTACGGTGAGCTGGGTTGGACCCGGCGCGCGGCGCGACTCCATCGAATTGTTCGACCCGGACGCCAAGGCGGGCCAGGGCGACGTCGTGAAATCGGTGCGAATCGTCAATGGCGATTACGACGCCAGAACCGTCGACATCGATGCGCCGGCGACACCGGGCGACTACGTGCTGCGCTACTGGAACGCCGACAGCCGGGTGGTGCTGGCCGAACGCCCGATCACCGTCGAGGCGATGGAGGTGGCGATGGACGCGCCGGAGAGCGCCGACATCGCCTTCACCATCACCATCGGCTGGACGGGCCCCGGCGCGCAGCGAGATTCGATCGAGATCTTCGATCCCGACGCCAGGGCCGGTGAGGGCCAGGTGGTGCGTTCGGCCCGCATCGTAAGTGGCGACTACGATGCGCGAACGGTGAAGATGCCGGTGCCGGCGACGCCGGGCGCCTATGTGCTGCGCTACTGGAACGCCGACAGCAGCAAGGTGCTGGCCGAGCGAGCGCTCACGGTCGAGGCTGCCCCGGTGTCGATCGACGGGCCATCGGTGGTGACGGCGGACGAGTTCTTCGAGGCGAGCTGGGTGGGGCCGGGCGCCTTCCGGGACTCGCTGGAAGTGTACGATCCGGCCGCCAATGGCGGGCGGGGGAAGGTCCTGGTCTCGGCGCGGCTGGTCAACGGCGACTACGACAACAAGACGGTCCGGATCCGCGCTCCGAAGGACGCCGGGGACTACGTCCTGCGCTACTGGAACGCCGACTATTCGGTTTCGCTGTTTGAGACCGGGATCGAGGTCCGGTAGACTGGCGGCGCCAAGGCGAATCGCACGGAGGCACCGATGGCGGCATCTCCCCAGGCACCCCAACTCGATATCGAAGCACCGGATTTTTCGCTGCCGGGTACCGATGGCATCGAATACACGCTTGCCGACATCATGGGCGAGAGCGGCGCGGTGGTGGTGTTCATCTGCAACCACTGCCCCTACGTCAAGGCGGTCACCGGCCGGATGGTCGCGGACGCGGCGAACCTGATGTCGGAAGGGATCGGCTTCGCGGCCATCTGCTCGAACGACGCGGAGGCCTATCCGGAGGATTCCTTCGACAACATGGTGCGGTTCGCCGCCGAGCGGCATTTCAACTTCCCCTACCTGCACGACGAAACGCAAAAGGTCGCGCGCGCCTACGAGGCGGTGTGCACACCGGATTTCTTTGGGCTCGACCGGGACGGGATCATCCGCTACCGGGGCCGGCTGGACGAGGGGCGCACCGAGCCGCCGCCGGAAGGGGCGCGGCGCGAGCTTGTCGAGGCGATGGAGGAGATCGTCAACACCGGCAAGGGTCCGGCGAACCAGAACCCCACGCTCGGCTGCTCGATCAAGTGGAAGCACAAGGGGTAGGGGGCGGTTCGGCGCTCAGCCGTCGACGGGCCGTTTGTCGCCGTTCTCGTCCAGCGCCACATAGACGAACCGGCCTTCGGTGACCTTGATGCGCTCGGAAATTCGCTGGCGGCGCACCCAGGCCTCGACGTCGACGGTGAGCGAGGTGGTGCCGACCCGCTCGATGCGGGTGTATACGCACAAGACGTCCCCCACCTTGACCGGCACGATGAAGTTCATCGCCTCGACGGCGACGGTGACGACGCGGCCCCGGGCGCGCTCGTAGGCGGCGATGCCGCCGGCGATGTCCATCTGGCTCATCACCCAGCCGCCGAAAATGTCGCCGGCCGGATTGGTGTCGGCGGGCATGGCGAGGGTGCGCACCGTCAGGGTGCCGTGGGGCTTGGCCGGGAGGTCGGCCGAGGCGGGCTCGGGCTGGTCGGTCATGGGGGCCAAGCGAGCCGCTTTGGACCGGCAAGTCAAGCCGGCGCCGGGCGCGGCAGCGAAGCAAAAAGAAAAGGCCGCTGGCGGAAGCGGCCTTTAGGCGCGCCTAAAGGGGGTGGGTGGCGCGCGGATGGATGTGAGCATCCATCATGGAGCGGATGCGGGGTAAGGCAGGAGCGTCCCCTCCATGATTCGAGAGGCTAGAAGCGAAGTCTGACAAGTCCGTGTCTGAGTTGTGGCGGTTTGGTGACTGTCCACAGGCGCCCCCTGGCGCAACCGATTGACACAAAACGCACTGCGGCGTCTAAATTCCGCGCCGCGGTGATTCGGATGTGCCGGATCTCGGCCCACGCGAACGCCCCACGGAGGGCGGGACGGCGCCTCGAAAGACCTTCGGGCGCTTCCTGATACACCTCACAGGGTTTGGTTAAGAAAGTTTCGCAACCGGATTTTGACTCTTAGGTGATGCAATCTCGCCGGCGGCTCCGATCGAGCCGGCGCGGGGAGCATCAGGAGGGAAGCGATGCGGGGATTTCGGCATCTGATTGCCGCTGCGATCATTGCGTTGACCAGCCTGCCGGCGGCGGCGGGCGACCTCACCCCGGACGGCTACTGGATCACCGAAGGCCAGAAGGCGCGCTACCTGGTGACCTCCTGCGGCGAGGGGGCGCTGTGCGCGATCCTGCTGTGGATCCGCCCGGACCTTCGCAACGACCGCAACACCAAGTATCTGAACACCGCCATCTTCGAGAACCTGCCGCGCCAGGGCGCGGCGAGCTGGCGCGGCGAGGTGACCCTGGAGGGCCGGACCTTCAACGGCATCGTCGAGATGGTGGACGACGACCAGATGAAGGTGACCGGCTGCGTGTTCATCCTGTGCGACACGGTGATAATGAGCCGCCTGCCGGGCAACGTCTAGGACGCGTTCCGGTCGATCGCGGGTTCACACTGGCGCCATGATTGGTCCATAGCTCTTGCCGCGCGACACGGCGCGACGGAAAAGCGCGAATGGCTCTCTTGCGATCGGTGATAATGGCGGCATTGACCGCCGGGCTGAGCGCGCCGGCGGCCGGCGCCCAGGAATTGACGCCGGTCGGAGTGTGGGAAGCCGTGAACGGACTGTCGCGCTACTCCGTCTCGTATTGCGGCGCCGGGGGACAGGAGCTGTGCGCCTATGTGAGCTGGATTCACCCCGACGTCATCGTCAAGCGCGACAACGCAAAATATCTCAATCAGACGGTGTTCGACAATCTCAAGCGGGTCGGCCATCTGCGCTGGCACGGGACGGTGACCATCCAGGGCTACGCGGTGGACGGCACGGTCGAGCTGGTGGCGGCGGACATCCTGCGGGTGACCGGCTGCGTGCTTCTGGTGATCTGCCAGACCGGCGATCTCAGCCGCGTGGACGAGGGCGGCTAGACGGGCCTGGTCCTTCCGATCAGCGGCTTCAGGGCCGCCCGGCCAGCACGCGCTTGAGCGCTTCGATCAGGCGGTCGATCTCGTCTTGCGTGGTGTAGTGCAGAAAGCTCAGGCGCAGGACGCCATGGGCGGGATCTATGCCGAGGGCCTCGAGCACGCGCACGGCGTAGAAATGCCCGCCCGCGGCCATGATCTTGTGGTCGGCCAGTGACGCGGCGAGCTCGGCGGCCGGCTGCCGGGTGGCCAGCGAGAAGGTCGGGGCGCGATTGCCGGTGCCTGCCGGGCCGATGAGGCGGACGTCGGGGCGGCCGGCGAGGAAGGCGACGAGCGGCGCCATCAGGGCCTGTTCCTGAGCGCGGATCGCCGCGAAGGCGCGGCGGTAGGGGTCCGCCGGCTCGGTGCCGCCGGCGAGGGCGGCGATCGCCTCGAGATACTCGGCGATGCCGGCGGCGGCGGCGATCTGGGCGTGGTCGGGGCCGGCCGGGGTGAGGCGTTTTCCGAGATCCGCGTCGTTGAAATAGTGGCCCTGGTTGGGCAGCGCTTTGGCCAGTGAGGGCCTGACCGTCATCAGCCCGAGATGCGGGCCGTAAAACTTGTAGGTCGACACCAGATAGATGTCGGCGCCGACCGCGGCGACGTCGGGCGGCCCGTGCGGGGCGGTGGCGACGCCGTCGACGACGCTGATGGCGCCCGCCTCGGCGACCAGGGCGCAGATCTCGGCGGCCGGATTGAACTCGCCGACGATGTTGGAGGCGTGCGGGAAGGCGACCAGTGCGACCTTGTCGTCAAGCAGCCGCTCGAGCCCGGCGATGTCGAGATGGCCGGTGACGGGGTCGACGCGCCATTCGCGGACCTCGACCGCCTCGGTGGCCAGGCGCCGGAAGGCGCCGGAGTTGGCTTCGTGGTCCTGGTTGGTGACGATGATGGCGGCGCCGGGCCTGAAGTGGCGGGCGAAGGCGCGGGCCAGGGCATAGGTGTTGGCCGAGGTCGATGGCCCGAAATGGATGGCGTCGGCGGTGACGTTGAACACCGCCGCGAGACGCCGATAGGCCGCCTCCATCGCCTCTCCGGCCGCCTCGGCGGCGGGGTAGGGGGCATAGGGCTGGACCTTGGTGCGGCGGTAGAAGTCGGCCAGGCGGTCGACGACCTCGCCGCAGGGGTAGGAGCCGCCGGCGTTCTCGAAAAAAGCCCAGCCGTCGAGGGAGGGTTCGGAGAAGGCCGGGAAATGCGCCCGGACGGCGGCGGGATCGAGGGGCAAAGGGGATGCGTGCATGGCGGCGGGCCCGGTTGGCGGGGGTTTGTTAGCCCGCGCGGGGCGGGCCCGGCAAGCGACATACAAGGAAACGCCCCGGTGGAGGTCGCCGGGGCGTTTCGGCTTCGGTTGGCGCGCGCGCGGGGGAAGACGCGGCCGGCCGCTCGGGGAAGCGGCTACCGAAGCTCTTCGGGGCCCTGACGGCCGCCGTCCCAGCGCTCGTGCATCGAACCGGGGCGCTGCTGCGCGGGACCCGGGCGCATGCGCACCAGCATCAGCTTCTGGGCGTCGGTGAGGGAATCGTAGAGGGCCTCGAAGGAAGGCAGGACCGAATCGATCGCCTCGATCTGGGCGGAAAGCACGGTGCGGCGGTTCCTGACCGCCTCGACCAGATCGTCGGGCCGGTCGTCACGGACCGCCATGCAGGCGTCGGCGAATGCCGTCTGGGCAGCGAGGGAGGCGGTTTTGAAGTCCTCGAACGCCGAGGTCTGCTCGTCGGTGAGATCGAGGCCCTGGGCGACGCGGTCGAAGACCGCCTCGAGCCGGCTGGCGCCCTGTTCGGTGCACACAAGGGCGACCAGCGGACCGCCCGCCGGAGAACCGGCGTGACCGAAGCGGTTTCCATCGGGCTGCATGTGGCCGCCATGGCCGGGGCCCATGCGGTAGTGGGCGGGGGAGATTTCCTCGGCATAGACGGTCGGCGCGGCGGCGAGGGAGACGGTGCCGGCGAGGGCGGCGGCGAGGGCCATGGGAACGGGTTTCATACGCGGTTGTTCCTTCGGGGCGAGGGGCGAGTCGCGGTTGCGATGCAGGTGAGGCTAGGGCGGGCCGCCTTGCGGCGACTTTTCCGGGCGGTGAAAAAACCGTAATGTCGGTAAGTTTCGCGGGGCCGGGTGATTCGACGCAAAAAAGGCCGGCCACTCGGCCGGCCAGTCCATCCCACAAGGGATGGTTCGGGTGGGTCCCGGAAGTTCAGTATTTGGGTGGACGGCGGCGTCGGGCCAGGGCGAATCGAGCCCATGGGGCCTTTGGTCCTCCGTCGCGGGCACCGGCGGCAAATGCCAGGGCCAGGGCGGGCAGCAGGACGCCGGCGGGGTCCGGAACAAGTCCCGCCAACGACGCCGCGTACGCGGAACCAAAGATCGCGACGGCGGGGGCGGCGAATTGAACGTGCCGGCGTGAGATGGGCCTGAGCATGCTGGCCTCTTCGAGTGGCGTTTGCAGCGTCAAGGGACCATTCAATTGAGCGAGAAGTTGGGGCGGGGTGTGAAATTGTCGGCGCCATTTGAAGGCGAGTTTGTGGCCGGCACACCGGCGGGCGGAGGACCGCGCAATCGCAACGCGACAACGGAGCAAGCAAGCGATGTGGGTGCAACTGGGCAAGGCCTGGCGGACGGCTGTGCTGATTGCAGTCGGGATCGGAGTGACCCCGGCGGCGGCCGATGACGTCAACACCGGTCCCGCCGACTGGCAGGCGGTGATCACGGGCCAGATCGAGGCCTTCAGGGCCGGCGAGGACGCCATGGCGCTGTCCTACGCCGGGCGGCAATTCAGATATTCGTACGCCGATCCGGCCTCCTTCGTGGCTTGGATTCGCAGTTCGGGCTACGGCCCGCTCATCGATTCGCTGGCGCATGCCTTCGGCGGCTATGACCGGGTGGGCGAGGGGGCGGTGCTGCAGGTCGTCAGGCTGGACGGGTCGGACCTGCACTCCTACGAGGCGCTGTTCGAGCTCGGGCTGGAGCCGGAAGGCTGGCGGGTGCACTCGGTGGTGCTGCGCAAGGTGCCGGGGGTCAATATCTGAACCGGGCGCCGGGGACGCCCGCGCCGGCCCGCTTGCGCGGGGTCGGGGCGGGGGCTAGAAGGGAGCAACGACCCACGGGCCGGCGGCGAATTCCATGTCGATGATCTCCGAAGCGCTGCAGCGCGTGCGCCCCTCGGCGACGATGGCGATCACGCAACTGGCACGCGACAAGCGCGCCGCCGGCGACGACGTCATCGCGCTGAGCGCCGGCGAACCGGATTTCGATACCCCCGAGCACATCAAGCAGGCGGCAATCGAGGCGCTCAAGGACGGCAAGACCAAGTACACCGCCGTCGACGGCATCCCGGAGCTCAAACAGGCGATCGCCGACAAGTTCCGCCGCGACAACTCCATCGACGTCGGCCCGGAGCGGATTTCGGTGGGCGCCGGCGGCAAGCAGGTCATCTTCAACGCCATGATCGCGACGCTCGATCCGGGCGACGAGGTGATCATCCCGGCCCCCTACTGGGTGAGCTATCCGGAGATCGTGCGGCTGGCGGGCGCCACCCCGGTGACGATCGAGGCGGGGGCGCATCAGGGGTTCCGGATCAGCCCCGCGCAGCTCAGGGGCGCGATTACCGAGCGCACCAAATGGCTGATTTTGAACTCGCCGTCCAATCCGTCGGGGGCGGCGTATTCGCCGGAGCAGCTGCGCTCCCTGGCGGACGTGCTGATCGAGCATCCGCAGGTGCATGTGTTCACCGACGACATCTACGAGCACATCGTTTATGGCGACGTCGAATTCGCCACCATCGCCCAGGTGGAGCCGGCGCTCATGGAGCGGACGGTGACCATGAACGGGGTGTCGAAGGCCTATTCGATGACCGGCTGGCGGATCGGCTACGCGGCGGCGCCGGAATGGCTGGTGACCGCGATGCGCAAGCTGCAGGGCCAGTCGACCTCGAACCCCAATTCGATCGCGCAGTGGGCGGCGGTAGCGGCGCTGAACGGGCCGCAGGACTTCCTCGCCGAATGGGTCGAGACCTTCCGCGAGCGGCGCGACCGCGTGGTGCCGCTTCTCAACGCGATCTCGGGGCTGACCTGCCGGGTGCCGGAAGGGGCCTTCTACGCCTATCCCTCCTGCGAGGGGGTGATCGGGGCGACGAGCCCGGGCGGCAAGCGCATCGAGACCGACGAGGATTTCGTGCTGGCGCTGCTCGACGAGGCCAACGTCGCCGCCGTGCACGGGGCCGCCTTCGGGCTCAGCCCGCACTTCAGGGTGTCGTATGCGACCTCGATGGATCTGATCGAGAGCGCCTGCGAGCGCATCGACGCTTTTTGCGCCGCACTGAGCTGAACGCATTCACGCGCATGTGACGGCGAATGACTTGCCGGTCGGCCTGATCGGCGCTCCACTTCGCCCCACCAAGGGAGGCGCCACATGCTCATTCGCACCCGCAAGCGCTGGGAAATTCCCGAGCGCGAGGCGACGCCGGAGTCGGTGTTCCTGAACCGGCGGCAGATCATGGCCGGCGGGGCGAGCCTCGCCGCGGCGGCGGCCCTGGCCGCCTGCGACCAGAGCCCGCCGGCGATCGCCCAGGACGACGAGGGGCGCATGGTGCTCACCGCGGAGCGCAACGAGGCGTACACAATCGAGCGCGCGATCACCCCCGAGGCGCTCAACACCACCTACAACAACTTCTACGAATACGGTTCCCACAAATCGATCGCGCGGGCCGCCTCCGCCGAGCTCATGCCGCGGCCCTGGGCCATCACCATCGACGGAATGGTGGACAATCCCACGACCATCGACGTCGACGATTTGATCAACAAGATGGGGCTCGAAGAGCGGCTCTACCGGCACCGGTGCGTCGAAGCGTGGTCGATGACGGTGCCGTGGATCGGCTTTCCGCTGGCCAAGCTGGTGGAGATGGCGTCGCCGAAGTCGGAGGTCAAATTCGTGCGTTTCGAGACCTTCGGGGACGCCGAGATGGCGAGCGGCATCCGCACCCAGCCCTGGTACCCCTGGCCCTATGTGGAGGGGGTGACGATCACGGAGGCGATGAACGAGCTGCCGCTGATTGTCGTGGGCGCCTACGGCAAGGTCGTCGCCAATTCCATGGGGGCGCCGATCCGGCTGCACCTGCCGTGGAAATTCGGGTTCAAGTCGATCAAGTCGATCGTCAGGGTGACGTTCACCGACGAGCGGCCGGTGAGCTTCTGGGAGACGCTGCAGCCCTCCGAGTACGGGTTCTGGGCCAACGTCAACCCGGAAGTCCCGCACCCGCGCTGGAGCCAGGCGACCGAGCGGGTCATCGACACCGACGAGCGCATTCCCACGCGCCTGTTCAACGGCTACGCCCCGGAAGTGGTCGATCTCTACGCCGACCTGGCCGGGCTGGGCGACCTTCTTTACCGCTAGCTGAGGGCGCGGCGCGCCCGTCGACATTTTCGCGTCCCGCGACCGGGCCTTCGGCCGCGGTGCGGCCGGCGCCGGGCCGGGCACAAAGAAAAGGCTCCGTCCGGTGGACGGAGCCTGAGATTGGGGGACACCCCTAGTCATTGAAGTTTGGCGGAAAGCCACGAGGGAGGTCGAATGGCTTTCCGCCCGTCTCGCCGCGGGCCGCGAGGGAGGAGGATCGTTGCCCGTGCGAGGTTCGAAGGATAATCACTAAAACGTTTTGGGCAAGCCCCCGGGGCTCATACTTGCCATGCGGATTTCGCGGGGCTGGGGGTTGTCGCTTCCGGCAAACGGGCCCCGCTCGAGGGGAGAGCGGAGCCCGAACCGGAGAATTGCCCCCGGAGCCGTCGGCCGCAGGCGCCAAGGGAGGAGGCTGGGCGGCGTGCTGCGGCGTTCGTTTGCCCAATATTCCATCAGGCGCCGCACCCTGCCACTGATTTGGGCGAGGGTCTGCCATGCACCGGGCGCATGGCTGAAGCGCCGCCGCTTCCTAGTAGGACCAGTGGCGGGATTTGGAGACCAGAAAATCGCGGAAGACGCCGACGCGCTTGGAATTCTTCAGGGCGGGGGGATAGACGAAAAAGGTCTCGAATTCCGGCAGCTCGGCCTCGTCCAGGATGCGCACGAGGTTCGGCTCCTCCTCGACGATGTAGTCGGGCAGCATGGCGATGCCGATGTCCTGGCGGACCGCCTGCAGCATGCCGAAGATGGCGTTGACCCGGAGCGCCGGCGGGCGGGCGGTGCCGTCCTCGCGGCCGAGCCGCTCGAGATGGTTGACCTCGCCGAGATAGGCGGGCACCGGCTCGCCGAACGTGATGATGCGGTGATTGTCGAGATCGGCGGCGGTCTGCGGGGTGCCGTGCTTTTCGACATATTTGCGCGTCGCGAAGATGTGGAAGTGCACCGTGAACAGCTTGCGCTGGATCATTTCGGACTGGACGGGCCGGTGCAGGCGGATGGCGACGTCGGCGTCGCGCATCGCCAGATCGAGCTCGGCGTCGGTGAGTTTGATCTCGAGCTGGATCGAGGGATACAGGTTGATGAATTCGTGGATGCGCGCGGTCAGCCAGGTCGACCCGAAACCCACGGTCGTGTTGACGATGAGGCGGCCCGAGGGCTCGTCGCGGGCCTCGGAGATCTGCTCTTCGACCGATTTGAGGTCCCAGCTCATGCGGTGGGCGGTGCGGAAGAGCTGCTCGCCGACTTCGGTGAGAACCAGGCCGCGGGCGTGGCGGATGAACAGCTTCAATCCCAGATCCTCCTCCAGCGAGGAGACCTGGCGGGAGACCGCCGACTGACTCATGCCGAGCGCCTCACCGGCATGGGTGAAGCTGCCGGCCTCGGCGGCGGCGTGGAAAATGCGCAACTTGTCCCAGTCGAGCATGGCGCCCCCCGGCGATCGCGACGCTACTGCGCGGCCTCGGCGAGATGGCGGGCGGCGAGAAACTTCTCCGCCTCCAGCGCCGCCATGCAGCCCATGCCGGCGGCGGTGACGGCCTGCCGGAATACCTCGTCGGAGACGTCACCGGCCGCGAAGACGCCGGGCACCGAGGTGGCGGTGGAATCGGGGGCGGTGACGATGTAGCCGCCGTCTTTCATTTTGAGCTGGCCCTCGAAAATCTCCGTGGCCGGCGCGTGGCCGATCGAGATGAAGACCCCGGAGGCGCCGAGCTCGCTGGTCTCGCCGGTCAGGTTGTTGCGCACCCGGGCGCCGGTGACCGCGGGCGGGGTGCCGTCGCCCAAAACCTCCTCGAGCTCGGTGTTCCACATCACCTCGATCTTGGGGTTCTGAAACAGCCGTTCCTGCAGGATGCGCTCGGCCCTGAATTCGTCGCGGCGGTGGATGACGGTGACCTTGGCGGCGAAATTGGTCAGGAACAGCGCCTCCTCGACGGCGGTGTTGCCGCCGCCGACCACGACGACCTGCCGGTCGCGGTGGAAGAAGCCGTCGCAGGTCGCGCAGGCCGAGACCCCGTGGCCGCGCAGGCGCTGCTCGGAGGGCAGCTCCAGCCATTTGGCCTGGGCGCCGGTGGCCACGATGACGGCGTCGGCGGTGTAGCCCTTATCGCCGTCGCCGGTGAGCGTGAACGGGGCGCGGGAGAAATCGACCGCGGTGATAGTGTCGGCCAGGATCGTCGTGCCGACATGTTCGGCCTGGGCCCGCATCTGCTCCATCAGCCAGGGGCCCTGGATGACGTCGCCGAAGCCGGGATAGTTCTCGACGTCCGTTGTGATGGTCATCTGGCCACCCGGCTGGAAACCGGAAACCAGAACCGGCTCGAGCATGGCGCGCGCGGCGTAGATGCCGGCGGTGTAGCCGGCCGGGCCAGAGCCGATGATGAGAACGCGTGCGTGCATTGGCCGTCTCCCGGGCGCGGCGATACCAGTCGGTACAAAAAGCCGGCGGGCGGACCCGCCGGCGGCGGCTCGTCGGGGCTACTTGTAGACGATCCTGAGAATTTCGTAGGCGCGGGCGCCGCCGGGGGCGGTGACCTCGATCGATTCGCCGACCGACTTGCCGATCATGGCGCGGGCCAGCGGCGAGGAGATCGAGATCCTGCCGTTGCCGGCGTCGGCCTCCGGGTCGCCGACCAGCATCACCTTCTTCTTCTGCTCGGTGTCCTCGTCGACGATGGTGACGGTGGCGCCGAACTTGACCGTCTTGCCGGTCAGTTTGGTCACGTCGATGACGTCGGCCAGCGCCAGGATCGATTCGAGATCGGCGATGCGGCTCTCGTTGTAGCCCTGGGCGTCCTTGGCGGTGTGGTACTCGGCGTTCTCCGACAAATCGCCATGGCCGCGGGCGTCGGCGATCGCCTGGATGATCCGCGGGCGCTCGACCGAAACCCGCCGCTTGAGCTCCTCGCTCAGCGTGGCGTGTCCATCCGGTGTCATGGGGATCTTGTCCATGGCTGTCCCCTCCTTGAAATCTGCGCGCGCGCGGCGGGAGGCGCCGGCGCTTCGGCAACAAAAAAAGCCGGCCTGTCGAGATACTCTCCAAGCCGACGACCCACTCGCGCGAAACCGATCTTACCGAAGATTCGCCGCCGGCTTAAGGCAAAACTGCCCGCGGGAAACCCCTAGGAGCGCGGTGCCGGCGCGGCGGGCCACATCACAGTTTGGTGTTCAGCGGCCAGTTTTCAAGTCGGCGGCCGATTTGCTTAGCTTTGGCCCATGAATTCGGAGATGGCGACGAAACGGCGGGGTGGCGCGCCGATGGCGTTTTGGGTGGCGCTGGCGGTGGGCGCGGCTGCGGGCGGCGGGCCGGCGCTGGGCCAGCAGGTGTTCGAGACCAGCGCCGGGCCGGTGACGGCCGAGATCGTCGCCAGCGGGCTGGTGCACCCCTGGGCGCTGGGCTTCCTGCCCGACGGCGGTTTGCTGGTCACCGAGCGCCCGGGACGGCTGCGGATCGTCCGCAACGGGGTCGTGGGCGCGCCGGTCGTCGGAGTGCCGGAGGTCTGGGCGCGGGGGCAGGGGGGCCTGCTGGATATCGCGCTCGGCCCGGATTTTGCGGCGTCGGGGCGGGTCTATGTGAGCTACGCCAAGCCCGGCCCGGGCGGGGCGGGCACCGCGGTGATGGCGGCAACCCTGCAAATCGAGGGCATGAACGGGCGGCTTGTCGACCAGCGCGTGATCTTCGAAATGGACCGGTCGACGCCGAACCGCATCCAGTTCGGCTCGCGAATCGCCATCGCCCGGGACGGCAATCTCTTCGTCACCCTCGGCGATCGTGGGGACGCCGATCGCGCCCAGGATGCCGACGATCTCGCCGGCGGCGTGGTGCGGATCGGGCCGGACGGCTCGATCCCGGCCGACAATCCATTTGTCGGCCGTGCCGGGGCGGATGCGTTGTGGTCGATCGGCCACCGCAATCCGCAAGGGGCGACCATCCGGGCTTCGGACGGATCGCTGTGGACGGTCGAGCACGGGGCGATGGGGGGCGACGAGATCAACAAGGAGGAGCGGGGGCGCAACTACGGATGGCCGGTGATCTCGTACGGGCAACATTATGGCGGCGGGCAGATCGGGATCGGCACGGCGGCCCCGGGCATGGAACAGCCGGTCTATTACTGGGATCCCTCGATCGCGCCGTCGGGGCTCAGCTTCTACGAGGGCGAAATGTTCCCGCAATGGCGGGGCGACCTGCTGGTCGGGGCGCTGAAATTCGAGCTCGTGGCGCGCCTGGAAATGGATGGCGACCGGGTGGTCGGCGAGGAGCGGCTGTTCAAAGGCGCCTTCGGGCGCATCCGCGACGTGCGGGTGGGGCCTGACGGCGCGATCTGGCTGGTCACCGACGAGGACCCGGGAGCGATTATCCGGATCACGCCGGGGCGGCGCCGGGAAACGAAAACGGCGCCCCGAAGGGCGCCGGATGGCTTGACGCGAAGGTGGCCTATTCGGCCGGGGTGAGATTGTCGGCGGCGGACTTGCCGGTCCGCTGGTCGAGCACGATCTCGTAGTTGACTTTCTGTCCCTCGTCGAGGCGCTGCATACCGGAGCGCTCGACGGCGGAAATATGCACGAAGACGTCGTTGCCGCCCTCGTCCGGCTGGATGAAGCCATAGCCCTTCTGGCCGTTGAACCATTTCACGGTGCCGGTCGGCATGGATGAGTATCCTTTCACGATAGACTGGCGTTTTCCGCTCCCGACGATCGGAAGCGAGGATTATCGAAAGCCTAGAGGGGAAGCGTCAGCAGTCGCGAGCAATGATTCGCGGGGCCAAGTCGTCCGGCCTCAAGTTCGACCTGTCATTTATAGGACCAACGGCGAGCGCTGGCAAACGTTCTGGGGACGACCTGGGGACAGATCAGGCCGCGAGATACGCTTGCAGCGACTTGACGCCGACCGCGCCGGGGCGGCGCACGCCTGGCCCTCAGGCGTAGGCGACCCAGCCGCGGAACGTGAACCCGGCATAGAAAAGCGCAATGTCGCCGAAGCCCGCATCCCCGAGAAGCCGCTCGTCGTGCTCGGGCGAAAGGACGGGCAGCCTGGCGCCGATCGCGGCGCTCGCGCGTTCGGCGTTTTCGGGCGGCACGCCGGAGGATACCGCAAAGGGGGCATAGCGCTCGAGCCACCGTTCCCGATCACCCGGGGTTTGCGAAAAGCTGTGATGGGCGATCACGAACGGCGCGCCGGGCTTGAGCAGGGAGCGGATGTCGCGGAGGGTCAGCAATCGGCGCTCGGCGTCGAGAATGTGAAGCGTCAACAGGCAGGTCGCGGCATCGTAAGGGCCGGAAGGCGCCGCCCGGATGTCGCCTTCGATCAGGTCGACCCTGGATGCGAGCGGTCCCAGGACGTCCGCGGCGAGCTTCAGCATTTCCGACGACGGATCGACCCCGGTTAGTCGCCAGCCGGGCTGCGCCTCGGCGAAGACCTTCATTTCGAGCCCGCCGCCGGCGCCGACGACCAGGACCTGCGCATCGGCCGGCGCACGCTCCGCGAGCACAATGAGCGCCATGCGCTGCATGTCCGCAAAACCCGGCACGAGCCGCGGCGGCCCTTCCGCGTCGTGCGCCACCGCCGCGGGATCGTCGAAACTCACGGCGATGCGCCTCCCCGTGGCGTTGCGGTGGATGCGTGCGTCGGCGGCCGGGCCGCTTACACCTTCTGCATCAGTTCGATGCGATTGCCGAAAGGGTCGGCCGTGTGGATGCGCTCGAACCCCTCCAGGGGCAGGTCCGAGACGATCTCATGGCCCGCCTCCCGCAGGCGGTCGACGAGAGGGGCGAGGTCGTCGACCAGCAGCGCCGGGTGCGCCTTGCGGGCCGGCCGGAAGGCCGCCTCGACGCCCAGATGCACCCGGGCGGCGGCGGACGCGAACCAGCAGCCACCGCGACCGGCGAGGCTGGCCGGCTTGTCGACCTCGCTCATGCCAAGCAGCCCGGCATAGAAGGCGCGCGCCTGGTCCTCGGCGCCCGGCGGCATGGCGAGTTGGACATGTTCGAGGCCGAGCACGGTCACGCCGCGAAATACTCCTGCAGCGATTTGACGCCGAAGGGGCCGGCGCGGCGGGCGAGGATGCCGTCAACGGCGGCGGTGGCGCCGGGAATGGTCGTGTAGTAGGGGATCTTGCCCATGAGCGCGGCGCGGCGCAAAGACCGGCTGTCGATCAGCGCCTGGGTGCCCTCGGTGGTGTTGAAGACCAGCTGCACCTCGCCGTTGGTCATCGCGTCGACGATGTGCGGGCGGCCCTCGAGGACCTTGTTGACGCGTTCGCAGGCGATGCCGGCGGCGGCGAGATGTTCCTGGGTGCCGCCGGTGGCGATAACGCGGAAGCCGGCCTCGGCGAGGCGGCGGACGGGCTCGGTGACGCCCCCTTTGTCGGCGTCCTTGACGGAGACGAAGAGGGTCCCTTCCAGCGGCACCTTGGTGCCGCCGGCGAGTTGCGACTTGGCGAAGGCGATGCCGAACTCGGCGTCCAGCCCGATGACCTCGCCGGTCGAGCGCATTTCGGGGCCGAGCACGGTGTCGACGCCGGGGAAGCGCGCGAAGGGGAAGACCGCCTCCTTGATGCCGACATAGCCGAGTTTCGGCTCGGCGAGGGCGAAGCCGGCGAGCGCCTCGCCGGCCATCACGCGGGCGGCGATCTTGGCGAGCGGGATGCCGACGACCTTGGAGACATAAGGGACGGTCCGCGAGGCGCGGGGATTGACCTCGAGGACGTAGACGGTGCCGTCCTTGAGGGCATACTGGACGTTCATCAGCCCGCCCACCTTCAGGGCCAGCGCCAGCTGCTCGGTCTGGCGCTTGAGCTCGCCGATCACCTCGGGACCGAGGGTTTGTGGCGGCAGGGCGCAGGCCGAGTCCCCGGAGTGGATGCCGGCCTCCTCGATATGCTCCATGACCCCGGCAACGAAAACCGATTTGCCGTCGGCCAGGCAATCGACGTCGATCTCGGTGGCGCCCTGGATGTAGGAGTCGAACAGGAGCGGGTTGGACGCGATCACGGTGTCGATCTGGGCCACTGTGTCGTCGGGGTATTTGTGGCGGATGCCGGGCGGCACGAGCTCGGCGAGGGTGGACAGGAGATAGGTCTCGAAAACCTCCTCGGTCTGCACGATCGCCATGGCCCGCCCGCCGAGCACGTAGGAGGGGCGGATGATGAGCGGGAAGCCGAGTTCGCCGGCGACCCGCCGCGCATCCTTGAGGGAGTTGGCGATCGCATTGGCCGGCTGGGTGAGGCCGAGCTCCTTGAGCAAGGTGTGGAAGCGGTGGCGGTCTTCGGCAAGGTCGATGGCGTCCGGGGAGGTGCCGAGGATCGTAATGCCCGCCTCCTGCACCGCCTCGGCGAGCCCCAGCGGCGTCTGACCGCCGAACTGGACGATCACCCCGACCAGGGTGCCGGCCTTCTGCTCAGCGTGCAGGATTTCGATGACGTCTTCTTCGGTGAGCGGCTCGAAATACAGCCGGTCGGAGGTGTCGTAGTCGGTCGAGACG
>CAZNOZ010000029.1:0-27098 GCA_964574935.1 uncultured Devosiaceae bacterium | reverse complement strand
GAAGATCGTGGTTATGAAATTGATCGCGCCGAGAATCGAGGACGCGCCGGCAAGGTGCAGGGCCAAAATGGCGAAGGTGATCGAGGTGCCGCCGAGGGCCGAGAGCGGCGGGTAGATCGTCCAGCCGCCGCCGAAGCCCGTGAAGCCGGCCGAGTCCGGCATGAACATCGAGAGCACCAGCATCGTGATCGCCGGGGGCAGCAGCCAGAACGAGATGTTGTTCATGCGCGGGAACGCCATGTCGGGCGCTCCGATCATGATCGGCACGAACCAGTTCCCGAAGCCGCCGATCAACGCCGGCATGACCATGAAGAAGATCATGATCAATCCGTGGGCGGTCGTGAACACGTTGTACATGTGCTTGCCGGCGTCGAGCGCAGCGGCGTCGGAGAGGCCGTAGACCATCGCCGCCAGACCATGGAAGATCTGGATGCCGGGCTCGGCCAGCTCCCATCGCATCAGGCCGGAAAGAACGCCGCCAATCAGGCCCGCGACAATGGCGAACACCAGGTACATCATCCCGATGTCTTTGTGATTGGTCGAATAGACGTATCTGCGCCAGCCGGTGGGATGAGCGTGTTCGGCGTGTTCGTGCAGTGCTTCGGCCTGGGCCATCTTCTTCTTCCTCAGCGAGTCGCCTGGGCGGCGGACGACTGAACGGGGCAGTCCGACATCCGATCTAGTTCAGGCTCGCCAGCACCGCGTTGGCGGCGCCGGGATCGCCATCCTGTTCGAGCGTTGCCAGCCATTCGGCGAACTCGGCCTTCTCGACGACCCGCACCGCAATCGGCATGAACGCGTGATCCTTGCCGCAGAGCTCCGAGCACTGACCGTAGTAGATGCCGGTCTTGCGGACCCGGAACCAGGTTTCGCTCAATCGGCCCGGCACCGCATCCAGCTTGATGCCGAACGAGGGCATCGCAAAGGAGTGCAGAACGTCTGCGGCGGTGACCTGCAGGCGGACGGTGGTGTCGACGGGCACGACCATCTCGTAGTCGACAGCCAACAGCCGCGGCTGGCCCGGCTTGAGGTCGGCGATCTGGTCTTCGGTCAGAATGAAGGAGGGGAACCCTACATCGCTGTCGACATAGTCGTAGTTCCAGTTCCACTGCTGTCCGGTCGCCTTGACGGTGAGTTCGGGGGCGGGGATCGCCTCGCCGGCGGAGCGGTCGAATATCGAGGATTCGAGATAGACCCGCTCACCATCGGGAATCGTCAATTGATCGGACAGGACGCCGAAAGACGGGATCGCGATCACGATCAGAATGGCGATCGGAACGACGGTCCAGACGACCTCGATCAGGGTGTTGTGGGTGAACTTGGCGGGCGTCGGATGCAGCCAGGAATTGTACCGCACGATCACCCACAGCAGCAGCGCCATCACGAAGACAACGATGCCGGAAATGATCCACATCAGCAGTCCGTCGTGGAAGGCGATGATGGAGTCCATGGTCGGGGTCACCGAGCGCTGCAAACCGATCTGGCCGGGCGCCGGTCTTCCGTCCTGAGCGAGCGCCGAAAGGGGCGCCAGCATCCCCGCCGCAAGCACTGCGGCCGCAACACGCAAAAGGCTCGCGATCACTCCATTTCCCCCTGCTGCGCCCGTCGTCCGCCGATGCGCATTGCGGCGCGACTCGGGGGGCGATCGGGGCAATTGACGCTGAGCTAAACCACATCCGGCAACATTAGGCAATTCGGCGCCCGCGAGCCCCGCTGCGTCATATTTGCGCGCCGCCAGACCGGCGCTGCCGGGGGAGCCGGCGGCCATAACCTCGCCGCAGTTGCCGCTAGCTTCTTGATCGGCGCCCGGGCGTTCGATTGACTGACCGCCCAGCGCAGGCCACAACGGACCGCAGACCGAATTGCCGGTGGAGATTCGCCCTTGGCGCTGAACCGAATCATCTCGGCCCTGGGGCCGGCCGCATTGGTGGCGATCTGCCTGACGGCCGGCGCGGCGAACGCACAGGGCATCGTCAAATCCACGCACGGCGACTGGCAGATGTCATGCGACATCCCGCCCGGCGCGAGCTTCGAGCAGTGCGCCCTTATTCAGAATGTCACCGCCGAAGACCAGCCGAATGTCGGGCTCAGCGTCATCGTGCTCAAAACCGCCGACCGTCAGGCACGGTTGCTGCGGGTTCTGGCACCGCTCGGGGTCTTGCTGCCGAACGGGCTGGGGCTGTTCATCGACGAGACCGACATGGGCCGGGTGGCGTTCGTGCGCTGCCTGCCCAATGGCTGCGTTGCCGAGGTGCTGATGGACGAATCGCTGATCGAGGCTCTGTCGGCGGGTCAGACCGCGCTCTTCGTCGTGTTCAAAACCCCCGAAGAGGGTATTGGAATTCCGGTGTCGCTGGACGGGTTCCGCGAGGGGTTCGCGGCGCTGCCCTAGGACGAAGCGGGGCGCTCCGGCGGGGCGCTCAATAGGCGCGGGCGTCGAAGATCTCGTCGAGATCCCCTTCCCAGGCCCCATGGTAGAGATCGAGCAGACGCTCGGCCATCGTCTTGCCGCTGTCGACGATCATCTGCACCGGCGCCAGATGAACTTCCTCGTTCAAATCCTCCCAGTTGCGGCGATCGCGGCGGCGCAGGCCGGCCCGCGACAGCTCCACCATCTGCCGCGCGACGTCCAGCACCGTGCCATCGCGAAACTCCGTCCGCAGCGCACTTCTGGGCACCTCCTCGCGCAGGCTCTGGCGCTCCGACTGGTTCCAGTCGCTCACCAGATCCCAGGCCGCCGCAAGCGAATCGGCGTCGAGGAGCAGCCCCGCCCACAAAGCCGGCAGGGCGCAGATTTCCTCCCAGGGACCACAATCGGCGCCGCGCATTTCCAGCCAGCTCTTCATGCGCACCTCGGGGAAGATAGTCGAAAGGTGATTGTCCCAGTCGGCGTGGGTGGGCAGCTCCCCCGGCAGCGCGGGCAGCGTCCCTGCGAGGAAGTCGCGGAAGGACTGGCCGGCGCAGTCGATGTAGCGCCCGTCGCGAATGACGAAGTACATCGGCACGTCGAGCGCGTAGTCGGCGTAGCGCTCGAAGCCCATTCCCTCTTCGAACACGAAGGGCAGCATGCCGGTGCGGTCGGGGTCGGTGTGCAGCCATACGTGGCTTCGGAACGACAGGTAGCCCGAGGGCTTGCCGTCGACGAAGGGCGAATTGGCAAAGATCGCGGTGGCGATCGGCTGCAGCGCCAGCGACACCCGCATCTTCCTGATCATATCGGCCTCGGAGCCGAAATCGAGGTTGGCCTGCACCGTGCAGGTGCGGCGCATCATCGAGGTGCCGAGGGTGCCAACCTGTTCCATGTAGGGGGCCATGATCGCGTAACGGGCCTTGGGCATCTGCGGCACGTCGTCGAGCCGCCAGGTGGGCGCCATGCCGATGCCGAGGAACCCGATTCCCATCGGCTCGGCGACCTCACGCACGGCCTTCAGATGATTGTGGGTCTCGGTGCAGGTCTGGTGAATGGAGTCGAGCGGCGCCCCGGAGAGCTCGAGTTGGCCGCCTGGTTCGAGCGAGATGGCGCATTGCGCCTCGGGCATGTTGAGCCCGATGGTCTTGCCGTCCTCGAGGACGGGCTCGGCGCCCAGCGCCTCCCCCAGTCTTTCGAGCAACACACCGATTCCCCGCTTTCCCTGGTGAGGAACCGGTGCGTGCGTATCGGAAAAGAAGACGAACTTCTCGTGTTCGGTACCGATCCGCCAATCTTGCGGCGGCTTGCAGCCAGCCTCCAGCGCAACCACGAGATCGTCACGCGATTCAATCGGTTTGTTCGAAGCTTTCGAGGCAACCGACAAGCGAAGGATCCGGTTCGATGGGTGACCGACAGGCGGGAGGGGCGGGGCCGAAGCCGGCGCGACAATAGCGAGCCGGCCGTTGAGGTCAAAGGGATTATCGCCAGTCGCCGATGGATGCCTGAATGGCTGCCAGCGCCGCCACTGCCGCGGTGTCGGCGCGCAGGATTCGCGGTCCGAGGCTGATGGCGACCACGAACCGCTGGGCGCGCAGCAACGCTCGTTCGGCGTCGGAAAAGCCGCCCTCCGGCCCGATCAGCAGCCCGACGGGATCGCCGGCGATGGATTTGAGGGCCCGAAGCGTGCTCCCCGAGCCCTCCCCTTCATCGGCGAAGACGAGCCTGCGGCCCGGATGGGTATCGGCCCAGGTCTCGATCAGATGGTCCAGACGGACCGGATCGTGGACCTCGGGGACGGCGAGCACTTCGCATTGCTCGGAAGCTGCGATGACGTTGGCCCGCATGCGCGCCAGATTGACCCGTCCCGCCACGGTGCGCCGGGTGATCACCGGCTGGATGTGCGCGGCGCCCATCTCGGTCGCCTTCTGGACCATGTAGTCGAGGCGCGCCGATTTGACCGGCGCGAAGAACAACCACAGATCCGAAGGCGAGCTCTGCGGCGCGATGGGCTCGATCGCAATCAGTTCGGCCTGCCGGCGCCCGGCGAGTCCCAAGGCGCTCAACCAGGCCCCGTCCCTGCCATTGAAGGCAACCAGATGGTCGCCCTGCTTCAGGCGCAGAACATTGACCAGACGGCTGCGCTGGTCCGGGTCGAGGGTGATCGCGGCGCCCTTGACGAGGTCCGGCTCCACGAACAGGCGCGGCAGAGAGGCGTGGGTGCGCGGCATGGCGGCGACTTGACTTCCCGGGGGGCGCGTCTAGCGTTCCGGCGGACTTATCCCACAGATCGCGCCGATGCAATCTGACCCGAACAAGGCTGACCGCGGCGGGCGAATGCCCGACGCGCCGGCTGTCAACTGGGTGGACCGGCTGGCGCCGGAGAGCGTCAGACCCTTCCTGCGCATGGCGAGGTTCGACCGGCCGATCGGATACTGGCTCCTGTTCTGGCCGTGCGCGATGTCGCTGGCGTTGGCGGCGGTGGCACGGCCGATGACCGCATTTCCGACGATCACGGTGATCTGGTTCCTGATCGGCGCGATCGCGATGCGCAGCGCGGGCTGCGTCTACAACGACCTGGTTGACCGCGATCTCGACAGGTCGGTGGCGCGCACCCGATCGCGCCCGCTCGCTTCGGGGCGGGTCAGCGTGACCCAGGGCCTGGTCTTCATGGCGGTGCTGGGGCTGATCGGGCTCGCGGTGCTGGTGCAGTTCAACTCCTTCACCATCTGGCTCGGCCTCGCCTCGCTGGTGTTGGTGGCGATCTACCCGTTCATGAAGAGGATTACCTGGTGGCCGCAGCTGTTTCTGGGCCTCGCCTTTTCCTGGGGGGCGCTGATGGGCTGGGCGTCGGAGCTCGGGGCGCTGCATGTGCCGGCGGTGCTGCTTTACGTCGGCTCGATTGTCTGGGTGATCGGGTACGACACGATCTATGCGCTGCAGGACCGGGAAGACGACGCATTGGTCGGCATCCGGTCGACGGCGCGCCTGTTCGGCCGTCACGCCCGGTTGGCGGTGGCGGTGTGCTACGCCGCGGCCACGGCGCTGTGGATCGCCGCCGGACTGGCGGCCAGCGCGGGTGCCGTGTTCTTGTGGGTGAGTTGGCTCGGACCCGCCATCCTTGTTTGGCAGCTCGTCACCCTCGATCCGGACGACCCCGGCAATTGCCTGGTTCGCTTCAGATCGAATGGCTGGGTGGGGCTGGCGGTGACCGTCAGCTACTGGATCGAGTACTATTTCTAGTTCGAGACCACGATTCCGAGCTGGCGCCGATTGAGGAAGCGCGGGCGGCGCCCGGCCTCCGGTCCGAGCCTGCGGCGCATTGAGGTGTCGCCAATCAGAACGCCGCCAACCTGCTGGGAGTAGGCGATCAGATTGCCGTTGCCGGCCCGGATGTAGAGCGGCAGTGAGAGCTGGCGACCCCAGTTCTGCCACTCGGCGACCACCGTGTTGTTCCCCTCTTCCTCGAACACACGATAATTGAGGTCGGGGTCGGAGTGGACGAGATCCACGGCCGAGAAAAGCACCCCGTCGTCGTTGATGGTGGTGGAGACGGCAACGCCGATGAAGTCGGCGACCGCCACCTTGACCTTGATTGTCACCCCGCTCTTGGGGAGCTTCCGGCGCAAGGTGATGGTGCGCTCCTCGACGGGGGCGCCGTTGTCGTTGGCGCCCCGCAACTCGGAGGGGTACCTGCCTGTCTCACCCGATACGATTGCGGCACCCAAGGTGTCGCCCGCGTCACCACGCATCGTGTTGCCTCACTGCTAACTTCCGAGAGCTTCGTTTCGTCTCTCGCTGATGCGCCCAAACTACCCGCGGCGGCTTGGATTCCGCTTAAGGAATGGGGTTAAGTTTGTCTTGTTTCAAAAAGGGTTAGCAGCGTCTGACCCGGTCCGAAGAGCTTTGTTTAGATATTGCTCGCTTGCCTCGCCAACCGCCCTTGCCTAAGTCAAGGCACCGCAACCCGAACCCGCGCAAACCGCCCGACAATGGTGACAACCTCCGACCTCACGCAGGACGTCGAACTGGTCAAAAACGCCACGGTCGCCGCCGGCATTCTCGCCCTCGGGCTATTTCGGGGCGAGGTGAAGAGCTGGACAAAGCAAGGCGCCTCTCCGGTCTCCGAAGCCGACATCAAGGTCGATGAGTATCTCGGCCAAGTGCTTCGCCAGGCTCGGCCGGACTACGGCTGGCTGAGCGAGGAGAGCGGCGAGGCCGGGCGCCTGATCAGCCCGAGGGTTTTCGTGGTCGATCCGATCGACGGCACGCGGGCGTTCATCGGCGGCGAGGACGGCTGGGTGATCTCCGTGGCGATCGTGGAAAAGGGCACCCCGGTCGTCGGTGTGATCTACGCGCCGGTTCGCGACGAGCTTTATGACGCGGTACTTGGCGGCGGCGCCAGGCTCAACGGCCGGCCGATCGAGGCCGGCGAGGCCGGCCCCCATCGGGCGATCATCCCCGCGCCTCGATCCGTGCATCGCGAACTCAGCGCGCTCGGCCTTGACTACCGGCACGGCAAGCTGATCCCCTCCCTGGCCTATCGGCTGATGCAGGTGGCGAACGGCGAGGTTGACGCGGTGGCGACTTCCGACGGGGTGCATGACTGGGACATCGCGGCGGCGACGCTCATCCTGTCCGAATGCGGGATCGCGCTCGAGGACGTGTGCGCCGGCCCGCCGCTGTTCGATCGTGCCGAAACCACCCACGGCGCCTTGGCCGCGACCCGCACCGAAGCGCTTCGCCCGGCGCTGCATGCCGCGCTCAAGGCCGCCTACGACTGCCCGCCCGAATCCCGGGTCGAACCGGAGCGGGAACGGCGATGACGGAGAAGCCCGGCAAGCAGCTGCTGCATCTTGTGATCGGGGGCGAACTCGAGGAGCTCGACGAGGTCGTGTTCCGCGATTTGAGCGCCGTCGACATGGTGGGCGTATATCCCGACTACAAGTCGGCGTACGACGTTTGGAAGCGCAAGGCGCAGGAGAGCGTCGACAACGCGCACATGCGCTACTTCATCGTGCATGTTCACCGGCTGCTCGACCCTGAGCGCGATGCCCGAAGCGACCGGGCTCACTGACCGGGACCGGGCCTCGCCCGCCTCGCTGTGGCTGCGACGCGCCGCCGGAGCGGTGCTTGTGGGTGGGTGGATCCGCCTCGTGTCGGCCACGTCCGGCGTGACCTACGAGCCGCCCGACGCCCTCGACAGGCTGCGCGATTTGATGCCGTTCATCCTCACCTGTTGGCACGGGCAGGGATTTCTGACCTTTGCGGTTCTCTCCCCGGACGAGGCCCGCATGCATATCCTGATCTCCCGCCACCCCGATGGACAGATCGTGGCGGGGGCCGCGGGGTCGATGGGATTGCGGCTGATCGAAGGATCGGGGGCCAATTTCAAGGAGCCGAGCGGTACAGGCGGGACGGCCGCGGTCCGGCGGATGCTCAGGGTTCTGGCGAGTGGCGACAGTATCGGCCTGACCGGCGATGTGCCGCCGATCCCGGGGCGCGAGGTCAGCGACGGGCTGCCGCTGCTGGCGAAACTGTCCGGTCGGCCGATCGTTCCGTTCAATATTGCGACCTCACGGCGGCGCGTGATCGAAAGTCAGTGGGACAAGGTTCAGATCAACTATCCGTTCTCGCGCATCGCGGTGGTGATGGGTGAGCCGGTGTGGGTGCCCGGCGACGCCGCGGAGCTTGGGCCCTACTCGGAGCGAGTCGGGACGGCGCTCGACCGGACCCTTGAACGCGCCTTCGCGATCGCCGACGGGGACCCGCCGCGCGGCTAGGCCAGCTCGGCGATGATCGCGTCGATGGCGCCCGGGGAGCCCATTTGCCGGCGGCCGATGGCACCGCGCCGCGCGCGTTCCCCGGGGTCGGACAACAAAGTCGTCAGCGCACCGGCGACCTCCTCGGGGTCGGCACTGCAAACCTGTCGCGCCGGGCCGGTCAGGGCCGCCTCGTCCCGGAGGCGCTTGCGGCGGGTTGGTGCGGAGAGCGTGCTCACAACCGGCTTGCCCAGGCCGATCGCCTGCCAGGTGGCGGTGCCGGCCAGCGACAGCACGACGTCGGCGGTCTCCAGAAGATTGCCCAGAGAGCCCCGGGCGAGGTGGAACACCAATTCGCCGCCGACCAGCCGTCCCAGATCCGCCCCCTTTTCGGAGGTCGGAGGATGCCAGTGCAACCCCGCCGCCTCGGCCAGCATCTCGGGTTCGATCCCCGGCGCCAGGGCGACGAAGACATCCGGCATCAGATCGAGGGGCAGCACGCGGACTGCGTCCGCCTGGATGGCAAACTGACGGGATGCGACGGCGCGGCTGCCGGGCAGGATGACAAGGACGAGTTCGTGGGCGCGCTTCGGCGCCGGGTCGTAGTCGCCTCGCTCTATGGTATCCATCATGATGTTGCCGGCAGACCTCGCGTCGATGCCGGCGGCGCGCAGCTGGCCCGCAAGGACGTCGTCGCGGTTGAAGACGGTTCGGACGGCGCGCCGGATCATCCACCGCTCGATGAGGCTGTAGCGGTGGGCCTGACCGTATTTGAACACGTCAACATAGACGGCGATGGGGGCCCCGGCGAGCCAGCACAACGCCACGCCGACCATGTCGCCGAGCACGACGATCCTGTCGTAGCGTCGGCGCGCGTTGCGCATGAATCGGATGGCCCGCCACGCGGCGCCGGGCCTGGCTGTCGGAATATCCTGAACATGCGAGCCCCGGAACATGCGCTCGCCTTGAGTGGCGAGCTGCGCGCGCGGGCCGACCACCGGACAGACCCCTTCGTAGGCTCTTCCGGCGCCCAGCGTCGGATAGGCGTCGGCCTCGACAGGCGTCGGCAGGCGGCGCGCGATCTGGGCCGCCATGGAGTCTTCGCCATGACCGTTGGAGACGAACAGGACGCGCATGCGCGGGCTCAGCGAGCCCTCAGATATGCCTCGTAGGCGGCCTTGGCGTCGGCGTACGGCTCCTGGCGGTCGACGCTCCAGTAGGAGAGCTCGTCCAGAGGAATCGCCTTGCCGGTGATCGCGCAGCGCACGAAGCTGCCCGGCTTGACGACGACATAGTCGGCGTCGAGATAGCGCACGACCGCTTCGGCAGGTTTGAAATTCTGGTCCAAGATGTTCATCGGGCTCGATTATGCGCCATGCATCTGAAAATCAAAACAGGGTTTTCTGATCGCCGGGATCCCGGGACGTGCGGGGCGGTTTTCTGGGCCGGCCGCCCCCACCCTCGGCTCGTGCCGCCACCTCGCCATCGGCCAGGCGAAGCGAGAATGCGGTGCCGGGCGGCAGTGCAGATGTCGAGCGCAAAATGGCGCCCGCCTCGTCGAGCGCCAGCGCAAAACCGCGTTCGAGCACATTGGTGTATCCGAGCGACGTCAGCAGCTTGGCGGCGGTGTTGAAGGTGGAAGTTGCCCGCTCAAGCCGGCGCGCCATTGCGGGTGCGAGGCGCGCCAAAATGCGCCCGGTTCGATCGGCCAGCTCGGCGTGGCGGCGGCGGATCGCGGCAGCCGAGACGCGGGGGCCGAGCGCCGCGAGGCCGGCCGATTTGTTGTGCAGAAGCGCCCGGAGACTGCCGGCCAGACGCATGGACGCGATGTCGGCCCGCTGCCGGGCGGTTGCGACAAGTTCGGCGGGGCGCGGCAATCCCGCCGCGGCCGCCTTCAGCCGGTCGCGGCGAGCCGCCAACGCGCGGCGATGGCCCGTCCGGCCCCGCCGACCGAAGCTTTCCACCAGTTCGACAAGTTCGCCACGCACCGGGACGACCATCTCGGCGGCCCCGGTGGGTGTGGGTGCGCGAATGTCGGCGGCGAAGTCGACAAGGGTGGTGTCGGTCTCGTGCCCGATCGCCGAGATCACCGGAATGGCGCTGGCGGCGACGGCGCGCACCACCGCCTCCTCGTTGAAGCCCCACAGGTCCTCGATGGAGCCGCCGCCCCGCGCGACGATGATCACGTCAGGGCGCGGGATGGGGCCCCCGACGGGCAGGCCGTTGAACCCGGCCAGGGCCGTGGCGACCTCATCGGCGCAGCTCTCTCCCTGAACGCGCACCGGCCACACAACGACCCGGGTGGGAAAGCGGTCGGCCAGCCGGTGCAGGATGTCACGAATGACCGCCCCGGTGGGTGATGTCACCACGCCGATCACCCGCGGCAGATAGGGCAGCGGTTTCTTGCGCGCCGCCTCGAAGAGGCCCTCGGCGAGCAGCTTCTTGCGCCTGGCCTCGAGCAGCGCCATCAGCGCGCCGGCACCGGCGGGTTCGAGCGCCTCGACGACGAGCTGGTATTTCGAAGAGCGCGGATAGGTGCTCAGCCGTCCGGTGGCGATGACCTCCATCCCCTCCTCCGGCTTGAAGCGAAGCGCGCCGAACACACCCCGCCAGATCACCGCGTCGATTGCCGACTTGTCGTCCTTGAGCGAAAAATAGACGTGGCCCGAGGAATGCGGACCGCGGTAGCCGGAGATCTCGCCGCGCACGCGGACATGGTCGAATGCGGACTCGATGGTCCGTTTGACCGCCTGCGAAATCTCTGAAACCGTGAATTCGGTGAGGTTGGTCTGCGCCTCGCTCATGGGACCATTAGGTGCGTGGTTCGCTTCGATGCGTCAAGGGCCGCCAACGCACGCGGCGGAGACATTGCAATGAACATCCTGCTCATCGGATCGGGAGGGCGCGAGCACGCGCTGGCCTGGAAGATCGCGCAATCGGACCGTTGCGAGAAGCTGTTCGCGGCCCCCGGAAATGCGGGAATGGCCGGGTGCGCGGCGCTGATCCCCCTCGATGCCGCCGATCACCGGTCTGTGGCGGGGTTTTGCGCCGACAATGACATCGGCCTGGTTGTGGTGGGTCCGGAGGCGCCGCTGGTCGCGGGGCTGACCGACGATCTCGAGGCAGCCGGCCTCAAGGTGTTCGGTCCGTCCAAGGCGGCCGCCCGGCTCGAAGGCTCGAAGGACTTCACGAAAACGCTGTGCGACGAGTGCAACATCCCCACCGCGAGCTCTCGGACATTCGACGAGCTGGCGCCGGCTCTCGAACACATTCGCCAGCACGGCGCGCCGATCGTGGTCAAGGCCGACGGGCTGGCGGCCGGCAAGGGCGTCACCGTGGCGATGAGCACGGAAGAGGCATCGGCAGCGGTCGTCGAGTGCTTCGGCGGCAAGCACGGGGCGGCCGGAACGCGCGTGGTCATCGAGGAATGTCTGGTCGGGGAGGAAGCCAGCGTCTTCGCCCTCAGCGATGGGGAGCGCGTGGTGCTGCTCGATTCCGCGCAGGACCACAAGCGGGCGCATGACGGCGACATGGGCCCCAACACAGGCGGCATGGGCGCCTATTCGCCGGCGCCCGTCATGGCGCCGCCGCTGATGGCGGAAACCTCGCAGGCCATCATCGAGCCCGCAATCGCCGGGCTCGCGGCGCGCGGCACGCCGTTCAAGGGGGTTCTCTACGCCGGACTGATGATCACCGCCGCCGGCCCGAAGCTCATCGAGTTCAACGTCAGGTTCGGCGACCCCGAAGCCCAGGTCCTCATGATGCGGCTAAAATCGGACATCGTGGCGCTCATGGACGCGTGTGCCGGCGGAACACTCGGCCAAGCGGTCGTCGAGTGGCGCAACGAGGTGGCGCTTTGCGTTGTGATGGCGGCCAACGGCTATCCCGGCAGCTACCGACGCGGCACACCGATTTCCGGGCTTGAGGGGCTTGACGCCGAAGACCTGAAGGTCTTCCACGCCGCCACCGCCGTCGAAGACGGACACCTGGTTGCCAACGGCGGCCGGGTTCTGGGGGTCACGGCGCTCGGAGCGAGCGTTGCCGAGGCGCAGGCACGCGCCTATCAGGCGGTCGACCGGATCGACTGGCCGGACGGGTTCTGCCGCCGGGACATCGGCTGGCAGGCGGTGGCGCGCGAGCACCGGGCGGCAGGCTGAACGAACTTTCAACTCATTCGGGGATACACTGCTAGAATGCCCTCGGGCGGTGAATAGCATGCTCAAGCGCGACGACAGCCCCAGGATCGGCATAGCCATGGGAAGCGGCTCGGCCCGCGGGCTGACCGTCATTCCCTATTTGGAAGCCATCGACGAGCTCGGGCTGCGGCCTTCGGTGGTCGCCGGTTCTTCCATGGGCGCCTTCATCGGCGCCGGGTGGGCGTCCGGGATGAGCGCGCGCGAAATCCGCGAGCATGCGATCGAAGTGCTCGGGTCGATGAATGCGATCCTGAGCCGGCTTTGGAACACCCAGATGTCGGGCCTGAAGAACCTCTTCCGCGAGGGTATCCCGATGCAATTCGACGCCGAGCGGGTGATCGAGGCCTTTTCGCCCGCGGCATTGGCGGAGACGTTCGAGGATCTCGAGATTCCTCTGTTCGTCGTGGCCACCGATTTCCGCACCTGGCACCAGCTCGTGTTTCACTCCGGGCCGCTGAAACCCGCGGTCGCCGGTTCGATCGCCATTCCGAGCTTCTTCCGGCCGGTGCCCTTCGCCAACACGCTTCTGGTCGACGGCGGTGTCGTCAGCCCGCTGCCGCTGGATGCGGCCGCCCCGACTTCGGATTTTCTCATTGGGTTCGACGTCAACGGCGACCCGTCGGACCACGACCCGACGCGCCCGCCGACACCGCTGGACGTCGGATTCGGCGCCGCCCAAATCATGATGCACGTGCTGATCGCCAATACGATCGCCGCCTACCCGCCCGACGTCTATGTGCGCACCCCGGTCGCCAGATTTGGTGCGTTCGAATACTGGCGCATCCGCGAAATCCTCGCTGCCAGCGACGCCGACAAGGACCGGTTCAAGCGCGAGCTCACCGACAAGCTCGAAGCCTTCATCGCCGCGCCCGAAAGAACGATCTGAGTAGCTCGGCGGCCTCGCCTTCGTTCATGCCGCCGACCACTTCGGGAGCGTGGTGGCAAGTCGGCTGGGCGAAGAACCGAACCCCTGAATCGATCGCCCCGGCCTTCGGATCGGCGGCGCCGTAGTAGAGCCGGCGCAGGCGTGCCAATGAAATCGCCCCGGCGCACATGGTGCACGGTTCGAGCGTCACATAGAGGTCGCACCCCTCGAGTTTGGAATCACCTGTCGCCGCCAGTGCCTTGCGAATGGCCAGGATTTCCGCGTGTGCCAACGGATCGGCCATGGCCCGCATCTGGTTGGCCGCCTCGGCGATGACGGCCCCGTCGCGGGTGATGACGGCCCCCACCGGCACCTCGCCGGCGCCGGCCGCCGCGGCGGCCAGATCGAGCGCTATTTGCATCGGGGCGGTAGCCATTCGCTAACTCAGCTGCGAAGTCGGCAGAGGGCGGGCGGGCGCCAAATTTGGCGTTAATGCAAAGCCGGTATATCGGGTTTACACTGTGGCGTGGAGAATCAACGGATGGCAATCCGGGAGCTGCCAGACGCGCTGGTCAACCAGATCGCCGCCGGCGAAGTCGTCGAGCGGCCGGCCAGTATCGTCAAGGAGCTCATTGAAAATGCGCTGGACGCCGGCGCCAGCCGCATTGACGTCACGACGGCCGGCGGCGGGGTCGACCTGCTCAGGGTCGAGGACAACGGCGTCGGCATGGACGAGGCCGACCTTCGGCTGAGCGTGCGCCGCCACGCCACATCGAAGCTGGACGCGGACTCGCTCGATGACATCCAGACGCTCGGGTTTCGCGGCGAGGCATTGGCCTCGATCGGGGCGGTGAGCGACCTCAGGATCGCATCGCGCCCGGCGGACGGGGACATCGGAAACGGGCTCGTGGTCTCCGGCGAAAAAGTGAACGGGCCCCACCCCGCGCCGATGCCGGCCGGCACCGTTGTCGAGGTCAAGCGCCTTTTCGAGAGGGTCCCGGCCCGGCGCAAGTTCCTGAAATCCGAACGCGCCGAAGCGGCCGCCATCACCGATGTGGTCAGGCGCCTGGCGATGGCCGAGCCGCGCGTCCACATCGTCCTGACCGGGTCGGACCGGCAGACCCTGAACTGGCCCGGGCAGACCGGCGAAGGGGCCCGGCACCGGCGCCTGGCGCAGGTGATGGGCGCCGACTTTGCCGACAATTCGGTTGAACTCGACAATGAACGGGGGCCGGCGAGGATTTCCGGCCTCGCCGGATTGCCGACCTACTCCAAGGCCAATTCGCTCAGCCAGTTCATGTTCGTCAATGGCCGGCCGGTGCGCGACAAGGTGCTGATGGGCGCGCTCAGGGCCGCCTATTCGGACTTCATGCGCCGCGACCGCTACCCGGCGGTGGCGATCTTCATCGACCTGCCGTCCGCGGAGGTCGACGTCAACGTGCATCCGGCCAAGGCCGAGGTGCGCTTCCGCGATCCGGGCAATGTTCGGGCAGCAGTCATCCGGGCCATCAAGGACGCGTTTGCGTCGGCCGGCGTCAAGCCGAACTCCAGGGCCGGGCAGGACGCGGTTGCGGCCTTCAGGGCCGACGCCGCCTCCGACCCGTCGGCGAACGGTGCGCCCGCTCCGGCACGGGCCGACACCCCCTTGGAGTTGCCCGCGGCACTGCACGAGGCGGCGCCGGCAGCCGCTGACCAGGCCGCACAGGCCGCGGCGGGCGGCACGCAGGGCCCCATTGCCGAAGCATCGCCCGAGCCGATCTTCGCCCGTGCCAACCGGGCCGGGTTCGGCGAGCGCACGCAGCCGCCGTTCGCCGGCGCCGTCGAGGGCACGTCGGCGCTCAAACAGCAGCAGGTTGAGATCGAGGCCGTGGAGCCCAGCGGCAAGGTTGAGCCCGAGCCGGAAGCCGACGAGAGCGAGGAGGACGCCGCGTTTCCCCTCGGCGTGGCGCGGGCCCAGCTTTTCGAGAACTACATCCTGGCGCAGACCCCCGACAGCCTGGTCCTCATCGATCAGCACGCGGCGCATGAGCGGCTTGTGTATGAACGGTTCAAGTCCGAGCTCGCCGACGGGCCGATCCCCGCGCAACGTCACCTGATCCCGGTGATCGTCGAGATGACCGAGGAAGACTGCGCACGGCTGGAGGAGGCCGCCCCCGGGCTGAAGGAACTGGGGCTCGGGATCGAACGGTTCGGGCCCCGGGCGGTGGCGGTTCACGAGACGCCGGCGCTGCTGGGCAAGCCGGACGTCACCAGGCTGATCCGCGATCTGGCTGACCAGCTGGCGGAGTGGGACGATACGAACATGGTCGCCGAGCGTCTCGAGGCGATCGCCGGACGGATGGCCTGTCACGGCTCGGTGCGTTCGGGCCGGCGGCTGAAGGCGGAGGAAATGAACCGCCTGCTTCGGGACATGGAGAGGACCCCCCATTCGGGACAGTGCATCCATGGCCGACCGACCTATGTCGAGTTGAAGAAGTCCGATATCGAACGGTTGTTCGGACGGCGCTAGATGCTGTTCGTCGACCGGCTGGATATCACCCCGGTCCATGTCGAAAAGCTGCGGGTCGGCGGCGGGATTACCGCCCTGGCGGCGCCGTCGGGAGCCGGCAAGACCCGGTTTCTGCTGGCGGTGGCGGATCTGGTACCCAATCGGGGGCAGATCCGGCTCGACGACAAGGTGCGCGAACGCCTGCCGGCACCGGCCTGGAGGCGGCAGGTGCGCTATGTGAGCGCCGAGCCCGCCTGGTGGGCGCCGACGGCGCGGGCGCATCTTCCGGCGCTCGGCTCCGTGGCGGCGATGGCGGAGCGGTTCGGGCTGGCTTCGGCGCTGTTCGACGACCCAATCGCGGACCTGTCGACCGGCGAGCGGCAGCGCTTCGGGCTCATCCGTGCCCTGGCGTCCAATCCGCCGGTGCTGCTTCTGGACGAGCCGACCTCGGCACTTGATGAGGGCACCACCCGGCGCGTCGAAAGCGAGTTCCGGCGCCTGGCCGATGCCGGCCGGATCGTCGTGCTGGTCTCGCACCGGCCCGAGCAGGTTGAGCGGCTCGCCGAGCGGGTGCTGACCATCGAGAACGGCATCATCATGGAGCGCGTTTGATGGGCGCGGTGCACCTGGACAACTGGCATATCGGCATCGCGGCCGCCGGCCTGCTGCTGACCGGGGCGGTGTCGCTTGCGATGCAGCTCGGGCTGGCACGCTCGCTGGCGGTGTCCGCCATCCGGATGATCGTGCAGCTCGCACTGGTATCGCTGGTTCTGGGCTGGGCCTTCTCGCAAAGCTCGATCTGGGTCGTCGCAGGCCTGCTGGCGCTGATGGGTGCCTTCGCCGCCTACGAGGTCAGGGCGCGGCAGAAGGCCCGCTTCCTGGGGTGGTGGAGTATCGGGCTGGGCGGCGTGCCGATGGTCGGGGTCGGGATGATGATGCTGTGCTTCACGCTGGCCGCGGTCATCGGTCCGGACCCCTGGTATTCGCCGCGCTACGCGATCCCGCTGTTCGGGATGCTGCTCGGCAATTCGATGACCGGCGTGGCGCTGGCCCTCGATCAGATTACGCGCGGCGCGCGGCAGCGACGGACGGAGATCAACGACCGGCTGGCCCTGGGGCTGACGCGCACGCAGGCGATGCTGCCGCTGGTGCGCGACGCGATGGCAACCGGGCTGATGCCGATCATCAACGCGATGGCGGCTACGGGTCTGGTGTTCCTGCCGGGGATGATGACGGGCCAGATTCTCGAGGGCGCCGACCCCCAGAACGCGGTGCGCTACCAGATCATGATCATGTTCGCGATCGCGGGCACCGTGGGGCTCAGCCTGGTGCTCGCCTTGTGGCTGAGCGTCATCCGGCTGACGGACGGCCGCCACCGATTGCGTCTGGATCGACTGCAGGCGCCAAAAGCATGACCTGGGTGTCGCCGTAGAGGCGCCGGTCGACGATTGCGAGGCCCTCGGGCGGCTCGATTGCGGCGTCCCGGGATTCTTCGAGCACCGCCAATGCCTCGTCCGCCAGCCAACCACCGGCGAGGGCTGAGGTCAGCGCCCGTTCGCCGAGGCCTTTTCCGTAGGGCGGATCGACAAACACCAGGTCGAAGCGGCCGAACTTGCCGGCCGGGCCAAGCCCGAGGGCGCTGCGACGAAGCAATTGCGCGGTCGCCGCCACGGAAAACCGCTCGATATTCTCGCGCAGCACGCCCCTTGCCTCGACGCCGGAATCGACCAAGACACAGCTTCGGGCGCCGCGGGACAGCGCCTCCAACCCCATCGCCCCGGTGCCGGCGAACAGATCCAGGACCCTGGCACAGCCGAGGTCGCGGCCAAGGCGGCTGGTCAGAACATCGAAGATCGCCTCGCGGACCCGGTCGGCGGTGGGCCGGACGGTGCCGGAGGGCGGTGTCGCCAGCGGGCGGCCCCGAAACCGGCCGGCGACGATCCGCATCCGCCTAGCTCCGCGCCCGGGCGTTCGACCGTCGCCCTGGCGGCGGCTTGCGGGACCGGGCCGCGCGCTTGTCGGCCGCCGACTCATCGAGCCGGGCGCCGGCGGCGCGCGCCAGACGTTCGCCCAGCTGGTCGCGCAGGATCTTCGAGCGAACCTGCTTGACCTCGCCGGGCTTGAGTTCCCCGAGCTGAAACGGCCCGAAGGAGGTGCGGATCAGCCGGTTCACCTTCAGGCCGAGGGCGCCGAGTACGTTCTTGATCTCGCGGTTCTTGCCTTCGCGCATGGCGACCGTGAGCCACTGGTTTCCACCCTGGCGGCGCTCGAGCGTCGCCTCGATCGGGCCGTAGTGGACGCGATCGATGGTGATCCCATGCGCGAGCTCGTCGAGCCGTTCCTGCTCGATGGCGCCGAAGGCACGGACCCGATAACGGCGGAGCCAGCCGGTCGAAGGCATTTCGAGCACCCGCTTCAGGCCGCCGTCATTGGTGACCAGCATCAGGCCCTCGGAATTGAAGTCGAGCCGACCGACGCTCATCACGCGCGGCAAACCGGCCTCGGTGAGCCGCTCGAAGATTGTCGGGCGACCTTCAGGGTCGCGCTCGGTGACCATCAGGCCGGCCGGCTTGTGATAGAGCCACAGCCGCGTGGTTTGGCGCCCGGGCAGCGGCTCCCCGTCGACGCAGACGCGATCGGCTCCGGTGACGGTGGTGGCTGGCGAGGTGACGGGGGTGTCGTTGACGGTCACCCTGCCGGCACTGATCCAGGTCTCGGCGACGCGACGCGAGCAAAGCCCCGCCCGCGCCATCACCTTGGCGAGCCGCTCGCCGGTCGGTGCGCTGGCTGATGCGTCGGGCATCTTTGTGAACGGGGCTGTTACTGCTCGGCAGCCAGGGCCTCGCGGATCGCCGGCGGACAGGCGGGATCGTCGAGGGCCACCAGCTCGCCGCTCTCGGCGAGGCAGATATACTCGGTGTCGCCGACGGTGGTGAACAGATGCAGCGGCGGCATCTCCAGCGGGAAGTCGGACTGCTGGGTGCGCTGTTGCTGCTGCTGGGCCCGATAGAGCCGCAGCCGCGCGGTCAGGATCTGCGCTTCCTTGGGTGTCAGCTCGCGTCCGGAGCCAATGTCGAGGTCATAGACCCGCGCGCCGCGGATGAGTCGGAGGTCTTCCTGGGTGAGCCCGGTCGGGTCGAGCACGGGCTTGTCGGAATCCTCGGGCAACATAGCGGACATGCTTTCGGTCGGCTCCGGCAGCATTTCGGAATTGGGCGGCTCCACCAGCGGCCCGCGCGGGGCGTTGAGCGCCTCCTTGGTATTCTCGCGGGGGACAATTCCGATGCCCATGAGGGTCTCCGTCATCACTTCGCGCTCGAATGTCTGGGGGCTTGTAAGGGCGTTGGTCCCCTCGACCGTGGTGCAGGCCGCTGTCATCGCCGCAGCGCCGACGCCAACGACGAGCGCCAGCGGCCGGGCG
Organism: uncultured Devosiaceae bacterium; assembly: GCA_964574935.1. Classification (GTDB taxonomy): domain Bacteria; phylum Pseudomonadota; class Alphaproteobacteria; order Rhizobiales; family Devosiaceae; genus JBBECE01. The sequence continues at coordinate 7,959 of CAZNOZ010000029.1, read as the reverse complement.
AGCCGGCGCAGCATTGCTGTGGTTGAAGGTCCTGCCATTGCGCGCCTTACCCCGTGCGCCCGCAGCGAAGCGAACCACACCAGCGTATTCGATTGCCGCCGGTAAGGCCAGATTCCGGCGATATTGCGGTCAACCATGGCGGCGCGGCCGGAACATGTCGACGACAAGCAGCACCAGGCCAACGCTGATGCCGATGTCGGCGATGTTGAAGATGTAGAAATACACGCCCATCGCGTGCAGGGAAAAGAAATCGGCCACCGCGCCGTAGACGAGCCGATCGGTGATGTTGCCCAGCGCGCCACCGACGGATAACGCCAGGCCCCAGCGGGTCATCGCCGTTTCGGCCCTTAGCCACCACATGGCCAACCCGGCAACCGCGATGACCATCACGACAACCAGAACCGGCGCCGGAACCGAGGACAAGAGCCCGTAGGAGACGCCGGTGTTCCAGACGAGCACATAGTCGAAGAAGGGCGTCACCGTGAACGCCTCTCCGCCCTGCCAGCCGAAGAAGTGGACTTGCGCGACCTTGTGGATGCGGTCGGCCAGAAACACCAGCACCAGCCCCTGCAGGCTGATCCAGCCGGGATCGGTGCGCACGGAAAGACTCGACGGGCTCGTCATCTAGTCGGCGGCCTCGGGGACGGTGCGTTCGGCCCATTCGCGCATCGCCTGGGCGTCGCGCGGGCTGAGATCGGGGTAGTCCGGGTCGGCGCCGACGTCGGGCGAGATTTTCCAGGAACGGGCGCAACGCCTGCCTTCGGCGCGCTTGAAAACCACTGAAACTCCAGGGACTTCGTCGAGCCGGAAGGCGTCGGACGGCCCCTCGCCCTGGATGACGTCGATGGCCGAGGTGATGCAGATCTCGGCGAAGTCGTGACCGTGCAAAGCCACGTACAAATCGGCGTCTGCGATGTAAACATCGGGTGCCGCTTCAAGGGAGGAACCTATGGTCTTGTCCCTGCGGGCGATTTCCAGCGCGCCAGTAACGACGCGGCGAACCTTGCGGATCTGCGTCCACCGCGCAGCCAATCCGGAATTACACCATGTGCCACAATTGTCGGGGAAGGTCCTCAGGTGCACCGAGGAGTCGGCGCCCGGATGCCGCTCCAGCCAGACTTCCTCCATCGTGAAACACAAGATCGGCGCGAGCCATGCGGACAGACAATTGAACAGCTGGTCGAGAACCGTCAGCGCCGCGCGGCGCTTCACCGACGAGGCCGGGTCGCAGTAGAGCGCGTCCTTGCGGATGTCGAAGTAGACGGCGGAAAGATCGACGGTCATGAAGTTGAACAACGCCGAAAAGACGCGCTTGTAGTCGAAGTCGTCATAGGCCCCGCGCACCAGCACGTCGAGTTCGCCCAACCGGTGCAGAATGTACCGCTCGAGCTCGGGCATCTGTTCGAAGGCAACCGCCTCGGCCGGGTCGTAGTGAGCCAGGTTGCCCAGCAGCCAGCGCAGCGTGTTGCGCATCTTGCGATAGGCATCGACCGTCGTCTGAATGATGGTGTCGCCCAGCCGCTGGTCCTCGGCGTAGTCCACCGAGGCGACCCAGAGCCTGAGGATGTCGGCGCCATATTGCTTCATCACCTCCTGCGGGGCGACGATGTTGCCCAGCGACTTCGACATCTTGCGGCCGTCCTCGTCGACGGTGAAGCCGTGGGTGAGCACGGCCTCGTAGGGCGCCCGACCGGTCGTGCCGCAGCTTTCGAGCAGCGAGGACTGGAACCAGCCGCGGTGCTGGTCGGAGCCTTCCAGATAGAGCGAAGCGGGCCATTCGAGGTCCGGCCAGCGCTCCCTGTCGCGCAACACGTAGCGATGGGTGGAGCCGGAATCGAACCAAACGTCGAGGATGTCGGTGACCTGTTCGTAGCCGTCGGGGTCGTGCTCGTTGCCGAGGAAGCGCGCCTTGGCGCCCTCGGCGAACCAGGCGTCGGCGCCTTCTTTCTCGAACGCCTCGACGATGCGGGCGTTGACCGCCGGGTCCTCGAGGACGGCCCCGTCCTCGACGCCGACGAAGACTGAGATCGGCACGCCCCAGGCGCGCTGGCGGCTGAGAACCCAGTCGGGGCGCTCGGCGACCATGGCGCGCAACCGGGCCTGACCGGCGGCGGGCACGAAGCGGGTCGCCTCGATCGCGGCCAGCGCCCGGGCGCGGAGCGTATCGCCCTCCCCGTCGATGTCGCGATCCATGTGAACGAACCACTGCGGGGTGTTGCGGAAGATCACGGGTTTTTTCGAGCGCCAGGAATGCGGGTACTGGTGCTTGAGCCGGCCGCGGGCGACCAGCATGCCGGCTTCGATCAGCGCCGCGATGACCTTTTCGTTGGCGTCGCCCTTGTTGCCCTTGTCGTCGATGACGCGGGCGCCCTCGAAGCCGGGGGCGTCTTCGGTCATGGTGCCGTCGCCATCGACGGTGAAGGGGATTTCGGTGGCGATGCCGCGCGCCTCGAGGTCGCGGGCGTGCTCGGACCAGATCTCAAAATCCTCGCGGCCGTGGCCCGGGGCGGTGTGGACGAAGCCGGTGCCTTCGTCTTCGCTGACATGCGCGCCGTCGAGAAGGGGGACGTCGAATTCGTAGCCACCGCCCAGGCCGCGCAGGGGGTGGTGGCAGGTGAGGCTCGCGAGTTCTTCGGCCGTTACGTCGCCAAGGCGGGAGTATTCCTCGACGCGCGCCTTTGACAATGCCGCAGCCGCCAGTTCATCAGCGAGCACAAACTTGTCGCCCGGCCTGGCCCAATTGTCACTCGGCGCCGAAGTGACTTCGTAGAGTCCATAGGCGATGTCCGCGCGATAGGAGATCGCGCGGTTGCCGGGCAGCGTCCAGGGCGTCGTCGTCCAGATGACAACGTTCGCCCCTTTGAACAGTTCAATGAACCGAGGCTGACCAGCAGGCCGCTCGTGCATGCTGGTCATCGGAACGCGCTTCACGGGGAACTTCACCCACACCTGATCGGACTCGTAGTCCTGGTATTCGATCTCGGCCTCGGCGAGGGCCGTGCGCTCGACCACCGACCACATCACCGGCTTGGAGCCGCGATAGAGCTGGCCTGAGGTGGCGAATTTCAGCAGCTCGTCGGCGATCGCGGCCTCGGCCTTGAAGGCCATTGTGGTGTAGGGATTCTCCCAGTCCCCGTTGACGCCGAGGCGCCTGAACCCGTCGCGCTGCACGTCGATCCAGTGCTCGGCGAATTCCCGGCATTCGCGGCGGAATTCGTTGATCGGCACCTCGTCCTTGTTCTTGCCCTTGGCGCGGTACTGTTCCTCGATCTTCCACTCGATCGGCAGGCCGTGGCAGTCCCAGCCGGGCACGTAGGCGGCGTTGTAGCCCAGCATCTGCATGGAGCGGGCGACGAAGTCCTTGAGGATCTTGTTGAGCGCGGTGCCGATATGGATATCGCCGTTCGCATAGGGCGGGCCGTCATGCAGGACGAACTTCTCGCGGTCCTTCGACGCCGCCCGCTGGCGGCCATAGATGTCCATCCTCTCCCAGCGCTCGAGCCATTGCGGCTCGCGCTTCGGCAGCCCGGCCCGCATCGGAAAGTCGGTGCGGGGCAGGAACAGCGTCTTGGAATAGTCGGTGCCGCTGGCGGCGTCCGCCGGCTTGTCGGACATCGGATCGGTCCGTTAGGGGGCTGGAAAATCGCGTCGGCTTTTAGCAAGGGCGCCCGGCCATGGCCAGCGCTTTCCCCCCGCCGTCAGGGGCCGAACAGGCCGAGCCGCGCGTCGAGCCCGGAAAGCGCCCGGGCCCGTCCCAGCCGCTGGCGCGCTTCCGCGCTGTCGCGGTCCATCGCGGCGACGAGCGCCTGAACGGTTTCGAATTTGCGCTGCTCGCGAAGAAAGCTCACCAGCGCCACCTCGATCACCGAGTCGTAAAGGTCGCCGTCGAAGTCGAACAGATGCACCTCGAAAAGCGGCTCGGCGTCCTCGAACATGACGCGCGGTCCGAAGCTGGCAACCGCGTCGTGAGTGCGACCGGCGTGGCGCACGCGGCAGGCATAGACCCCCTGGCGCAGCCCGCTGAGCTGGGTGAGTGCGATATTGGCGGTGGGATAGCCCAGATCGCGGCCGCGGGCGTCACCATGGATGACCCGGCCGGCGATGAGGTGATGGTAGCCGAGCAACTCATTTGCCGCCTCGACACGGCCCTCGCGCAGGGCGTCGCGGACGCGGGAGGAGGATATCGGCGCGTCGGATTCGTCGAGCATGTCGGCGACCATGACGTCGAAGCCGAGCCGCCCGCCGGCGGCCTCGAGATACTCGGCCGTTCCCTGCCGGGCGCGCCCGAAGCGGAAGTCGGCGCCGACGATCACGGCGGCGACTTCGAGGGCGCCCTGCAGATCCTCGGCGATGAACTGGTCGGCGGTGCGCCGGGAGAAGTCACGGGTGAAGGGCATCACCACAATGCCGTCGAAGCCCAACGCCTCGGCCAGCCGCGCCTTCATGTCGCCGTCGGTGAGCCGGTACATGAAGGGCGCGGGCGCGAACACGTCCTGCGGGTGCGGCTCGAAAGTGAACATCAGCGCCGGCAGGGACCGCTGGCGCGCCATCCCGACGCCAATTTCGAAAACCGACTGATGGCCGCGGTGGCAGCCGTCGAAGTTGCCGATGACCGCCACCGAACCCCGGACCGCGGCCGGCACGGCACTGAGCCCGTCGAGCACGTGAAAGGCCATCGGTGCGCTCCGCTGCGGCGCCCCCGGCGCCCGAGGGGCGCGAACCTGCCCCGGCCATGGAGTGAATGCAAGCGGCGGGCGGGCCCGCTCACCACCTCAGGCGCGACGCGAAACCGGGGACGCTGGCGCCCGTCGGCGCGACCAGCCCGGCGACCGCGCGCGCCCGCGCCTCGCCCTCGCCCAGCTCGTCCGCGTGCAGCGCGCTGACGACGAAGACGATGTCGATGCCGATCGCCGCGGCCCCCGTGAGGTCGGTGCGCACCGAGTCCCCCACCCCGAGGATGGACGCCGTCGGCACGGCCCGCCCGGCGGCCTCGTCGATGAGTTCGCGGGCCCGCTCGTAGATCGGCGGGTAGGGCTTGCCCGCCATCAGCACTTCTCCCCCCAGGGCGCGATACGCCTCGCCGAGCGCGCCGCCGCAATAGACGAGCCGGTCGCCCTGCTCGACCACGATGTCGGGGTTGGCGCAGATCATCGGCAGGCCGAGCGCTCGCCAGCGGCTCAGGGGCTCGGCATAGTCGGCCGGCGTCTGGTCATCGGTTTGAAGACCGGTGACTATCAGCGCCCCGGCTTCCTCCGCCGGACCGAATGTCACGTCCAGCCCCTCGAACAGCGGCCGGTCGCGCTCGGGGCCGACCCAGTGCAGCGGCTGCCCGGCGCGCGCCCGAATGAGCGCCTGCGTGACATCGCCGGAGGACACCAGCGCATCGAACGCGTTGGCGGGCACGCCCAGCGCGTCGAGGTCCCGGGCGATCTCGGCGGCGGGGCGCGGCGAGTTGGTGATCAGCACGACGGGGCCGACCGCCTCGCGGAAGCGCTGCAACGCATCGACTGCCCCGGGATGGGCGCGGCGCCCGTCATGGACCACTCCCCAGACGTCGCACAGAAGCGCTTCGTAGTGCGGCGCCAGCACCGAGAGGCCGGCGAGCGGCGGCACGGGTTTCATTTTTCCGGTCTGCAAGACAACCGACTCAGCGATTCATCCGGCGGACGGCTAGACCCGGTTCCTCGTCCTCGGGCTCGCTGAGAAGATCGGACCGGACAGGCGACGGCGGGGCGATGTGGTCGCCCTCGGCAAAGCCGACGCCGTCGTCGAGCAGCGACAGGATCTGGTTTTCGTCACTGACGTCGCGGGCCACCAGCGAGATTTCGGAGCGGGCGAGAAAGGCGGCGACGTCGGAGGGATGAAAGTCGGTCAGCGTCTGCGGGGCGGTCAGGAACTTGTCCGCGGGAACCTTGACGTACTTGACGCCCTGGCGAGCGAGTTCCGGGAATTCGCGGCGCAGCGAGGTGGCGTGGTCCAGGCACAGCGCCGCGCCCTTGTGGGCAATCGCCTCGAGCGCATCGCGCTCGGAGCTGGCGAGCCCCCGGTAGGCCGCATCGTCGATACTGAAGGCGAGCAGCGAACAGATGGCGCGATTGGCCTCCAAAACCGAAAGGACCTGCTCGCGGGCAAACTCGTCTTCCAGGCTGGCGCCGGTGAGCGGCACGAAGAGCGTCACGGGATCCTTGTCGGTGCGGGCCCGACGGACGATCTCGACTGCGGTCTCGAGGAGCATGCGCTCGATCCTGACGACAAGCCCGTCGTGGCCACGCGGCATGAAATCCGGCGGGTCGGCCAGCTCGCCGTCCTCGAGCATCAGGCGCGGCACCAGATCGTAACCGTGGGTGCGCCGCTGCGGCAGGGTGATGATGGGCCGCATGTGGAAGACCAGCCGGTTCTCCTCGATCGCCTGGGCGACCATCTCGGGCGGAATGACCGGGGAGGGTTCGCCGGCCGGCGCCGGCGGCACCTCGGGCGCCGGTTCGGGCCTGGATTCGGCAATCGACGCCCGCGCCGCGGTCATCCGGGCCTCAAGGGCGGCCATTGTCTCGGCGGTTTCGCGGACCACGGTCCCGAGCACCGACAGGTCGGCCTCCAGTACGTCGAGGCGGGCGACGACGTCGCGGCGGAGCAGGCCGTCGAGCTTTTCCGAGAGCTCCTGATTGGCTGCCGCGTCGCGCGCGTGCAACCGGGAGAGATCCTCGATGGCTTCCTCCAGGCGCGCTTCGGCGCGCCCCCTGAGCATCATCTCCAGGCCGAGCCAGCAGGCCAGCGCCGCCACCAGGGCGACGAGCCCGGCTTCGATGGGGGTGAAGGCAAGACCGAAATAGACGGTGGCGCCGGCGCTGAGGCTGACGATCGCCATGAACAGATAGACCAGGCTGCGCACCCCGGCGGTCCCCCGATTGACCAAAACGAAGCAGTCGGCGCGCGAATCCTAGCATCGCGGGGCCAGTGGCGAAAGCGGCGGCGCGGCGCGACAGGCGCCGGTTTCAGGCGTCGCATCGGTTCGAACCGGCGTTGCCCACGATCTGCGACCGCCTCGCGGCGCGGCGGTGCGTAAAGGTGATTCGCCGGCACTTGACTCCGGCGCCGCGGCGCCCTATCTCGTGCCGCGGCTGTTGGCACTCATTCTGTGAGAGTGCTAACAGGCGGCGACATTCAGACATCCAAAGGTAGTTCAATGAGCTTTCGTCCCCTGCACGATCGTGTGGTCGTCGAGCGCGTCGATTCCGATGAAAAGACCGCCGGCGGCATCATCATCCCCGACACCGCCCAGGAAAAACCATCCGAGGGAATCGTCGTTTCGGTCGGGCCCGGCGCCCGCGACGATGGCGGCGAACTGATCCCGCCGGACGTCAAGGCCGGTGACCGGATCCTGTTCGGCAAATGGTCGGGTACCGAAGTCAAGATCGACGGCAAAGACCTGTTGATCATGAAGGAAACCGACATCATGGGCGTCATCGAGGGCTAGGCCCCGGCCCACGCGTCTATCGAGTTTACCAAGGAGCAACGAGCTATGGCTGCCAAGGAAGTCAAATTCTCCACCGACGCACGCGACCAAATGGTGCGCGGCGTCAACATCCTGTCCAATGCCGTCAAGGTGACGCTGGGGCCCAAGGGCCGCAATGTCGTTCTCGACAAGTCGTTCGGCGCCCCCCGCATCACCAAGGACGGGGTGACGGTCGCCAAGGAAATCGAACTCGACGACAAGTTCGAGAATATGGGCGCCCAGATGCTGCGCTCGGTCGCGACCAAGACCAACGACGTGGCCGGCGACGGAACGACCACCGCCATCGTGCTTTCGCAGTCGATCGTCAACGAGGGCATCAAGTCGGTGGCCGCCGGCATGAACCCGATGGACCTCAAGCGCGGCATCGACAAGGCCGTCTCCGACGTGGTCGCGTATCTGGGCAAGGTCAAAAAGACCATCTCGTCCTCCGACGAGGTCGCCCAGGT
>CAZNOZ010000028.1:4971-29823 GCA_964574935.1 uncultured Devosiaceae bacterium | reverse complement strand
TCTGGGCCTTCACCCTGACCACGCCCGAGGGCAAGACCTTCGAGAACCGCCACAAGTACGAGACGCTCGACCACCCCGGGCGCATCGTCTACCGCCAGGGTGAACGGCCCGAGGACGACAATGCCGTGCTCGTCACCGTCACTTTCGATGCGCACGGCGCGGCGACGCTGGTGACCTTGCGGATCGAGTTCTCATCCGAACAATGGCGCGACAGGCTCATCCCCATGGGCGCGATCACCTATCCCGCCCAGAGTCTTGCGCACCTCGCCGCGTACCTGAAGGACCGCTGACATGCCCCACGTCACCTCCGCCGACGGAACCCGCATCGCCTACGAGACCCACGGGTCCGGCCCCGCCCTGATCTGCGTCGACGGGGCCATGTGCTACCGGGGCTTCGGCTCGATGCACCCGCTCGCCGAACTCCTCAAGGACCGCTTCACGATCTACCTCTTCGACAGGCGCGGGCGCGGGGAGAGCGGCAACACCCTGCCCTACGCGCCCGAACGCGAGGTCGAGGACATCGCCGCGCTCCTCGAAGCTGCGGGTGGCGAGGCCTTTCTCTATGGCATTTCCTCGGGCGCCGCGCTGGCGCTCCGCGCCGCCAGCGCCTTGCCGGGCATCAGCAAGCTCGCCCTTTACGAAGCGCCCTTTGTCGTCGACACGACCGAAACCGCCATGGCGCCCGATTTCCGCGCCCGCATGGAGAGCGCCATCGCCGCCGGCCGGCCGGGCGTCGCAGTCAGGATGTTCATGGCCCGCGTCCGAGTGCCCTGGTTCGTCATCCTGATGATGCGGCTCAGTCCCGCCTGGAAGCAGATGACGGCCGTCGGGGTGACCCTCCCCCACGACATCGAGCTGGTCGAGACCTACCAGCGCCAGCAGCGCCTCACCGGCGCCGAGTGGGCCGGCGCGAACATGCCCGCCCTGGTCATGGGCGGCGGCAAGAGCCCCGCCTGGATGCAGAATGCGCAGAAGGCCATCGCCGCCGTCCTGCCCGACGCCACGCACAAAACGCTCCCCGGCCAGACGCACATGATCAAGTTCGAGGCGCTCGCCCCCGCGTTGCGGGAGTTCTTCTGATGCGCTTCACCGCCGAACTGAAGCGCACCGGCGCCAATACGACCGGCATCGTCGTCCCACCCGACGTGCTCGAAGCGCTCGGCGGCGGCAAGCGTCCCCGCGTCCGCGTGACGCTCAACGGCTTTGCATTTTCACTGACGCTGGGCTCCATGGGCGGCAGGGTGATGATCCCGGTGAGCGCCGAGCGGCGCGGGGCGGCGCGGGTGGAGGGCGGCAGGAGCTACGATGTCGCTATCGAAATCGACGCCACGCCCGAACCGATCGAGATACCGGAGGATTTGGCGGCGGCGCTTGCCGCGGCCGGGCTGACCGAGACGTTTGCAAAGCTCGCGCCCTCGCACCGCAAGGAACATGTCCGTGCGATCACCGAGGCCAAGGCCGCCGAAACGCGCCAGCGCCGCATCGCCAAAGCGGTCGAAATGGTCGCGGCCAGGGCGAAATAGCGCCGCCCTACTCCAGCCTGACCAGCAGGTCCTTGGCGTCGATCTGGTCGCCGGGCTTGGCCAGCACTTCGGCGACGGTGCCGCCGGCCTCGGCATGGATGGCGGTTTCCATCTTCATCGCCTCGATCGAGGCGACGACGTCGCCGCCCGCGACCTTGTCGCCCACCCTGACGACAAGGGTCGAGATGACCCCGGGCATCGGCGCCCCGATATGGGCGGGATTGCCGGCCTCGGCCTTGGCCCGGGCGGCGATCGTGCCGGCCCGGGCGCGATCGGGCACCGATACCGACCGCGGCTGCCCATTGAGCTCGAAGAAGACCCGCACCATGCCCTTTTCGTTGGGCTCGGAACAGCTCAGATACCGGATGACGAGGGTGACGCCGGGATCGAGGTCGACCAGGACCTCCTGGCCGGGCTCGAGACCGTAGAAATAAACCGGCGTCGGCAGCACCTCGGTCGGTCCGTAGAGCGCCTGCGCGGCCATGAACTCGGTGAAGACCCTCGGATACATCAGATACGAGGCCAGCGCCCGATCGTCGATCTCGGTCTCGGTGGTGGCGGCGGCATCGCCGCGCTGATCGTCGAGATCGAGTTTCTTCAGATACGCCCCGGGGCGCTTGGTCAGCGGCCGCTTGCCCTTCAGGATCTTCTTCTGGAGCTTTTTGGGAAAGCCCCCCGCCGGCTGGCCGAGATCGCCATGGAAGAAGCCGACCACCGAGTCCGGAAACGCCACGTCGCGCCTGGGATCCTCGACCTCGGCGCGGCTGAGCCCCGACGAGACCATCATCAGCGCCATGTCGCCGACCACCTTGGAGGAGGGGGTGACCTTGATGATGTCGCCGAACATCTGGTTGACCTCGGCGTAGGTCTGGGCGACCTCGTGCCAGCGCGCCTGCAACCCCAGCGCCCGCGCCTGCTCCTTGAGATTGGTGAACTGGCCGCCGGGCATCTCGTGCAGATAGACCTCCGAGGCCCCCGATCTCAGATCGCTCTCGAAGGCCGCGTACTGACCCCTGACCGCCTCCCAGTACAGCGAGATTTCGCGGATCGCGGCGGCATCGAGCCCGGTGTCGCGCCGCGAGCCTTCGAGCGCCGCCACGATCGAGCCCAGGCAGGGCTGCGAGGTCGCCCCCGACATCGCGTCCATCGCCGCGTCGATCGCGTCGGCCCCGGCGGCGGCCGCCGCCAGCACCGTGGCGGCCCCGGCCCCGGAGGTGTCGTGGGTGTGGAAATGGATAGGCAGCCCGGTCTCTTTCTTGAGGGCCTTGACCAGTTTTTCCGCCGCCGCCGGCTTGGCGAGCCCGGCCATGTCCTTGATGCCGAGCACATGCACCCCGGCGTCGGTCAGCTCGCGGCCCAGGCCCAGATAGTAGTCGAGATTGTATTTTGCCCGCTCGGGGTCGAGCATGTCGCCGGTGTAGCAGATCGCCCCCTCGCAGGCCTTGCCGGTCTCCAAGACGGCGTCGATCGCCACCCGCATGTTCTCGACCCAGTTCAGGCAGTCGAAGACCCGGAAGATGTCGACCCCGGCCTCGGCCGCCTGGCGCACGAAGAAGCGCACCACATTGTCAGGATAGTTGGTGTAGCCGACCCCGTTCGAGCCCCTGAGCAGCATCTGGGTGAGGATGTTCGGCGCCCCGTCCCGGACCCTGGCGAGGCGCGACCAGGGGTCTTCGGTCAGAAACCGCATCGCGACGTCGAACGTCGCCCCGCCCCAGCACTCGAGCGAGAACAGCCCCGGCAGCCCGTGCGCGTAGCTCTCGGCGATGCCGGCGATGTCGCAGGTGCGCATGCGCGTGGCCAGCAGCGACTGGTGCGCGTCGCGCATCGTCGTGTCGGTGACCAGCACCCGGGACTGTTTGAGCATCCATTTCGCAAGCCCTTCCGCGCCTTCGCGCTCGAGAATCTGGCGGCTGCCCTCGAGCTTCGCGGGCGGCTCGAATTCCGGAACCTCCGGCGCCGGCGCTTCGGCCGGCGGAAGCGGCCGCCCGCGCGCCTCGGGATGGCCATTGACGGTGACGTCGGCGATGTAAGTGAGGAGCTTGGTCGCCCGGTCGCGGCGCGGGCGGATGTCGAACAGCTCCGGGGTCTCGTCGATGAATCGGGTGGTGTAGGTGCAATCGCGGAAGCTTGGGTGGTTGATGACGTTTTCGAGGAAGGCGAGATTGGTCGACACCCCCCGGATGCGGAACTCCCTGAGCGCCCGGTTCATGCGCGCGATCGCCTCCTCGGGGCGCGGCGCCCAGCAGGTGACCTTTTCCAGAAGCGGATCGTAGAAGCGGGTGATGACGGCGCCCGAATAGGCGGTGCCGCCATCGAGCCTCACCCCGAAGCCGGTGGCACCGCGATAGGCGGTTATGCGGCCATAGTCGGGGATGAAATTCTCCTCCGGGTCCTCGGTGGTCACCCGGCACTGCAGCGCGTGTCCGTGCAGCGTGATGTCGGCCTGCTTCGGCACGCCGGAATCGGCGGTTCCGATCTCCGCCCCGTCGGCGATCCGTATCTGCGCCTTGACGATGTCGATGCCGGTGACTTCCTCGGTGACCGTGTGTTCGACCTGGACGCGCGGATTGACCTCGATGAAGTAGAACTCGCCGGAATCCGCATCCATCAGGAACTCGACGGTGCTGGCCCCCGAAAGCTCCACCTCGTTTCCCATCCTGAGCGCCGCGTCGGTCAGTCCCTTGCGGGCGGCTTCGTCGAGATAGGGGGCCGGGGCCCGCTCGACGACCTTCTGGTTGCGCCGCTGCACCGAGCAGTCGCGTTCGAAAAGGTGCACGAGGTTGCCGTGGCTGTCCCCGATCAGCTGCACCTCGACATGCCGGGCATGCCCGATGAGCTTTTCGAGATACAGGTCCGACTTGCCGAACGCCGTCTTGGCCTCGCGGCGCGCCGAATCGAGCACGTTGCGAAGCTCGGCTTCCGAAGCGATCGTCCGGATCCCCCGGCCGCCACCGCCCCAGACGGCCTTGAGCATCAACGGATAGCCGATCTTTTCGGCCGCCCGGGCGCATTTGTCTTCGTCCTCGGGCAGCCGCCCCGTCGCCGGCACCACCGGCACCGCGCACTTGTGAGCCACCTTGCGGGCCGAGATCTTGTTGCCCAGCGCCCGCATCGTCTCGGCCCTCGGGCCGATGAAGACAATGCCGGCCTTCGCGCAGGCCTCGGGAAACTCCGGGTTCTCCGAGAGAAACCCGTAGCCGGGATGGATGGCATCGGCCCCCGACAGCGCGGCGACCCGGAGATATTCGTCGATATCGAGATAGGCCTCCACCGGCCCGAGCCCCTTGCCGACCAGATAGGATTCGTCGGCCTTGAACCTGTGCAGGGCCAGCCTGTCCTCGTTGGCGAACACCGCCACCGTTCTGAGCCCCAGCTCGTTGGCGGCCCGGAACACGCGAATGGCGATTTCGCTGCGGTTGGCAACGAGGATTTTCTGAATGCTCATCGATCGGCCCCAGGCCACGAGACCGCCACGCGGTCCGTCTCAAGCCGGCCACGGATCGCTGACCGCATCAACTCATCGGCTGCGCCAGATGGGCGCTGAGATGATTGAGATCGTATCCGGCCTCGGCGGCGGCCGAAATGATGGCGTCGGCGCTCAGCGATCCCGCCTGGCTGAGCGCCCACAAGGTTGTCGAACGGGTTCCGGACCGGCAGTAGCACAGGACCGGACCGCCGGCCTCGGCAAGAACCCGGCGGGTGGCCTCGATCATCTCCTCGCTCACCCCGTCCCGGCCCACCGGGATGGTGTGATAGGCGAGCCCCGCCGCCCGCGCGGCTGCCTCGATTTCGGCGCCGGTGGGCTGATCGGGGGCCTCTGCGTCGGGGCGGTTGTTGACCACGGCGACGAATCCGGCCTCGCGGATCGGGGCCAGATCCGCGGCGTCGATCTGTCCGGAAACCGAGACCCGATCGTTGATCTTCCTTAGGTCCATGCCGAAAAGTACTTCCCCGGGCCAGTGGGCGGCGATCTTACCCATTCGCCGAAGCGGTGCGCAACCATTTGAAGTCCCCCGATTGACGCCCTCGCCCGGCCGGGATTTGATGTCGCCAACGCGGGCGGCGGAGCATCCCAGGTGAGCGGATACCTGTTGGCGATCGACCAGGGCACGACCTCGACGCGGGCCATTGTCTTCAGCCCCGAGTTGAAGCCCCTGGGCACCGCGCAGGCCGAATTTCCCCAGCATTTCCCGCATTCCGGGTGGGTCGAGCACGACGCCGAGGACATCTGGCAATCGGTCGTGACGACAATCGCCGAAGCGCTAAGGAACGCCGACGCCGCGCCCGCCGACATCGCCGCCATCGGCATCACCAACCAGCGCGAGACGGTGGTGGTCTGGGACCGGATCAGCGGCAAACCGGCCCACCGCGCCATCGTCTGGCAGGACCGGCGGACCGCCGCCAGGTGCCGCGAACTCGCCGACGGGGGCGAGGAGGAGGCGATCACCCAAAAGACCGGGCTGCTGCTCGACCCCTATTTCTCGGCCTCCAAGCTCGGCTGGCTGATGGAGAATTCCGAGCCGGTGCGCGCCCTCGCCGCCGCCGGCAACCTGATGGCCGGCACCGTCGACAGCTGGCTGATCTGGCGCCTGACCGGCGGCACGCGGCACCTGACCGACGCCACCAACGCCGCCCGGACAATGCTTTACGACATCCACGAGGGGCGTTGGGACGCGGCGCTGATGGACCTCTTCTCGGTGCCGGCGGGCGCCCTGCCCGAGGTTTGCGACTGCGCCGCCGATTTCGGGACCACCGACCCGGACGTCTTCGGCGCCGCCGTGCCGATCGCCGGCGTGGCCGGCGACCAACAGGCCGCGACAATCGGTCAGGCCTGCTTCGAGCCGGGCATGCTCAAATCCACCTACGGGACGGGCTGCTTCGCGGTTCTCAATACCGGAGAGCAGGCAATTGCCTCCAATTCCCGCCTGTTGACCACCATCTGCTACCGGCTCGGCGGGGTGACAACCTACGCGCTGGAAGGATCAATCTTCGTCGCGGGGGCCACGGTGCAGTGGCTGCGCGACGGGCTCGGCATCATCTACGCGGCCGAGGAGGTCGGCGAGATGGCGTCCAAGGCCGACGCCGGCCAGCAGGTCTATCTGGTGCCCGCCTTCGTCGGGTTGGGGGCGCCCTACTGGGACGCGGAGGCCCGCGGGGCCCTGTTCGGGCTCACCCGCGCCACCGGCCCCAACGAGCTGGCGAAGGCGGCGCTTGAATCGGTGGGCTACCAGACCCGCGATCTGATGCACGCCATGCAGGCCGATTTCCCTGCCGACGAAGCGACGGTTTTGAGGGTCGACGGCGGCATGAGCGTCTCGGACTGGGCGATGCAGTTCCTCGCCGACATCCTGCAGGCGCCCGTGGACCGGCCGACGGTCGCCGAAACGACGGCGATGGGCGCCGCCTATCTCGCCGGGTTGCAGGTCGGGCTGTGCCCCGGGCCGGCCGAAATGGCTGAGACCTGGTCTCTCGACAGGCGCTTCGAGCCGATGAAGTCGCCGCAATGGGCGCGCGACAAATATGCCGGCTGGCAGGACGCGGTGCGCCGCACCCTCACGCGGTAGCGGAACCACCCCCGGCCATGGAGGCCGGGAGTGGTCGGATCAGCTTCTAGATCAGGCCGTTGTCGCTGAGGAAGCTCTGCGCGACGTCCTCGATCGACTCCTTGTCGACATCGACGCGGGCGTTGAGCGCCTGCATCGTGGCGTCGTCGATAACCGCCGACATGGAATTGAGAAGGTCAGCCAGCCCGGGGTTGGCCTCCAGGGTTTCGGTGCGCACCACCGGGGCGATCGCATAGTTCGGGAAGAACCCCTTGTCGTCCGCCAGCACCCGGAAGTCGAAGGCGGCGATCCGCCCATCGGTCGCAAACACCAGCGCGATGTCGACCTGGTCCTCGTTGAGCGCCTGATAGGTGAGGCCGGAATCCATCGCCTTGAGATCGGCGCGGGTGGTCGCGAACCCGTAGGCTTCCTCGAGCCCCGGCAGTCCGTCCGGCCGCTGCGGGAATTCGGCGTTCACCGCCATCACCAGCCCGCCGCCTTCGTTGTAGGACGCGGCGAGGTCGGAAAGCGAATTGATCCCGTCGGTCGCCTCGTCGGAGCCCCTGACGGCCAGCGCGTAGGTGTTGTTGGCGTTGGACGGATTGAGCCAGGTCAGCCCCTGCTCGGCGTCCATCTGCTTGACCGTCATGTAGGTCTGGTCGGCGTCCATGCGCTCGGAGACCTTGTTGTAGGTCACCAGCGAGGTGCCGGTGTACTCCCAATACACGTCCACCTGCCCGTTGACCTGGGCATCGCGGACGACCTGCGAGCCCATGCCGTCGCGCTTGTCGACCTGGTAGCCGTTGGCCTGCAGCAGCTGCGTTGTCATTTCGGCGAGCAACAGCTGCTCGGTGAAGTTCTTGCCGCCAACGACGATGGTCTGCGCCTGAGCGGTCGCCGCCATGGCGATGCCGATCGCCGCCGCCGCGAGGATTTGCATGATCCGTTTCATTTGACTGTTCTCCCTTCGAGTTTCAGGTTTCCCACCCGCGCCGGCGCCTTTCAGCGCATTGGATTGACGCCCCGTGGGATGGTCCACAACTGCATCTGGCTCATGACGAAATCGACCACGATCGCCAGCAGCGCGGTAGGGATCGCGCCTGCCAGCATCATGCCGAATTCGTTCAGAGCAATGCCGCTGAAGATGAGTTCGCCGAGCCCGCCGCCGCCGATCAGAAACGCCAGCGGCACCGTGCCGACGTTGATCGCGAGCGCCGTGCGGATGCCGGCGTAAATGACAAACAATGCGTTCGGAAGCTCAACGGTGAGCAAAATCTGCGCCCCGCTCATGCCCATGCCGCTGGCCGCTTCGATCAGATGCGGCGGCACCGCCCTTATGCCGGCCAGCGTGTTGGCGACGATCGGCAGCAATGTGACGGCGAACAGGCCGAAGATCGCCGGTCGGTCGCCGATCCCGAGCACGCTCATCGACAGCGCCAGCACCGCCAGGGTCGGCACCGTCGCGCCGATATTGAGCACCTGCAGCGCCGTGTCGCCGTAGCGCTTGAAGGCGGGGCGGGTGAGCAGCACCCCCAGCGGGATGCCCACCGCGACCGCCAACCCGCCCGAGATCGCCACCAGCGCGATGTGCTGGCGGGCGAGAAAGACGACGTCGTCCCAGCGGTCGAAGATCGCGGGCAGCATCTCGCTTTGCCAGGCCCAGGCGCCCATGACGAACACCGCCACCAGCAGCACATTGCGCCAGGCGCGCTGAAGGCCCGCGGTGACCATCGCGTCATCCATGCTTCTGGGCCTCGCCGAGCAGGTGGGTGATGCCGCGCAGCGACACGTATCCCTTGTAGTGGCCGTCATCGTCGACGCAGGCGAGCCAGGTCACGTCGTGCCGGAACATGGTCGAAACGGCGGTGCGCAGGTTCTCTTTCACGTCAATCGTGGTGGGCAGCGCCTCGTGATTTTCGCCGACCTTGCCCTTCCGCGACCCGGCGGTATCGAGTTCGACAAAGCCCCTTGCCCGCCCGTTCGGGCCGACCATGACGATGGCGGTGTGGCCGTGCTCGTCCATCCGTTCGGCGGCCGTCTCGAGACTGTCCTGGGCGGTGACGCTTGGCGGCTCCGCCATCATCGCCTCGCCCACCGTGACCAGCTGCAGGCGCTTCAGCGTGCGGTCGGAGCCTACGAAATCGGAGACGAACCGGTTCTTCGGATTGGCCAGAATCTCGTCGGGGGTGTCGTATTGGACGAGCCGCCCCTGGGTGAAGATGGCGATGCGGTCGGCCATCTTGACCGCCTCGTCGATGTCGTGGCTGACGAACATGATGGTCTTCTTCAGCGTCGCCTGTATCTTCAGGAACTCGTCCTGGATGATGGCCCGGTTGATCGGATCGATGGCGCCGAACGGCTCGTCCATCAGCAGCACCGGCGGGTCGGCGGCGATGGCGCGCAAGACGCCGATGCGCTGCTGCTGGCCGCCGGAGAGCTCCTTGGGGTAGCGCTTGAGAAAAATGGCCGGGTCGAGCGCCACCGACTCCAGAAGCTCCGCCGCCCGGGCCCGTGACTTCGTCTTGTCCCAGCCCAGAATGTCGGGGACGATGCAGATGTTGTCTTCGATCGTCTTGTTGGGAAACAGCCCGATCTGCTGGATGACGTAGCCGAGCGTCCGGCGCAGCTGCACCGGGTCGTAGTCATTGGTGTCCTTGTCGTCGATGAAGATCTTGCCCGATGTCGGCTCGATGAGCCGGTTGACCATCTTCATCGTCGTTGTCTTGCCGCAGCCGGACGGGCCCAGGAGCACGCAGATCTCCCCTTCGGGGACCTCCATGGACACATGGTCGACGGCCAGCTCGGTGGAGCCGGCAAACACCTTGGTGACGTTCTCGAGCCGGATCATGTGGTCGCCCTTGCGGTTTGTCTGAGCCCCGGCGAGGTCAACAGCCACTGCAGTCCCAGCAGCGCGTAGTCGGCGACGACCGCCAACACGCCCACCGCGATCGCGCCGGTGACGAGCTGGCGCGGATCGGTCTGCGAGATGCCGCGGGAAATGAAGGCGCCAAGGCCCCCCGCGCCGATATAGGCGGCGATCGCGGTGACCCCGATATTCATCACCACCGCCACCCGCACCCCGGCCATGATCACCGGAACCGCCAGCGGCAGCTCGACCTCGCGCAGCCGCTGCATCGGTGTCAGCCCCATGCCGCGCGCCGCCTCGCGCAGCGCCGGATCAACGTTGGTGATGGCGGTATAGGTGTTGCGGATGATCGGCAGCTGTGAATAGAGCAGCACCGCGATCACCGCCGGCAGGTAGCCGATCCCCTGGTGGATCAGCGACAACACCGGGATCATCATCCCGAACAGGGCGATCGAGGGGATGGTGATGATCACCGAGGCGACGTACAGGACCGTCTGCGCAACCTGTTCGGAGCGGGTGATAAGGATGCCGATCGGCACACCCGTGAGAATCGCCAGAGCGACCGCCACACCGACAATCTGGACGTGTTGGCCGGTGCGAAGGAGGATCAGATCCCAGTTGTCGATGGCGTAGTTGAGGATTTCCATGGACTGGAACAAAATTCCTCATACGCCCGCAAATTGCAAGCAGATGGGGGCCAGAATTATCGGGATCGCCGTGTCCCGCCATTTTTCTGTATATTTTTTGGTTATTTACGACCTCGACAGAGTAGAAAAAGTGCTTCTCAAGTATATCTTTAGGCTGTTCGCTATGTACTTTGGGAATGCTTGCCGCGGGCGCCTCCGACGGACCCGGCGGCAGGGTTATTTGAGGCTCTCCGGCAGCCAGGCGCGCCAGACCTCTTCTCTTGTGTCGTAGAAGGTCCGGGCAATCTCGGCCGGCGAGCTGCCCTCTTCGTTGAGCATCGCCAAGAGTCGGTTCATCTCCTCGAGCGGCATGATCGCCTGCTGCAGATAGTCGACCACCAACGGCGCTTCGTCCTGCAGCCACTGCGCGATCGCGATCACCACCGGCTCGGGCGGAAACGCCGACGGCAGCGGCCGGTTGCACTCTTCCATCGCCAGGCACGGCCAGGCATCGGCGTTGTAGCGACCCAAATCCAGGGGCTTGAGTGCGAACTGGCTGATCGCGGCGTTGGGCTGCCAGTAATAGACCACGATCGGCTGCCGGCGCGAGATCGCCTGCGCCAGGATACGGTCGAGTTCGAACCGGTCGGCGGGAACCTGGGCCTCGTAGACGATATTGATATGGAAGGCGCGCATCAGGTTGGCGTTGATGATCGAGCATGCCCAGTCGGCCGGGCAGCTGACGAACCGCGAACGGGTCTCATCCTGGAAGATGGCGCGCAGCGGCGACAGCTGGGTGGCGGAGGTGAGTTCCGGATGATCCTCGGCGACGAAACCGGGAACAAACCAGCCTTCCATCGGCCCGCCAAGATAGGTGTTGGCGACCGGCCGGACGCTGCCGGCGCTGGTTGCCGAATTCCAGATCTCCGAGATCCGCGAGATCCACAATTCCGGGGCGATCGCCGGCTGCTGGGTGGTCGCCATCGACGAGCCGGTCGAGGCGGTGTCGCCGCTCACGACCCGCGCCGCGCACCCCATTTGCTCGAACAGGACGATCGAATGGATATGCGCCAGGATCGCGGCGGACGGCCACGGCATCTCCGCGATGGTAATCTCGCGGCTGCCGCACAGCGAGGCGACCTCCTCGACCGGCTGAAGGCCGCTTCCCGCCTCCTGGCCCGGCGCGCCGGCGGCCAGCCCGATCAGCCCCACCGCCGCGATCAGCGCGCTGGCGCCAAACCTGCCTCCAATCACACTCGCAATCCAATTCACAGCACAAAAATCCCGCCGAACCTCGCAGACCCCCCCGTCCCGCGCAAGCCAGCGCCGCCGCGGCGAATTCGGACCAACGGGCGTTAGGGTTGACGGCGGTTTCGCCTTCGGCGGGCCGCAGCGAAGGCACGAAACGGGTGACTCCAAAGGCAAAATCGGCAATGCTTGCCGCAGCGGCGCCCCGTGTGGCGCCGAATAACCAGCGACGTCCCGACCGGCCGGGGAAGGCTGGCGGAGCGCGCGAAGATCTCAACAGTGAGGGAAACCATGCGTCAAAAAGCATTGATTCTGACCTCGGCACTGGCCGCCGCCATGCTCGTGGCGCCGGCCCAGGCCCAGACCGTAAAACTGGGGATCGTTCTGGCGTTCACCGGACCGCTGGAGGCGTTGGCACCGCCGATCGGAGCGGGCGCCGAACTGGCCTGGGCCCAGGTCAACGAACAGGGCGGTCTTCTGGACGGGCAACAGATCGAAATCATCCAGGGTGACACCGCCTGCGAACCGACCACCGGCGCCAATACGACCGACCGATTGGTCAACACCGAAGGCGTGCTCGCCTTCGTGGGCCCGATGTGCACCGGCGATACCACCTCGTCGATCAACACGGTGGCGGTCCCGACCAATACGGTCATGATCTCGCCTTCGGCAACCAATCCGGCCCTGACGACCATCGAAGACAACGACCTGTTTTTCCGGACGCCTCCCTCGGACGCCTATCAGGGGCAGGTGCTGGCGCGATTGCTTATGGGCAAGGGCATCGAGGACATCGCCATCGCCTATGTCAACAACGACTATGGCAAGGGCCTGGCGGATGCGCTCGCGGCCGCCTACACCGACCTCGGCGGTTCGGTGATGGCCAACGAGGCGCATGAGGAGGGCAAGGCCGACTATCGCGCCGAGCTCGGCTCGCTGGCCGCCTCCGGCTCCACCAACCTGGTGCTGATCACCTACGCCCAGGGTTCCGGACAGACGATGCTCCGGCAAGCCACCGAGAGTGGAGACTTCCTGCAGTTCATCGGTGCCGACGGCATGATCTCCGACGATCTGTTCACCGGCATCGACACCAGCCTTGTCGAGGGCATGATCGGCACCAAGCCGGGGGCGCCGCAGATTGCCGGCGCGGACTTGTTCAATGAGCAGGCCACCGCGGCCGGTATCGATCCGACGGCGATCTACGCTTCGCAGGCCTACGACGCCGGCTTCCTGCTGGCGCTGGCGATCGAGAAGAACGGCTCGGCGTCCCGCGACGGACTGAGCGCCGCGCTCAGGGAGGTGGCCGGCCCGCCCGGCGAGGTGATCCTGCCCGGCGAATGGGAGAAGGCCAAAGCGATCCTGGCCGATGGCGGCGACGTCAACTACGAGGGTGCCACGGGCAACCTCGACTTCGACGAATATGGCGACGTCGCCGGCACCATCTTCGAGATGGTGGTCCAGGGCGGCACCTGGGTCGAGGTTGACGTAGCGATGTAGGCTGCCGACCCGAGCAAGCGCAAAGCCCGGGAGCGATCCCGGGCTTTTTCATGCGCGGGTGGACTGCTCGGGCTCTTCCCGGCTCCGAATGCGTTCCGGGATCAGGCCCTTCGGCGCGTATCTCAGCGCCAGCACGATCACCAGCCCGAGTACGAACACCCGCATCTGCAGGGCACGCACTTCGACGTTATCAATCGTCGGCAGCCCGGCAGCCGCCAGGCCGTCATTGAGCTCCAAAAACAACAGCTGCGACAGCGGATCGGAGATGTTCCAGATCAGAATGATCAAGACGCCACCAAACAGCGCCCCCAGATTGTTGCCGGCGCCCCCGACGATGACCATCACCCAGACAATGAAAGTGTAATTGATCGGCTGAAAACTGCTGGGATCGTAAAGCTGCACGTAGCCGGTCAGGATCGCCCCGCCGATCCCCATCAGCACCGACCCGATGACGAAGATCTCCAATTGCCGGCGCTTTACGTTCTTGCCCATCGAGGCCGCCGCCACGTGGTTGTCGCGGATCGCCCGCATCATCCGGCCCCACGGCCCGTAATAGGCCCGCTGCAAGAGCACGTAGAGGACGGCGATGACGACGAGGGTAACCACCAGATACATCGAGCGCGACACACTGAGCGCCAGGGTGTCGTTCGTCACGCCCATCGCCACGACGTCCTGCTGTTGCGGTACCGGCCAAGGGATCGGCGAGACGGTGAGGGTCCCGCGGGTCAGCCAGTCCATGTTCTTCATCAGCGCCCGGACGATCTCGGAGATGCCGATCGTTGCGATGGCAAGATAATCGGTCCTCAGCCCCAGGCAGATCTTGCCGATGAGAAACCCGACTGCCCCCGCGAGCACCCCCCCGACGACCCAGCCGATGAGGACTGGCAACCCCAACCCACCAACGAAACCGGCTTCCCGTTCGATATAGACCGCGGCCGGGTCGACTTGGGAGCGGTATCCGAAATAGGCGATCGCCCAGGCGACGATGAGCAGGAAGGTCCGCAGCCGGCCTTTGATCCCGATCCGGTGTACCTGCATCGTTGCCAGAATCAGCGCCGCGCCGATCGCCGCCGCCAGCAGTGCGCGCGCCAGCATCACCGGGCCTTCGGAGCCCCAGAAGTCGGGGTTGACGTCATAGCCGACGAGCACCGTTGCGTAGCCGCCGAGCATCACAAATCCCATGACCCCGAAATTGAACAGCCCGCCATAGCCCCACTGTACGTTGAGCCCGAGCGCGATCAGTGCGTAGGCCAACGCAGTGATGAGAATCTGGATGGTGGTGGGGACCTTGAACCACATCCCGACCAAGACGATCAGGACCGCCAGTCCGGCCAGCATCAGCCACTCGCGGGCGCCCATCATGTCGAGGCCCCCCGGAAGATGCCGGTGGGCCTAAACAGCAGCACCAGCACCAGAATGACGAAGGCCACCGTCAGCTTGTACTCGGTGGGCACGATCGAGAGGTCTGCCGGCACCTCCCACGGGATGGCGTCCTTGAACGGCCGGAGCAGGATCGCCCAGTTGAACACCGCCAGCGTCTCCGAGAACCCGACAAGAAATCCGCCCGCGATCGCCCCGTAGGCATGCCCGAGCCCGCCGACGATGGCGGCCGCGAAGATCGCCAGCAAAATGTTGAACGCCAGATCGGCCTTCAGGGACACGTCGAGGGCCAGCATGGTGCCGGCGATGCACGCCAGCGACCCGGCGATGATCCAGGTCGCCCGGATCACCTGGTCGGTGTTGATGCCCGACACCCGTGCCAGATCCGGATTGTCGGCCATCGCGCGCATGCCCTTGCCCAGCCGCGAGCGCGTCAGGAACAGGTGCAGCGCCACCACCGAAATCACCGTGGCCGCGATCAACAGCAATTGTGGCTCGGAAAAGGTGATCGGCCGGTTGGCCCCTTCCAGGGGAAGGGTGACGCGGAACAGCTCCTTGGTCTCGTTCTCGAAGAAGCTCAAGGGCTGCACGCCGCCGAACAGTCGAATGAGCCCCTGCAGCATCAGCGTTACGCCGATCGAGGCGATCAGCAGCGTCACCGGCTTGGCGCCGCGCTCCCTGAGCGGACGGTAGAAGGCGCGGTCGATGACCAGCGCCACCGCAAAGGTGATCGGGATCGCCAGCGGCAGCACGATGAATCCGGTCGGCCAGAAGGTCTGGATGCCCAGCGCCGCCGCGATGGTCGCCAGTGCGTAGGCGATGAACGCCCCCATCGTCATCATGTCGCCATGCGCGAAATGCGCGAACCGGAGGATCCCGAAGATCAGCGTCACCCCCACCGCGCCGAGCGCATAGATCGAGCCCTGCACCGTCCCGACGACCAGCACCTTGTTGATGAAGAAGATGAAATCGTTCATCGCCGCGCCCTATCCGCCCAGGAACGCCTGCGCGACCTCGGGATCTTCGAGCAGCTCCTGGCCGGTGCCGGTGAACCGGTTCATGCCGTTGGCGAGCACGAAGCCTCGGGTGGCGAAGCCCAGGGCCTGCCTGGCATTCTGCTCGACCATGAGAATACCCACCCCGGCGCGATTGACCCGCATGATCTGGTCGAAAACCTCCTGCATGTAGCGCGGGCTCAGCCCGGCGCTCGGCTCGTCGAGCAACAGCAGGATCGGCTTCGACATCAGGGCCCTGCCCATGGCGACCATCTGCCGCTGTCCCCCCGAAAGCTCGCCGGCCTTCTGCCGCCGCCGTTCGGCCAGCGGCGGGAACATGTCGTAGATCGACGCCATGGTCGAAGAGAAGTCGTCGCGGCGGATGTAGGCGCCCATCTCCAGATTTTCCTCGACCGTCATCGAGGTGAAGACATTGAATTCCTGCGGAACGTAGCTGAGCCCCTTCGGCACCAGCGCGTCCGGTTCGGCGTCGGTGATGTCGGCACCCGCGAAGGTCACCGTCCCCTCGGAAATCTCCAGAAGACCGAAGATCGCCTTGAGCATGGTCGACTTGCCGGCCCCGTTGGGGCCGACGATCACCCCGATATCGGACGGATCGATGCTGAGATCCACGCCGTTCAGGATGGGCACGCCGCCATATCCGGCGTGCACGTTGGTCAACTCGATCAGGCTCACGAGGCAGCCTCCAGGCTGCCGCCGAAATAGGCCTCGATGATCTGCGGATCGCGGCGCAGTTCGGCCATCTGGCCTTCGCCGATAACCTCCCCCTGGGCCAGCACGATCACCGGATTGCAGAGCTCCGCGATCAGGTCCATGTCGTGCTCGATGACGAAGAAGGTGTAGCCCAGCTCCTCGTTCATGCGCTTGATGTTGGCCGTGAGGTCCTTGAGCAGGGTCCGGTTGACGCCGGCCGCCACCTCGTCGAGCAGCACCGCCTTGGCGTCGACCATCATCGTGCGGCCCAGCTCCAGAAGCTTCTTCTGGCCCCCCGACAGATTGCCCGCCAGCTCGTACTGAACCGGTCCGAGGCGCAGAAACTCGATGACTTCGAGGGCCTTGGCGCGCAGTTCCGATTCCGTCGCGGCCACCCGAGCGGGGTAGAACCAGGTTTCGACGAGGCTCTCGCCCGCCTGTCCGCCCGGGACCACCATGAGGTTTTCGAGCGCCGTCATGTTGGAAAATTCGTGGGCGATCTGGAAGGTGCGCAGGAGCCCCCGGGCGAACCGCTCATGCGGCTTGAGGCGGGTGATATCCTCGCCATCGAGGACAATCCGTCCGCTGTCGGGCATCAGATTGCCGGCCACCAGATCGAACAGCGTCGTCTTGCCGGCCCCGTTCGGCCCGATCAGTCCGGTGATCGAACCGCGCGCGACATCGAGCGAGCAATTGGCGACCGCCCGGACGCCGCCAAAATGCTTGGAGACCGAACTGACCTCGATGATCGGCTGCCCAGCCACTCCCCCGCCCCTTGCGTTTCGATCGCTATCTGGCGCCCCCAGAGGCGTCCAGTTGGACAAAACCGCGACCGGGTGTCAATGCCGGGGCACGGCAGTGGCGAAGCCTCGCGGCGCCGCTCATCGGCGCGCAATACCGGACCGGGCCACCGCCCTGAGGGCATCGAGATCGACAGTTTCGATCCCGGCCGGGTGCCAACTCGCCGATCGGTCCTTGTCGATCAGGACGGCGCGCACCCCTTCGGCGAAATCCCGCCGCGCGACCATGTGGACCGCCAGTTCGAGATCGGCGTCCAGAACCGCGGCCAGGGAGCCCAGATCGAGCGCGGCGAGGTAGCCGATCCAGTTGGCCGCCAGTGACGTCGGACAGCCCTGCCGCATTTGGGACGCCAGCGATCCGGCGAATCCCTGCGCATCCGCCTCGGCTGCCTTGTCGAGCGCCGCCAGCAATCCGGCCGGATCGGGCGCGGCAAATTGGGCTTGCACCCCGTCGCACCCCTTGACGAAGCGCGCTTCCCCGGGGGCGACGAATTCGTTCGCCAGCACCGCTTCGATGGCGCCGCCCACATCGTCGGCTCCTGCGGCCTGGGCCAGCGAGGCCACCAGCAGATCGATCCGATCGCCGCCCACCGCTCCGTCGCACAGGTTGAGCGCCATCGCGTCGTCCACTTCCACGGTGCGGCCGGACATCAGGAATGCCAGCGCCCGATGCCGGGGGACGTCTCTGAGCGCGAACCTCACCCCGACATCGGCGAAAAATCCGATGGCCGGCTCCGGCATCGCAAAGCGGGCCCCCGCCACCCCGACCCGATGCCGGGCATGCGCCGAAAGTCCGATTCCGCCCCCCATCACCACCCCGTGCTGGAGGGCGATGACGGGCTTGGGGCAGGTGCCGATGGCCAGATCGACCTGGTACTCGGTCTCGAAATAGCGCCGCGCCTCGTCCGGCCGCCCCGCGAGCACCGCATCGCGAACATGGCGCACATCGCCGCCGGCGCAGAAGCCGCGTTCGCCCTCCCCGCGCAGGAGCACGGCGCCGACCCCGTCATCGGCGACGAGCCGATCGAGCCACGTGCCGAGCCCTTCGAGCATCGTCAGCGACAGCGCGTTGATCGCCTTGGGCCGGTTCAGCCGCACCACCGCCAACGCGCCGAGCCGGTCGACGAGCAGTTCGGCCTCGGCCATGCCCCCTCCCCTCAAGATGATTGATCGCAGCGCCGGGGCCATTAAGCTCACGCCGATGGGCCAAGGCAAGCCGCTCAGGTGCGTGGTGATGGGGGTGAGCGGCAGCGGCAAGACCACCCTCGGCCGCTTGCTCGCGGCCAGACTCGACGCCCGCTTCCTCGAGGCCGACGAGTTCCACGCCCCCGAATCGATCGAAAAGATGAGCGCCGGCATTCCACTGACCGATGACGATCGGTGGCCCTGGCTCGAGCGGCTGGCCGACGAGGTCAGCGCCGAGCCCGGCCCGACAGTTGTCGCCTGCTCCTCCCTCAAGCGCACCTATCGCGATCTTCTGCGCCGCCGGCTGGGCGAGGTGCGCTTCGTTCACCCCCAAGGCGACCCGGCCATCATCCTCGCCCGCATGGCTGCCCGCACCGACCACTACATGCCGCCCTCGCTGCTGAAGTCGCAAATCGCCACCCTCGAAGACCCGGCCGGCGAGCCGCTGGTGTTTCCGGTGCCGATCACCGGCGATCCGGCCGCCATCGTCGACAAGCTCGTTGCCGACCCGGCGTTCATCGACCGCTATGAAGTCTGAGGGGGAAGCGCCGCGGAAATTGCGCCGGGCCCGCCAATGCGCAAGAAATAGCAGGAACCAGGATGTCTTTGCGGGAGGAGCCGCACGGCGAATGGCCGAAGCAACCACCCACGCCGATCCGATCGCCGCGATCTGCGAACGTCACGGCAACGAGCCGTCGGCGCTCATCGAGATCCTGCACGACCTGCAGGGATTGCGCGGTTGCATTCGGGAGGCCGATCTCGCGCCGATCGCCAGGGCGCTGAACATCTCCCGCGCCGAGGTGTGGGGGACCGTCAGCTTCTATCACGACTTCCGGCGCCAGCCGGCGGGGCGCTGCCACGTCAAGCTCTGCCGCGCCGAATCCTGCCAGGCGCTCGGCGCCATCGCGCTCATCGAGAAAACCTGCGCCAACCACGGGATCGAGCTCGGCGGCACTTCGGCCGACGGGGTGACGATCGAGGCGGTCTATTGCCTGGGCGACTGCGCGCTCTCGCCGGCGGCGCTGGTCAACGACCGCCTGGTCGGGCGCCTCGACGAAACCAGGCTCGAAAAGGCGATCGAGGAGGCGAGCTCGTGAGCTCTCCCGCGACGGTCTGGGTGCCGCGGGACTCGGCGGCCAATTCGGTCGGGGCCGGCACGGTGGCCTCGCTCATCCGGCTGGAGGCCGAGACCCGGGGGCTTGGCGTTGTGATCAAGCGCAACGGCTCCCGTGGCGCCTACTGGCTCGAGCCGCTGGTCGAGGTCGAAACCGAAACCGGGCGCACCGCCTTCGGTCCGGTGACCCCCGAGGACGTGCCCTCGCTCTTCGAGGCCGGCTTTCCCGGCGCGGACACAGACCACCCGCTTGCCCTCGGGCCGACCGAGAAGATCGAGTGGTTCGCGGGCCAGAGGCGGCTGACTTTTGGCCGCTGCGGGCTCATCGACCCGCTCGATCTGGCGGACTACCAAGCCCATGGCGGACTTGCCGGCCTCAAACGCGCCATCGAGATCGGCCCCGAGGCAATCATCGAGGCGGTGACCGAGTCCGGCCTGAGGGGCCGGGGCGGGGCCGGATTTCCGACCGGGGTGAAGTGGAAAACCGTCGCCGAGCAGCCGGCGGGCGACAAATACGTCGCCTGCAACGCCGACGAAGGCGATTCCGGCACCTTCGCCGACCGCATGATCATGGAAGGCGACCCGTTCGCGCTCATCGAAGGCATGGCCATCGCCGGACTTTCGGTCGGCGCGGACACCGGCTTCATCTATCTCAGGTCCGAATACCCCGATGCCCTCGACGTGCTGCAAAAGGCCATCGCGGCGCTTGAGGCGGCCGGTTGGCTTGGCGACGATGTCGGCGGCACCGGCAAGCGGTTCGATGTCCACATAAGGCGCGGGGCCGGCGCCTATATCTGCGGCGAGGAATCCTCGATGCTCGAGTCCATCGAGGGCAGGCGCGGCGAGGTCCGCGCGAAACCGCCGATCCCGGCCATCGCCGGGCTTTTCGGCAAGCCGACAGTGGTCAACAACGTGCTGTCGCTGGCCAGCGTGCCGGTGATCCTCGAAAAAGGTGCCGCCACCTACAACGAACTCGGCACCGGCCGCTCGCGCGGCACCCAGCCCTTCCAGCTCGCCGGCAACGTCTCCCGCGGTGGGCTCCTCGAGCTGCCTTTCGGGATCACCATCCGCGAGCTCATCGAAGGCTTCGGCGGCGGCACCCGTTCGGGCCGCCCCTTCCGCGCCGCCCAGATCGGCGGACCGCTCGGCGCCTGGGTCGACGCCGAGATGCTCGATCTGCCGATGGACTACGAGACCCTCGACGCAAACCAGGCGTTGCTCGGCCACGGCGGGGTCGTGGTCTTCGACGACAGCGTCGACATGGCCGAGATGGCGCGCTTCGCCTTCGAGTTCTGCGCGCTCGAAAGCTGCGGCAAATGCACCCCCTGCCGGATCGGCTCGCAGCGCGGCGTCGAGGCCATGGAGCGGCTGATCGCCGGCGGCGACAGGGCGGAAAACCTGCGCGCCGTCGAGGAGCTTTGCGAGCTGCTGACCGAAACCTCGCTATGCGCCATGGGCGGGCTGACCCCGATGCCGGTCAAATCCGCGATGCGCCTGTTCCCCGAGGATTTCGACCGCCGAAACGCTTCGTGATAGGATGAGGCCATGAGCGAAATCGACTTCGGCACCCCGCCCCGGCACGCCGACACCGACGTCACCCTCGAAATCGACGGGGCAGCGGTCACCGTGCCCGCCGGCACCTCGGTGATGCGCGCCGCCGCGATGGCCGGGACCTCGATCCCCAAGCTCTGCGCCACCGACAGCCTCGAGCCGTTCGGCTCCTGCCGGCTGTGTCTTGTCGAGATCGAAGGGGTGAAGGGCACGCCCGCCTCCTGCACCACGCCGGTCGCCGAGGGGATGAAGGTCTCGACCGTCACCGACCGTCTCAGCCGTTTGCGGCGCGGGCTGATGGACCTTTATCTCTCCGACCACCCTTCCGAACTCGGCAACACCGACTCCGAGATGCCGGCGATCGCCGCCGATCTGGGCGCCGACGGCACCCGCTTCGCCGGGGGGAAAACCCATCTCAGCCGCCAAGCGAGCCCGCTCGACGCGTCCAACCCCTATTTCGAGTTCGACCCGGAAAAGTGCATCGTGTGCTCGCGCTGCGTGCGCGCCTGCGCCGACACCCAGGGCACTTTCGCGCTCACCATCGAGGGGCGCGGATTCGCTTCCAAGGTCTCCGCCGGGATCGCTTCCGACGATTTCTTTTCCTCCGAATGCGTCAGCTGCGGGGCCTGCGTGAGCGCCTGCCCCACCGACGCGCTCAACGAGAAGGCGATCGTGGTCAAGGGGCTGCCCGAGCGCACGGTCGAGACCACCTGCGCCTATTGCGGGGTGGGATGCACCTTCGAGGCGCAAGTCAGGGGCGACGAGGTCGTCCGCATGACCCCGGCGAAGTCAGGCGGCGCCAACGAAGGCCATTCCTGCGTCAAGGGACGCTTCGCCTATGGCTGGGCGACCCACAAGGATCGGGTGCTGACCCCGATGATCCGCGAAGCGACGACCGATCCCTGGCGGCCGGTGGGCTGGGACGAGGCGATCGGCTATGCCGCCGAACGCTTCAAGGCGATCCAGACCGAACACGGGGTTGGGGCCATTGGCGGCATCACCTCCTCGCGCTGCACCAACGAGGAGGTCTTCGCGGTCCAGAAAATGGTCCGCACCGCCTTCGGCAACAACAATGTCGACACCTGCGCGCGCGTCTGCCACTCGCCGACCGGCTACGGCCTCAAATCGACCTTCGGCACCTCCGCCGGCACCCAGGATTTCCGCTCGCTCGACCATGCCGACGTGATCCTCTTGATCGGCGCCAATCCCACCGACGCCCACCCGGTCTTCGCCTCGCGGATCAAGCGCCGGATGCGCCAGGGCGCCAAGCTCATCGTCGTCGATCCGCGCCGTATCGATCTGGTGCGCTCGCCGCACGTCGAAGCGGCATTCCATATTCCCTTGCAGCCCGGCACCAATGTGGCGGTCATGAATGCCTTCGCGCATGTGGCGGTGACCGAGGACCTGATCGACGAAAAGTTCGTCGCCGAGCGCTGCGAGACGCAGGAACTCGAGCGTTGGCGGGGATTTGTGGGCGAGGAGCGCAACTCCCCCGAGGCGCTTGCCGAGGCGATCGGGGTCGACGCCGAAACGGTGCGGGCCGCGGCGCGGCTCTATGCCGGTGCCCCCAACGCCGCGATCTACTACGGGCTCGGGGTCACCGAGCACTCCCAGGGCTCGACCATGGTCATGGCGATGGCCAACCTCGCCATGGCGACCGGCAATATCGGCCGCGACGGGGTGGGGGTGAATCCACTCAGGGGCCAGAACAACGTCCAGGGATCGTGCGACATGGGCTCGTTCCCGCACGAATTCCCCGGCTACCGGCATGTCTCCGACCCCGAGGTACGCGGCAGCTTCGAGACCCACTGGGGCCTGCCGCTCTCCGCCGAACCGGGGCTGCGCATCCCCAACATGTTCGCCGCTTCCCTCGACGGCTCGTTCCGGGCCCTCTTCGTGCAGGGCGAGGATATCGCGCAGTCCGATCCGGACACCCAGAACGTCACCGCCGCTCTGCAGGCGATGGACTTCATCGTCGTCCAGGACCTGTTCCTCAACGAGACCGCCGCGTTCGCGCATGTCTTCCTGCCCGGCACCACGTTCCTGGAAAAGGACGGCACCTTCACCAACGCCGAGCGGCGCATCAACCGCGTCCGGCCGGTGATGGACCAGCGGCAGGGGCTCAGCGAATGGGAGACCGTTTGCCGGCTGGCGCAAGCCATGGGCTATGCCATGCACTGGGATTCCGCCGCCGAGATCATGGACGAGATCGCCGCCCTCACCCCGACCTTCGCCGGCGTGTCGTTCGCCAGGCTCGACGCCGAGGGCTCGATGCAGTGGCCGGTCAACGACGCCCATCCGCACGGCACCCCGGTGATGCATGTGGGCGAATTCGTGCGCGGCAAGGGCCGCTTCATGATCACCGAATACGTGCCCACCGACGAGCGCACCACCCGGCGCTATCCGCTGATCCTGACCACCGGGCGGATCCTGAGCCAATACAATGTCGGCGCCCAGACCCGCCGCACCGACAATCAGAGGTGGCATGCCGAAGATCTCGCCGAAATCCACCCGTTCGACGCCGGCGAACGCGGCGTCTCGACCGGCGACCGGGTATCGATCGCCTCCCGCAAGGGCGCCATCACGCTGACCGCATTGGTCACCGACCGGGTGCCCCAGGGCGTCGTCTACACGACGTTCCACCACCCCCTGTCGGGGGTCAACGTGGTGACCACGGAGAACTCCGACTGGGCCACCCAGTGCCCCGAGTACAAGGTGACCGCGGTCCAGGTGCGGCCGGCCAACGAACCCTCGCGCTGGCAGTCCGAGCATGAAGAGCTTCGGCGCACCCACTACGGCGTCGCCCCCGCCGCCGAGTAGCTGAGATGAAATCGGTGCGGCTCGACCGCGGCTCCCCCGATCCCTCGCCCACCGCTTCCGGCACAAGGGCGGGTGCGGACGGGAGCGCGGCGCCCGCCGAGTGGTACCTGCCCGTCGAGGCCCCGGTGGCGCTCCTCTACAACAACGAGCAGTTCGGGGTGATGATGGCGACCCCCGCCGACCTCGAGGATTTCGCGGTCGGCTTCTCGCTGACCGAGGGGATCGCGGCGGCGCCCGGCGAAATCGAGGCCGTGCGGATCGCCGAGGCGCGGGGCGGCTATCTGGTCAACATCGTGATGGCGCCCGGCGCCGTCGAACGGGCAACCGACCGCCGGCGCTCGATCCTCGCGGGGTCCGCCTGCGGCATCTGCGGCGCCCAGACACTGGAGGCGGCGCTGCCGCCGGCCCCGAGGGTCGCCGGCATCCGGCCCGAGCCGCCGGCAGTGCTGAAGGCGCTGGCGGCGCTTGCCGACCACCAGCCGATGAACCAAAAGAACCACTCGACCCACGCGGCGGCCTTTTGCGCCGCCGACGGCGGCATCGAGCTTGTCCGCGAGGACATCGGCCGCCACAACGCAATCGACAAGCTGGCCGGGGCGCTGGCCCGGTCCGGCATCGACGCGGGGAGGGGTTTCATCGTGCTTTCGTCCCGCCTCAGCGTCGAGATGGCGATGAAGGCGGCCCGGATTGGAGTGGGTTTCGTGGCCTCCGTCTCTGCGCCCTCCTCGCTGGCGCTCGCCAAGGCAAGGGAAGCGGGCCTGACGGTGGGCGCCAGGTCCGGCGACGGGTTGATGATCTTCGACCCCGGAGAACCAAAGTGAACACCGTTGATCTCGTGCGCATGGCCAACCAGATCGCTTCCTTCTTCGCCGCCTATCCTGAGGACGAGGCGATCGCCGCCACCGCGAGCCATTTGAAAAACTTCTGGGAACCCAGGATGCGCGCCGAGCTGCTCGCCCATGTCGAAGCGGGCGGCGAGGGGCTGAGCGA
>CAZNOZ010000028.1:0-4871 GCA_964574935.1 uncultured Devosiaceae bacterium | reverse complement strand
CGGTGATGATCACCATGGTCATCGACATGATGATCGCCAGCAGCCCCGGCACGATGTTGATGGCGGTGACCGATTCCGGGTTGTACTGGCGGTGCACCACCAGCTCGACCGGTGACGGCCCCGGCCCCAGGGCCCTCAGCGGCCCGGTCAGCGCCTCCCGCATGGCGGTCTCGATGATCCCCTGCAGCGCCGCCACTGGTCCGCCGGTCGCCGAGGGATCGGACGCGTCGGCGGCCAGCAGGATTTGTGGCCTCAGGCCCCTGACCACGTCGCGCTCGAAACCGGACGGGATGACCACGACGAAGTTCGCCTCGCCGGTCCTGAGGGCGTCCTCGCCTTCGGCGACGCTGCGCACCGCGCCGCGGAAATCGAAATAGCTCGAATGCTCCATCGCCGAGATGATGGCGCGGCTCACCGGGCCGCTGTCGCCCAACGAGATCAGCGTCGGCAGGTGTCGCGGGTCGGTATTGATGGCGAAGCCGAACAGGATCAGCTGCATGATCGGAATGCCGATCATCATCCCGAAGGTCACCCGGTCGCGGCGCATCTGGATGAATTCCTTCACCAGCACCGCGATGAACCGGCCCCAGCTCAGTCCGCCGTTGCGGCGCACCCGCGACCTGGGTTCACGCTCGACGATTTCGACGGGCGCGCGCTCCTCCATCAGGCAGCCTCCGGCGGCGCCGCCTCGGGCGCCGCGAAATTGTCCTGGCTGGCGGCCATCAGGTGGATGAAGACTTCCTCGAGCCCTGCTTCCTGGCGGTGCCAGGTGCGCCGCTTGTCGGCCTGGAAGGGCTTGACCGCCGCGTCGAGCGCCGCGTGGTCGACACCGGAGATATGCAAGGCCGCCCCGAATCGCGCGATCTGCTCGATCCCCGGTGTGCCCTGCAGCTCATCGGCCAGCGCGCCGAGATCGGCGCCCTGGACCCGCCAGGTGATCAAGCCGACGATGCCGGGAATGTCGGCGGCGGGCGCGTCGATGAGCTTACGGCCGAAGGCGATGTAGGCGATGTTGTCGCACTGGATCGCCTCGTCCATGTAGTGGGTGGAGACCAGAACCGTGACCCCGGCGCGGCTCAAATGCCGGATTTCGTCCCAGAAGTCGCGCCGCGCCTTCGGATCGACGCCGGCGGTGGGCTCGTCGAGCAGCAACAGGTCCGGGTCGTGCAGCATCGCCGCGGCCAGCGCCAGGCGCTGCTTCCAGCCTCCCGAGAGCTCGCCGGCCAGCTGCTTCGAGCGATCGGCGAGCCCCAGACCCGTCAGCGCCCGGTCCACGCGTTCCTTCAGGTTGTCGACCCGGTACATGCGGCCGATGAATTCGAGATTCTCGCGGATCGACAAATCCTCGTAAAGCGAGAAGCGCTGCGTCATGTAGCCGACCCGCTCCTTGATCTGGCGGGACTGCCTGAGGATGTCGAAGCCCAGGCAATGCCCGCTGCCCCCATCCGGCGTCAGCAGCCCGCACAGCATGCGGATCGTCGTGGTCTTGCCGGAGCCGTTGGGGCCCAGGAACCCGTAGATGGCGCCCTTGGGCACCGCCATGTCGAAATGGTCGACGACGGTTTTGTCGCCGAAGATCTTGGTCAGCCCTTCGACCTCGATGACCGGACGGTCGACGTCGGCATCGCGGGTGGCGGCGGGGACGTCGCTCATGACGGCGGCCTCACCTCGACCGGCTGACCCACGTTGAGGGCCGCCCCGGCCTCGGGCTTCGCCTTGACCAGATACACAAGATCGGCCCGGTCCTGACGCGAGTAGATGATGGGGGGGTTGAACTGGGCTTCGGTCGCCAGCCAGGTGACCTCGGCCGTCACCGGGGTCTCGCAGCCGCGGCAATCCACCGACATCGCATCGCCCGGGTGGATTTGCTGGCGCTCGGATTCGGTGACGAAGAAGCGCACCTCCAGCCCGCCGTCGGGCAGGATCGAGACCACCGGCATCGACGGCAGCGCCTGCTCGCCGACGGCGAAAAAGACTTCCTCCACCGCCCCCGCGACCGGCGCCGTCGCGGTGCGGTCCGCGAGCGCCACCTTGAGCTGCTCGACCTCGGCGGCGGCGGCCTCGACCTGAGCCCGCGCGGCGTCGATCTCGGCCGGACGCGCCGGCAGCCGCCCGACGGTCAGCTGAGCGTCGAGCTCCTCGACCGCCGACTGCGCCGCCATCAGCGCCGCATGATCCTGGTCGAGCCGGGCTCGCGGCACCACGCCCTGCGCGTAGAGGGGCTGTGTGCGGTCATAGTTCTGCTGCGCCAGTTCGAGCTCCGACCTGGCCCGTTCCAGCGCCCGCTCGGTGATGGCGAGCTCCTCCTCACGGCGTCCCGTGGTGATGTTGTCGAGCTGCGCCCGGGCCGCCGCCAGCTGTGCCCGCGCCGAGGCGAGTTGGGCCTCCTGGGCGCGCCGGTCGAGCCCGAAAAGCTCGGCGCCGGCTTGCACCCGATCGCCATCGGCCACGGCGATCGACTCGATCGCGCCGGCGCTTGCCGGGGCCACGTAGACGTACTGAGCTTCGACATAGCCGTAGAAGACGGTCTCTGCGGGTCCGAAATTCGGCAGCAGCGAGCCGAGCGCCGCCAGCACCGCGCCGGCAACCCCACCCAGCCAATTGAAGAACTCATCCATCGGCGCCTCCCTCGTCGACGCCTCGAGGCTCGGCGCACAGCCCGTCGAAAAGAATGTCGAGGTGATTGGCGACGAGCTTGTCGAGCTGCAGGCCGCCTTCGGGCACGATGCCGAACACCTCCGCCATCAGGACGTGCAGCGCCACCGGCCCGACAATCGAGCGCACCGTCAGTTCGGGATCGACGGCTCTGAGCTCGCCGCTGGCGATTCCCTTCTCGATGAGGGCGACGAGCGCCGGCTTGGCCCGCTCGATGACCTCCTCGCGATACATTTGCGCCAGCTCGGGGAACTGGGTTACCTCGTGCATGATCAGCTTTGGTATGGCGATCAGGCGCGGCTCGGAAAGCCGCATCGCCAGGACGGAGAAGGCCATTGTGATCGCCTCGCGGACGGAGCCGGTGTAGGTCTCGACCATCGCCATGGCGCCCTCGGCGACCGGGACGACGGCACGGCGCACCAGCGCCTCGAGAATCGCCTCCTTGGAGGAAAAGTAGAGATACACCGCCCCCTTCGAGATGCCGGCACGCTTGGCGATATCCTCGACCCGCGTGGCGGCGAACCCGTTTTCGATAAACAGGTCCAGCGCCGCGTTGAGCAGCTCGTCGGGGCGCGCGGCCGCCCGGCGGCGGAATTTGGGCTGGTGCGTGGCGGTTGTGTTCATGGCCTCGGATGACCTTTCCGATCCGTTAATAACTGACTGGTCAGTTAGCTGCAAGGGGAGAGTCGGGGCGCTGGTTAACTGCCTGCCAACGGCCTGCAGACGATTCGGTCGCCGCCGAAGCCGCCGCGGTTGCCCGCCGGCCGCCGACAGGCGATGATCGTCCGACGGCTGCAAGGGAGGCAAGGATGAGTCAAATCGACGGCATCGGCGGGCTGTTTTTTCGGGCCCGCGACCCCGAGGCATTGGGCAAATGGTACGAGACCCATTTCGGGCTTCAAAGCGGCGCCCCGTTCACCCAGTCGGCGGGACCCACCGTGTTCGCGATCTTCCCCGAGGCGACCGACTACTTCCCCGCCGATCGGCAGTGGATGGTCAACTTTCGGGTCACAGATCTCGAAGCGACGATCGAGCGGCTCGAGGCGGCGGCGATAGAGGTCGAGACCCGGCCCGACGAGTGGGACGACCCCCAGGTGGGGCGCTTCGCCCGCATCCACGACCCCGAAGGCAATCAAATCGAGCTCTGGCAGCCACCCGATTGAACCGCGCCCGTCGGCGCCGCCGCGGGCCAGCCACGAGCACTGAAGCGGGCCATGTCGCGTTCGGGACAGAATGAGGATCGGCGGTCAATTCGGCTCTTTCAGGCTCAGCACGCAAGTGGTGGCTGGTTTCTTTCGTCGTCGATGATGCGCTCGATGAGCGAGCGTTGAACGGCCCCGTTCAGGACGGTCCGGCCGATGACCAGGCCGGGCGTGCCGATGAAACCGAACAGATCGGCAAGGGCGCGCGTTTGCTCGAGTTCCGCCTGAACCTCTGCCGACGCCATGTCGCGGGCCAGCCGGGTCGTGTCGATGCCGACGCCGGCAGCGATGCTCTCGATCGACCGAAGATCGGGAACCAGCGGCGTTCGCATGAACCGGCGATGCAGGGGCTGCTGCAAACCCTGGCGAGCCGCCGCAACCGAGGCACGGGCGGCAAGCTCCGAGGGTGGACCGAAAATCGGCAACTCGTGCTGCACAAGTCGCACACGGTCGGGATTGGCGGCGACAATCGCCTCCAGATCGCGCTCGAGAACGCGGCAGTATGGGCACAGAAATTCGCTGAAATAGGCGATCGGAACGACCCCGGGCTTTGAGGGGCCGTTGAACAGGGCACCGCACAGATTTGCCCTGACCGCTTCGGCCCGCGCCCGCCTTGCTTCCGTGTCCGCCGTGGACGGATCGAGGCCGATGAACGGCGCCGAGGCGATGGAAACCGACCCGCCGATCTCCGTGGTCCGGAACGGCGACAGTCCGTCAATTGGCACGAATCCCGGCGTACGGCCGAACAGTCGGTCCCAGGGAACGACCTGCGCGCCGTAGATGGCCGCTATGCCACCCCCGATGATCAGCAAATCCCGGCGAGTTGTTCTCACTGCACCACCGCGGCGGCTCCCCAATTCACCCGATCGAAATACCCAGGAACGCTTGCGGTCCGCATCCA
Organism: uncultured Devosiaceae bacterium; assembly: GCA_964574935.1. GTDB lineage: Bacteria > Pseudomonadota > Alphaproteobacteria > Rhizobiales > Devosiaceae > JBBECE01. The sequence continues at coordinate 113 of CAZNOZ010000028.1, read as the reverse complement.
CAAACGACCTTCCAACGACGGCCTGCAGTCTGACAGATGCTCGTGAGGCCCGACACCTTGAAGAGACAATCGTGGGGCGGGCGGCGCCTCGATCGACCGGTTTGTCGCAACTG
>CAZNOZ010000027.1:0-32583 GCA_964574935.1 uncultured Devosiaceae bacterium | reverse complement strand
CCTTCGTCGCCGTCGTCGCCACCCTCGTCGCCGTCGTCGCCGTCATCGTCACCCTCGTCGCCGCCGTCGCCTTCGTGGTCGTCGTCGCCTTCGTGGTCGTCATCGCCATCGTCACCGTCATGGCCATGATTGGTATCGTCGTCGTGATCGTCGTCGCCTTCGTCGTCGGGATCGTCTTCTTCATCCGGCTCGTCGTCGCCGTCGTCATTTTCGTCGCCGCCGCCGCTGCCGCCGCCGTCGTCGTCGCACTCGATACGGCCCTCAAGCACCCGGCCATCGGCCAGGACGACCCGCGCCGAGAATTCGCCGGAGTCGTGATCGCCGCACACCAGGTCGACATCGTCGCCCGAAAGCACATCGTTCAACGGTGCCGCCTGGACGGCGCCAGCCGCCATCAGCGCCACTGTCGAGACGCCCGCCACGCGGGCAAACGCCATTACCGAAAGGCCCGCAACACGGGTCAGTTTCATTTTCGCCTCCATCAGCCGAAACCGAGCGGGCAATTTGCGGGCGGTCTCTGAACGTGCGATCACCGAATTGGTTGCAATTTGCCGCGATCGACCCTGAAACCGACTTTCGTCCAGCGGCTGTGCTTGCAAAGTCTTGCAGCGTTGGTGAAAAGTCTATCGAGGCCGGCGTTTGGGGATGACGCGCATGCAGGTGCTGGAAATCAACGACCTGAAGGAACTGGCCCGCCGGCGGGTGCCGCGCATGTTCTTCGAGTATGTCGATTCCGGTTCGTTCACCGAGTCGACCTATCGCGCCAACGAAGCCGAATTCAAGAAGATCAAGCTGCACCAGCGCGTCGCGGTCAATCTCGAGAACCGCTCGCTGGCGACCACAATGATCGGCAACGATGTCTCGATGCCGGTCGCACTTGCCCCGATCGGGTTCGGCGGCATGCAGTATCCGAATGGCGAGATGCTGGCCGCCCAGGTCTGCGAGGAGATGGGCATTCCCTACACGCTCTCGACGATGAGCATCTGCTCGATCGAGGATGTGCGTTCGGCCACGAAAATCCCGTTCTGGTTTCAGCTCTACGTCATGCGCGACCGCGAATTCGCCGGTTCGCTGATCGACCGCGCCAAGGCCGCCGGCTGTGGCGCCCTGGTGCTCACGCTCGATCTGCAGGTGCTCGGCCAGCGCCACAAGGACTTGCGCAACGGCATCGCGGCGCCGCCCAAGTGGAACCTGTCGACCGCCGCACAGCTTCTCAGCCGTCCGCGATGGTGCCTGTCGATGCTGACCACCCGCCGCCACACCTTCCGCAACATCGTCGGGCACGCCAGGAATGTCGGCGATCTCGGCCGGCTCGCCTCCTGGACCAACGAGCAGTTCGATCCGGCGCTCAGCTGGGACGACGTCGAGTGGATCAAGAATCGCTGGGGCGGCAAGTTGATCCTGAAGGGCATCCAGGAACCCGAGGACGCCGAGCTCGCGGTCAAGTCGGGGGCGGACGCGCTCGTCGTTTCCAACCACGGCGGCCGCCAGCTCGACGGCGCCCTGTCCTCGATTGCCGCTCTCGGGCCGGTGGTCGACAGGGTCGGCGATCGGATCGAGGTCTATATGGATGGCGGCGTCCGCTCCGGCCAAGACGTCGTCAAGGCGCTGGCGCTGGGGGCGCGGGCGGTGTTCCTGGGCCGCGCCTATGTCTACGGCCTCGGCGCCATGGGCAAGAAGGGGGTGCGCACCGCGCTCGAGATCATCCGCAACGAACTCGACATCACCATGGCGTTGTGTGGCGAGCGCGACGTGCTCAATCTGGGCCGCCACAACCTCGTCGAGGCGACGCTGGCCGACCTTCGCTAGCGGCTAACCGCTAGTCGCCGGACGCCCAGGGTCCGTGATGGGCGCCGGGCGCGTCGATGCGCTCGAACGAATGCGCGCCGAACAAATCGCGCTGCGCCTGGATGAGATTGGCGGTGCCCCGCCCCTGCCGGTAGCTGTCGAAATAGGCCAGCGCCGCCGATAGCGCTGGCACCGGCAGGCCGGCCTCGGCGGCCCGGGCAACGGTCTCCCGAAGCGCCGGATGCGCCTCGGTCATCATCGCCACGAAATCCGGCGCGATCAGGAGATTGGCAAGATCGGCGTCCTTGTCGAAGGCGCCCGTGATGTCGCCGAGGAACTGCGAACGGATGATGCAGCCGGCGCGCCAGATCTTGGCGATCACTCCCATCGGCAGGGTCCAGCCGAATTCGTCGGAGGCCGCCCGCATCACCGCGAACCCCTGTGCGTAGGCCGCGATCTTGCCGGCGAACAACGCCAGCTCAAGACGATCGAACGAGGCGTCGTCGGCGCCAACCTGGCCGCCGCCGGTGCCATAGATGGCCTCCGCGTCGACCCGCTCGGCTTTCATCGCCGACAGTGACCGGGACGCCACCGCCGCCTCGATGGCCGTTGCCGGCACGCCCAGCATCTGCGCCTCGATCGCCGACCAGCGCCCGGTGCCTTTCTGTCCGGCGCGATCGAGGATGATGTCGACAATCGGCTGGCCGGTCTTGGGATCGTCGGCCGTCAGCACTTTGGCGGTGATTTCGATAAGATAGGAATTGAGGCGTCCGCCGTCCCATTTCTCGAACACCCGGGCGATGTCCGCGGCGCGCATGCCGGCGCCATCGCGCAGGACGCCGTAAACCTCGGCGATCATCTGCATGTCGGCGTATTCTATGCCGTTGTGGATGGTCTTGACGAAGTGCCCCGCCCCGTCGGGCCCGAGATGCGCCGCGCACGGCTCGCCTTCATACTTGGCGGCGATGGCGGTGAGCATGGGCTCGACGCGCGCCCAGGATTGCCGGGTGCCGCCCACCATGATCGAAGGACCGTGGCGGGCCCCCTCCTCGCCCCCCGAAACCCCCATGCCGATGAAGGTCAGCCCGCTGGGTTCAAGCGCCTCGAAACGGCGCCTCGTGTCGTGGAAGTTGGCGTTGCCGGCGTCGATGAGGATGTCGCCGTTGTCGAGCAGAGGCCGCAGCGCCGTGATCTGCTGGTCGACCGGATCGCCCGCCTGCACCATGATGATGATCGGGCGCGGCGGGCGGATGGCGGCGACGAAGCTCTCCAGGTCGCGGCAGGGCACGATCTTGTCCTGCAGCGCGCCGGCGCCCGCATGGAAGGCGTCGGTCTTGGCGGTGGTGCGGTTGAACACCGCGATCTCGAAACCCTTTTCGGCGATGTTGAGCGCCAGATTGGCGCCCATGACCCCCAGCCCGATCAGTCCCACTTCCGCCGACGCCATGGCTTCCCCCTCATTCTCGACCGACGCCCGATTTCCTCGGCACCGTCGGCGCGCCTAGTTAGCCCGGCCCTTCCGGACGGGCAAGCTCACCTCGCCGCCGGCCCCGACCCGTCAAGCAAAAGCCCCGCCGAAGCGGGGCTTGTGGGGTCATTCGCGGCGGTGGCTCAGTTCAGGTGCCAAAGCAGCCCGGCGCGAAGCTCGTGTCCGCAACATCCCCCCGGGTAGATCTTGGCGTGATACTCGCCCCGGACGGTGAAGTGCTGACCGAGCGCATATTCGAGGCCGGCACCGACTTTGACGTAAGTGCCGTAGCTCCCCCCGCCGTTGTAGTAGCCGACGCCCACGAGCTTGTAGACGAGCGTCGAGTCGTTCACGAGCAGCCCCAGACGTGTCTGTCCGGAAGCGTTCCATGTGTCGAAAGACCCGAAATTGTATTGCAGCAGATTGAATTCGACGCCGTACAGGATGTTGCCGGCGGTGAAGTTGACGCCGACGGCTTTGCCGAAAGTGAAGGCGGTGTCGCCGGGCTCCGTGTACCACCCGACGATGGCGCCGGCGTAGAAGCCGTTCCAGTTGAATCCGTCCTGCTGGTAGACCGGCGCGGACTGTTCGGCGACGGGCGCTTCATAGGCGACGAAGTCCGTCGCCCGCGCACCGGCCGTGAACACCGCGGCCGCCAGCGCCGCGGCGGCGATCGCAATCAGTGCTCTCATCGGTCCCTCTCGATTCCGCTTTTTGTCCGCCTCGCATCCAAGATGCCACGATCGCCCGGTCGCAACAAGTCGGCGGATTTGCGAAATGCGCAGATTGTGGCGGCCGCGCAACGGCGCGATCCGGGCCGCGGTTGGCGTGTGCCTGGTGCCGGTTGAGAGGCTCGAACTCCCGACCTGCGGTTTACAAAACCGCTGCTCTACCAGCTGAGCTAAACCGGCATAGCGCGGCTAGCTAGCACCGGTATCGGGCGGTTGCAACAAGCGCCACATCACCGACGTCGGCGCGCTGGTGCTGGCGCCGCTCTACCGCCCGTGCTAGGCACCCGGTCCGCAGTCGGGGACCCCTGGGAGGCGGACTTTGCCACGGTTTTCGAGCGACAAGATCGCCTTTGTGTCGGCCCAGACGCCCCAGGCCGACGGGGCACGCCGGGACCTCATCGAGCGCTACGGCGAATGCGATCGCGAGGACGCCGACCTGATCGTGGCACTTGGCGGCGACGGGCTGATGTTGCAGACCCTGCACTCGGTGATGGATCGCGGCGTTCCGGTCTACGGCATGAATGTCGGCACCATCGGATTTCTGATGAACGAGTTCTCGCTCGACGGTCTCGTCGAGCGGCTCGCCGCCGCCCACGTCAATGAAATCCATCCCCTCGACATGGGTGTTGTCGACGACGCGGGCGCCGAGCATCATGCCATGGCGCTCAACGAGGTTTCACTTCTGCGCTCGACCTATCAGGCCGCGAAATTGCGGATTCTCGTGGACGGCAAGGTGCGGATGGAGGAGCTGGTGTGCGACGGCATCCTGGTGGCCACGCCCGCCGGTTCGACGGCCTACAACCTGTCGGCGCACGGCCCGATCCTGCCGGTGGGGGCGTCGCTGCTGGCGCTGACGCCGATTTCGGCGTTCCGGCCCCGCAGCTGGCGCGGCGCCATCCTCACCAACAAGGCCCTGATCACCTTGCAGATCCTGGAGCCGGACAAACGTCCGGTCAACGCGGTGGCCGACAATGTCGAATTCGAGCGGGTCGCCGAGGTCAATGTGCGCGAGGATCGCGGGCACGCGGTCTCGCTGCTGTTCGACCCCGGCCACAATCTCGACGAGCGGGTCCTGGCCGAGCAGTTCCGGTACTGAGCGCCTCTCAGGCGGCCGGCAGGGCCGCCGCCGCGTGGTCGCGCAGCCGGATCGCGCCCATCGAATGGTCGCCCGGCGCCTGCTCGAGGAAGTTCGCCATCACGCCGCGCGCCGCCACCCGGGCCAGCACGACGTTTTGTTCGTTGAGGTAGTTGAAGGCGGGGCGCAACTCGGCGGGGATGTCGCCGTCATACGCCCCGATCAGTTCCTCGATCAGGCCGGCGACCACCGCGTGTCGTGCCGCGACGTCCTCGCCCAGATCGATCTCGCGCGCCGCAATCACCAGATGGCCCAGCACGTCCCGCAACGCCGGCGCGAACCCGCAGCGGGCGAAGATCGCGTTGACCGCATGCCGCCTGCCGTCGCCGAGCACCGCCAGAACCTTGCTGGCCGGCATCTCGGCCAACAGCGACACCGCCGCGGCGAAGAACACCACCCGTCCGGCGACCAGCGAATGCACCATCAGTCGCGTGCTCAGGCGGTCGGCGTCGACCAGCGTCTCGATGAGCTGTTGACTGCCATCGGCCAGCTCGTCCTCGACCAGCCGCGTCGTCGCCTGGTCCAACGCCTCCTGCAGGAGCCGTTGCAGCCGCTTGGCCTGCACGCTTCCCCGCACCATCCTGATTTCGCCGAGCGCCCCGACGATCCGCTCGGTGAGAAGGTAGCGCGCCGCCGGTGGCAGATCCTCGCGATCGAGCAACAGGCCGCGCAGTTCGGCGTCGTCGACCCAGCGTCCCGCCAGGTCCATGAGATCCTCGGCGCCCACCGGCACGTCGCGGCGCTGCACGATGGCGCGGTCGATCGTCCGGTCCTCGCACGCGACCAGGGCCTGGGCGAGGCGCGCCGACACGTTTGCCCGGTCGATGATGGTCAGACGCATTTGCGGATCGCCCGAGCGCAGCAGCGTCAGAAGATCCGCTTCGAGCAGCACCGGCGAATACTGCGCCACCGCCCGGGCGATGATCGGCGCGTCCTGGGCCAGCGCGAACATGATCGGGCGCGGTGCCTTGGGCGAATGCAACAGCTCGTAGGCGAGCGCCGCCCGAACCCGCACCGAGGGATCGTCCAGAAACCCGAGCAGCGACGCGTAGAGCGCGGCGTGTTCGCTCTCCGATCCGTCGTGGGTGAGATAGGCCTGCGCGGCGATGCGGGCGGCGCGTCCGCGCTGGTCGCTGTCCGGCGAATCCTGCATTTTGGCGTAGTCAGCGTAGGCGACCATCTGTGCCCGGCCCCATGGTCCGATCCGAGTCGGCTTCGGACCCTATCGGCGAAGGTTTAACGAAGCGTTCACCATAAATATGGCCGAACCGCCCTGCGCTATTCGGTCAGCAACCGGCTGAAAAAGCTCGCAAACTCCTTGTCGTCCGGCCGCCCGGGCGACGCTGCGGGCGCCGTCGGCGAAACCGCGGCGGGCGCCGGCGTCGCGGCGCGATAAAGCTCGACGAATGACATCAGCGGGTTGGGCAGCAGCACCTCGACCGCGAGCGGTGCGCCGACGCCCGCCATCTGCTGGGTCGCCAGCGCGGCGCCCGACGGCGGGGCATCCGCCCCCCGATGCTCGGCCACCAGCACCCGGTACACTTCGCGGATCGTGCGCGGCCGCTCCGCGTCGTAGAAGATCGCGGGGTTGGCGGCCGCTTGCCGCGGGAAATTTTCGGCCGCCAGCGCCTCCGGCGCCCTGAGGCCGATCGTGAAGAAACGTTCGGCGCCCCGGGCGCCGAGGAAATGCGCGATGTAGAGCTCGCCGGGGCTTGGCATGCGGCCGAACTTGGCGCTCAGATACGCACCGTTGGCGCGCGTGAAGGCGGCGGCCAGGTCGGCCGCCATTTGCGGGTCCTCGCGCAGCGAGAGTATGTGCGCCCGCTGCGCCGGATCAGGGACGGAATAGGTGCCGTCCGGATCGCGAACGATCTGCCGCGCCAGATCGCCGTAGCCCAGTGCCTCGCCCTGCTCCTTGATCACCTCCAGCCAGGTCGGCTCGACGAACTGGAAGAGGCCCACCGCCGAGGACGTCGCGGCCCGCGCTTGCGGATCGAGGCGCGACTCTCGCATGGCGGTCGCCAGCAGATAGGTGAAATCGACACCGTTGCGGTCGCCGGCCCGGTTCAGGGCCTGGCGCAGCGTCGGCGAGACGGATACTGCGGCGACGGGCATCGGTGACCTTCGGGCCAAGTTATGGTTAACAAAGCCCGAACCCGGTTAAAGCGCCGTTAACCGGGCCAGCGCGTGACCACCTCGTCGAGGGCCGGACGCGGCCGCTCCGCGGGCACGATCGCTGGTGTTCCGATATGCACGAAACCGGTGAATCGCTCCTCCGGCCGGGCGCCCAGGAGCGCCGACGCCTGGCGGTCGTAGGCAAACCAGCGGGTCACCCAGTGCGCCGCAAAGCCCAAAGCGTTGGCCCCGTGAACCAGATTGAAGCAAACATTGGCCGCCGACAGCAGCTGCTCGAATTCGGGGATCTTCGGATGCGTCGCCGCCTTCGATATCACCCCGATGGTGAGCGGCGCCGGCAGAAACCGATTGCGCTCTTCCTCGATCCGGTCGGCGGCGAGATCGGGCTCTCGCGCCAGAGCCTGCGCGGCCAGCTTCTCGCCCGCCTCGGCGCGCGCCGGACCTTCAAAAAGGACCAGCCGCCAGGGCGCCAGGGCACCATGATCGGGCACCCGGGTGGCAATCCTCAGGAGCGTCTCAAGATCGTCGGCGTCGGGACCCGGCGCCTCCAGAAACGGCGCCGTCACCGAGCGCCGGCGCAACAGATAATCCACAACGGCCTGGTCGGCGGACATGGGCCGGCTCCTTTTCCCTGGACGGACAGTTTATGACACAGCATTTCCGCATTCTGGGCCCATGAAGCGGGCGAACGCGAACCAAGGGGGCGGCATGCGACTGGTTCCGGCCCTATCCACAGCTTTGTTGCTCGGCCTGACCGTCGAGATCGCCCCGGCGCAGGATGCCCCCGTGCCGCCGCCGCGTCCCGAGCGCTTCCGCACCGTCTCCGCCGACCAGGCAGCGGCGGCGCCCAGCCTCAACGATCTCGAAAACGCCTTCGACGTCTTCGAATCCCTCGAGACCCGGCCGGTGGTCAATCTCGCCCTCGGTGAACCGCAGCCCGTGACCCTGTCGGCCAGAGTCTCTGAAAACGGCCCCATCATTCCCTCCGGGCTGACCTGGCGGATCTACCGGACGACCCCCGACGAGACGGGGACGCTGCCGCTGCTGGCGAAGTCCACCGACTCCGCCGCCGCCTTCTCGCTGCAGCCCGGCGAATATATCGCCCACGTCGCCTATGGGCGGGCCCAGGCGTCCGACACCTTCACCGTCGAACCCGGTCCCAACCAGCGCTCGTTCATTCTCGATGCCGGCGGGTTGGAGCTCGCCGCCGCGATCACCGGCGACATCGCCATTCCTCCCGAGCAGCTGAGTTTCACCGTCTACGCCGATTCCGACCTCGCCGGCGGTCAGGTGCGCCTCGCCGAGAACGTCGCCCCCGGCGAGCTGATGTATCTGAACGCCGGCGTCTACAAGATCGAGTGCCGCTACGGCTCCGTCAACGCCATGGTGCGGGCCGACATTCGCGTCGAGCCGGGTCAGATGACCGAGGCGACGCTGTATCAACGCGCCGCCGAGGCGACCCTGAAGCTCGTCTCCGAGCCCGGTGGCGAGGCGATCGCCGATGTCGACTGGACGGTCACTGACGCCGACGGCAAGGACGTCTTCGCCACCATCGGGGCTTTCGCCAACCTGGTCCTGGCCGAAGGCGAGTACACCGTCGTCGCCCGCCAGGGCGATCGCGTCTACAACCGCGACTTCGAAATCCGTCCCGGCCCGCCGCGGGAAATCGAGGTGCTCACCGGGTTCGACTAGGCGTTCGCGGTCTGCTTCAGATCGGGTGGCAGCGATTCGGCGGCGAGTGCCGCGATCGCTTCGGATGCCTCGATCACCTTCTGCCCCTGCGCGCCCAGCCTGCGGATCGACACGGTGCCGTCCTCGGCCTCGCGCTTGCCGACCACGAACATGACCGGCACCTTCTTCACCGAGTGCTCGCGCACCTTGTAGTTGATCTTCTCGTTTCTGAAGTCGGTTTCCACGCGCAGCCCCGCCTCCCGCAGACGGGCGGCAACCTCTTCCGCGTAGTCGTCGGCGTCCGAGACGATCGTCGCCACCACGGCCTGCACCGGCGCCAGCCACAGGGGCAGCTTGCCGGCATAGTGCTCGATGGCCAGCCCGATGAAGCGCTCGAACGATCCGAACACCGCCCGGTGCAGCATGACCGGCCGGTGCCGGGCGCTATCCTCGCCGACATACGAGGCCTCGAGCCGCTCGGGCAGCACATAGTCGAGCTGATAGGTCCCGCACTGCCAGGTTCGGCCGATGGCGTCGGTCAGATGGAATTCGAGCTTGGGGCCGTAGAACGCCCCCTCCCCCGGCGCGTATTCGAAGTCGAGCCCGGAGGCGGTGAGCGCCTCGGCCAGCGATTTTTCCGCCCGGTCCCAGGTGGCGTCGTCGCCGGCCCGCTGGTCGGGACGGGTCGCCAGCTTGTAGGCGATGTCGGTCATCCCGACGTCGCCATAGACCCGGGCGAACAGCGCCAGAAACCGCCTGGTTTCGTCGGTGATCTGCTCCTCGGTGCAGAAGATGTGGGCATCGTCCTGGGTCATCTGGCGCACCCGCATCAGCCCGTGCAGCGCCCCGTGCGGCTCGTTGCGGTGGCAGCAGCCGAACTCGGCCATGCGAATGGGCAGATCGCGGTACGACTTGATCCCCTGCTTGAAGATCTGCACGTGGCCCGGGCAGTTCATCGGCTTGATCGCCATCAGATTGCCCTCGCCGGTGATCACCGGCTTGCCCTCCTCGGTCGAGGGCACCTCGTCGGGGACCACGAACATGTTCTCCCGAAACTTGCCCCAATGGCCGGACTGCTCCCACAGCTTGTTGTCGATCAGTTGCGGGGTCTTGACCTCGACATAGCCGTCCTCGTCGAGCCGGCGGCGGACATAGGCCTCCAGCTGGCGCCAGACCATGAAGCCCTTGGGATGCCAGAAGACCGACCCCATCGCTTCTGACTGGAAGTGATAGAGGTCCATTTCCTGGCCGAGTTTTCGATGGTCGCGCTTTTCGGCCTCCTCGATCATCGTCAGATAGGCGTCGAGGTCCTGCTGGCTGGCCCAGGCGGTCCCGTAGATGCGGCTCAGCACCGGGTTGCGGCTGTCGCCCCGCCAATAGGCACCGGCGACCTTGGTCAGCTTGAAGGCCTTGCCGACATCCGCGACCGAGCGCATGTGCGGCCCGCGGCACAGGTCGAACCACTGGCCCTGCTTGTAGATGCGGATGTCCTCGCCCTCGGGGATCGCATCGATGAGCTCGACCTTGTAGGCCTCGCCCTTCGAGGCGAAGACGCGCTTGGCCTCCTCGCGGTCCCAGACCTCCTTGGTGAAGGCAGCGCCGCGAGCGATGATCTCCGCCATCTTCTGCTCGATCCGCCGAAGCTCCTCTTCCGAAAACGGCTCATCGCGGGCGAAGTCGTAGTAGAACCCGTCCTCGATGACCGGGCCGATGGTCACCTGGGTGCCCGGCCACAATTCCTGCACCGCTTCGGCCATCACATGGGCGGCGTCGTGGCGGATGAGCGGCAGGGCGTCCTTGGAATCGCGGCTGACGAACTCCACCGCGTCGCCGTCCGCGAGCGGATCGGCGAGATCGCGCAAGGCGCCGTCGACGCGCATGGCGACGGCCTTCTTCTCCAGCGATTTCGAGACCGAGGCGGCCACGGTCGCGCCCGTGGTCCCATCCGCGAATTCGCGGGCGGCACCATCGGGGAACTTCACCGTGATCATCGTCGTCTCCATCGCTCGAAACAAAGCCGGACCAAGGCCCGGCGCGGGCCGGTGTTTAGCACCGGTGATATCTCAGCGCCACCGTCCGGGCGCCCGGCGCAGGCTCACCGGGCGTGGCGCGCCTCGACGATGATCTCGCGCGAGGTGTCCTCGACGAACGAACCGCCCTGCCAGTCCCCGGTGAGCCGCTCGACGGCAAGTCCCGCCGACGCGAGCCGGCCTTCGATCCCGGCGCGGGACAGGAACCTCAGCTCGCTCGGCACCACCACGGATTTGCCGGCAAACGCGAAGTGCAGCTCGAAACGCAGCCGGTCCCCGTCGATCCCGATGAGACGTGTGACCTCGCGTACCGTCCGGCCGTCGACCGCGCGCGCCGTGTCGTGATCCCACAGCGGCCGCCAGTCGATGCCCGGATTGCGCGTTTCGAAGACGAACCGGCCACCCGGCGCGAGATGACGGCGCACCGCCTCGAGCGCGGCGGCGACGGCGGCGTCGGTCAGCAGCACCTGGAAGGCATGACCGGTCATCACGATCAGATCGAACCGCTTGTCCGAGCGAAAATTCTGCGCCGGGGCGCGCACCCATTCGACGCGCGAAGCGTGCGGCTTGCGGCGGGCGATGTCGAGCATGGCGCCGGCGGGGTCGACCCCGGTCACCGCATGCCCGTTGGCGGCCCAGGCGTCGCACAACAGCCCGGTGCCGCACCCCAGATCGAGGATCGCGAGGCGATTTGCGCCGGCCAGCCCGAGATAGTAGTCGCGGTCCTCCGACCAGCCGCAGAAGACATCGTAGAGTTCGGCGAGCGCCGGCTCCTCGTAGTGCAGGTCCCCCATCACGGCCGCGCCTACCGCCACCGCCCGTAGCGCCAGGGCACCCGCCAACTGGCACCGTCCGGCAATCCCTCCGGCACCGGGTCGTAGCCGTCGGTGCCGCCGGGCCGGCAGCGATAGAGGCGCGCGGCGCCCATCCACCCGCCGGGCCAGAACCCGAACCGCCGGATCGCGTCGCGCGTAAATTCCGAGCAGGTCGGCAGGTGCCGGCAGGTGCGCCCGGCGATGGCCGAAAAGGTGTAGCGGTAAAGCTCGATCAGACCGATCGCCGTCCAGCGGAAAGGGAAATCGACGATGCGCCAGAAGCCGGCCATGGGCTTGCTCAGACCGCCTGCTTGAGCTCGATCTGGTCGAGGCAATCGACGACCGCCTCGAAAACCAGCAAGGTCGAAGCGTGGCGGGGCGGGTAGTCGCGCACCGGCCGCAGAAGCTTCAGATCGGACCATTTGCCGCTCGGCGGCGGGCCGCCCTGCTTCAGCATCGCCGCCATCGTGTCCCGCAGCGCCCGCAATTCGTCGGGGGTGGAACCGACGATGTTGCGGGCGACGATCGCCGCCGCCGTCTGGCCGAGCGCGCAGGCCTTCACCTCGTGCGCATAGTCCGACACGAGGCCATCGGTGAGGTTGAGATCGACCTCGACCACCGACCCGCACACCCGCGACACCCGGCGCGAGGTGGCCTGCGGATGCGCGAGCCGTTCGGTGAGCGGCAGGTTGCCGGCGAAGTGCAGAATCTCGTCGGAGTAGAGGTCGGTCAGGTCCATGACAGTGCCGTGATCGGCGCTTGTTTGGGGTCGCTACCGGGTTATATAGGGCGCGCAACGCGCTCTGTCAGCGGGCCCGACCGGCATTGCCCGGGCCGCCGGAGCGGCCGACAATCGCCGGGCCGTGGCCCGATCAGGACAAGGGGGGTCTTATGGACGCCACAGTCACCGAAGCCTTCCGCTCCAAGCAGCAGCCCCAGGGCGTGCCCCGCCCCTCCCGAGAGGAGGCCGAAGCGGCCGTCAGGACGCTGATTGCCTGGGCCGGCGATTGTCCGAACCGCGAGGGTTTGCTCGATACCCCGCGCCGGGTGCTGGAGGCCTATGGGGAGATGTTCGCCGGCTACACCGGCGACCCGGTGGCCGTTCTCGACAAGACCTTCGACGAGGTCGGCGGCTACGACGACATCGTGCTGGTGCGCGACATTCCCTTCTCTTCCCACTGCGAGCATCACATGGTGCCGTTCACCGGCAAGGCGCATATCGCGTACCTGCCCACCGAGGGCGTGGCAGGGCTCTCCAAGCTCGCCCGCGTCGTCGACATCCTGGCCAAGCGGCTGCAGACCCAGGAGAACCTGACCGCCCAGATCGTGGACGCGATAAACGAGGGCCTGAACCCGCGCGGCGCCGCAGTGCTCCTGGAGGCCGAGCACAAATGCATCACCATGCGCGGGGTGCAGAAGCCGGGCGTCACCACCGTGACCCAGCGGTTCACCGGCGTCTTCGCCGAGGAACTCGAGCAGCAGCAGCGTTTCTTCGCCCTGCTGCGGCATCCGCTCGGCGATTGAGGGTTTGGACGAGGCCATCGCGCGCGCTATAAGCGCGCCCGACATGAACTTCGCCGACCCCGCCACCCTCACCCGGACCGAGATCGAAACCGGCGCGTCCTTCGCGCCGCGCTTCGACGCGCACGGGCTGATCACGGCGGTCGCCACCGACGCCGATACCGGCCAGGTGCTGATGGTTGCCCACATGAACGACGAAGCGCTCGGCCGCACCCTGGCGAGCGGCGAGGTCCACTACTTCTCCCGGTCGCGCAATCGGATTTGGAAGAAGGGTGAAACTTCGGGCGAATTCCAGAAGCTCGTGGAGATGCGCGTCGACTGCGATCAGGACGTGTTGTGGCTCACCGTCAATCCGACCGGCCGCGGCGCCGCCTGCCACACGGGACGGCGCAGCTGCTTCTACCGGCGCGTGGTGGCGGACGGTGAGACCGTCGGGCTCGTCGATCTGGGCGACAAGCCCCTGTTCGACCCCTCCGAGGTCTATCGCGCCTGATCGGTAGGCTGCTCGAAGACCCGCACCAGAAAGAACCCGGCGACAAAGCCCGCCAGGTGCGCCTGCCAGGCGACGCCGCTCGGACCCCCCTCCAGCCACGCGTAGAGGCCGAGCACGACGTTCAGCCCCATCCAGATCACCGTGAACGCCAGGGCCCGGCCATCGCGGAAAAAGCCGCTGACGCTGCTCAGCGGCCGCCCCAGGACGATCGGATGGCCCGATTCCGGATCCATCGTTACGCGCAGGGGCTGGAACACGAAGCGCATCGCGGCGCCCGTCAACGCCGAAATTGCGCCGGACGCGCCGATCATCACCGTGTCGAACGTTGAAACCGGAAACAGCGCCGCAAACCCCAGGGCCCCGAATGCCGACCCGGCCAGACCGATGACGGCCAGCCCCCGAACCCCGTAGCGCCGGACCACCGGGCTGCCGAAGATCGCGAACCAGACCACGTTGAATCCGAGATGCGTCCAGCTTCCGTGCAGGAAGGCGTAAGTGAACGGGCTCCACAAGAGCGGCCAGGCGCCACCCGGCAGCGCCTGCGGGTCCACCAGACGTTGCGGCATGAAACCGAACCACTGATAGACCGCGTTTCGACCGGGGACGCTGAGCAACACATCGAGCCCCAGGTGGATGCTCACCAGAACCACGATCACCACCGTGACCGGCCCCGGAACGTTGAAAATCGGCGTGCGCTGCCGCCCCGCAGGGGTCTGGCTGTCAGGGGCATCCTCTCCCCCGCCGCCCGCGTCGCCCCACGGACCGCGTTGGCCAGCGGCCCCGGCGCTGCTGGGGGGCCGCCAGGCCTTATTTCCGTCGTCAGAACGGCTCATTTCGGCCCCTTGTCGCCGCTACCGGTTCACTTATGCCCGTTCTCACTCCACTTCGCCACTCGGCGCCGCGCGCATTAACCCTAACCAATGTTTAAGGGGGATTTTGCAAAGCCGTTCCGCCAAACTTGCCGCGCCTTCCCCGGCCGAAGCGGCCAGGGCGGTCAGCGATGAACGAGCGGGACCAACCCGCCCGATGCGAGTGGCAGGGGCACTCACTACCGATGCGAAAACCGTCCACGCGTGAGTTGTTCACCTACTGGAACGAGCTGCGTGGCGCCCGCAGCGCGCCCGAGCGCCGGGACATCGACCCCACGCGCATCCGGCACGCGCTCGCCAACACCTTCATCCTGGAAGCCAATGAGGAAGGTGACTTCAAGTTCCGCCTCGCCGGCTCGCATCTTTGCTCAGCCTATTGCCGGGAGCTCAAGGGCAGGTCCTTCACCCGGCTCTGGCACGCCCGCGACCGCGATGCGGTCGAGACCCTGATCAAGGCCGTTACCGACGACCATGCGGTCGCCCTGGTGACGTTTGCCGGGAGCGGCAAGCAGGCGTCCCAGGTGAGCTTCGAGACCATCCTGTTGCCGCTGCGCCACAACGGGGCCACCAATAACCGTATCATCGGCTCGATCACGGCCATGGAGGAGCCCTACTGGCTGGGCATGCATCCCATTCTGGAACAGCGAATCTCGGGGCTCAGGCTGATTTGGCCCGACGACCCGAGTGCCGATTTGCCCTTCCAGGATCTGTCCGCACGAATCGACGCGGAGATGGCCCAGGACGCCGGGGTCATCCTAGGTGATCTCCCCGATGCCGGTCGGCCGGGGACGGGTCGATACGCGCATCTGTCGGTAATTGACGGCGGTAAACCATAATCGCGCTGCGCCGTGAAATCCTGCGAACTCTAACCCTCGATTAACCAACCCCCACTAGGCTCAGTTCACCAGTCGCTCACCCATTGGGTCGGCTGGTTGTTTCGACTGGCGGGCCGCATGCTTGAAGAGAATACCGGAGTCGATACCGACGGCGGCGAAACGCAGCCCGAAAACCGGCGGTTTCAACGCGTCAGGGTATCGATCCTCGGCCGCTACATGCTCGCGGACCGCCGGGAGTTTCCTTGCCAGGTCATCGAGATGTCACCGGGGGACGCGCGCGTCATCGCGCCGGTCGCCGGCACGGTCGGCGAGCGCGTGATCGCCTATCTCGACCACATCGGTCGCGTCGAGGGCACCATCATCCGCATGATCGAGGGTGGTTTCGCGGTGGAATTCCAGGCCTCGATGCGCAAACGCGACAAGATGGCGGCCCAGCTCACCTGGCTCGCCAACAAGGATGTCCTCAACCTGCCCGAGGACCGGCGGCACGAGCGGGTCGTCCCCGACATCCGGCATTCGACGATCTCGCTGGAGGACGGCCGTCGCTACAACTGCAAGATCATCGACATTTCCCTGTCCGGCGCCGCCGTCGAGACCGACGCGCGGCCGCCCATGGGCACCCCGGTGACCCTTGGGCGCATGCGGGCGCGCGTCGTCAGGCATTTCGACGACGGCATCGCGGTCGAATTCGCCTCGGTGCAGGAAATGCTCACGGTCGTTCAGCAGAACCTCGAGGTCAACTAAGACCCATCGGTCCCGCCCGGCCGGCTGTGCCCGGCCGGCCCGGCGACGCCTTGCGGCGGCTTGCAGCGGCTTGCGATGCTTAACGGCAGGTATCGCTAACCGACTGATTTTGAATCAAAACCAGTTTGCATTCTTGGCGCCGCGGCAAACGGGTGCGTCTAGCGTCCTCCCCGTCAGGGAGAACGCGTCATGTCCGAAACCGGAGCCCCCGGAAACCTCATCGCCGTCCTGTGCCTTGCGGCATGGGTTGCGCTCACCGCCGCGCCGGCGGGCGCCGCCACGCCCGGGGAGGCGTTCGTCGCCGAACGCGGCCCCGCCACGATTCCGCTGGGCCATGCGCAGTTCTGTGCCGAGCGCCCCGTGGAATGCCGACCCAACGACCGGGTGGTGACCTACCAGACCCTGACCGAAGCGCGCTGGCGGCAGCTGGTCGAAATCAACGCCGAGATCAACTCGGACGTCATCCCGATCACCGATGCGGCGCTGTACAAGACCGAGGAATACTGGACCTATCCACACGGATACGGCGACTGCGAGGACTATGTCCTCGCCAAGCGGCGGGCGCTGATCGAATTGGGCTGGCCGGCCTCGACGGTTCTGGTCACCGTGGTCCGCGAACACAACGGCGACGGTCATGCGGTCCTGACGGTCCGTACCGACCGGGGCGATCTCATCCTGGACAACCAGGCCACGCTCATCAAGCTGTGGAGCGATACCCCCTACACCTACATCAAGCGCCAGTCCCAGACCGACTCCGGGCGCTGGATGAACCTCGTGGACGCCCGGCAGACCCACCGCACCTCCTCGATCCGGAACTGACCGGTCTGCCGCGGGGCCATCGGGCGCGCCCTTGCCCGCCCAAAGGTGACGACCGCGGCGGCTCGCCGGCGCTACACGCGTCTCTGACGGGCTTGTGCGGTCAGGCGCCGATGCTGGCGATATAGACGCCAAGCACCATCAGGCCGCTGATGAAGCTCCAGCTGAACGCTATGAACGACCCCAGCAAGGCCGAGCTGACCGACACGCCTTCATTGGCCTGTCGCCGCCAGCCAAGCTGCAACATGATGTAGGGACCGCAAACGAAGCTCATGAACAGGTGGCCGAGCGTGGCCAGATAGTTCCTGCCGTCGAAGCGGAGCATCGCCTCCTGCTTGAAGATCATCTGATAAAAGTGGGTGCCCGCACCCGCGGCACTCAGCCCTACGGCAATGATGAACATCGCGAGCGTGAAGTCCTGGCTCATGCGGTCCGTCCCCCCGTTCAACGCCTCAAATCCCGGTTTGCGTCCGGGTTTTTCACGAATTGTTAAGCATAATCTCCGCTCAATCGCCTGTCATCCAACTGCGCTCGAACTGGTTAATACCGATGGCCGCCCCGCACGCTGTCCTCTCCACGCACTCGCCCCGGCTGCCGGCACATTTCGGCCTGCATCTGGCCAGCATCGCCATCGTCGTTTCCGTGATGGGATTGGTGGCGGCCTATTGCCTTGACGCCCTCACCCGCCGCGCCGTCGACAACCCGCCGCTCGAACGCGGCACGCCCGTCGACTTCACGCTTGCTGCCACCGAGTTGCACGTTCCCTCGAACTGGCTGCGCGCGCCCCGCGGCGGCGGCTTCGTCGAGACCATCGAATTGGCGATTCCGCTCGATCTGCCAGGGCGCAGCGACCGCCTGGTCACTTCCGTCGCCTTGATGCCCCGCGCCCGCGCCACCCCGAGCGCCGCCCTGCTCGACACGCTGTACATTCATCGTTTCACGCCCGCGCAGGTCAGCGGCCCCCGGGGCCTCATCGGCAAGCCGCTGCTGGCCGACGCCGGCTACCAGAACGAGACAATCTGGTATGACCCCGTCAACGCCAACCCGTTCGTCGCCAAATGCCTGACGCTCGACAACGCGCGCGCCGACCAGCCCGGGTGCATGCGCACCGTGCCCCTCGGCCCGCGGATTTCGGCGGTGATCAGGTTCGACGAAAGGGTGTTGGGCGCCTGGCGTGAATTCGACGCCGCGCTGACCGCGGAACTCGGCTCGCTGCTCTAGCGGACCTCGTCGAGATCGAAGTCGAGAATCGCCATGGTGAAGGTGTAGCTCAGCTCACCTTCTTCATTGTCCACATAGATGACACCGATGAACTCGTCGCCGAGATAGACCTCGACGGAGTCCTCGGTGCGTTCGCGCGGCCGCACGTCGATCGTTGGATTGCCGAATTTGTGCTGCAGGTAGTTCTGCAGCTTGATGATCTCTGCGTGCTGCACGCCGCCCCTCCCCGAATGCCGCGCCGCCGGTCGCCGCTGAGGGCGTGGCGGGTCTCCGCCCCACCATAGCGATCCGGCGCTTGCCCACAACGCCCGGACGCGATTCTTTTTGCGCGGGGGCTACTCGTTCGTGTCGTAGGTGACGATCATCTGGTCCATGACCACCGCCGGCTGCGTGCAACCGGCTTCCCCCACCACCCTGGCGGGCACGCCAGCGACCGTCATGCGCGCCGGCACTTCCTTGAGCACCACCGAGCCGGCGGCGACCCGGGCGCAGTCTCCGACCAGAATGTTGCCCAGGATCTTGGCGCCGGCGCCGATCAGCACGCCTTCGCCGATCTTCGGGTGCCGGTCCTGGTGTTCCTTGCCGGTGCCGCCCAGCGTCACCTCATGCAGCATCGAGACGTGATCGCCGACCGTCGCGGTTTCTCCGATGACGATTCCGGTCCCGTGATCGAGCATCAGACCCTGCCCGATCTGGGCGGCGGGGTGGATGTCGATCTGGAAGACCTGGCTGGCCCGGCTTTGCAGGTAGTAGGCGAAGTCTTTGCGGCCATGACCCCACAGCGCGTGCGCAAACCGGTAGGTCTGCAGCGCCTGGAAGCCCTTGAAATAGAGGAACGGCTCGATCGCCCGATGGCAGGCGGGATCGCGTTCGAGCGTCGCCGCGATGTCGGTTCTCGCCCGCGCCCCGATCTGGGCATCGACCCCGAGCGCCTCGTCGAAGCTCTGCCGGATCAGATCGGCGGAGACGTCGGCGTGGCCGAGGCGTTCGGCCAGCCGGTGCGCCAGCGCGTCTTCGAACCGCTCGTAGTTGAGGACCGTCGAGACCACGAAACTCGACAGCGACGGCTCGGACGCGCAGATCGCCTCCGCTTCCGACCGGATGGTCTGCCAGACCGGATCAACGGCGCGGATTGACGGTTTGCGTTCGCTTTTCTCTGCCATGTGCCTTGCCTCGTTGGCGCCCGATATAGGTCAACCGGGCTGTACTGACAAATCGATCACCGCGACTTGCCGGGAAAGTGACGGCTGAGAAACTCCCCGACCGCCGCCTGAAATTGCCTGTCGCCGCTGGTGCGCATGTGATCGCGACCTTCGATGACGATCGCCTCGGCGTTTGGCATCAGCGCCGCCAGCGCGCCGGGCGCGCCGGCACCCGCGTCCTTGGCGCCCACGGCCACCAGCACCGGCGTGCTCAATCCCGACAGCGCATCGGCGGGCAGCGGCTGCCGGGAGGGGCGCACGCAGGCGGCCAGGGCCATCAGATCCGAACCGGTCCGTTCGGCGAAGTCTCGGTAGGTGCGCCCGACGGGACTGGCAATCGCACCGGGATCGGGTGCCCTGAGCGCCGCCTCGATTTCGTCTGTGTCGTCTGTGTCGGCCATGTCGCGAACCGCATGGATACCAATGCCGCCGAAGACCGCCGCCGCGATCGCCTGGGGCGCGGCCAGCGCCGCATGCGCCGCGATCTTCGCGCCCATCGAATATCCCACAACCGCCGCCCGTCGTTCGCCCAAATGAGCGATAAGGTTAAGCGCGTCGGCGCCCATCTTCGCGAGCGCGTAGGCCGCCGGATCGTGGGGTTTGTCGGACGCCCCGTGACCGCGATTGTCGAGGCACGCGACCCTGTACCCGGCCGCCACCAGCGGTTCGACCCAGCCGGTCTCGATCCAGTTGACCCGCGAATTCGACGCGAAGCCGTGAATCAACACGAGCAGCGGACCCGCCCCGAAAACCGAGTAGGCGAGACGGTATCCGTTCGAATCGAAGCTCTCCAAGGCGTGTCGCTCCGGCGGATCGGAGGCGCTCACTAGCACCCCGCCCGCCGGCCGGCCAAGGGGCTGGCAATTCGCGGCCGGGGTGAGATAAGGTCCGCCCCGCCGCGTTTCACGGCGAATCCGCCCGGCTCGTTGGGGGTTGTCAAATGGCTCAAGGCGCGACGCCGCACTATCACAATTCCGGCGGCGCTCCCCGCATCGAGATCGGCTCGCGGGAGTTCCAGTGCATCGGCGCCCTGCCCCCGCACGACCACCCGCATGTCTATCTCGACATGGGTGACGAGACCGAGATCGTCTGCCCCTACTGCTCGACCCACTACGTGTTCGCGCCGGACCTGGCCCCGGACAGGGCGCGGCCGCCCGAAGCGCGCTATCTATCGGCCCCCAGCTGAGCCTCGATGCCCCATCCCGCCGACGGCCAGCGATCCATCTACATCGCGGGCGCGGGCATCGCGGGCCTGACGCTGGCGCTGGCGCTGGCGCGGCACGGGTTTTCCGTCGTCGTGCTCGAGCGCCAGGCGCACCCCAGCCCCTTCGGCGCCGGGCTGCAGCTCGGCCCCAACGCCCGCCTGCTGCTCGACCGACTGGGGCTGGACGCGGCGCTGAAGAAGGTGAGCTTCGAGCCTCCCTCGCTCGACGTCTATCCCTTCGGGCGCCAGAAGCCCTTGCGGGCGCTGGCTCTTGGGCAAAACGCCCTCTCCCGCTACGGCGTTCCCTATGCGGTCATTCACCGTGCGGATCTGCATCGCGTGCTGCTCACCGCCGCCCGCCGATCGGCGAGCATCGAGGTGCTTTGGTCGATCCGGCAGCTCGATCTCGTTCGGCACGCCCGCGGCATTTCGATGGGCGTGGAGCTCGCCGATCATTCGGCCCTCAATGTCAGGCCGCACGCCTTTGTCGGCGCCGACGGCGTCAACTCGACAACCCGCACCGACCTGCTCGGCGGTCCGTCGGCAAAGTACTCCGGCTACGTGGCGTGGCGGGGCCTGGTCGCCGAGGCACAGCTGGCGGGCCTCGTCCCGCTCGATCGCACGTGCGTGTTCTGGGGGCCGGGATTCCATGCCGTCACCTATCCGCTGCCCCATCAGGCGCAAATCAATGTCGTCCTGGTCACCCGGCTCAAGGCCAAACGGGCCTTCCAGGCCACCCCGCCGACGCGGCCAAAGATCGACCGATGGTATCTCAGGCGCAGCCGGGTGTTCGGCGATCTGATGAAGATCATGGGGGACAAATGGACCTTCTGGCCGATCTTCACGGTCCGGACGGCATCCTGGCATGACGGCGCGGTTGGCCTTGTGGGCGACGCCGCCCACGCGATGCTGCCGTTCCAGGCGCAGGGGGCGGCGATGGCGATCGAGGATGCCGTGGTGCTGGCCGACGAACTCGCCACCCGGCCCTCCGCCGAGGAGGCATTCGCTGCCTACGCGGCCCGTCGCCGCAAGCGGGTCGAGCGGGTCCGGGAGGTCTCCGCGCGCAACGGGGGGCTGTTTCACCTGCCCTGGCCGCTCACCCACATCCGCAACTATGTGGTGGCGCACCGGGCGCCGGATGCCCATCTTGCGCACCTGGATTGGCTCTACGGATTCGATGCAGGGGCCGATGCGTCCTAGAAAGGCGCAACGCGCCGGCGCGGCGGGGTGTCGCTTGCGTACGACCGATTCGACGTGCCAATAGCTTGCGCGGCTTGATGAGGATGCCCATGCGGCCGGTCACGAATTCGCGTCTGGCGCTGATCTTCATTCTGATCACGGTGCTGATCGATGTCATCGGCATCGGCATCATCATCCCGGTGCTGCCTCACCTCATTCAGGAACTCATCGCGCTCAGACCCCACACCGATGGCACCATCGCGCAGGCGGCGGTGTGGGGCGGCTGGCTGCTGTTTGTGTATGCGGCCATGCAGTTCCTGTTCTCGCCGGTGCTGGGCAACCTCTCCGATCGGTTCGGCCGGCGGCCCGTCCTGCTTCTGTCGTTGCTCGGCCTGACCCTCGACTACATCCTGATGGGGGTCGCCTGGACCATCTGGCTTTTGTTTGTCGGCCGCATCCTGTCGGGGATCATGGGCGCCGCCATATCGACGGCGACGGCCTACATCGCCGACATCTCCAAGAAGGAAGACCGGGCCCGCAACTTCGGCTATATCGGCGCCGCGGTCGGCGTGGGGTTCATTCTCGGCCCGGTCATCGGCGGCCAGCTCGGGGAGTTCGGCCCCCGCGTCCCCTTCTACACCGCGGCCGGGCTCGCCTTTCTCAACTTCATCTACGGCTTCTTCGTCCTGCCGGAGAGCCTGAAGAAGCAGCATCGGCGGCCCTTCGACATCCGCCGCGCCAACCCGCTGGGCACCTTCAAGCAGTTGCGCGGCTATCCGATCGTGGTGACCGGGCTGGTGTCGCTGATGCTGTTCTCGCTGGCGATCCAGGTCTATCCGTCGATCTGGACGTTCTTCACGATCGAGCGGTTTTCCTGGTCGCCGTCGCAGGTCGGCTACTCGCTGGGTATCTTCGGGACAATGTTCGCCCTCGTGCAGGGGGTGCTGGTCGGCCCGACGCTGAAGATCTTCGGGGAGCTAGCGACCGCGATCCTGGGGCTTGCCTTCTCGGCCATCGGCTTTTTCGGCCTTGCCTTCATCCATACCGAGCTGGGGCTTTACCTCTTCCTCATCCCCGGCGCCCTGGGCGGCCTGTTCGTGCCCGGCATCAACGGGCTGATGGCCAACCGCATGCCCGACAACGCCCAGGGGGAACTGCAAGGCGGCGTCAACGCGGTGAATTCACTCTCCTCGATCATAGGACCGGTGGCGGCCACGCAGCTCTTCTCATTCTTCACCACTTCGGCCCGCGCGCCGGGCTACTTCCCGGGGGTGCCGTTTTTCGGGGCCGGCATTCTGGTTCTGATGTCGGGCGCCCTGCTCATCTGGGTCGGCATCAGGCGCCAGGCCAGACGCCGGGCGCGCGCCGAAGCGGCCAACCGCACGGCCGCCGAGCCGCCGGCCGACGAGGCGCAGCCGGTGCCCGAGGCGGATGCGGAGCGCGACAGGGAATGAGCGAGGCTGGTGCGGGCGGCAGGATTTGAACCTGCAAGAGGTTGCCCTCCCGGGATTTTAAGTCCCGTGCGTCTACCGTTCCGCCACGCCCGCTGACCCGCCTGACTAAGCCCGGCGCCTTGGCAGCGCAAGGTGCGAGCTGCTACGGCCGTCGGCTCAGGGCCCCGCCTTTTCTGGCTCGATCCCGTGTTCGCGGTGCAGCCGCGCCACCAGCTCCCGGACTTTCTCGGTGGCCGCCCGCAGCGCCGCCTCGTCTGCCGAGCGCAGAACGATCTTGGCGAAATAGCCCGTGCCGCGGCCGAATTGCGGGTAGGAGCCGATCCTGACGTCCGGATGCGCGGCCTGGATCTCCGCCAGCTCGTCGCCGAAGGTGCCCTCGCCGACCCGGCTCTCGACCGAATCGGAGGCCAGCTTCACCCCGGTTTTGAGTTTCGGGGCGAGCGATTCGAGCATCGCCTCGAGGATCATCGGCACCCCGGCCATTACGAAAACGTTGCCGATATGGATGCCCGGCGCCGCCGAGACCGTATTCTCGATCGGCTCGCCGCCGACCGGGATGCGCGCCATCCTGAGGCGCGCCGGCGTCATCTCGAGGTCCGTGAACCGGGACTTCAGCGCCGCCAACGCCCGCTCGTCGACCGGCAGCTCGACACCGAACGCTTCGGCAACCGCGTCGGCGGTGATGTCGTCATGGGTGGGCCCGATGCCGCCGGACGTGAAAACGTAGGTGTGGTCGTCCCGCAGCGCATTGAGCGCCGCCGCGATCGTCTCGATATCGTCCGGGATCACACGGACTTCCCTGAGCTCGATGCCCAGTCCCGTGCAGAACTCGGCGACCGTCGCAATGTTCTTGTCCTTGGTCCGGCCGGACAGGATTTCGTCGCCGATGACAACCATCGCGGCGGTGGGGTTTGTGATAGCGTTCATGTGCAACCTGTTGCAGGCCGAGACAATTGCCCCCGCCGTCGATGACGGTCAAGCGGCCGCCGGTCTTGTAGTTGGCCTTCGAGGAACCGTGATGGTGCGGCGCCGGGGTTTTCGTTCACCGGGAGGATGGGCCATGGACGCCGATACGCCAATCTGGCTGCAGCGCGTGCGCGCTGGCGAACCCTTTGAGATGCCGGATTTCGACTTCATTGGCGCGGTGATGGCCGCGGCCGCCAGAACGCAGGCATTTGGATCGACGAATTTCGACTCGCTGGAAGCCGCGCAGGAAGCGCTCACGGGCATTCTGGGCAGCATCGGCACCGAAACCGTCGTGCGGGCACCGCTCACCGTCGACGTCGGCTTCAACATCGAAATCGGCAGCGGTTCATTCCTCAACGCCAACGCAACGCTTCTCGACACCTATCCCATCCGCATCGGGAACGATGTCCAGATCGGCCCCAATTGCGCCCTCTATCCCGTCGCCCATCCGCTCAGGGAATCCGACCGGATCCTGCGCGATGGCGAAGGACACAAAAAAGGTCACATCACCCAGGGTGCGCCGATCGTCATCGAGGACGGCGTCTGGCTGGGCGGCAACGTTGTGGTGTTGGCTGGAGTGACAATCGGAGCCCGGTCCGCGATCGGCGCCGGAAGCGTGGTCACCCGATCTGTCCCGCCGGACGTGTTCGCCGCCGGCAACCCGTGCAGGGTCATTCGCGACCTGTGAATCGGCCGTTTTGGGGTTGATGCGCGGCGCCGGCCCGGTGCATGAACCGGCGCCATGCGCCTGCCCCAGCCTCTCACCCGCGGCCGCCTCGAACGCCGCTACAAGCGCTTTCTCGCCGACGTGACGACCGACGACGGCGAGCGCCTGACCGTGCACGTCGCCAATCCCGGCGCCATGACCGGGCTCGCCATGCCCGGATTGCCAGTGTTCCTGTCCCGATCCGACAATCCCAAGCGCAAGCTGGCGCATTCCTGGGAGCTGGTCAAATTGCCGACCACCCTGGTCGGTATCAACACCGCCCACCCCAACCGCATCGTCCGCGAGGCCTGGGAAGCCGGCTCCATCGCCCCGCTCGCCGGCTACGCCGCCATCCGGCCGGAGGTCGCCTACGGCGAGGCCTCCCGCGTCGATTTCCTGCTCACCGGCGACGGCCGACCCGACTGCTACCTCGAGGTCAAGAACGTCCATCTCAGCCGCGCCCCGGGTCTCGCGGAGTTCCCCGACGCGGTGACCGCCCGCGGCGCCAGGCACATGCGCGAGCTGGCCGCGATGGTCGACGCGGGCAAGCGCGCGGTCACCGTGTTTGTGGTGCAGCGCGGCGACTGCGCGCGCTTTTCGCCGGCCGCCGACATCGACCCCGCCTACGCTCGGGCCTTCGCCGAGGCGCGCGAGGCCGGCGTCGAGATGCTCTGCTACGATTGCGAGGTGAGCACCGAGGCGGTGACGCTCAGGCGCCCACTTCCCATCGCCGGCCCTTGAAGCTACGTTCACCGCACCCAGCCAGGTCGTAGCCCATGGTCACCTACGCGCCCGCACGCGCCGACTCCAAAAGAATCCCCGGTGTGGTCCCGCTGCATGACGCGGCGGCGTTCAAGGCCATGCGCAAGGCGGGCCGCATCGCCGCCTCGGCGCTCGACATGCTCGTCGAACAGGTCCGGCCCGGCGTGCCGACCGAGGAGCTGGACCGGCTGGCCTTCGAGTTTGCCCGTGATCACGGTGCGATACCGGCGACGCTCCTGTTCCGCGGCTACCGACATTCGATTTGCACCTCGGTCAATCACGTCGTCTGCCACGGCATCCCCTCGCCCAAGCCGCTGCGCAACGGCGACGTCGTCAATATCGACATCACCCTGATCGTCGACGGCTGGCATGCCGACACCTCCCGGATGTATCCGGTGGGTGACGTCTCGCGAAAGGCGTCGCGCCTGATCGAGGTCGTCTACGAGGCGCTCGAGCGCGGCATCGCGGCGGCCGTTCCCGGCAACACGACCGGTGACGTCGGCGCCGCGATCCAGACCTATGCCGAATCCCAGCGCACCAGCGTCGTCAGGGATTTCGTCGGCCACGGGGTGGGGCGGCTGTTCCACGACGAGCCGAACATCATGCATTTCGGCACCCCCGGCACCGGCGTGGCGCTGAAGCCGGGCATGATCTTCACAATCGAGCCGATGCTCAATCTGGGCCGACCGCACGTGAAGATTCTCTCGGACGGTTGGACCGCGGTAACCCGCGACCGGACCTTGTCGGCGCAGGCCGAGCACACCATCGGCATCACTGCCCAGGGCAACGAGGTCTTCACCCGCTCACCGGCCGGCCTCGACAGCCCCCTGGCCGCCCGCGGTTAGGCCAGCGATGGCCGAGCGCGGCACATCGGCCGATACCGGCCGCAAGCCCGAGCCCGACTACGCCGGTCACCGCCGCCGGCTGCGCGAGCGCGTCCAAGAGGCCGGCGCCGGGGCGCTGCGGGACTACGAGCTGATGGAGCTGGTCTTGTTCCTGTGCCTGCCGCGCCGCGACACCAAATCGATCGCCAAGGCGCTCATCGGGCGATTCGGCAGCTTCTCGGAAGCGCTCAGCGCGCCCGAGACGCTCCTGCGCGAGATCGACGGCATCGGCCCGCAGGCCGCCGCCGACCTGAAGATCGTCCTCGCCGCCGCCCAGCGTTTCGGCCGCGACAGCGTGCCCGACCGCGTCGTCCTCGATTCCTGGTCGTCGCTGATCGAATACTGCCGCGCGCAGATGGCCTATGAGCCAAGGGAGCAGTTCCGGGTGCTGTTTCTGGACAAGCGCAACAAGCTCATCGCCGATGAAGTGCAGCAGGTCGGCACCGTCGATCACACGCCCGTCTATCCGCGTGAGGTGATCCGGCGGGCATTGGAGCTCAGCGCCACCGCTCTCATCCTCGTGCACAATCACCCCTCGGGCGATCCGGCCCCGTCCGACGCCGACGTCGAGATGACCCGCGCCATCGGCGAGATTGCCAAGCCGCTGGGCATCGCTCTGCACGATCACATCATCGTCGGTCGGGAGGGGCACGCCTCGATGCAGGCACTGAAGCTTCTCTAGGCCCGAAGCGCCCTCGGCTGGCGGCGGCGCAGGCGCTTGTAGAAGTCGAACAGGGCCGGGTGAGACTTCACCGTCAATTTCGCCCGATCGGCGAGGAGCCGGGCGACCGTGAAAATGGCGCCGGCGGCGGTGCGCGGGAAATAGTGGTTGTTGAGCCTCACGCGCGTGTTGCACCAGGCGCGCTTTTCGTCCGAGGACCCGGCGCCGATGTCGAGCATCCGGTAGCCGCGCTCGAAGATCGTCTGCACGGTGCGCAGGATTTCCTGCCGGCCGGGGGAACCGGTCTGCATCCTGGGATCCTCGCTCATCGAAGAGATCAGCGCGAACAGCCTGTCGAGGCGGCCAAGCGCGTATCGGACCGCAACGATTTCGCCGTCGACCCTGAGCACGAAGAGCTCGGGCTTCAGGCTCGGCGCGTCGCGCAAGACCTGGCCATAGAACGCCCGTGTCCGGCGATCGGCGAAGGGATCGGCGACGCCCAGCGCCGCGAAGCGAAGCGCCTTCTGCCGAAACATCGTCGCCAGCACCTCGTCGTATTCGTGCGCCGCCGCCGTGCCATAGCTGACCTCGCCGAGCGCATCGAGCTTCTGGCCGTGCTGGCGGTCGCGCTTGCGGTGCTTGCGATTGCGCATGGTTTCGTCGCACTCCGCCCAACTCGAAAACTCCGAGCGGAACAGCGTTTCGAATTCGGCCCTGGCCCCGACGCCCCCGAACAGCGAATCGACGCCGACACACGGATCGGGCACCGCCGGCAGAAACACCGCGTCGACCCGCGGCACGGCCCGCAACATCCGGCGCCACAGCGCCTTGCGGCCCGGTGCGTCGAGCGAGGCGAAATACGCCGTGTCGATCAGCGGCGCATTGCAGCCCACTTGCGATCCGACGATGAAGGTCAAGACGCGCGCCAACATGCGCCGCGTCACCTTCAGCGCCAGAAGAGCCACCGGCCGCGCCCCGGCGTAAGCGGTCACATAGACCTGATTGTCTCGCGGGATTTGATGGCAGGCGACCCAGGTGCGCACGAACTCGAAGCTCTGGCCCGGCGATTCGATGCCGAATTCCTCCAGCGCCCGCCAGCTGCGTTCGACCTCCGCGATGTCGGACGTCACCGACACCGAGACGGCCCCGGCGGTCGCAGCGGCTCCCGCCCCTGCCGCCCCACCCGATTGCGTGATGTCGGAATCCAACCGCATGCCTGGCTCCACCAACCGTCGCCGCCACCGGGCGATGATAGCGCAAGCCTCGGCGCCGGCGGCGGGCCGGGCGTACACATTTGCTGCCACGGTTAATCGCGGTCCGCCGTCAGCCGAATTGCGACAGCCCCGGAAACGTCTCGAGCAGCCAGAACGAAATGCGCGTGAAATTGCCGCTCAGGAACAAGATGCCCGTGATCACCAGCAGCACCCCCATGACCTTCTCGACGGTGCCCATATGCTTCCGGAACCGGGCGAGAAACCCCATGAACGGTCCGATGGCCAGCGCCGCCAGCAGGAACGGCACGCCGAGCCCTGCCGAATAGACGGCCAGCAGCCCCGCGCCCTGCCACACGGTATCGGAGGCCGCCGCCACCGGCAGGATGGCGGCCAGGATCGGCCCGATGCAGGGGGTCCAGCCGAGTGCAAAGGAAAACCCCAACAGGTACCCGCCGCCCGGCCCCGAGGCGACCGAAGGGCCTTCCATTCGCGCCTGGCGATCCAGGAGCGCGATCCGGAAGACCCCGAGAAAATGCAGCCCCATCACGATGATGACGACCCCCGCGAACTGCGCCAGCAGCGGCAGCCACGCGCGCAGGAACTGCCCGAACACCGTCGCGGTCGCGCCCAGCCCCACGAAGACCGTTGAAAAGCCCAGAATGAAAAATATCGAGGTGACCGCGACCCGGCCGCGCACCTTGTGCCCGGCCGCGTCCTCCTGCTTGAGCTGCTCGAAGGTCGTCCCGCCCAGATAGGTCAGATAGGGCGGCACCAGCGGCAACACGCAGGGGCTGAGGAAACTCAGGATCCCGGCGCCAAAAACGATGGGCAGCGAATACTCGAACATCGGCGTCACCTTGCGCCGCGTGGTTAGGCCGAGGGGCCCGGCGGGGCAAGCGTATCCCCCCTTCACTTGCTCGAAAGTGAACGAGCGGTGAGCGCGCTGCGGCCACGATTGGCACGCCCTCACCGATATGCTAACCCGCCCCGGTCGCCGACCATCGCCTTCCCCCGGATCACCGCCGAATGGCCAGTCGACCCGTTCGCATCGTGCCCTCGATCCTGTCGGCGGATTTCTCGCGGCTGGGCGAGGAGGTCGAAGCGGCCGATGCGGCGGGCGGCGACTGGATCCATGTCGACGTCATGGACGGGCATTTCGTCCCCAACCTCACCGTCGGCCCGCTGGTCGTCGAGGCCATACGGCCGCTGACCGAAAAGCCGCTGGACGTGCACTTGATGATCGCCCCCGCCGATCCGTTCATCGAGGCCTTCGCCAAGGCCGGCGCCGACCACATCACCATCCATCCCGAAGCCGGCCCGCATCTCGACCGCTCGCTCGAAATGATCCGCGGGCTCGGCAAGAAAGCAGGCGTCGCCATCGACCCGGCCACTCCCGTGTCGCTGATCGCCGATGTCCTCGACCGGCTGGACCTGGTGCTGATCATGAGCGTCAATCCCGGCTTTGGCGGTCAGCAGTTCATTCCGCAGGCGCTTGAGAAGCTGCGCCAGGCCGATCGGCTGATCGGCGAGCGGCCCATCGAGCTCGAGGTCGACGGCGGCATTTCCGAGGCCAATGCCGGCCAGATCGCCGCCGCCGGGGGTAACGTGTTCGTGGCCGGCTCCGCGGTGTTCGCGGGCAACGACCCGAAAACCTACGCGGACCGCATCGAGGCGTTGCGCCACGCTGCCTCGGCGGACCAGTGAAGCGCCCCGAACGGTGGGAGCACCGGCCGCACAGATGATCCCGCGCTACACCCGACCCGAAATGGCCGCCATCTGGTCGCCGGAAACCCGGTTCCGGATCTGGTTCGAGATCGAGGCCCATGCCGCCACCGCACAGGCGAAGCTCGGGGTGATCCCCGAGCAAGCCGCCAGGGCGATCCGGGACAAGGGCGACAACGCGGTCTTCGACAGCGCCCGCATCGAGACGATCGAGGCGGAAGTGCACCACGACTTCATCGCCTTCCTGACGCACCTGGCGGAAATCGTCGGCCCCGAGGCGCGCTTCGTGCATCAGGGCATGACGTCGTCGGACGCGCTCGACACCTGCCTGTCGGTGCAGCTGGTGCGCGCCAGCGACCTCTTGCTCGCCGATCTCGACGCGCTGCTCGCGGCACTCGAGAAGCGCGCCTTCGAGCACAAATCGACAATCATGATCGGGCGCAGCCACGGCGTGCATGCCGAACCGACGACCTTCGGGCTGAAGCTGGCTTCCTCCTATGCCGAATTCGACCGCGCCCGGGCCCGGCTGCGCACGGCGCGCACCGAAATCGCGACCTGCGCGATCTCCG
Source organism: uncultured Devosiaceae bacterium (assembly GCA_964574935.1). Taxonomy (GTDB): domain Bacteria; phylum Pseudomonadota; class Alphaproteobacteria; order Rhizobiales; family Devosiaceae; genus JBBECE01. The sequence continues at coordinate 1,786 of CAZNOZ010000027.1, read as the reverse complement.
GCGCCGTCGGCACGTTCGCCAACATCGATCCGTCGGTAGAGGCGTACGTCGCCGACAAGATGGGTTTGGCGGTCGAGCCGGTCTCCACCCAGATCATCCCCCGCGACCGGCACGCGATGTTCTTCGCCACGCTCGGCGTAATCGGGTCCTCCGTCGAGCGGCTGGCGACCGAAATCCGCCACCTGCAGCGCACCGAAGTGCGCGAGGTGGAGGAGTTTTTCGCGCCGGGCCAGAAGGGCTCCTCGGCGATGCCCCACAAGCGCAACCCGGTCCTTTCGGAGAATATCACCGGCCTCGCGCGGCTGGTGCGTGCAACGGTGATCCCGGCGCTCGAAAACGTCGTCACCTGGCACGAGCGCGACATCTCGCACTCATCGGTCGAGCGCGTCATCGCCCCGGACGCCACCATCGCCCTGGATTTCGCCCTGGCGCGGCTGGCGGGCGTCGTCGAGAAGCTGATCGTCTATCCCGAGGCGATGCGCGCCAATCTCGAACGGCTGGGCGGCCTGCACGCCTCCGAGCGCGTGCTGTTGGCGCTCACCCAGGCGGGCATGAGCCGCGAAGACGCCTACGCCCTCGTGCAGCGCAACGCCATGCGGGTCTGGGAGACCAACGGCGACCGGGCCGGCAGGTTCGCCGACTTGCTCAAGGCCGACCCGGATGTGACGGCACGCCTGGATGAAAGGGCCATCGACGCCGCGTTCGACGACGCCTGGCACCTCAAGAACGTCGACACGATCTTCGAGCGGGTTTTCGGCAGGTCCTGATCCGCCGGGTCAGTGAGGCCGCAGACCCGGCGTGACGGGCTTCGGGACGGGCTAGCCCTCTTCGGCGATCTGCTCGGCGGCGACGGTGAGAAGCCGGTCGAGTTGTTTGCGGATTTCCTCGTCGCTCACCTCGACGCCCTCGGCGTCGAAGTCCCGACGCAGCTTGCGGGCCACGTCGGCGTCGCCCGGTTCCTCGAAATCAGCGTCCACGACGGTGCGCGCATACTCCTTGGCCGCTTCGGCGCTCAGTCCCATTTTCTCGGCGGCCCACAGCCCCACCATCTTGTTGCGGCGCGCCTCCGCCTTGAAACGCAACGTTTCGTCGCGGGCGAACTTGGCCTCCTGTGCGCGCTTTCGATCCTCGAAACTGTCCATCAAATGGCCCCTCGACACTGCCGGGCCGTCCCGGCGCTCGTACGCCCTCGGCATAGATTGAACGGCACGGGAAATCAACGCCGCCCGGCGCCCCGGCCGGTGTTGCCGGCGGTCACAAAACCCTTGCATTCGCCCGGCAAAAGTGCGCAAGAGGGGCCGCCACCGAATTCCCCAAAGAGCGCATCGGACACCCGACATGAATCGTCGTCGGCGGATTTACGAGGGCAAGGCGAAGATCCTCTACGAAGGCCCCGAACCGGGCACCCTCGTCCAGCACTTCAAGGACGACACCACCGCCTTCGACGCCACCAAGCACGAGGTCTTCGACGGCAAGGGGGTTCTCAACAACCGGATTTCCGAATTCGTTTTCCTCAAGCTGAATGCCCTGGGGATCCCGACCCACTTCATGCGCCGGCTCAATATGCGCGAGCAGCTCATCCGCGAGGTCGAGATCATCCCGCTCGAGGTGGTTGTGCGCAATATCGCCGCCGGCTCCTTGTGCAAGCGGCTCGGCCTCGAGCCGGGCACGCGCCTGCCGCGCTCGATCATCGAGTTCTACTACAAGGACGACAAGCTCCACGACCCGATGGTCTCCGAGGAGCACATCACCGCCTTCGGTTGGGCAACGCCCCAGGAGCTCGACG
>CAZNOZ010000026.1:4400-32832 GCA_964574935.1 uncultured Devosiaceae bacterium | reverse complement strand
GCGCCAGCAGCTCGGAGAAGGCATACGGCTTGGTCAGGTAGTCGTCGCCGCCGGCTCTGAGGCCGGTGACCCGGTCGTCGACCTCTCCGAGCGCGGAAAGGATCAACACCGGGGTGGCGACGTTGTCGGTGCGCAGCGCCTCGATGACCGACAGCCCGTCGCGGCGGGGCAGCATGCGATCGACCACGAGCACGTCGTAGTCCATCGAGGACGCCATCGCCAGACCGGTCTCGCCGTCGGAGGCGTGGTGGGTGACGTGACCGGCCTCTTCCAGCGCCTTGATGATGTAGTTGGCGGCCTCGCGATCGTCTTCGATCAGCAGGATCTTCATCGGACCAGAGCTTATGCGAGCGGGCTCGCCCGAACAACGCCGCCCGGCAGGAGGATGTGCCGGGCGGCGCGCGGGAGGGAGGCCTTGGAGCGGGATCGCTATCCGCCGGTTTCCAGCGGCAGGCCGATGAAGCGCACCGCCCCGTCGCGGCTGGCCTTGATCAGCATCGTCGAGCGGCCGTCTTCGAGCACCGCCTTGGCGGCGGTGTCGAAATCACCGGCGCTGGAGACCGCCGTGCCATTGGCTTCCAGGATCACGTCGCCGGGCCGGAAGCCCTTGTCGGCGGCCACTGACTCCGGGTCGATATCGGAGACGACCGCGCCGTCGCCGTCCTGGTTGGGCACCAGGGTCAGCCCGGTCATGCTCGCGGTCGGCTGCGGCGCGGGCTGGGGCGTCGTCTCGGGCTGATCGGCCAGCGCCACCTCGTCGGCCAACTCGGCCAGCGTGATCGAAATGACCTGCTCGGCGTTGTCGCGCCAGATCGTGATGTCGACATTGCTACCCGGCCGCATGCCGGCGATGGTGCGGGCGAGATCGCGGGAATCGGCGATTTGCTGGCCATTGACCTTCGTGATGACGTCGCCGGAAAGCACACCGGCGCGCTGGGCCGGCGAGTCCGGACGCGGTTCGGTGACCAGCGCACCCTTGGCCTCAGCGAGGCCGACGCTGGCGGCGATGTCCTCGGTGACCGGCTGGATGTTGACGCCCAGATAGCCGCGGGTGACCGAGCCGTCGTCCATCAGGTCGAACACGACCTGCTTGACGGTCGCCGCCGGGATCGCGAAGGCGATGCCGATGTTGCCGCCGTTGGGCGAGAAGATGGCCGTGTTCACGCCGACCACCTGGCCGCTGACGTTGAAGGCCGGGCCGCCGGAATTGCCGCGGTTCACGGCGGCGTCGATCTGAATGAAGTCGTCGTAGGCGTTGGCGTTCAGATCTCGTCCGCGCGCCGAAACGATGCCGGCGGTCACGGTGCCGCCAAGCCCGAACGGATTGCCGACCGCCACCACCCAGTCGCCGACCCGAACGTCCTGGTCGGCGAATTCGACATAGGGAAGCGCCGTGGCGCTGTCGATCTTCAGGAGCGCCAGATCGGTGCGCGGGTCGGTGCCGATGACCTCGGCGGTGCGCTCGTCGCCATCGTCCATGGTCACGACGACCTGGTCGGCGTTCTCGACAACATGGTTGTTGGTGACCACGAAGCCGTCGGCGGAGATGATGAAGCCGGAGCCCACCGCCTGCGTGTAGCGGGGGCGAGGCGGGGTATTGCCGGGGCCGCCGCCGCCGCGATTGCCGAACTGCTGCTCGAAGTCATGGAAGAAGCGTTCGAGCGGGTGGCCTTCGGGCAGGTCCGGAAACTGGAACTGGTACTGGCCGGGGCCGAGCTGCTGGGAGGCGACCTCGGCGCGGACCTGGATGGAGACCACCGCCGGTTTCACAGCGTCGACCAGATCGGCAAAGCTGAGGGGGGTGATGGACTGGACGGAAATCTGCGCGTTGGCGGGCTGCGGTGCAAACACCGTCGTGGCGACCGTCGCGCCGGCGATGCCGACGACGAAGGTGGCGGCGAGGACGACCCCCCAGCGCGAAGAACCGATTGGAAAACGCATGGGATGCTCCCTGGATGCAAGAGATGAAGAAGGAACTGGCCGGAATTGATGCCCCGGCCCGCCTTTCCGCGCTATTTCGGGCGGATTAAATTGTCGTAAGGCGCGTCAGCCGGCTGTCGACCCGGCTCGGGGTCTCGAGGGTCTTGTGAACCGGACACCGCTCGGCGATCTCGAGCATGCGTTGCCGCTCCTGGGCGCTGAGCTCGCCGTCGATTCGAATCTCGCGGATGAAATGATCGGCCCGGTAGTCGTGCTCGCCGGCCGCCTCACCGCTGTCGTCGGCGTGGTGCTTGTGGTGCATGACGCGGGTTTCGATGAAATCGACCGGCAGGCGCTTGCGGTTGGCGTACATCCTGAGCGTGATCGTGGTGCAGGCGCCCAGGGCCGCGCACAGGATATCGTAGGGCGAAGCGCCGCGATTGGTGCCGCCCATCGCGACCGGCTCGTCGGCGGTGAAGGCATGTCCGGAGGCGTTGATGTTGAGGTGATAGGGGCCCTCCCCGCTTTCCGAGGCGACCACGTCGCCCTCGTCCTCGACCTCGGCGCGGCCCGCCGGCATGTAACGCGAGGCCCAGGCGGCGATGACGTCGGCGGCATAGATCGCGTCCTCGTGGCGGGTCAGCAGATGGTCCGCATCGTCGAGCGAGACGAAGCTCTTGGGATGCCTGAGCGCCTTGAAGATCGCCTCGGCGTTCTCGATCCCGACCTGCTGGTCGGTCGGCGCGTGCATCACCAGGGTGGCGGCGCGCAGGGCGGCGATCTTGTCGGTCAGGCGCGTCGCTTCGGCGTCGTCGAGGAACTGCTTGCGGATCGTGAACGGCCGGCCGCCGATATCGATTTCGGCCTCGCCGCGGGCCCGGATTTCCTCGAGGCCTCCCGAGAAATTGCGCAGCACATGCTCGGCGCTGGCCGGGGCGCCGATCGTCGCCACCGCCTTGACCGAGGCGATCTCCGTCGCCGCCGCCAGAACCGCGGTGCCGCCGAGCGAATGTCCGACCAGAAGCGCGGGCGCCTGGTGGGCGGCGGCCAGCCATTGCGCGGCGGCAATCAGGTCGGCGGCCGAGGAAGTGAAGCTCGTGTTGGCGAAATCGCCGCCCGATTGCCCGAGCCCCGTGAAATCGAATCGCAGAACCGCCAGCCCGTGGGCGGTGAGCGCGTTGGACACGCGCCTGGAGGCGAACAGGTCCTTCGAGCAGGTGAAGCAATGCGCGTAAATGGCGAAAGCGCGGGTCGGGCCCTTCGGCCAGTCGATGGCGGCGGCCAGCGGCTCGCCCAGGGCGCCGGTGAACTCAACCTTTTCGGGAGGCGGGGCGGGCATCGCCATCGGATTTATCCTCATCGCGCAAGAGGGCGTCGATCCTTTGTTGTTCGTCGTCGGTGAGCGGATCGCTCGCGGCGGCGCGGCGGCGGGCGGCAATGAAGATCGTCAGCGCCCCGGCGCCGAGGATGAGCGGCGCGCTCAGCCACAACAGAAGTGTCCGCGCATCGAAAGCGGGCCGCAGCAACACGAACTCGCCGTAGCGGGCGACGACGTAGTCGACGACCGCCGCGTCGCTGTCGCCGGCGACCAGCCGCTCGCGGACCAGGACCCTCAGGTCGTGCGCCAGTTCGGCGTTGGAATCGTCGATCGACTGGTTCTGGCACACCAGGCATCTGAGGCCCGATGAAATCTCGCGGGCCCGCGCCTCGAGTCCGGGATCGTCGAGCATCTCGTCGGGCTCGACGGCGAATGCGCCGCCCGCCGCCGCCGCGACGACCAACAGCGCCAGGGCAAGCCGGCGCATCATTCGGCCGGTTTCGCGGCGCGCCGGGCGGCGCGGGCCGGCACCCCGATGCGCAGGCGCCGGTCGGTCAGCGAGACGGCGCCGGCCGCCGCCATTATGATCGCGCCCAGCCAGATGAGCGTCACGAACGGCTTGAACCAGACGCGGACCACGTTTCCGCCGTTCGCGGCGCGCTCGCCGATTGAAACGTAAAGCTGCGAGAAACCGTAGGTGGCGATGCCGGCCTCGGTGGTCGTCTGGCCCGAGGCGACGAACACCCGGCGCTCGGACGACAGGGCGCGCGTATTGCCGCCATGGGCGATCCCGAAATTCAGCCGTTCGGCGCGGTAGTTGGGGCCCGGCACCGTCTCGACGCCCTGCAGTGTCAGCGCGAAGCCGGGAAGCTCCACCTTCTCGCCGCTGCGCATCGTGGTGATGAGCTCGGAGCCGTAGGCCGAAACCATGACGATGCCGACAACCGTCACCCCGAGCCCGAAATGCGCCAGCACCGTCGAGAACGCCGACCGCGGCAATCCCACGAGGCGCGCCAGGCTGGTCGACATCGGGACCCGCAACAGCCGGACGCGCTCGGCGAGATCGGCCAGCGCCCCGGCCATCACCCAGAAACCCAGCAACAAGCCGAGCGGGGCGAGGCTGAACCCGTCCCAGAGCACGGCGGAGACGATCAGGGTTGCGATCACCGCCACCACCACCGCCGCCAGCAATCGCTGGGCGACCGCGACGAGATCGGCGCGCTTCCACGCCAGCAGCGGGCCGAAGGGCATCACCACCAGAAGCGGCGCCATCAGGGCCCCGAAGGTGAGGTTGAAGAAGGGCGGGCCCACGGAGATGCGGGCGCCGGTCGCCGCGTCGAGGATCAGGGGATAGAGCGTGCCGGTGAGAACGGCCGCGCAGGCGGTGGCCAGGAACAGGTTGTTGAGGACCAGCGCGCCCTCGCGGCTGATGGGGGCGAACAGCCCGCCGGCCCTGAGCGCCGGGGCCCGGATCGCGAAGAGCACGAAGGCGCCGCCGATGAAGGCGGTCAGAATCCCCAGAATCGCCAAGCCTCGCGTCGGGTCGGAGGCGAACGAATGCACCGAGGTCAGGATCCCCGACCGCACCAGAAACGTCCCCAACAGGGAAAGCGAGAAGGTGATGATCGCCAACAGGATCGTCCAGATCTTCATGGCGCCGCGCTTTTCCATCACCAGCGCCGAGTGCAACAGCGCGGTGCCGGCGAGCCACGGCATGAAGGAGGCGTTCTCCACCGGATCCCAGAACCAGAAGCCGCCCCAGCCGAGCTCGTAGTAGGCCCAGTAGGAGCCCATGGCGATGCCCAGGGTCAGGAACAGCCAGCTCGCCAGCGCCCACGGCCTGACCCAGCGGGCCCAGGCCGCGTCGATGCGCCCGGAAGTGAGCGCCGCCATGGCGAAGCAGAAGCACACCGAAAACCCGACATAGCCGAGATAGAGCAGCGGCGGGTGAATGGCGAGGCCGATGTCCTGGAGGATGGGATTGAGGTCGCGGCCCTCGAGCGGGGCCGGATCGAGACGGGCGAAGGGATTTGAGGTCAGCAGCGTGAAGGCCGTGAAGGCCGCCGTCAGAAGGCCCTGGAAAGCGAGCACCAACACCCTCAGCGAGCCCGGCAACCGGCCGCCGAACGCCGCGACCGCCGCCCCGAAGGTGACCAGGATCGTCACCCAGAGGATCATTGAGCCCTCGTGGTTGCCCCACACGCTGGTCAGCTTGTAGATCGCAGGCTGCAGGGTGTGGGAGTGCTCGAAGACCAGCGCCACCGAGAAGTCGGAGGCCACAAAGGCGCCGATCAGGGCGGCGAAGGCGGCCGCCACGAGCACGAAATCGAGCACCGCCGCCTGGCGGACCATCGCTTCGGCGCCCCGCGTCGGGGCGCGCCAGGTGATGAACCCGACCCCTGCCTGCGCGACGGCGACCGCGAAGGCGAGGATGAACGCGAAATGCCCCAGCTCGATGCTCATGGCGTCCGGCAGGGGTTGTCGGCCGCCGGCAGCGCCGCCGGCTGGGTGCCCGCGTACCACTCGCCGCGGGCCTTCAGGTCATCGGCGATCTGCTTGGGAATGTAGGTCTCGTCATGCTTGGCGAGGATGGAGGAGGCCGCAAAGGTTCCGTCCGGGGTCAGATGGCCGTCGGCGACCACGCCCTGCCCTTCCCGGAAGAGGTCCGGCACCGCGCCGGTGTAGCGGGCGGTAGTTTCGGCGCTGTCGTCGGTGATCGCGAAGCTCAGCGTGTCGCCGTCCCAGGCGCAACTGCCCGGTTTGACGAGCCCGCCGATGCGGAAGGCGCGCCCGTCCTCGACCGCATGCCCGGCGATCTCGGAGGGGGTAAGGAAGAACGAGAAGCTCTGCTGGAAGGCGATCGCGATGAGAACCACCGCAAAAAGCACCACGGCCCCCAGACCCCCGATCACCGCCAGCCGGCGTTGTTTGCGGGTCACGGGGCGGCCTCCGGAGCCGTCAGTCCCAGCCCGGCGGCGATGCCGGTGAGCTCGGCCCGCGCCGCCGGGTCGGTGAGATCGGCGAGCCCCGCTTCGAGGTCGCGCCTTGCCTGCTCTTCGTCCCCCCGCACCATCCGGGCGCGGATGAGCTGCGCCCACTCGGCGACGCTGCCGCCCTCGGCGGCGAGCCGGGCGGCGAGGCCCTCGACCATCGAGGCGATCATCTGATCGCGCTCCTCGTCGGAGAGCGCGGCGGCGGCGGCGATGTCGGCGGCGCCCGGGCCGGCTGGAGCTTGCGTGGTCGGCGCTTCGGTGGCGGGCGTTTCGGCGCCGGCGGTGGCGACGAAGGCCAGCCCGCGGCGGGCAAAGTCCAACCACGGGTCGTCCTCGTTCGAGAGCGCGATGACCTGCCGCCACAGGGCGTCGGCCTCTTCAAGGCGGCGGGCGTGGGTGGCCTCGATGGCGAGATAATAGCGCGAGCGCACGTGCGTGGGGTCGGCGGCGGCGGCGGCCTTGAGGAGCGCCAGTGCCTCCCCGGTCGGGATGCCGCCCTCACGCGCCATCAGCGCCTCGGCGAGATCGGTCTGGCGATCGGGGCCCTCCCCCTCGAGGTCGAGCAGCCGGCGAAAGGCGCCGACGGCGTCCGAATAGCGGCCGAGGCGCATGTAAACCGGCGCGATGACACGCCAGCCGGCAACGTCGTCCGGGGCGGCATTGAGGCGGGCCTCCACCTCGGCGACCGCCGCCGCCAACTGGGTGCGGGCGGCGACTTCCGGCCGCGCCGCCGCCGGCTGCGCGGGAAGCGACGGGCTGCCGAGGACCGCGTAGCTGGCAAGCGAAATCACGGCGACCGCCGGCAGGACGATCAGCGCCAGCCGGCGCCCGGTCCAGGTGGGGCGTGGCGGCGCTCGCTCCGGCGCGGCGTCCGTTTCCGTCTGCTGCCGGATGAGCTCGCGGCCGATCTCGGCGCGTGCCGCCTCGGCTTCTCTCCGGGCGATGGTGCCGGCTTCGAGGTCGCGCTCCAGCTCGGCCAGGGCCGCCCGGTAGAGCGCCGCCGGCGCCGCATCTGCCTGGCCGGCATCGACATTGACCGGGGCGCGGGCCGCCGCGTAATAAAGGGCCGCACAGCACAGGGCGGTCACAACCACAGCGATCAGCCAGACGCTCATGCGGTGCCGCCGTTTCGCCTTCCTCGGGGCGCCCCTGGGACGCCTTGTGTCGGTGCCAGCCGGGGCGGATTCGCTCAATGAAACCCAACCAGTATGATCTGGCGGTGTTCGGGTCGAGCCCGCAGGCGCAGGTTCTAGCAGCGCTCATGGCCGAAAACCAAGCGCGCCGCGTGCTCATCGTTCACAATCCGGCGAGCCAGGTGCCGCTGATGCGGGCGCTCGATCTCAGCGTCGGCCCGATCGCGCGCCCGGCGCGTTGGCGGGCGCTGCGCCGCGGCGTCGAGGAAACCCTGCGCGTGGCCGCGGCAGCCGGCCTCGGCACGAGCCTGGATCGTTGCGATGTGGTGATGGTTCGCGATGGCCCGTCCGGGGCGGCCGCGCTCGGCCACATTCGGGCGATGGCGGACGCCCATGGGCTCGCCGTGGAGCGGCTGGCGCCCGCGGGCCCGGCCCGCGAGGAGACCGGGGCGCCCTCCGACGCGCTGATCTGGCGCGACGCGACGCGGTTCGACGCCGGGCGCGCGCATGGGCGGTTCGCCGAATGGCACGAGCGCGTTGGCGTCACGCGGCTGGGCATCGGTGAGATCGGGGAGTTGCTGATCACGCGCGACGGCACGGTGCGGCTGGAGGGGCGCGGCGAACGGATGACGGCCGGCCAGGCGGTGCTTGCCGACGACGAAGCGATCCTCGCGCACGCCAACGCGCCGGACATCGGGGCCCGGCTCGCATCGGTTGCGATGACGGGATTGCTGACCGAGCCGGTCAAGACGCGTTTGCCGGGGCGGGCAGCGGTGGTCATTGGGGAGGGCCTGGTGGTGCTCCAGCACGCCTCGGGGGTGCTCTCGGCGTTTGGAGAGGGGTCCGGCGGACGGCTCGCCGAGCGGCTGCTCAGCCACCTCAGCGGCTTCGAGGATGTCCGATTGGCCGGCCGGTCGCGCTATTCGATGCTGCGTTCGATCGACGGCGCACCGGTGGTCGGGCGCGGACGCACCCGGCGGGTCTGGATCGTGGGCGGGCTTGGGATGACGGGGCTGTTCGAGATGGCTTCGCTCGGCCGCTTCATCAGCGGGCAATCCGATCGGCAAGAGACGGCCTTCTGGCGGGCGCACTCGCTCGACCGCGACGGCGCCGGGGTCGCCGATCTTGCCGCAATCGCCACCGCCGAGGCGGCTTGATGGCGTTTTGCCGGCTCGCCGACACAGGCGCCCACAAGCTGACCGGGACGGCGATCGACCGCTCGCGGCGGCTCGAATTTTCCCTCGGCGGCCGTCCGTTCGAGGCCTTCGCCGGCGATACGGTGCTGACGGCGCTGATGGCGGCGGGATATTTCGGTTTCGGCGCGCACGAGGAAGTACCCCTGCAGCTCACCGAGGATTGCCCCTTCCACGTGTTCGCCGGTCCCCGATCGCAACCGGTCAAGTCGATCCTCCACGCCGCCCGCTGCCCGGTCAGCGACGGACTGGTCCTGGAGCCGCTTGCCCCGTTGCCGGCGCGGCGGGGCTGGCGCATGCCGTTCGCGCGCCGCCGCGAGACTTTGGCCGACCTCGGCCAGCCGGTCACCGCCCCCGTGCCCGTGCACGACGCCGTCTCATTCGCCGCTTCGGCCCGCACCGAGAGAGCCGATCTGGTGGTGGTCGGCGGGGGGCCGGCGGGGCTGGCAGCGGCGGCGGAGGCGGCAAGCGAGGGGTTGCGGGTGGTGATCCTGGAGCGCCAGGGAACCCTCGGCGGGGTGGCCGGCTACTACGGCAAGGCGGAGGGCGAACCGGAGCCGGACGCGGCGGTGGCCGAGTTCGTCGCGACCCTCGAGGCGGCGGAGAATGTCACCGTCCACCTTTTCGCCGAAGTCACCGGTGCCGGCGACGGGTCGGTCGTCGCCATCGCCACCGAGACGTCCGAAGTCGGGCCGGTCGCGGTCGAGCTCAGCGTGCGGGCGCCGCGCGTGGTGCTGGCGACCGGGTGCCGCGAGCGGTTGCCGCTGTGCGCCGGCAACCGGACGGTGGGTGTCCTGCCCTCGGTCCAGGCGTGGCGGTTGGCGGCGCACTATGGCGTCTGGCACGGCGCCGAAGCCCAGTTCGCGGTCTCGACAAGCGACGCGTGCCGGCTGGCCCTTCTGTTGGCGGACGCCGGGGTCACAATCTCGCGCATCGTCGATTCCCGCCCCGGCGCCAACTCGCGGTTTTTGTCCTATGCCAAGGCCTATGGCATTCGCATCGCGGCCGGCACCCTGCTGGCCGAGGTCGACCGTGAGGACGAGTTCGAAGGCCCGCTCACCGTGCGCACCCGGTCGGTGCTCCTCGACGGGCCGGCCAACGCGACAACGGACGAAACCGATGCGCTGGTGGTCGCCGGCGGCCTGCAGCCGGATCTGACGCTTTGGCTGCTGGCGGGCGGACCGGTGCAATGGGACGCGTCGCGCCAGGCTTTGACGGCGGCGGGCACGGTGCCCGACATGGCGCTGGCGGGCGCCGTCGCCGGTGCGCGGTCGCTTCAGGCCTGTGTGACCAGCGGCGGCAACGCGGTGAAGGTGTTGCTGAGGCGCCAGCCGGAGCCGGTCGAGGAGCGGGCGATCGAGGAGGCCTTCGAAAGCCCGGACGGATTGTGGCCGGTGGCCGTGCCGACGCCGCCCGAGGCGCCGCCGGGCTACTTCGACACCGGGGCAAGCCTTGCCGAATTGCCCGTCGCGGCTGAGCCGCGCGGCGTGTTGGGGCGCCTGATGGCTGCTGCCGGTGGCGACGGCGCGCGCCCCACGGAGGGGCCGACCGCGCTCAGCCTTGTCGAGGTGGCGGGCCGCGTGGCGGCCGGCGAATTCCATCCCGATGCGGTTCCCGTCGCGGCCGCCGAACGGATCGTCGAGGGGAGAACCCTCGGCCAGGAGGCCATGGGCTTTTCGCGGCCGCCTGCCCCCGCCGAGCCGCCGGCGCCGGATGCGCCCGGCTGGGCGCTGCCGGACTATCTCGCCGGCCGGTTTGCCCGGCCTGCCCTCTTTGTCCTGCAACCGGACGACGAACGGCGGATCGAGGCGGGCCGGATGGTGTTCGCGACCTCCGACCAGAGAGATCCCGACGCGGCGCTCGGCGTGGCGCTCGGCCCCGCCGCCGAAGACGGCGCCACGGTGATCCTGGCGGCGTCCGATAGAATCGAGGTCGGCCAAGCCGTTTCGATCGCCGATGTCGGGGAGCGGGTGCCGGGGCGGCTAGTTCGCCGGCTGCGCGATTTGTGAATCGCCATCGGCGGCATGGCGGCGGCCGGCATTGTCGCGGCTGCGCTCGAGGACCCGCGCATAGTCGGGCCCGAATCGGATCGCCGCCATCTTGATCGCGGCATCGATCCGCCGGGTGGCGATCTCGTCGCCGGAGGCGTTGCGATAGACCTCGATGGCCCGGCTGGCCAAAGACTCGATCGCCACCCCGATTTCGCCCCAGGCGCGCTCCACGGCCCGGTTGAGCGCCAGCGATTCCCGGCTGTCACGCGCCGCGGACAAGAGGTAGAGCCCGTTCAGGGCCTGCAGGACCGCGTCGTCCGACAGGCGGTCGGCGCCGTCGCGCGGGGGCCTGAGCACCCGGATCACGTCGGCGGTGACCTCGCCCAGATACGGCTCCATGGCGGTCGCGATCTGTCGGGTGAGCTGGGAGAGGGCGAGCGCCCAGGGCGCGCTCGGTTGCAGATCGAAGCAGTAGCGGATGGCCCGGGCGATCGCATGAAAGCGCTGCGTGGCGCGGCAGGCGAGATCGATGTCGGCGAACAGACCCGCCCGGTTGGATAGGGTGATCGCCTGGCGCTGCGCCTCGATGAGAAAAGCCTCGAAGCACTCGCCGAACCCCGCCTCGCGCACCGCCTTGACGGATTGCCGGCCGGCGGCGACGACGGCAGCGGACAGGAACCGCCGCGGGTCGGCGATTGTCCGGCAGGCGGCGGCCAGCCAGAACCGCTTCAGCGCCGGATCGGGCAATTCCACGGCGCCCAGCGCGCCGGCAATCGAGGGCACGGCATCCATCGCATTGACGGCCCGCCCGAAATCGCCCGCCCGTTCGAGCAGCCTGAGATTGGCGAGACAGGTGAGCACCGACGGCAGGGCGGCGAATTCCGCCTCGCCGCCGAGCTGGATGACGAGGCGATGCCCGGCACCGCCATCGGCGGCCGCGTCGACGGCATGCTTGGAGAAGTTGACGAGGTCTTCGGCGCGGGCGGCGAGGTGAGCGACCTCGGTCCCCTCGGGGCCGACCGCCTGTTCGAGTTCGTCGGCGAGCTCGGGGGAGACATCGCGCGCGAACCAGGTCCAGAAGGCATCGATGTCTTCCACTCTCAGCGCCCCGCCCGGCACGATCGGATCGGCGGCGACGCTGACCGGGACCAGGAGGACCTGCAAGGCCTTGCGGGCTCCCTCGGCGGGAGCCGGTGCCGGCGTGCGGGCGCGGCCCTTTGCAGCGGGCTTGGCGGCGGGCTTGGCGGCCCGCCGGCGGTCGGCTGCAATCGGTTCTGGTCGCTTCATGTCGGCGCGCGCCAAGCGGATTCGTCCGGGCACGATCTTCGCCGGTCAGGGTAAAGAAACGCTTTGCGGGCGCTCGCCCGTCGGCCCTCAGTTGGAGGCCACCACCGCCCACTCGCCGCCGGCCTCCCGGCAGGCGGTGCCGGAGCGCGGATACTCGGCGTCTCCGATTTTCACAAGATGCGAGAAATCGCGGCAGTCCAGCTCGTTGACGCGGACGAACGGACCGACAGTCACCTCACCGGAGGCGGAGACGTCGCCCTGCCACTCGCGCGGCGCGCCGGGGCGACCGAACTGCAGCGCGTAGTACTGCGCCGAGGCCGCTTCGGCCTTCTCCTTGCCGCTCATCTTCTCGACCGCATCGGGGTCGAGGAACAACAGGATCGTCGAAGACGCGAATTGCTCCGTCGGGGTCACCGAGGCGGTTGTCTGGGGCGTCTCGGTGGTCGGCGCGAAGGCGCTCGGACCAAGGGAGTCCAGCCGTGCGCATCCCGTCAACAGGGCGGCGGCGGTCAGAGCGACGATCGGCGCGAGGCGCAACATGACGGAAATCCGGCGGTGAGGATGAAATCTCCGCCGCCTTTGCGGCGGAATTTCGATCATCGCGGCATAGCCCGCGCCGCCGGCAGCGTCAACGTGGCCCTCAACCCGCCGAGCGCGGCGGCGCCGAAATCGAGCTCGCCGCCATAGATGGCCACCAGCTCCCTGACGATATCGAGGCCCAGCCCCGAACCCGGGGCCTTCTCGTCGAGCTTGACGCCGCGGCGCATGACCTTGTCCGCCTCGGCGGCGTCGAAGCCCGGCCCGTCGTCCTCGATTTCGATCACCAACTGCTCGGCCCCCGCCGCCCGCGCGGCGACCGAAACCTTGCCCTTCGCCCATTTGCAGGCATTGTCGAGGAGATTGCCCGCCATCTCCTCGAGGTCTCCGGCGTCCCCCCTGAACCACAGGACGCCCGCCTCGGGCACCTTAAGACCAATCGCGCGGTCGGGGTGGAGCTTGCCCATCACCTTGCCGAGCCTTGTGAGCACCGCCCCGACGTCGGTGCGCTGCCCGACGATCGCCGAGCGTGCCGAAAGCTGCGCCCGGTCGAGATAGACGGCCACCAGGCCCGACATGGTCTCGGTCTGGGCGAGCACGGATTTCTCGAACGGCGTTCCGCCGCCGCTTGCGTCGTTCCTCAACACCGCGAGCGGCGTCTTCAGCGCGTGCGCGAGATTGCCGACCTGGTTGCGGGCCCGCTCGACGATGCGGGCGTTGGAGCGCAGGAGCTCGTTGACCTCTTCGGCCAGCGGCGCCAGCTCGCGCGGAAACTCGCCGGTGATCTCGGGCGCCACCCCGCCCCTGATATTCTCGATCGCCCTGAGCAGCCGGTTGACGGGGGCCAGCGAGGCCCGCCCGAGGACCGCCGTCAGCACCGCCAGCAATACGCCGATGACCACCAGGACCAGCAAGGCCTGGCGCCGGAAGGCGCCGACCTCGCGGGTCACCTCGTCCCAGTTAGCGGTCACGGTGATCGTCACCTGGCCGGTCTCGGGAAGCTGCACCCGCCGCTCGAGCACCCTGAGCCAGGTGCCGGCGGCGTCACGGGCGTTGGCGGAGCGGGAGTTGGCGGCGTCGAATGCGCCGTCGAGGGAGGGCAGCACGATCCCGACCGCCGAGTCGGAGAGCGCCAGCACCCCGCCGTCGGGGCCCGCGATCTGCCAGTACCAGCCGGAGGCCGGGCGCGCGAAGCGCGGGTCGGCGGCGATCACCGAGGGGTCGGCGACGTCGCCGGCCTCGAGGGCCCGCGCGACAAGCGTGGTGAGCTGGAAATCGAGGGAATCGTTGACCGTGCGTTCCAATGCCCGCGAATAGAGCTCGGACATCAAAAGGCCGGTGGCGGCGAGCGCCAGCACCAGCCCGATGGCGCTGAGCCAGAACAGCCGCGCGGCAATCGACAGGCGCGCCATCAGGGGGCGACGAGCTTGTAGCCGAGCCCGCGTATGGTCTGGATGGTGTCTTGGGGGAGTTTTTTCCGCAGCCGCCCGATGAAGACTTCGATGGTGTTGGAATCCCGGTCGAAGTCCTGTTCGTACAAATGCTCGGTGAGCTCGGTGCGGGAGATGACCTCGCCCTGATGGTGCATCATGTAGGCGAGCAGGCGGAACTCATGGGAGGTGAGCTTGAGGGAGGCGCCGTCGACGGTGACCTTGCCGGCGCGGGCGTCGAGGCGGATGGGGCCCGCCTCGATCTCGTTTGAGGCGTGGCCGGCAGCGCGGCGCAACAGCGCCCGCACCCGGGCCAGCACCTCCTCCATGTGGAAGGGCTTGGCGACATAGTCGTCGGCGCCGGCGTCGATGCCGGCCACCTTGTCCGACCAGCGGTCGCGGGCGGTCAGGATCAAGACCGGCATGCCGCGTCCGTCCCGGCGCCAGGCCTCGAGGACCGAAATCCCGTCCATCTGCGGCAGGCCGATATCGAGGACCACCGCGTCATAGGGTTCGGTGTCGCCGAGGAAATGCCCCTCCTCGCCGTCGCGGGCGGTGTCGACGGCATAGCCCGCTTCGCCGAGCGCCTCGCATATCTGGGCGTTCAGGGCAGGATCGTCTTCGACGACGAGAATGCGCATCTCAGCGGCCCGGAGGTTACCTATTGCCCAATGTAGGGCGTGCCGTTGACGGCATTCAAGGCGATGTTCTGGGCCTGACCGGCGGGACCGAGCACCGAGAGATAGTAGACCGGGCCCTGGGGCGTCTCGCACACACTGGCGTTGAGCACCTGGGCGCCGGCCCCGACCCCCGCGGCTTGCAGTGCCGAAGCGAGCGGCAGAATGCGCCCCTCAACCACTGCCGCGCGGATTTCGCGGTTGGTCAGGCACTGGCCGGATTGGGCGAGCTGCACCGAGACGCCGCCGCCAAAATCGGCGCCGGCCCGGCCCTGCCCGAACTGCGCACCGCCCCCGCCGTTGCCGATCGAGAAGTTGAGGCGAAACTGCGCCGCCGCCGGCGCCACCGCCGCTGCGATCAGCAGGGCGGCCAACCCGACCGCCCCCAGCGATTTGCGAATCCCGCTCCTCATGGCGCGGGTTCTAGCGCGCAGGGGCTGAACCGGGAATGAACGGGGTGTGGTTAACGGACTGTTACGCGTTCCCCACCTCGGTCTTGATGCCCTTGCGCAGGAACAGCACCGCCAGCCCCTCGATCAAGAGCTGGCCGCCGGAGTGGTCCTCGAAGCTCGGCACGTCGATGCCGAGCACCTGGGTGAGCCCGATCAGCACCATCACCGCGGCGACGATGTAGGTCTTGTAGCCGGAAAGAAAGTCCATGGGAAAACTCCGTTTTTCAATGGGTTGAGAGGGTCCGCTGTCCGGGGCGAGTTGCAGCGCCAGGGCGCGCGTCGCGTCGACCCGGCGGGTCCAGCCGCGCCCGAACACCGCGAAGATGGAAAGCGCCTTGAGAAAGCCGAGCCGGCGGCCGCACAGCGCCTCGATCAGCGCCCGTACGCCCGCCGCCGCCACCCTGGCCTTCAGCGCCCCCAGGGTGATCGGGCCGACAAGGCCGTCGGTCCCGACCCCGAGAATCGCCTGCAGGGTTTTCACCGCCTTCGACACGCCGGAATTGACCGCGAAATCGAACAGCGCCAAGCCCAGCCCTTCCGGCATCCGCCCGGCCTTCGCGGCGTCCCAGTAGCCGGCGCGGTAGATGCGCGTCGCCTCGCGCCGCGAGAGCGCCCTGACCTCGGATTTCGGCAGCTTCCACCAGGGGCTCACCCGCCGCCATTTGGCCAGCGTCTTGCGGGTGATCCCGAAATTGGTGGCGCCGCCGGGGTCCTTCGGGTGATCGGCATAGCCGTTCTCGAAGCCGAGCACGTGCGCGAGGGCCCGGGAAAACGGGGTGGGGTCGGTCATTGCAAATCCTGTAATCTGCGCTCAGCCGCCGAAGCTGGCGGCCAGCGGATGCCCGGCGCCGAGCGACGGGCTGAGCTGGGCGATTGTGAAATCGAAGCTCGCCGGTGGGGCGCCGAAATCGGCGGTTTGCTCGCTGGCCGTGTAGGTTGCCGCGGCCGCGCCGACCTCGATGGTGCGCACCGGCGAACCGGCGTCGAAGATCGTCAGCCGATAGGCTTCGGGCGATGAATCGAGCGGCACCTCCACCCCGGACCAGTCGTTGCCATTGAGGCGCGTCCGGCGCACCCAGCCGAAATCGATATCATTGCTGCCCGCGTCGCGGACGGCGCTCGCGTGCACCGGCGCCAGCGGCCGCAGCGGGTCGAGGCTTGTCGCAAACGCGAAACCGGTGCCCGTCACGTCGGCGGCGCCGGCGTGCGAGGTCAGCGCCAAGTCCGGGCCCAGCCTGTCGGCGTCGAGGGTCGTCTCGACCTCCCCTTCCCCCATGAGGATCAGCGGCGCGCCGGCGCTCAGCGCCGCGGCGAGGGCAAAATCGGTTTTCGCGAGCCCGCGCAACAGCCCCGTCAGCCGATAGGTTTCTGCCGCCACCAGGGTCGCGGTGGTGAACCCGATCAGTTCCCAGGCGCCGTCGTCATGCCGGACGGCGATCCGGTTGGTGCCCGCCAGCACCGGCCCCTTGGCGGCCGAGCTGGCATGGCCGCCGAACAGCGCGATCTCGACCTCGGCGTTGGTCCAGACCCCCGGCTGCCCGGCGGCGAGGTCGTCGTTGAGCGTGCCCGTGGCAGCGGGGCGGTCGAGGGTGGCCAAAGTGGCGCCGGTGGCATCGTCAATCAGCGTGACGAAGCCCGGCCAGGGCCGCGCGTAGGCGGCGAGCAGCAGCCGGCATTGCGTTTCGCCGGCGTCGGCGGGCGGCAGGGTCGCCGCCAGGACCACCGGCTCGCTGAGACCGGCGATGACGGGCGGCGCGGCGATGGCGCCGGAAATGATCACCGAGACGTCCGGCCGGCCGCTCACCGGCCTTGCCTCCGCCTCGCGCAGGGCGCCGTCGCGCAGCGCCTCAATCGTGAGCTCGGTTCCGTCCGCGAGCCGCAGCCGGTCGCCGGGCTCGAGCGCCGCTTGCGAGGGCGGCAGCGCAACCGAGACCGCATCCCCGCCATCCAGCCGGCCGGACAGCAGCGCCTTGGCGAGCCGCGCCGCCGGCGCCGGCGACAGGCTCCAGCCGGTGTGTTCGCTGAGCAGATGCCCCTCGACGGTGCCGATCCGCGCGATGGCGGTGCCGGCGCGGTAGTCGGCCAGCCGGTCGGCGAATCCGAGACTGAGCCGGCGCGGCCGGTCGAGCTCATCGGCGTGCCGCCACGCGAGCGCCGGCGCCTGCGTTTTCGCCAAGGCGTCCTTGGCAATGCCGACAACAGGCCGGGCGGTCAGCCGATCGACCTCGATCGTGTCCGGCAAAACCCTCAGCCCCAGCGAAGTTGCCGCCATCAGCGGCTCCAGCGCCGAGCGGGCCGTCGAGGGCCGCCCGATCACCGCACCGTCGACAAGCGGCGGCACGCCCTTGCGATCGGCGACGGCAATGCCGTGGTCGGCGAGGACGGCGGCGGCGAGTTCGTCGGCACTCGCCGCGCCCAGCCGGCCGTTCAGCCAGTGGCCGGTGGCATGGGAAGGGGCGTCCGACCATTCCTCGGCGAGCACGGGAAAGGCCGGAAACGGCCGCGCGTCCCAGGCCCAGACGAAAAGCCGGTCGGGATCGACCATGCGTCCCGAATAGACCCCCGACGCCGGATTGTTGGCGTCGTCGAAGCCCGGCGCGCCCGGCTGCCACCAGCGGTGATGGGCGAGAAGATGCTGCCGCTGCATCGCGGCGTCGGCGCTGCCGTCGGAGTAATACGGCCGCGCGTCTTCCGACGATTTTGGGTCGGCGAAGGCGCTGGGCTGGTTGGCGCCCTTCTCCACCGCTCCGCAGCCGAGCTCGGTGAACCAGATGGGCTTCGATTCCGCTCCCCAGGCCGTGGGGCTGGCGTCGCGCACCCCGTCGACCCGGTGATGGTGGGCGTTCGACCACCAGCTCACGAGGTCCTTGAACCGCCACACCCAGGGCTCCGAATAGGCCGTGTCGGTGATGGGCGTGCGGATCTGGTGGTCGCGGTCGTAGCCGGAGGCGTAGTACCAGTCGAACCCCTCCCCGCCGGCGATGTTCGATTGCAGATAGCCCAGATCGTGGGGCAGATCGGCGACGGCGCGGTCGAGATGCGCGGTTCCGTCCCGCCAGTCGGCGAGCGGCATGTAGTTGTCGATGCCGACTGCGGTAATGGCCGCGGCAGCCCACAGTGGATCGAGATGGAAGAGCTTGTCTCCGGGCGCCTCCGGCGGCTGGAAGCCGTGATATTCCGACCAGTCGGCGGCGTAGGTGATGTCGGGGCCCGACCCGAGCACCGTCCGCACGTCGGCGGCGAGGTCGGCGAGCGCGTCGACCATGGGAAAGTCCCTGACATCGGTCCTCAGCGTCGTCAGACCCCGCATTTCCGAGCCGATGATGAAGGCGTCGACGCCGCCCGCCATCGCCGCCAGATGCGCGTAGTGCAGGACCATCCGCCGATAGCCGAAATCGGCGCCGCCGGAAAACTCGACGGTCCCCGAACCGGCGGAGAAGTCGGCGATCTCGGCGTCGCCCATGAGCGCCGCGACCTGGGTCGCGGCGGCGGCGGAAAGGTCCGGCGAGCCCGGCTGGCCGGGCGCCGGGTCGCAGGTGATCCGCCCCCGCCAGGGATATGCCGGCTGGCCGCTCTCCCCCGTGTAGGGATCGGTCAGCGTATTGTCCGCCGCGATATCCATCATCACGAAGGGATAGAGCGTCACCTTCAGCCCGCGCGCCTTGAGGTCGGCGATCGCCGCGAGCACGGCGGCGTCCGACGGGGTGCCGCCATAGGCCGGCCCGCCCGCCGCTTCCGTCACCTCGGTAGCGGCCGAGCGGGAAATCCCCGACACTACCCAGCTCGTGTCCTTGACCACGCGGGTCTGGTCGATCACCCGCGGGGCGAAGGTGCACTGGTCGGCCCTCAGATCGTCGCCGAACCAGGCGACCACCAGCGCCACTTCCGAGAGGTTGGGGGCAAGCGCGAGCAATTCGTCGAGCGACACCTCGACGTCAGAGGCCCCTTCGCGCTGGTGCGAATTCTCCGGCTCGGTGACGCCGTTGCCCATCAGGCGCACCCGCGGGGTCGGGTCGTAGCCGAATTCGGTGGCGCCGGGGATCACGCACACCGACTTGAGCCGCGTCTCCAGTTCCCCGACCGGGCGGCAGAGTTCGACGGTGATCTGCGGGATGCGGTTGCCGAATTCGGTCAGATCCAGCCGCTCGAAGACGAGGTAGCAAAGGCCGCGATAGGCGGGCGTCTCGCCGGTGCCCTGGATCGCCTCGATGAAGGAGTCGGGGTCCTGGTCCTCTGAGCCGGGATAGAAGCGATGGGTGACGGTTCTTGTGTCGAGCAACTGCCCGTCGGCCCAGATGCGGCCCAGATGTTTGACCTCCCCCTCGCACAGCCCCACCGCGAAGCTGGCGGCGATCGCCTCGTCCTCTTGCGTCTTGGCGCGCAGCCCCTTGGCGCCGCCGCCGGTGGCGTCGAGCAGTTCGAGCTCGGTCGCCCAGATGACGTTGCCGGCCAGCCGCGACCATCCATAAAGGCGCGGGATCGAAGCCCCCTCGCTGGAGGTGAGCAGACGGAATTCGGCGCTTGGCGCGGGAGATTCCGGGCCGAACAGGCGTTGGTCGAGGGCATTGCCGGCGAGCGCGCCCACGGCCCGCCCGATGGTGGCGCCGATGGGGCCGAACAGCGTCCCGCCGACGAACTGCCCGGCGACGGACAAGGCAAGCGTGGCCATTTCTCAGCTCTCCGGAAACCTGAAATACGCCACTGCGCGGCGGCTCCACCAACCGGATAACGCCGCCTCGACGACCCCCACCCGCTCGATGGCGTGCACGAAGCGGCCGGGCGCCACGATCACCCCGCAATGCTTGGCCGGCAGGTCGCGGCGGAAGCGGAAGAGCGCAATGTCCCCCGCCTCCGCCGCTTCGGCGTCGATGCCGTTGAGGAGCGTCCGGGCCGCCTGCTCCAACATCGACGCCGATCGGGAATCCCGCCAGTCGGCCCGGTAGGGCGGCACTTTCATGGGCTCGCGTCCGTACTCGGCCCGCCACAGGGCCCTGACCAGCCCCAGGCAGTCGCAGCCGATCCCCGGGGCGCTCGCCTGGTGGCGATAGGGGGTGCCGAGAAACGATCGGGCGAGTGCCGCCCTTTGCGCCCCGGTCACGAGTAGAGCGCCCGCCCGTCCAGCGGGTCGTCCTTCCTGGGGTACTTCAGAATGAAATCGCTGCCGGGCACGTGCGGGAAGCCGCGGAAGTTGAGCGTGTTGGCGAATTTGTCGCGGCACGTCGAAAACTGCTTGTCGCAGCCCACCGTCACCCGCCCCGCGTCCCCCGCCGCCACCGAGCCGCGCAAGTTCGGGTCGAGCCCCAACCGGTCGCCGAGGTCGTCACGGTCCTGGCTCGCGATGCGGTCGGTGAAGCCAACCCGCGTGCCGCTTGTCCATTGAAGGGTCCCGAAGGCGCTCCAGCCGGGGTCGGTGTCCTCGATCCCGGTGACCACCAGGAAATGCGCGTCGATGACGTCCGACACCGTCACGTCGCGCCAGTTGGCGGCGGCCTCGACATCGATCCCGCAGCGCGCGTCCCCCAGCTCGGCGTCGCAACTTCGCTGATAAAGGCGCCCCCTGACGACGTTCAGCGCCCCGTGGGCCGAGCGCAGTTCGGCGCGGAACAGCCCGTCCTCCTCGGTGATCTCGCCGATGGTGTCGGCGCGCATCAGTTGCCGGACCGCAGGGTCACGCCAGTTGGCGCGCCAGGTTTCGATGCGGGCGCCGGCATAGCGGCCGAGCCGGATATCCTCGGCCGTGATCTTTTCGTCCTCGATGACGCCGACGACCTCGGAGGTATCGATCTCGGCCCCCAGCCGGGCGGCGATCTCGGCCCCCTCGAAGCCGGCCAGCGGCGAGAATTCGGTGCCGTCGAAACTCAGCGCCCGGTCGTGGTCGGTGAAGCCCAAAGTCAGCCCGTCGGCGCGGGTCAGCCGCCAGCAGGTGGCGAGCGTCGTCTGGCCGCCCGCGATATGAGCCGCAAAACCGGGATCGAGCGCCCGCATCAGATGACCTCGACGATCGGAATGAGCGGCGCCTGGGCGGCGTCGAAGCTGGTCAGCTCGACGTCGAGCCGGTCGGTATCGAAGCGCACCTCGACGTCGAATTCGAAACCGGCGGTGATCGCCACCCCGGCCCCGGGTGGGCTCGCCAGCGTCACCTCGCCGGTCCCGGTGTCGACCGTGAAGTCGGTACCCTCGGTCTGCTCGACGGTGTCGAGCGCCACCCGGACCGTGCCCGCCACCGGCTTGGTGATCGGGCGGTCGTAGGGGTCGAAGCTCGCCCCGTAGCGCTTGACGAGCGGGAAGACGGTCTCGATCCCGTCGCCGGTGCCGATGGGCTGGTCCTGAGGGTCCGGGCTCGCATTTGGCGCGCACGAGCGGTTGTCGAGCGGGTCGCGAAACAGGAACGAATGAAAGCGCCCCCGCCGCTCCTCGAAGAAGGCGATCACCGAGGCCATGTCGGCGAGAGATTTGACGCCATAGCCGGCGTTGAAGCGGCGCCGCGAATCCGCCCAGCGCGAATTGCGCTCTTCGGCCCCGGAAACCAGGGTCACGATGTCGGTCGCCCGTTCCGGCCCGCCGCGGGCCCCGAGCGCGATGTCGAGCGGAAAGCGGACGGCGTGAAAGGCCATCAGCTCGCCCTCGTGCCGCGCTTGACCGCCCTCAAAAGCATCGCGGAGACCTCCGCCTCGGCCTTGAGGAAGCTCGGGGCGTCGGCGGCGTTGATTGTCATTTCAATGTGGATCGGGGCGGTGCCTTGTGCGGCGACGCCCAGGCGCCCGTCGGCACCGCGCCTGAGCGGCAGGATCGCCTCGGGGCCGGCCTCGCCGGCGAGCGCGCCCGGGCCGAGGGCGGCCGGGAAGTAGGTGGGCCGATTGATCACCCCGCCGCTGGCGAACGCCTGGACGCCGCCCAGCGTCGGATTGGTGGCGGTGAACAGGCGCTCGACAAAGCCGGAGATCGCCAACCCCACCGGCTTCAGCGCCGCCTTCAGCGCGATATCGGCAAAGCGGCGGGCGATGTCGGCCAGCAGCGAATTGAGAGCCCGCCCGTCGACCAGGGCGTGGCGAAAGGCGGTGGTGATCGCGTGCCCGACGCCATCTGCCAGGTCGCGGATGCGGTCGAGCTCGACTTCGACATCGCTGAGCTCGGCATCGAACGCCTCGCCGAACAAAGAATTGTCAGGCATTTTGAGCTCCGTCGGGATATTTCTTCATAAGCGTCTCGAGGACACTCCGGCTCGGCGGCGCGGGCGCGACGCCGGCCAGGGCGGCGGCGATAGCGGCCAGCTCGCGCGGAGTCAGGGCCCAGAAATCGCGCGGCGCCAGCCTCAGAATGCCGAAGCCGAGGCGCATCGCCTCGTCCCAGGGAAACGGAATCATTGATTTCCGTCGCTGACCTTGCCGTCGCCGAAGGTCGCGGCCAGGAGGCGCGCGGCGATCTCGGCGGCGCCGGTCACCCCGCCTTCGAGGGGGGTGCGCATCAGCTCCTCGTCGCTGACCGGTTCGCCGGCGCCGCGCAGCCCCGCCCCGATGATGGCGACGAGGTCGCGAGCCGAGACGCGGCCCTTCTCGAAGCGCTCGGCGAGCCCGTTGAGGTCGCCGGCCTGCATCTTCGCCTCGAGCTCGGCCAGCGCCCCCAGGGTCAGGCACAGCGTCCGCGTCCTGCCGCCGATGGTCGCCTCGATCTCGCCGCGCAGGGGGTTGGGCATGGGGAGATCTCCCTCAGTTTCTCGGCGTCATTGCGGGCATCTGCGTCGTCACCCTCGGGCCAGCCTGCCCGGCGCGCCCTAGACTCGCGGCTCTGGGTTGCCGCGCGCCCTTGCGGGCGCTCGCAATGACGGTGGTGCCGAGTGCGAGCGCCTAAATCGCCGCGAACGCGATCTGCCCGGCGCTTTCGAGCGCCATCTCGAAGGTCACCTCGCCCGAGTGATCGGCGCCGAATTCGAGCGCCGTGATCTGAAACGGCCCGGTCAGGGTGCCGAAATCGGGAATGGTAATTTCCCAGTCCCTCACGTCGCCCGCGAAGAAGAGCTCGCGGATCTTGTCGTCGGAGGCCTGGTCCTTGAAGATCCCCGAACCGGTCAGCGCCGCGCGCTTGACCCCGCCCCCGGCCAGGAGCTCCCGCCAGCGGCCGGCGCTCTCGGCGTCCGTCACGTCGACGGATGCGGCGTTGAAGGCCAGCGATCGCGAGCGCAGCCCGGCCACGGTCAGAAAGCTCCCGCCCCCGGTCTGGTCGAGTTTGAGCAGCATGTCGGTGCCGGACTGGGCGCTCATGGGCGTCTCCTTGGCATTTCAAGTTGAAATGGATCGGCGTCGGCCAGGCCCCAACCTCGTCATTCCCGCGCAAGCGGGAATCCACGGATCGCTTCCTGGCGCCAAATCGCTGCAGATGGACCCCGGGTCGAGCCCGGGGTGACGAACACAGAAACTGCCTACCCCACCGGCTCACTGAAAAACCGCAGCCTGAGCGCCGCCCGCGCCTGGCCCGTTTCCAGGTCGACGATCGTCTCGGTGCGCTCGTGCACGCGGTGCGTGACGACGATCTCCGCCCCGTCGAGGCTGGCGGCCGCCGCCACCGACGAGAGCCGGTCGGCGATCTCCAGCGCCGCCGCCCGCGAGGCGCGGCCGGCCCAGACGTGAAGGGTCAGCCGGTGGTCGGTGCCCGGCGCGACCAGTGAATCGCGATTGATCGCATCGTGGCGGGCGATGACGACATAGGGCGCCTCGCGCCCCTTGGGCGGGGCGTCGAAGATCCCTTCGGCCCCGATCAGCGCGGTCAGCCCGCCGTCCGCTTCCAGCGCCGTCACCAGCGCGGTCTGCAAGGCGATCATCGCGGTGTGCATCTTCTTCGCCTACCCGGCGGTGGTGGTTTCGGTGCAGCGGATGACGGTGTAGGCGCGGCGGCCGTTGAGGTCCTCGGCACCGACGATGTCGAGCGTCCGGCCCCGCCAGGTCACCCGGTCGCCCGGGCTGAGATCGGTGCGGTAGCGGACCACCGCGGTGTGGGTCACCGTCGTCGCCACGCCGTCGGCGAGCTCGGCGCGCCGCGGGATGGTGGCGGCCACCCGCGCCCAAACGCTGCCCAGCGGCACGTAGGCGACGTCCTGGCCGCCGTCGGGGTCGATCAGCGTTTGTTTCGAGAAGAGCTCGATCCGCTCGCGCAGGGCGCCCAGGGGCGGCGTCTTCTTTTCGCTCACAGCGACACCACCCGGTAGGGCGCGATCAGCTTGTCGAAGCCCACCGGCACGATGGCCCCGGTGCCGGCCATCAGCACCGCGTCGCGGTGCTCGAACCAGTGGGCGACCAGCACCAGCATCGCCTGGCGCAGCGCTTCGGGCACGTCGGTGGCGGCGGCGCCATAGCCGGCGGTGTAGTCGATCTCGATGGCCAGGGCGTCGCGCTTGACCGGTTCGCCCTCGATTGTCGGCGGCAGCACAATGCGGCCCGGGGTGGAGCCGATGTCGGCCAGAAACTGGGTGAGCGCCAGCGCCGTCGCCGCGTCGTCGGGGTCGTACACGCGCACCGCGGCGAGCGCCGCGAGCGGGCCGAGCGGCACTCTCACCTCGTTCCCGTCCGGCCACTCGTCGAAGCTCAGGCGCCAGTTCTGCTCGATCATCGCCCGGCGGGTGATCGCCTCCACATGCACCCGCCCTGCGGCGATGAGCGTCTGGATGAGATCGTCCTCGTCGGTCGTGTCGACCCTCAAGAACGTTTTGGCCTCGCCGAGCGAGACCGGTTCCACCGCCGGACCGGCGAGCAAAATAGAGGTCATAGGTGATGCCTTGAGTGAGTGGCCCCGACCGACGGGACTTGCTAGCGGTCCCGGGCCGGAGGTCCGGGACGAGCAGCGCCAGTGGCGCTGCGAGAGCGAAGCAAGGCCACGAGGCCTATGGCCGAGTGGCAACGCGGCCGCGGCTTTTTGGACGCAGCGCCCCGGCGGGTCGGGAGGAAAACCCGCCGGGGCCGGCCGCCCGCACCCCTGGGAGCGGAAGGGATGGGCGAGCGGTTTCGACTTGTCGAAAGAAGGGGCAGCGCCGCCCTTAGGACACCCCGAACTTCATCAGCTTGATGGCGTCGAAGTCCGCCACCCCGCCGCCGACCCGCTTGGTGGTGTAGAAGAGCACATACGGCTTGGCGGAGAACGGATCGCGGATGACCGTGATCCCCTGCCGGTCGACGATCAGATAGCCGCGGCGGAAGTCGCCGAAGGCAATCGCGGTCGCGTCCGAGCCGATGTCGGGCATATCCTCGGCCTCGACAACGGGGAAGCCCATCAGCGAGGCGCGGGCCGTGGCCACCGCCGGCGGCTGCCAGATGTAGTTGCCGTCGGCGTCCTTGAGCTTGCGGATGGCGGCCTGGGTGCGCCGGTTCATCACCCAGCTGGCGTTCTGCCGGTAGCCGGACTTCAGCGCGTAGATCAGGTCGATCATGACGTCCGACTCGTCGGAAGCGGGAAAGCCGCCGTCGACGCCGGTGGCGATGTAGCCCATGTTGCCCCACGTCCAGCTCGCCTCGGCGACCTGGGTGTAGTCGAGGAAGCCGGTCGGCTTCTTGACCCCGTCGCCGGCGACGAAGGCCGCGGTCTCCTGCTCGCCAAAGGCGACGTCCACCTCCTCGGCGATCCACTGGCCGACATCGACCGCGGCGTCGTCGAGGAAGTTCGAGGTCGCCGAGGGCATCGCGTAGAGCTCGGTGGTGGGGAACTCGATCTCGTCGAGCACCTGGGTGTCGGTCTCGGGCCGCGCGTCGGTCTCGCCGACCCAGCCGACCACCGGTCCGGTGATCGAGATCGGCCGCTTGTAGGTCGAGGACGAGACCTGCCGGAGCCCGGCGATCGAGCGGATCGGGGAGACTTCGGTCAGCCGCCGGCCGATTTCGATCTCGGTCTCGGACGGCACCAGATAGCCGCCGTCCGGGTTCGAGCCGATCTCCAGCGCCTTGACCTCGCCGCGGCGCACATAGGCCGAGAAGGCCTGCTTGTACTCGTCGCCGCCGGCACGGCCGCCGCCGGTCTCGAGCGCCGGACGGGCACCGTCGATGACCGCCCGGTCGAGCCGCGACTTCGATTCGTCGAGCATGCGGTCGAGCCGCTCGAGTTTTTCGGCCGTCACCGGGTCGACGCTGCCGCGCTTTTCGAGCTCGGCGAGCCTTGCGTCGTTGGAGAGCTTGAAGCGCTCGAAGTTCGTCATGAACTCGTCGAACAACTGGCCGACGTCGCCCGCGTGCGCCGCGTCCACCTCGGCCTTGACCTCGTGCGAGGGAATTTCGGGAGTGCTCATTGGGGTTCCTTCTTCAGGTTTGCATGGAGTGGATGGCCGCGCCCAGGGAGTGGGCGAGCCTTGCCTCGGCGAAGCCGGCCGGGTTGCCGATGCGCGCCGCATCGAGCATCGGGAAGGTGACGATCGAGACCTCCCACAAATCGATCTGCCACAGGCGCCTGACCCCGTCGGCGGCGCCGCGGGTGGCGCGAACGGTGCGGAAGCCGATCGAGAGCCCGTCGACGGCGCCGGCGGAGATGAGGGTCCTCAGCGTCTCGGCCCGGGCGACGCCCTCGACCAGCCGCCCCGAGACAAAAAGGCCAATGGCGTCCTCGGCGATGTGGTCCCAGACCCCGACCGGGTCCTTCGGGTCGTGCTGGAACAGCATCCGAACACGGGACGCGCCGCGCCTGGCCAGCGAGCGCCGGAACGCCCCGGGCATAACGAGATCGCCGGACTGGTCGGTCTTGCCGAACAGCGAGGCATAGCCGGCAAAGCGCCCGTCCGGGGCGATGCGGGCGCCGCTCATTTGACGCGCCTCGGCCTGGCGATGCCGGTGCGCGGCTCGGCGACGCCCGGCCGCCGGGGCTCGTGGCGCCGGTGCTTGACGGCAGCCAGGGCGCCCGCCAGCCGCCAGGCGAATTCGCGAAAGACCTCTGGCGCCGCCGGCGCGATGCCGGGGCGTTGGATGGGTTTGGGCATGCCTGCGCCTTTCAGCTTCGGGCGGCGCGCCGGCGCCGCGTCTTTACGTGTCCCGCGTTCGCCGGTACTGATTGGCCCCCTGCCGGCGCGTGCCGGCGTCGGGCCAACGCAGAGGAACCGCCATGACAAAGCGCAGCTCGAAGGAACTTCTCAACGGCCGGGATCTTCTCGGTTTCGTCCGGCGCGACGGCGATCAGGTCGCGCAGCGCGCCAGCAGCGCCAAGGTCACGACCACCAAGTCGCTCGCCGACCTCGACAAAGAGATCAACGCCGGCTCCCGCAAGCGCCGCGCCGGGCCCTCGTCCTGACGGGCAGGTTCGCAAGGGGTCCGGGCGCCCAAGCGCCGTTGGTCCGGATCGTCAATGCACGAGGCTGACCGGCGCGACGCAGCAGTCGGCCGCTACGATTTCGAGCCGAACGCCGCGCGCGCCAAATCGGTTGCCGCCGAGGTGCGTGCCGGCCTCGCCGACAGCCTTGCCGCGGCGCTGAGCGCGCTCGACCCCGACGCGCATTCCCGCGCTGCCGATCTTATCGCCGCCATCCGCGCCGGTCCGGTGGCGCCAGGAGTTTTCGGGGCCTACACCGAGCTCGTCGAGGCGATCTTCGCCGACGACGCCGACACGGCGCGGGCCATCGCCGACGAGTTGGCGGAGCCCGGCTTCGGCCGCGTCGACACCCTGCGCGTCGTCACCGTGACCGACGCCGATCTCGGGGGCGGCCAGGCCGACCGCTACTGGCGCCTCATGGACGAGGATCGGGAGGCGGGCGCGGCGCTGCGGGCGCTCACCCCCGATGAATTCGAGGCCGCCTCGGCCCGCGTGCGCGACGCGCTGGCGCTGCTCGAGGCCGGCGCGCCGGAACTGGCCGGCGAACTGGGGGCCCTGGTCAACGAGATCGTCCTGGTCGAGACCCAGGGCGATGAATATTTCGGCGGCGCCTCGAGCTTCCAATTGTGGGGCGCCCTGTTCCTGCATTTCGGGCCGGAGGCGACCCGGTATCAGATCTCCGAGGCGCTGGCGCACGAGGCGGCGCACGCGTTGTTGTTCGGCTTCGCGATGGGCGGGCCGTTGGTCGAGAACCCCGACGAGGACCGTTTCACCTCCCCCTTGCGTTCGGACAAGCGGCCGATGGACGGGGTCGTCCACGCCTCCTATGTGATCGCGCGCATGCACTGGTGGGCGGCGCGCCTTGTTCAGTCAGACCTGCTCGAGGCGGCCGAACTCGGCGCGGTCCGCGAGGCCGCCGAGCGCTACGTGCGCCTCTTCGCCCAGGGCGCTTCGGTGATCGACAAGCACGCTCGCTTCACACCGGCCGGCGCGGCCGCCTTAGCCTCGGCCCAAGCCTGGATGGCGTCGGCGGCGGCGCCCTGATCCCTGGCATGGGCTCATCGCGTGCCGCCGACCGCCCGTCCCCTCCCTCGTCATTCCCGCGAAAGCGGAAATCCCATGGCCGCCGCCCGGGCGTTGGAGCGGCCGATGGACCCCGGCGCTCGCCGGGGTGACGCCAAAATGGCATCGTCACCCTCGCGCCCGACCGCTCTTCTTTTCGTCACCCTCG
>CAZNOZ010000026.1:639-4300 GCA_964574935.1 uncultured Devosiaceae bacterium | reverse complement strand
TCTTTTCGTCACCCTCGGGCTTGGCCACTCCTCTTTTCGTCACCCTCGGGCTTGACCCGAGGGCCCATTGTGACGCGCGAGGATGAAGGCGTTCGTGTCGGGCAGGAGCCCGCCGCCAGGAACTCCCTCCCGCCGGCGGCGCCGTAAGGGTTTTGGCGTCAAGCGCGACAATGACGAAGTGGTACCAGCCGCCTAGTCGCCCCGCCCGAACAGCCGGTTCAACGCCGCGATTTCCGAGACGAAGTCATTGAAGCGGCGGTTGGCGGCGGAGAGCTCCTTGAGCGTCCACACGAGCAGACCACTGGCGCCCATTGCCCACAGGAACAGCGCCAGATGCGCCAGGTCCCCGCGTTCGATCACCGTGGCGGTGAGCTCGTTCATTTGTCGCGCCCCATCGGCGGCAACCCGAGCCGCTGGCGCTTTTCGTCGGCGGTCAGGAAATCGGCCCGCGCCACCTGCCGCCACAGCTCCGCCCGTTCAGTCGCCAGCGCCTCGACGGCGTCGAGTTGCAAGCTCAATCGCCAGTCGCCCTCGAAGGCGGGTTTGAGCCAGCCGGTCAGCGCCGCCGCGATGCGGTTCGCCAGCGGGATGACGGTCAGCCGCCACAGCGCCCGGTTGGCCTCGGCGTAGTTCGAATAGGTGTTGTCGCCGGGGATGCCGAGCAGCATCGGCGGCACCCCGAAAGCGAGCGCGATCTCGCGGGCGGCGGCGTTCTTGGCCTCGATGAAGTCCATGTCCTTCGGCGACAGCGACAGCGGCTTCCAGTCCAGCCCGCCCTCGAGCACCAGCGGCCGGCCGGCGTTGAGCGCCCCCTGGTAGCCGGCTTCGAGCTCGGATTTGAGACGCGCGAACTGCTCGTCGGTGAGCGCCCCGCCGGCGGCCGAATAGACCAGCGCCCCGGAGGGCCGGGCGGCGTTGTCGAGCAGCGCCTTGTTCCAGCGCGCCGCCGCGTTGTGGGTGTCGAGGCTCGTTTGCGACGCGGTGAGCGGGGCCAGCCCGTGATGGTCGTCGAGCGGGTGGAAGAGGGAAAGATGCAGCACCCGCTCCACCGCGGTCTCGCCGAGCGGGATTTTTCGCGTGCGCCCGCCGGCGGCGTATTCATAGGCGCGCGGCCAGCCGTCGGGGCCGGCCACGGTGCGCACCCGGTCGGGCCTGAGGCACCAGATGCCCTTGAGTTCGTCCTCGACCAGCACCGCCTCGAGATAGGCGTCGCCGGCGGTTTGCAGATAGGCGACGACATGCTCGACCAGCTCGGCGCCGGAATGGCGCGGATTGGGGTCGGCCAGCAGCGCCAGCACCGGGTGGTCGGAGAGCGTCCGCGCCCCGTCGGCGACCGCCAGCGGGATGCGGGCGACCGATTCCGAGATCAGCCGGATGCAGCGATAGACCACCGGGTTGCGCATCATCCCGGCGAGCGCCAGGGCGCCGTAGCTGTGGCCGGTCCAGCTCGCCTCGCCGCCATAAAAGGCCATCAGCGATTTGAGCGCGGTCGACTTTTCCTCGGGCGGTTCACCGGTCGAACCGTTGGGGCGGACGCCTTGCGGCGCCCCGCCGCTCATCATGCGGTCGAGCCAGGTGGGCATATCGCGGCCCCTTTCTCTAGAGATTGCGGATGCGCGGCGCGCCGTCCCGTCCCAGCATCAGATCCGTCAGCGCCCAGACAAGCGCGTCGACCCGATCCGGGGAGCCGCCCTTGATGCCGTCGCGGCCGAAGGCGCACATTTCGTCTTCCAGGTCGGGCAGCGACCCCAGATGGCTCACCAGCCCCCGCGCATAAAGCGCCGCGACCGGCTCGGCGCGCACCCATTTGCCGCGGTTGGCGCGCACGGATCGCACCGGCACCTTGGGGTCCACCTGGGCGATCAGGTTTTCGACAAGCTCGCCGCCCTGGTTGACCTCGGCGACGATGGCGTCCGCCTGGTGGGATCGGAAGGCGCGCACCGCCCGGATCGCCCAGGCCATCGGCGGGGCGGGTCTCAGCGTCAGATCCTCGAGGACCACCGCCCGGTCTTCGGCGCGCCCGGCGACGACGATGCCGCAGGCGTCCGAGCGCGCGTGGCTGGTGACCGGCGGATCGACGGCGACCACGATGCGATCGAGCTCGGGTTTTTCGACGAGCCGCCAGCGGTCGAACACCGCCCGCTGCCACAGGGCGTCCGGGTCGTCCTCGATGAACTCGCCCATCAGCTCCTGGCGGCCGAGCACCGAGCCCTCGTAGCGGGCGACGATGTGGCTGAGGAACGACGGCGCCAGGTTCTCCGCGTTGCGGGCCGTCGTCATATGGGTCAGCGCCGTGCCCGCCTCGTCGCGCAACCGTTTCAAAAGGGCGATGGGGCGCGGGGTCGTGGTTACCACCTGGCGGGGCCGCTCGCCCAGCCTGAGGCAGAATTGCAGCATGTCCCAGGCGTCTTCGGCGCGCGACCATTTGGCGAGCTCGTCGCACCAGGCGGCCGCGAACTGGTGGCCGCGCAGCGCGTCGGGCTCGGCGGCGGCGAACAGGCGCGCCGTCGACCCGTTGGGCCAGGTCAATTCGTCCCGCGAGCGGTTGAATTCGGGCCGCTCGTCATCGGGATGGATGCGCATCAGCCCCGAGATGCCCTCGACCATCACCGCCCGCGCCTGGGTTCGGGTTTCGGAGACCAGCGCGATCGGGGAGACCGGGGCTTCGACGATCGGCTTGAGGCCCATCGCCAGGGCCCGCACCCATTCGGCCCCGGCGCGCGTCTTGCCGGCGCCCCGCCCGCCCAGCATCAGCCAGGTGGTCCAGTCGCCGGGTGGGGGCTTCTGCGCATCGAATGCCCAGTTCGGCCAGTGCCAGAAGTATTTCTCGATCTCGTCGGCGCTCAGACGGGCGAGGCGTTCGCGCGCCTGCCGGTACGCTTCGGCGTCGTCCTCCTCCGGCGAGTGGCTAGCGCTTGGAGAGCTTGACAATGCGGATCGCCAGCTCGTGCCGGAGTTGTTCGATGTCGCGGCCGCGCCGCGCCTTCTGCGAACGGGTCTTGCGCTCGGCATTGTCGATGTCGATCAGCTTGTCGAGGGTCCGCGACAGGTTGGAAAGCACGCGGGCCTCCTTTTCGCCGGCGGCGGCGTTGTCCTTGGTCATTTCCGTCTCCATCTGGATGACGTGCGCGTCCAGCACCCGGAACAACCGGGCGATGATGGCGGAGCGTTCGCTGACCGAAGAGGGCTTGCGCATGGGCCAGCCCTCCTTCTCGCGCTTGTTGTAAAAGGTCGTCTGGCAAACGTTGTGGCGGTCGAGCAGCTCCTTCATGGGCAGCGCGCTCGCTTCATAGTCCTCGCGAATCGCCTCCCAGTCGGGTTCGACTCCGGACGCGAACGGCCGGCCCGGGCGCCGTTCCGGCGTGGCCGGACCTTCACTCGTTCCGGCCGGCAAGGCGATGCCGCCCCGGCCCCTCTCGTCGGGGTTTTGGTCAGTCACAGCCTGTTCCGGATTCAAAAAGGCGACGGGGGTGCCGTCGCCTCGGCCGCACATTTGCGACCGTGCCCGATTGCTAGCAAATCAGTGGTGCGGTGTCAAGGGATTTATTCCTAGTCGCGATATGCGGTCCTAGCGGTCGGCTGGCGACTGCCAGCGCTACAGGCGGACGAAACCGCCGACCGATATGAGACTGAGATCGATTCGGCGATGGTTCGTGCGGGG
>CAZNOZ010000026.1:0-629 GCA_964574935.1 uncultured Devosiaceae bacterium | reverse complement strand
TTGTGCTTGCTCAGCTACGACCCCGAGTGGGACTCAGGGGTGGA
The DNA here is from genome assembly GCA_964574935.1 of uncultured Devosiaceae bacterium. Lineage (GTDB taxonomy): Bacteria > Pseudomonadota > Alphaproteobacteria > Rhizobiales > Devosiaceae > JBBECE01. Next base: position 585 of record CAZNOZ010000026.1, on the reverse strand, counting down.
GGAAGTGCGGGAGGTGCACCGAGAGATGGAGTTGGCGCGAGTTGTCGCCGTAGCTCCAATATCTCAACACTCGCTTCCTCGATCCGCCGCGCAAGAACGCTAATGTCGTTCGGCGCAATTGGTTTGAAGCTGGCAAATTCAAGCTTTTTGGTTCGGGACTGGGTGTTCACAACGCGCGGATTGAAGCGCGAACGCTTAGCAGTGCTGTCTTGCGGCACCTTGATCCAAAAATCGTGAACCATCCTATTGCGTTCATTCCTCAGGTCATTGTCGATCTCGTTGAGAGTGGTGTCGAGTTGATCGAACCATGCATCATTCGGGCGCTTCGAGTATCCGAGGGCACGGACGGCTTGCATCTTCTCCCGCATTCCCGTGACCCCGAGGAGTGTGTTGTTGGTTACGGTGTCCTTGATTGACGCGAGTTGGTTCAAAAACAGGGTAATATCCATTTCAAGGGCGCTCCAGACGATGAGGAGCTTGCCCAGTCTGTTTGCGTGCACGCGCAGGGTTTTTGATCGGTCCCTAACGTACCGCTCTGAAAATGAAGTTGGCATGCCAAAGCCTCAAGCATCCGACGACAAGTTC
>CAZNOZ010000025.1:0-33108 GCA_964574935.1 uncultured Devosiaceae bacterium | reverse complement strand
TGCCCGCCGACACCTTCCGTCAGGTGGTCTTCGGCGTCGTCATCATCGGCATGCTGCTCATCTACGGGCGAGAAAAGCTGGTGCGCTGAGCGGCGGCGCGGCGCCGGCGAGGCCTCGATCTTTACGAGCATGCGCGCTTCGATCGCCGCCATATACGCGGTGCGGTCGCCGGCGTATGCGCGGCGTGTCGGTGGAGATTCGGTGCGCTTGCCGGACGCGAAAAGGGCCGGCGCGCGGGCCGGCCCGTAAATGGTCGGAGCAGCAGGATTTGAACCTGCGACCCCCTCGTCCCGAACGAGGTGCGCTACCAGGCTGCGCCATGCTCCGCCAAGGAATTCCGGGCCTTATACCGGCCCCGCCCGCCGCCTTCAAGCGCCGCTGCACGGGCGGTCGCGGACATCGGGGGGCGGGCCGGGCCGGCCGGTTGCGCCCCGCTCCCAAAGCGCCTAAGTACGGGCTCGCCCGGGGCACCGAGCGCCCTTGGGCCGGCGGTTCTGGGCCGGCGGTTTTGGGGCGTGGCCAAGTGGTAAGGCAGCGGCTTTTGGTGCCGTCATTCGCAGGTTCGAATCCTGCCGCCCCAGCCAGCCTTCGCGCTTCGGCTCGGCAGGCCAACCTCCCGCCTTCGCCTGTCGGCTACGGCGCGGCAAGTCGGCGCGGCAAGTCGGCTCGGCGGGCCTCAGACCTCGTTGCGCCAGGAGAATTCCGGCTCGTAGCCGAGCATCTTGCGCGCCTTGTCGATGGCGAGAAGCGTTTCGGTTCCAGGTACTTTCCGGGTTAGTTTCACGTCCGGGAAGACCTCTTCCATCAGCTCCTCGCTGGGCCGCGACATGACGGTGTCGGCATTCGCGACGATGAACGGCTCGAACCCCTTGAGGTCCGATTCCAGCGCCTTGCGGATCGCCTGCGAGCCGTCGCGCGCGTCGATATAGCCCCACAGATTCCATTTGCGGATCATCGGGTCGGCGTCGAAACCGGGGAACTCCTGATAGTCCTCCGGATACATGACGTTGGAGAATCTCAGCCCCAGCATCTTGAGCTCGGGATCCCAGCGGCAGAACTGGCCCGCGATGGTCTCGTCGACCAGCTTCGAGAGCGAATAGGCGCTCTCGGGCCGCGGATAATACTCCTCGTCGACCGGCGCATAGGGCGGCGGGATATCGAAGGGCAGGCCGAGCACCGTCTCGGAAGAGGCGAAGACGACGTTTTTGATGCCCGCCTGCCTGGCGGCGCGGAAGACGTTGTAGGAAGCCGCCGTGTTGTTGCGGTAGGTCGCCGAATTGCTGGTCAGCCCCGGCGCCGGCACGGCCCCCAGATGCACCACCCCGTCGTAAGGCCCCGGCTTCTCGTCGATGCCCCCCAGGATCGCCTCGGCCACCTGCCCGTAATCGGTCAGATCGACGCGTGCAAAGGCGCTGGGCTGCTCGCGCGGCCCGGCTGAATCGAGGTTCAATACCTCATAGCCATGCGCCATCAGGTCGCGCACGCAGGCCCGCCCGAGCTTGCCGCTTCCTCCTGTCACCACCACTTTCGGCATGTCCCGCATCCTCTTCGACATGAACTGAACGAGCCTTGAGCTTAGGCCGCCGGGGCGGCCAAATGCAAATGAATGGGCACTGAACGCCGCTCTCACCGCCGGTTCAAGCCGGCGCGCCGATGATTGCGCCAAGTTGGACAACGAAAGGCGCGACAGTGACCGACCATCTGCAGCACACGATCCTGGCCCTGCTCGCCGGCCTCCTGATCACGGCGGCGGCGGCGGCGGTTGTAGTCTCCCCGGCGCTGGCGGGCGGTATCGCCGGCCTGTGAGCGGCCGCCGCCGACAGCCATCCGCAAATCCGGTTTCGCGGGGCGGTGACCGGTGCTATCCAGCTCCGGCGGTGGAGGCGCGCGATGGCGGCCAATGACATCCTGGTCGAGGTGCGGCGCGGCGGGCGCGTCGAGAGCGTCCATCGCGGCACCTTCTGCCTCGCCGATGCGGACGGCACCGTGCGCGCCGCCGCCGGCGACATCGACACGCCGGTCTTCCCGCGCTCGGCGGTCAAGTCGATCCAGGCCTTGGCGATGTTCCGGTCCGGGGCCGTCGACAGGTTCGGTCTCGACGATGAATTGCTGGCGGTGGCCTGCGGATCGCATCGCGGGGAACCAAAGCAAATCGAGACTGTTCATAGGTTTCTTTCAACCATCGGATTATCAGCCGGCGACCTCGAATGCGGGGTCCATCCGCCCGCCGATCCCGACGCCAGGCAGGCGTTGCGCGTCGCCGGCGAGACGCCGAGCGCGGTCCACAACAACTGCTCGGGCAAGCATGCCGGGATGCTGGCGACGGCGCTGGCGCTCGGGGTCGAGACCAAAGGCTACACGCGCCCAGAACATCGCGTGCAAGTGCTGGTGCGGGAAGGGCTCGAAACCGTGCTCGGCGCCGCGATCGGGTCGGACGTTTGCGGCATCGACGGCTGCTCGGTGCCGACCTGGGCGAGCCCGCTGACGGCGCTGGCGACCGGCTTGGCGCGCCTGGCGACGGGCAAAAACCTGCCGGACGCCGACGCGGCGGCGGCCAAGCGCCTGGTCGGCGCGGCGACAAGCCACCCCGATCTCGTTTCGGGCATCGGCCGGTTCGACACCGACGCCATGGTGGCTTTCGGGGGCCGGCTGATGCTCAAGGCCGGCGCCGAGGGGGTCTATTGCGGGGCGCTCGGCGATCTCGGGATCGGCTTTGCGCTGAAGATCGACGACGGCGCCATGCGGGCCGCCGAAACGGTGGCGGCGTCGCTGCTCATGGCGGCCGGCAAGCCCGACCCGGCGGCCCGGCGGTTTCTGGCGCCCCGCGCGGCGGCATCGCTGCGCAACTGGCGCGGCCTGGAGGTCGGGGAAATACGGGCGACCGGGATCGCCCGCCCGGCGCTCTAGCCGATCCGGTTGCCCGCGACGGTGAGCTGCGGATAGCGGCCGGCATTGGCTTGCAAGTCCGGCTCGGCAACCTCGCGCCAGCGCGTGCCGGCGATCGCCGCGACCTCGGCGCCCGAAACAAGATTGCCGGTCACCGACGCCGCGCCGGCGCCCTCGGCGAGGGACACCGCGATGCCGATGCGGGCTTGGCGCACCACATTGCCGCTCACCGCGACGTCGCGCAGAAAGCGCCCCCAGCCGGCCCCGATGCCGGTGCCCGGGACGGTCTCGACGACGTTGCCGGCGATGGCGGCGTCCGCTTCCGCGAAAATTCCGAAGGGGACGGTGTCGGGGTTTGTGGGGCTTTCGGCGAGGATGTTGCGGACGATGTTGCCCGAACAGGTCGCCAGATGTCCGCCCCTGTCGAAATTGGTCATCGAAATGCCGCCGGCGGCGCCGTCGATGAGATTGTCGGCGATCACCGAGCCGGAAAACCCGAATTCGGAGAAGATCGCGACCTCGGAGATCGCGCGGCACTGATTGCCGCGGATCAGGCTGTCATCGCAGGCGTTCACCCTGACCGCCGAGAAGGCGCATTCGGAGATGTGGTTGTTGGCGACGAGCACTTCGCCGGCCTGGAAGACGTTGATTCCGTTTCCGTTTTGCCCGCTGCCGCCGGACCGGGCGGCGATCGCCGAAATCCGGTTTTCGGTGACGATGGTGCCGTCGGGGCCGGCGGCGCCGCGCCACACGAGAATGCCTCCGTTGCCGCACGAGGTCACCGAATTGCCGGTAATCGCCAGGCCGGTCGCGTCGATGGAAAAGATGCCGGCGCGCCCCGCCCGCTCGACATGCGACGCGGCGATCCGTCCGGAGACCGATCTGAGGAAGATCCCGTGGCCGCCGGTGTTGCCGACGGTGACATCCTCGATCCCGACATCGGCACAGCTTTCAAGGTACAAGAGCCCGCCCAGCCGGTCGTCGGGCCCGATGCCGCTGCCGTCGAGCAGCAGTCCCTGGAGCCTGAGCGAACGCTGCCCGATGGCGGCCAGCACGGCACCGCTTTCGAGCGCCACCAGGCGCGTGGCGCCGGCGACCCCGGTGAGCGTGCTGAGGGACGGCAGGGTGAGGCTGCGCACCTGATAGGAGCCCCCCGGCAGGAACAGCGGCCGGCCATCGGAGGCCGCCCGGGTGACGGCCGACTGCAGCGCCTGTGTCTGATCGGCGCCGGTATTCGGTTCGACCCCGAGCTCGGTGGCGGGCAGGGAATCGGCCCCTTCGGTCTGGGCGCGCGCGGCGACCGGCGCCAACGTGACGGGTGTCATGGCGGCGGCGCCGAGGGCGGCGATGACCGAACGACGATTAAGGGACATCGGGCGCGGCTCCGTTCGAGGGGGCCATTATGCCAGCGCCCGGCGGGCCCGAAGCGGGCAAGGAGCGAATGCGGTTAATGCCTCCATCATCGCTTTTTGAGCCGCACCGCGGTTCCCGAGGCGGTGACCATCAGCATGGCGCCGCGGGAGCCGATGGCCTCGTAGTCGAGGCTGATCCCGACGATGCCGTCGGCGCCCAGGACCCGTGCCCGGTCGGTCATTTCCTCGACCGCGTCCAGCCGCGCCCGCTCCAGCACCTCCTCGTAGGCCGCCGAACGGCCGCCGACATAATCGGTGACCGTCCCCAGAACGTCGCGGATGATATTGGCGCCGAGCACGGACTCGCCGGAGACCAGGCCCAGATACTCGGCGATCTCGATCCCGTCGAGGGTGTCGGTCGTGGTCGTGAGCATCGGTGCGTCCCCTTCGCGAATGGACTTCACATAGGTGCGCCGAGCGCGTGCGGCTAGGTCCTGGTGGCGGCGAACGACCAGGACAGGGGAAATTTGACCCGCGGATCGTCCGTGCGAAACAGACCGTCTTCGCCGCGCGTCGCGAAATCGAAGATCTTCCAGGGCACGCCGTCATGCTCGTTGACGAACTCGATGCGCATGCCGGCGCCGATCACCGCGTTCAGGACGCGGCCCATGCCATGGCCCCATTGGTAGGTGCGGGGGTTGGCGATCATGCGCTTCGAGCCCGTGTAGGTTTCCGTCTCGCCCATGACGATCGGCGTCTCGACCGGGGTGACCCAGTCGTAGCGAAGCGCGAAGTCGCCCTGGTCGGTGTCGAACATCAGCGCCGCCGGATGCGCGTCGGCGAAGTAGAGCCGCCCGCCGGGCTTCAGACATCCGGCGGCCGCCCTTGCCCAGGCAGGGACGTCGCCGAACCAGCCGAGCGTGCCCCAACTGGTGAACACGAGATCGAAATCGTCGCCGATCAGCGCCGGGGCGTCGAGGACGTTTCCTTCGACGAACCGGACGTCCTCTGCGCAGCGGCCGGCCAGATCGCGCGCATGGATGAGCGCCCGCGGCGAGAAGTCGAGGCCGACGACTTCGGCGGCGCCGAGGCGCTTGAGGGATATCGAGTCGGTGCCGATGTGGCACTGCAAATGCGCAACCCTGAGGCCGGAAAGATCGGGCAACTCCGCCCGCTCGATCTCGGTCAGCAGATTGCCGCCCGCCAGCAACCGGTCGATGCCATAGAAGCCGTTTTCGTCGTCGATATGGATGTCGGCGCGGTCGTTCCAGTTGGTGCGATTGGCGTCGAACCAGGTACGGGCATCGGTCATGGTCGGCTCCGGGCGGGCAGGGACGTTGCGGTGTGTGGACGGCGCCGGATATATACGGCGTGGGGTAGGCAGGAAACCGAAACGGCTCAAATGACCAACGCGCAGGACCCGCTGACGCTGGCGTGCCTGGTGCCCGAGGGAAGGGCGGCCAGGACCGCCGAGGTCTCTTTCGCGCACGCCAACGGCCGCTATCTGGCCGGCCGCGGGGCGCGGCTGGTCGCCGACGGCGTCGAGGGCGAAATCGCCGCCGCGCTGGTGGCCGGGGCCGCGCATGCGGACGGCGAGGTGCGCATCGCGGTGCCGTTCGGCACGCCGCCGCCGAGCTATCCGGCCCCGGTGCAGGTGATCGCGCTCAAATCGTCCGAACATCCGCCGGCCTGGATCGGCGCCCATGTCGACGCGGTGTGGGCCTTGCCCCCCAGGATCGCCGACCTCGAGCGCTATTTCGAGGTCTGGACGGCGGCGGTTCGCAGGCCGGTCGTGTGTGTGGCGGAGGCCGGCGAATTCCGGCTTTTGAGGGGGATCGTGGAGGAGATCGCGCCCACCGGCAGCCGGCGCAGGGCCCATCGGCTGCTGTTCGCCTCGTCCCCCGCCGAGGGCTGGACGCTGCTCAGCGAAGCGTTGCGCGCGCGGCCGCGCCGGCGCGTCAGGGCCTTGGGGATTCGGGCCTTGGCCGGGCGCGGCGGGCCGCCAGATCGATGATCTCGGCGGTTTGACGCGGGTGCGACCGGCGCGGGGTGATCCAGTCCGGCAGCCGCCCCGGCATGGGTACGACCCGCCGCGCCGCCGCCGGGGCCAGGCGAGGCGACAGCCGCTCGGCCACCCGCTCGGCGATGTGCCTGGGCGACATGGGCTTGATGACGGTCTCGTCGATCCCCGCCCGCGCCACGTCGAGCTGCACCGAGCGGTCGATGTAGCGGGTCATCGCAATGATCTGCAGGCGCGGATTTTGTTCGCGGAGCTGCCGGGCCAGCCGCGCCATCGGCGTGTCGGGCAGATCGTAGTCGCACACCACGAGATCCACCGTCGCGATGCGGGCATAGGTCACCAGCGCCGGCGCGCCGGTGAACTGCCTGACCCTCAGGCCCGGGCACTGCCTGAGCATCATCGTCAGGATCGACGAGAGCGCGGCATTGGCCGTCAGAACCGCGACGACGGGCGGTGTGCTCACCCCAACCTCCTTGGTTAACAAGAAGTTAACACCTTTGGAGGGGGACGCACAATTCCCCGATGCGGGCCGACGCGAAAGCGCCCCGCGGCCGGGCCGGCGGGGCGCCAGAGAATTTCGCCCCGGTCGGGGGCTACATGGCCGCGTCGAGGAGCTCGGCGACATACTCCCAGTTGACCAGTTGGTCGAAGAAGGCCTCGAGATATTTCGGCCGCGCGTTGCGGTAGTCGATGTAATAGGAGTGCTCCCACACGTCGACGCCGAGCAGCGGGACGGCCCCGTGCACGAGCGGGTTTTCGCCGTTCGGGGTCTTCATCACCTCGAGCTTGCCGTCCTTGAGCGCCAGCCACGCCCAGCCGGAACCGAACTGGGTCGCCCCGGCATTGATGAAATCGGTCCGGAACTGGTCGACGGAGCCCAGATCCTCGCCGATTTTGGCCTCCAGGGCCCCGGGCAGGGACCCGCCGCCGCCCGGCTTCATCCAGCGCCAGAAATGGGTGTGATTGAAATGCTGGCCGGCGTTGTTGAACAGGCCCGGATTGGAGCCGTGGCTTTGCCGCACCACGTCCTCGAGCGAGGCGCTTTCCAGACCCGAGCCTTCGAGCAGCTTGTTGCCGTTGGTCACGTATGCCTGGTGATGCTTGTCGTGGTGGTATTCCAGCGTCTCGGCGCTCATCGCCGGCTGCAGCGCGTCGTAGGGGTAGGGAAGATCGGGAAGTTCGAATGCCATGACGGGCCTCCTTGTCGTCTTGGAGCGCCGGCGAAGGCGGGGCCGCCGGCTTCGGGGCGGTTATAGGCGCTCGGGCGGGCGCCAACAATGGCGGCGAGGCCGCGCTATCGCCGATTTGCGCCGGCGGCGCGACTATCGTTCGGCGGCGCGACAATCGTCCGGCGGCGCGACAATCGTGTTGCGAACGTGTTGCGGCCCCTGCAGCTTTCCCCTATCGGGCAGTCGCGTTACCGAAAGCGCGCGCCACGGGGGCCAAGGTGAAGCTTTATCTGTCCTCCTACGGACTGGGCGATCATCTCGGTGAATTGACCGCGATGACCGGACCGGAACCGCGCGTCGCCGTCCTGTCCAATGCGCTCGACGGGATTCCCGCGCCCCGACGGCGGGCGCACCGGCGCGACGTTTTCGATCCGATCGCCCACTTCGCCGCCCACGGAATGGCCGCCGAAGAGCTCGATCTTCGCGACTATTTCGGCCGTTCGGAGGCGCTCGAAAAGGCGCTGATGGCGGTGCAGGTCGTCTGGGCGCTGGGCGGCAATGCCTTCGTTCTGCGCCGGGCGATGCGCGAAAGCGCCTTTGACGCGACGATCGGAAAGCTGCTGGAGCGGCGCGACCTGGTCTACGCGGGCTGGAGCGCCGGCGCCGTGGTTGCCGCTCCCGACCTGCGCGGAATTCAGTTGATGGACGATCCCGCCGCGCAGGGGATCGGACATCCGCCCGGCGAGCCGATCTGGGAGGGGCTCGGGCTGATCGATTTTCACATCGTGCCGCATTTCGATTCACCCCATGCGGAGGCCGCCGCGGCGCGCACCGCGGCGGATTTTTATGCGCGCCAGGCAATGCGCTTCGAGGCGCTGCAGGATGGCGATGTCGTCGTGAAGAACGGCGAGGATCTGAGGGTGCTGCGCTCGCATCCGCGCCGGCAGGCGGAACGCTAGGGCGTCTCTGCCGTACCGGTGACCTTGCAGGCGAAGGCGTAGGCGATGGCGGTCTCGCGGATGCGCTCGAAGCGCCCCGACGCGCCGCCATGGCCGGCTCCCATGTTGGTCCTGAGATAGATCGGGCTGTCGCCGGTCTTGGTGGCCCTGAGCTTCGCCACCCACTTGGCCGGCTCCCAGTAGGTGACCCGCGGGTCGGTGATGCCGGCGATCACCAGCATCGGCGGGTAGTCCTGGGCGCTGATATTGTCGTAGGGCGAGTAGGCGGCGATGGTCGCGAAGTCCTTCTCCGAGGTGATCGGATTGCCCCATTCGGGCCATTCCGGCGGGGTCAGCGGCAAGGTGTCGTCGAGCATCGTGTTGAGCACGTCGACGAACGGCACCTCGGCGATGATGCCGGCGAAGAGGTCCGGACGCATGTTGGCGACCGCGCCCATCAAGAGCCCGCCCGCCGAACCGCCCTCGGCGACGATGCGCCTGGGTCCGGCCAGACCTTCCTCGACCAGCTTCTCGGCGACCGCGATGAAGTCCTTGAAGGTGTTGGGTTTGTCCGCGCGCTTGCCGAGCCGGTACCAGCGATAGCCCTTGTCCTTGCCGCCGCGCACATGGGCGATCGCATAGACGAACCCGCGATCGACAAGCGACAGATGGGCGCCGGAAAACCCCGCCGGCATGGAGATGCCGTAGGCGCCATAGCCGTAGAGCAGACATGGCGAGTGCGGCCCCGGCGGGCTATCGGCACGGGTCAGAATGGTGATCGGCACGGTTTCGCCGTCCTCGGCGGTGGCGAATATGCGCCGTGTCACATAGTCGTCCGGATCGTGGCCGGAGGGGATTTCCTGCTCCTTGCGCAACACGCGCCCGCCGGTGGCGACGTCGTAGTCGAAAACGCGCGCCGGGGTGGTCGGCGAGGAATAGGTGAAGCGGATCGTTTCGGTGTCGAACTCGTAGCCGGCGCCGACCCCGAGGGCATAGGCCTCCTCGTCGAAGGCGATGGTCTTCTCGGCGCCGGTCGTCAGATCGCGCAAGACGATGCGCGGCAGTCCCTCGGTGCGCTCGAGGCGCACCAGGAGGCCTCTGATCACGAAGGCGTAGAGGATCAGGACGCCGGCGCGGTGCGGCACGAGTTCGGCCCAGTTGGGCGCCCCCGCCGCCGCCGCATCGACGGTGACGATCTTGAAGTCCTCCGCCCCGTCCGCGTTGGTGCGGATGAACAGCGTGCCGTCGTGGTCGTCGAGATGGTATTCGTGCCCCTCCTCGCGTGCCTGCACCAGGCGCGGTGCGCTGCGGGGCGCGTCGGCGTCGATCAGGCGCGCCTCGCTGGTCAGGTGATCGTGCACGTCGATGACGATCCATCGCCGCGACAGGGTCTTGAAAACCTCGACGAAGAAGCCCGGATCGGCCTCCTCGTAGATCGTCCGGTCGTCGGCCGCCGGGGTGCCGAGGGCATGCAGGCAGACCTTGTAGGGGCGGTGGTTGTCGTCGAGCACGGTGTAGAAGAACGACTGCCCGTCATTGGCCCAGGCGAGGCCGCCGGCGGCGCGTTCGACACGATCGTCGAGGTCCCCTCCGCCCGCCAGATCGCGCACCCGGATGGTGTAGAATTCCGAGCCGTTGCGGTCCGCGGACCAGGCCAGATAGCGGTGCGCGGGGTCGTGAGCGGCGCCGCCGAAACCGAAATAGCCCTCGCCGGCCTCGGCGTTGCAGTCGAGCAGCACCTCTTCGTCGCCGCCGGCGCGCGGCGTGCGCACCAGAACCGGATACTGCTTGCCGGTTTCCATCCGCGAGTTGTAGGCGTAGGGCCCGTCCGGGGTCGGCACGCCGGTGTCGTCCTCCTTGATGCGGCCGCGAATCTCCTTGTAGATCGCCTCCCGCAGGGCTTCGGTCGGTGCGGCGAAAGCGTTCTCGTAGTAGGCGTTTTCGGCCTCGAGATAGGCGCGGATATCCGCCGGCAGCGTCTCCGGGTCCGCCATCACCTGCTGCCAGTTGTCGGCCCTGAGCCAATGATAGGGATCGTCGCGGACGACGCCGTGCTGGCGCGCCCGATGCGGCCGGAGCTCGGCCACGGGCAGGGCCGGCCGCGCATCGGATTGCGGCGTCGGGTGCGGCGCCCGGCGCCGCGGCGGCCGGCTACTCGCCTTCTTCGAAGTCAAGGGCGACCCCGTTGATGCAATAGCGCTGCCCGGTCGGGTTCGGCCCGTCCGGGAACACATGCCCCAGATGCCCGCCGCAGGCCGCGCAGCGGATCTCGATGCGCCGCATGAACATCGAATTGTCCTCGTGCTCGGTGATCGCGTCCGGCGAAATCGGCTGGAAGAAGCTCGGCCAGCCGCTGCCGGAATCGAATTTGGAGTCCGAGGTGAACAGCGGCGTCCCGCAGGCCATGCACGCGAAGGTGCCTTCGCGCTTTTCGTCGTTCAGCGGGCTGGAGAAGGCCGGCTCGGTGCCGTGCTGGCGCAAAACGCGAAACTGATCGGGGGAGAGCCGGGCGCGCCACTCCTCGTCCGACATCTCTTTCTTTTCGGGCTGGGTCATCCTTACCTCGCAATCTGCCGCTTACGTAGGCCGCCGGGGCCGCGATTGGAAGGGCGGATTCGGCGCTCGACGAGATGTGAACCGGCGGTGAGCGGGCGAATGGTCATCTTGTACCCCCTCCCAAACTCGCTAAGTATGAGCCGGCCGATTCGCCATGCCGGCCTCACTGAGCGCGGCGGGCGGCTGACTGAGCGGCGGCAGGGGCCGAACGGGGCGGGGGTGGATTGGTGGCGGTAACCGAATTCAGCTTCCTGCTGATCGCGCTCGCGCCCTTCATCGCCGCCGCGCTGGCGCCGTGGGTGACGCGGTTCGCGGGCCATCATGCCGGCTGGGTTCTTTCGATCGTCCCGGCCAGCATGTTCCTTGCGCTGACCGGGTTCATCGCGCCGGTGTCGCGGGGCGCGCGCGTCCGGGTGGCCATCGACTGGATCCCCGCCGACCCGCCGACCCCCGGCATCCCCTTCAGCTTCTATCTCGACGGGCTGAGCCTGGTTTTCGCGCTGCTGATCGCCGGCATCGGCACGGTCATCATCGCCTATTCGGGGGGCTATCTGAGGGGCCATCCCCACCAGGGGCGGTTCTTCGCCTTCATGCTCGCATTCATGGGCTCGATGATGGGACTGGTGCTCGCCGATTCCATCGTCACCCTGTTCGTGTTCTGGGAGCTGACCTCGATCACCTCGTTCCTGCTGATCGGGTTCGACCACTACCGGCAGGCGGCGCGGCGCGGCGCCATCCAGGCGCTGATCGTCACCAGCGGCGGCGGCCTGGTGCTGCTGGCGGGGCTCATCCTGCTCGCCTACACCAACCAGACCTGGTTCGTCTCCGACATGCTGGCGCGCTCGGGGCTGATCCAGGGCAATGCCCTGTATCTGCCGATCCTGCTGACGGTGCTGGTTGGCGCCTTCACCAAGTCGGCGCAGGTGCCGTTTCACTTCTGGTTGCCCAACGCCATGGAGGCGCCGACCCCGGTCAGCGCCTATCTGCATTCGGCAACGATGGTCAAGGCCGGCGTCTACCTGCTCGCCCGCATGCACCCGGTGCTCGGCAACACTGTCGAATGGAACGTCATCCTGCCGGTCGTCGGCGGCGTCACGCTTGTCACCGGAGCGATCCTGGCGCTGCGCCAGACCGACATGAAAATGATGCTCGCCTACACCACGGTCGGCACCCTGGGGATGCTGGTGATGCTTATCGGCGTCGGCACCGAGGCGGCGATCACCGGCGCCATCCTGTTCCTGATCGCGCACGCCTTCTACAAGGGCGCGCTGTTCCTGATCGCCGGCACGGTCGACCACGCCACCGGCACCCGCGACGTCACCCAGGTATCGGGGTTGTTCACGCGCCTGCCGGTTTCGGCGGTTTCGGCCCTGCTGGCGGCGATCTCGATGGCCGGCCTGCCGGTGTCGCTGGGCTACTTCGCCAAGGACGTGATCTATACGCAGATCGGCGGCGGCCTGCCGCAAGACATCGCGGTGGTGCTCATCGCGCTGGTCGGCAATGCGCTGATGCTGGTGGTCGGGCTGGTGATGGCGATCGGCCTGTTCTTCGGGCCCCGCGTGCCGACCCCGAAAACGCCCCATGAGGGCCCGTTGTCGATGATCATCGGCTCGCTGCTGATCGGCGTCGCCGGCATCGGCGCGGGGCTGTTCATCCACGAGTTCGCGGACCTCTTCGTCGTTGCCTCGGCGTCCACGGTCTACAATTTCGCGATTACCAACGACCTCGAGCCCTGGCATTTCGAGATGCCGCTGCTGGCGCTGTCGGCGGCGACCTGGGCGCTGGGCGCGCTGGTTTTCTGGTACCGCGGCGCCGTCCGCACCGGGCTCAGGCGGCTCGCAAATGTGTGGCGCTGGGGGCCGGACCGGGGCTTTGACCAGGCCATGTTCTCGCTCGTTCGCGGTGCCGGCGCCGTCACCCGGTTCCTGCATCACGGCAAGCTCGAATTCTATCTGATCGTCATCTTCCTGGCGCTGTCGGCGGCGACCTTCGGGCCGGTGCTGATGCATTCCGAGGCGCTGCCGGCACTGCCCGCGATCCCCCACATGTCCTTCTACGAGTGGGGCATCATGGTCGTCGCGCTGATCGGGCTGATCAGCGTCGTCGTCGGCAGGACGCGGCTGGTGGCCATCGTCTCGCTCGGCATCCAGGGGTTTGCCGTCGCCATCATCTTCATGCAGTTCGGCGCCCCGGACCTGAGCTTCACCCAGTTCATGGTCGAGATCTTCTCGGTCGTCATTCTGGCGCTGGTGATGACCCGGCTACGCCTCGATCAGCGGGACCACCGCATCCTCGAGGAGGCGGTGCGCGACGGGGCGCTCGCCATCGTCGCGGGGGCCGGGCTGACCGTGGTGCTCTATCTGGTGCTGCAATCCCAGTTCGACCCGCGCCTGTCGGAGTTCTTCGCCCGCACTTCCGTTCCCCTCGCCCACGGGCACAACATCGTCAACGTCATCCTCGTCGACTTCCGGGCACTCGACACGCTGGGCGAGATCACGGTGGTGCTGACCGCCGGTATCGCGATTCTGGCGCTGATCCGGATTCGCACCGGCGCCCCGGGGCGCCGGGCCGGCGGGGCACCGATGGCCACGGCGGTTGCCGGCGCCGGCCCGGACACGCATGAACCGGCGGCGGCCGAAGGGAGCGGGGCGACATGAATACAGTCATTTTCCGGACCATCGCGCCTTACCTTTCGGCGCTGATGCTTGTGTTTTCCATCTTCGTGCTGCTGCGCGGCCACAACGCCCCCGGCGGCGGCTTCATCGCCGGGCTGATCGGCGCCTCCGCGGTGGCCATCTACGGCATCGCCGCCGGGCCCGCCGAAGTGCGCAAGGCGCTCATCGTGCACCCGATGGTGATGGCCGGTGGCGGAGTGTTCCTGGCCGGCGTGAGCGGGCTCGTGTCGGCCTTCCTCGGGGTGCCGTATCTGACCGGGCTGTGGCTGATGTTCACGCTGCCCGACGGCACCGAGCTGGCCGTTTCGACGCCGCTGGTGTTCGACATCGGCGTGTTCCTGACCGTGCTCGGCGTGCTCTCGACCCTGGCGCTGTCGCTCGAGGAAGACGAAATGGGGTCCCGCTGATGCCCGAATACGCGCTCGCGGGACTGATCGGCGTGTTCTTCACGGTGGCGATCTACCTGATGCTCTCCCGCGCCCTCATTCGCATGCTGCTGGGCGTGGCGATCCTGGGCAACGCGGTCAATCTCCTCATCTTCACCGTCGGCCGCCTGACCCGTGAGGTGCCGCCGATCGTGCCGCCGACGATGACGCAGCCGCCCGAGGCGGTCGCCAATCCGCTGCCGCAGGCGCTGATCCTGACCGCCATCGTGATCGGGTTCTCGCTGTTTGCGTTCCTGCTCGTGCTCGCCTACCGCGCCTACCAGGAACTCGACGCCGACGACACCGACACCATGCGCCTGGCCGAGCCCGAAAACCCGGCCCGCCCGCCGGAGAGCTACTGATGGCGCCGCTCCTCGAGGCCGCTCTCGCCGAAGCCCTGCCGCCGCTGACCGACGCGATGCGGGCGCTGCCCACCGCGGTCACCGACTGGGTGCTGGTCTGGCCGGTGGCGCTGCCGCTGATCGGCGCCACCGTGTTGCTGATCACCAGGGGCCGGCCGGCCTGGCAGTCGACCTTCGCCTTCATGGTGCTGGTGGGCGTTGTGATGAGCGAGGTGCTGCTCGTCCAGCGCATCGCCGCCACCGGCCCGCTGGCGATGACCATGGGCAACTGGCTGCCGCCGTTCGGGATCAGCTTCGCCGCCGACATGCTCGGCGCCCTGTTTGCGCTGGTGGCCGGGATCGTGACGCTCGTGGTGCTGGTTTACGCCCAGTCCGAGGTGCAGCCCCGCCAGACCCGCTACGGCTTCCATCCGCTGCTGCTGGTGATGATCGCCGGGATCAACGGCGCGTTTCTGACCGGCGACGTGTTCAACCTCTATGTGTGGTTCGAGGTGATGCTGATCGCCTCGTTCGGGCTGATGATCATCGGCGGGCGCCGCATCCAGCTCGATGCGGCGGTCAAATACGGCTTCATCTCGCTGCTGGCGACGACGCTGTTCCTGACCGCGGTGGGGTTCATGTACGGGCTGCTCGGGACCCTGAACATGGCCGACATCGCGCGGGTCGCGGCCGACGCCGACCCGGTGGCGCTGGTCGCCGTGCAGGCGATGTTCCTGCTCGCCCTGGCGCTGAAGGCGGCGGCGTTTCCGCTCAATGCGTGGCTGCCGGCCTCCTACCACACACCCGATCCGTCGGTATCGGCCCTGTTCGCGGGCCTGCTCACCAAGGTCGGCGTCTACGCCGCGATCCGCATCTTGGTGGCGCTGATGCCGCCCTCGGCGGCCGAAATCAACATCGCCATCACCGCCATCGCCATGGGCACCCTGATCCTCGGCCCGCTCGGCGCCATCGCCGAGACCAATCTGCGGCGGGCGCTGGGCTTTCTGGTGATCGGCGGCATCGGGGCGATGCTCTCGGGCATCGCCATCGCCGAGCCGGCCAGCGATGCGTATGGGGGCATCTTCGGCTCCGCGATGTATGTGGCGCACTCGATGCTCACGATCACCGGCCTCTACCTCGTCGCCGGGCTGATCGAAGCGGCGACCGGCACCCGCGACACCCGCCGCATGGGCGGGCTCTATCACGCCAACTCGCCGCTTTCGCTGGCCTTCATCTGTCTGGTGCTGGCGATCTCGGGGATGCCGCCGTTCCTCGGCTTCTGGCCGAAATTCGTTCTCGTCAAGTCGGCGCTCGCCGCCGATGACTACTGGATGGCCGGCGTGATCCTGCTCAGCGCCCTGCTGACCACCATCGCCGGGTCGCGGCTGTGGGCCCACATCTTCTGGCGCAACAGCCGGGAGGGCGATCTCTCCGAGGCGCCCAACGACCGGCTCAGGCCGCTCTCGGCCCGGCACCGCTGGCTGGGGCTGGCGCCGGCGGCGGCCCTGACGGCGGCGATCGTCGGGCTCGGATTGTGGCCGGCGCCGCTGTTCGAGGCGGGGCGCATGGCGGCGGTCGGCATTGTCGATCCGGCGCCCTATGTCGCGGCCGTGGGATTGCAGGGAGGCCCCTGATGCGTGTTGTCGCCATCATCGGCTTTGCCGTCATCTGGGCCGCGATCACGGGGGTGTTCACGCTCACCAACGTGATCCTGGGGGCGCTCATCGGGGCCTGGGCGCTGTGGGTGGTGCGCGAGCGCATGGCGGCGTCGCGGACCTTCCTCAGGCTGTGGCAGGCGATCTCGCTGTTGGGCCTGTTCATATTCGAGATCATCCTGAGTGCCGTCCGGGTGGCCATGGTCGTCGTCTCGCCACGGCTCGACCGGGTCCTGCATCCGGCCATCATCGCCTACCCGCTCACCCTGACGTCGGACGTTGGAATCACCATGCTGGCCAACATGATCACCCTGACCCCCGGCACCCTCAGCGTCGACGTCTCCGAGGACCGCAAGACGCTGTACGTCCACGCCATCTCGGTGCCGGACCGGCAGACCCTGATCCACTCCATCGCCCGGGGCTTCGAGCGCAAGATCATCGAGGCCTTCGAATGAGCGGGCACGCATTTCTCGATTTCGCCGGCAACCTGTCCCTGGCCCTGCTGACCGGGGCGCTGATCCTGGTCACCATCCGCATCGCGCGCGGGCCGGGACTGCCGGACCGGATCCTGGCGCTCGACATGCTGTTCACGATCGGCATCGGCTACATCGCGGTGATCGCGATCAAGACCGGCTTCATGCTGTATCTCGACATCGCCATTTCGCTCGGGCTGGTCGGGTTCCTGGCGACCATCGCTTTCGCCCGCTTCGTGCTGCAGAGCTGGCGCATCCGCTCGGGCAACGAAGCCAACCACAACCGGGAGTCGCAACGATGATGGAAGGAACCGCCGCCTATATCGCCGGCGCCTTGCTGATCGTCGGGGCGCTGTTCAGCTTCCTGGCGGCGATCGGCATCCTCAGGCTGCCGGATCTCTATACGCGCATGCATGCCGCCTCCAAGGCCGGTACCCTGGGCGCCGGCCTGGCCCTGATCGCCATCGCCATCTACGCCCTGGACGCCGCCGTGGCGCTGCGCGCACTGGCCGGCGTGACCTTCCTGGTTCTGACCGCGCCGGTGGCCGCGCATCTGCTGGCGCGCGCCGCCTACACCGCCGGCTACAAGCCCGCCGCGATCACCCACATCAACGATCTGGAAGCGGACAGCCCGGACGGAGCGGATTAGGAAAGTCTGCTTTCTTTCTCGGGTGCGATGAATTGTCCAAGGTTTATTTGCGCGACGGGGTTGAGTCCGAATTTGGCAATAACATAAAATGCCGTAATCACTTTGCATGAAGTGTGCGCAAGCACCAAAAGAATCGGGAAACGCAAAATGAACGAACAGATGCAAGTCGACTCGGCCATGATGAAATCCGATCTGGTCGATTTGTGTACCGACATCGTGAGCGCCTACGTCTCCAACAATTCCGTCTCCCAGACGGACCTGGCGAAGCTCATCACCGATGTCTATGGCGCCTTGTCGGGCCTGTCGGGCCAACAGATGCCGGCCGCCGAGGCGCGCAAGCCCGCAGTCTCCGTCAAGCGGTCGGTCACCCCGGAGTACATCGTGTGTCTGGAGGACGGCAAGAAGTTCAAGTCGCTCAAGCGGCACCTGAGCACCCACTTCGATCTGACCCCCGAGCAGTATCGGGAGAAGTGGGGTTTGCCCCTCGACTATCCGATGGTGGCGCCCAACTACGCCGCCGCCCGTTCGGCGTTGGCCAAGAAGATGGGACTGGGCCGCAAGCGCCGAAAATAACACCGAATCGATGCGATCCAGCACCGGGCCGCCCTTCGGGGCGGCCTTGTTTTTAGGCGCTTGAAGGCATTCGCAACAAAGTTATCCCCGCTGGGGGCGTTTCGCGCTATAGGAATATTGTCATATAGTGCGATGGGAGGCGCCCGATGTCGAAGCGGCCTGGTGATGGGGGAACGAAAACCGAGGGCCAGCGATGGCCGGCGATTTTGGCGGCCCCCGCGCCGGCGGCCAATTTCAATGCGGTCCTCGATCTGGTGCGTGCCGCCTGCCGGGTGCAGCTCACGGAACTGATGTGTCCGACCCGCGCCAACGCCCGGGCGGCACTGGCGCGCCAGATCGCCATGTATCTGATCCATGTCGACCTCGGCGCCACGCTCACCGAGACCGCCCACACCTTCGCCCGGGACCGTACGACGGCGGCGCATGCCTGCGGGCTGATCGAAAACCGGCGCGACGACAAGGGCTTCGATTTGCAGATCCGCTGCCTGGAGGAGGCGGTGCGCGCCGCCGCGGTGACCGGGACCGCCGCAGGGGAACGCCGGTGGGAGATGGGCCGATGAACGCCACCGAACCGCGGCGGGTTGTCCGCTTCGTGCGTCGCCTGATCGCCGCCGGCTCGGCGGCGCCCACCGATGACGGATTTGCCGCCAGAGGCGACGGACGTCCGGCGCGCATCGACCGCCCGACCGCCCGCCGTCTGGTCGCCGCCGGCCTTGTCGAGGCACGCGCCGGGCAGCTCCGCCCGACCGCCGAGGCGCGGACCTGGTTGCGCCGGCATCTGGCGGACGCCGACCGCTTCGCCGACCAGCACCGCGACATCCGGCGCGCCCCGGACGGCACGCGGATCAATCAGGCCGAAAGCCCGCTCAGGAAACTGGCCTCGCTGAGCAGCGGATCGGGCAAGCCGTTTTTGTTGCCGCACCATCTCGAGGCGGGGGAGCGCGTCCGGCGCCTTGTCGAGCGCGCCGCGCTGGCGCCGAGAACGACAACCAACTACACCCCCGATCATGTCGCCAGCCAGCGCGCCGACAGCGCCGGGGCGGGCGCCGCGATCTCGGACATGGCGTCGGATGCCAGGCGGCGGCTGGCGCGGCTGGGAACGGACCTGCCGCCGGACAGCCTGGGCGTGGTCATCGACGTGTGCGGATTTCTCAAGGGACTGCAACAGGTCGAATCGGAACGCGGCTGGCCGCAGCGAAGCGCCAAGCTGGTGCTGCGCATCGGGCTGGACCAGGTGGCGCATACCTTCGGCCTGATGCCGTTCGCCGAGGGCCGGGCGTCGGCGCCGACGCGCCGCTGGCGCCAGGGCCCCAGGCCGCCGATGTTCGAGGAGGGCTAGCGCAGGCCCTGGGCCGTCGCCAACCGCGCGGCGTCGCCGCGGATGCGCCGGACCATGGCCACCAGCCCGTTCGAGCGCTGCGTGGTCAGGTGCTCCCGAAGCCCCAGCCGGTCGAAAAACCCGATGGCGTCGGTCGCCGCGATCTCGGGCGCCGGGCGCCCAGAATAGAGCGCGATCAGGATCGCCATCAGCCCCTTGACGATCATGGCGTCGGAATCGCCGCGATATCTGAGAATGGTCTCGCCGCCGCGCTCCTCGGGCTCGGTGACCAGCCACACTCGGGACACGCACCCCTCGACCTTGGTCGCCGGGTTGCGTTCCTCGCCGGTGAGCGGCTCCAGGGTCTGCCCGAGCTCGATCAGGTAGCGGTACCGGTCCTCCCAGTCGTCCAGAAACTGGAGGTTGTCGGAGACTTCGTCGATCGACATGGCGGCCGGGGGCATGATCGCCACTTATATAGGCGCCGCCGGTGCCGGGCAAAGTGGACAAAAAAAAGGAGCCGTAGACGCGGGACAGTGCATCTACGGCTCAAGCGCAGGAACCGCTCGTCTGGAGTAGCGTCGGGGAAGTGACGCGGCTCCTGCTAATTCACCCCAGCCATTCGGGGCGCGGTGGGGGTGTCGGCGCCACGAGGTCAGGGGTGAGGTCCTGCTGCAATTCGGAGCCGAGGGGCCCCGTCGACTTTTTGGAGGTCAGTATTGCGGCAAGGATTTCGGTGCATGGGCCGCTTTCGCATTGGCCCGCCAGGGCCTGCTCGGCGATCAGGGACCCGCCCGCCTGGAGCGCGCCGGCCGTGAGATCCTGGCCGGCCCGCTGCAGGTCCGGATGTCCGGACGTGACGACCAGATAGCCGACGCCCAGCCAGAATGCGGATCGCAACAAGACCATGAAAGTTGCCCACCAAATGACGCTGCCGGATATCCCGGCGCTTCGGATGAGCACCCTAGGGGCGGCGAGTAAAACGGACCTGCTGGCAATCGATAAAATTTGACGAGAATTGCAGCTTTCCGGCCCCCCGGCGGGTGACGGTTTATTTACCACCTGGCCACTTTCAGGCGCCTGTGGGCGGCCTCGGGATGCCCGGAATTGCGCGCTTAATCCCCTCTTAGGGCATCGGTGAAAATGTCGAACGCGACGGCGGTTTCGATCAACGCTGCGGACAACTCAACATGCGCCAACGCCAAGAGCATTCGGCCTCCGCGCGACCCATCTCCAGCTGGCGTGGTGCCAGCGCCCATCCCGACAATCTGCGCGGCTCGACGTTGTGGCTCAACTCGATCTTCGCGCTGGTGGTCTCCGCGGCGCTGTTGCCGTTCGTGCTGTGGCTGCAGGCGGCCGGCGTTTCCGCGCCGCTGGCCCTGGACGTCGCCGTCATGGTCACCGCCGGCGCCTGTCTGGGGTTGCATCGGGCCGGCCGCGACGAGCTGGTGACCGCCATTCACATCGCCGGGCTGCTGGCGGCGGGGGTGGTGTTCTCGCTGGCCCATCCGAGATTTGCCGATTTTGGCCTGGCGACGATCCTGCTGGCGCCGATCTATGCGGTCCTGCTGGCCAAGCTGCCGCAGAAGCGGCTGGCCTGGGGCGCCACCGCGGTGGCCGTCGGGTTCGTGGACCTGGCGCATTTCGGCGTCATTCCCCTCAGCGTGCCGATGCGCGAGGTGTGGGCCGCCTGGCTGTCGGTGGTCACCTTCGTGGTCACCGGGTCGCTTGTCACCTTCGCCGCCTGGCGGCTGTCGCACGCCTTCCTCGTCTTCCAGCGCTCGCAGGTGCAGGCGTTCCACCACCTTGTCGAGAACATCCAGGACGCGGTGGTGCGCTATTCGGCCGCCGGCGAGATGCTGTTCATCTCGAAATCGTCGGAGGCGCTGTTCGGCTGCCGCCGATACCAGCTCGCCGGCGACGGCCTGATCGAACGCATTCACGTGCTCGACCGGCCCAAATACCTGCACGCCCTCGACGAGACGCGCCATCACGGGTTCGCCCGGGTGGTGGAGATCCGCGTGCGCAGCGATCTGGAGGGCGTCAGCGCCTTCTTCTGGATCGAGGCGTCGCTGTCGCCGGTCCACAACGCCCGCCCCGGCCGGCGCGGCTACGAAGTCGTGGCCGTGTTGCGCGACGTCACCGTGCGCAAGGACTACGAACAGGAAATCCGCAAGGCCAGGGAGGCCGCCGAGGCCGCCTCGGAGACCAAGTCGCGGTTCCTCGCCACAATCGGCCATGAGCTTCGCACGCCGCTCAACGCCATCGTCGGCTTCACCGAGATGATGCTCAACCGCATCGGCGGCGAACTCAGCGAGGATCACGAGGAATACGCCCAACTGATCCTGCAGTCCGCCCAGCATCTTCTCGAGATGATCGTGATGCTGCTCGACATGTCGAAGATCGAGGCGGGCAAGTTCGAGCTTCACCTCGACAGGTTCAATCCCGCCGGACTTGTCGAACCGTGCCTGTCGATGATGGAGGGCGCGGCCAAGGAGCGGCGGATCGCCTTCAAGCGCGACATCGCGCCGGAACTGCCGGCGATGTCCGGCGACGAACGCGCCTGCCGGCAGATCTTGCTCAATCTGATTTCCAACGCCATCAAGTTCAGCCCCGAAGGCGGCACCGTCACGGTGAAGATGCGGCTTGCCGGCGCCTCCATCGTCATCTCGGTCGTCGACCAGGGGATCGGCATGGCGCCCGACGAGATCGCCCGTGTCGGCGAGCCGTTCTTCCAGGCCCACAGTGCCCTGAACCGCCAATACGAGGGCGCCGGGCTCGGCCTGTCGATCGTCCGCGGACTTGTCGAATTGCATGGCGGCCAGCTCAAGGTCGCCTCCCGGCCCCGGATCGGCACCACCGTCAGCGTCATGCTGCCGGTGAGCGGCCCGACTGCAAACCGGCTGGCGCCGCCCGAAGACGCAGTGCAGCCGCCGGAAAGCGCCGAGCCGCCGGCCGAATTGCCGCCCGCCGCCGAAGCCCGCCCGTCGCGGCTGCCCAGAACCGCTTGAGGATCATCCATGCAAGCCAGAGCCATCTACCATTCGTTTGCCTCCCGCAGCCTCATCCTGGGGAGCGTCTGGGCCATCCTGCGCCTGGTGTTCCGGCGGCTCGCCCATGCGCCGCTGACCTCGACCACCCTGGCGCTGGTGACGGCGGGCTATGTGTGGGCGCTGGTCAACGCGCTCTTCCTGCAGCCGCCGTCGGGCCAGGAGCCGTGGGTTCCCGGCCCCGCCGAACAGGCCGCCTTCGAACGCCAGCTCGCCGCGATCGTGCTGCCGGAGCTCGGCGCGGCGCCCGTCCGGCCGGCCGGCATCGATCCCGTCCCGACCCAGAGCGTGAGGGAAGTCGCCCCGCTCGAACTCCCCGGCGAGGTGGTCGGCAATCGGGACACCTTCCGCGTCCAGACCATGCTCAAGGCGCTGGGCCTGTTCGATGCCCAGGTCGACGGCTACTACGGCCCGGTGACCGCGACCGCCATACGGACCTTCGAGCAATCGGCCGGCCTTGTCTCGACGGGCGCCATCTCGCCCCCACTGATCGAGGCGCTGGAGGCGGCCTATATGCGCGGCCAGATCCGGCGGCCGATCTCCCTGGTGCCGCCTCAGCCCGTCGCCCCGGTGGCGGCCCCGAGCCGCACACCGGCTTCCGATCCGCTGGCCGAAATCGCCCGCTCGGCGAGCCACCTGACGCCGGCGTCCGAACCGGATCCGCAGCGCGAATTCGTCGCCGCCGTGCAGCGCGGCCTGGCGTCCCTGGGGTTCCTGCACGGCGAAATCGACGGCATCGCCGGGGAGGCGACCGCCAGGGCGATCCGCAACTTCGAAGTGTTCAACAACTACCCGGTGACCGGCGAGGTCACCCCGGAACTCATCGACATGCTGCAGGCGGCCAACGCCAGCCTCTGACGATGGCGCGGCTGCGCTCCGAAATCTGGGTTTCCGGGTTCGTCCGGCGGCACGATTCTGTCGGCCGGATATGCGTCGTCAGCCGGCGGGGCGATCCGGCCGCCGGCCAGATCTGGGTCGAGGTGGACCACCTCAACGGCACCGTTTCGCTGTTCGTGCCGGCGCCCGCGGTGGCGGCAGGGGACGATGGCGACCGGCTTTTCGCGTGCCGCTTCGATCGCGAAGCCCCGCAAACGGTGCGCGAACGCATTCGCCGCGAAGCCGAGTTCGATCCGGACCTGTGGGTGGTTACCCTGGAAGCGCGGGACGGGGACTACGGGATTGCCCTGGCCGACGCGTCGGGGGGCTAGGACGGGATGCGGCGCCCTCAGCCGGCCGTCGAGACGATCCGCTGCATGGCGGCCATGGCGCGGTCGACGTCGGAGTGGCCCTCGCCGGCCTGCGGGGTGCGGGTGGATGGCGCGGAGACCGGCCGGTATTCCGGCCGCGCCATGGACAACAGGTCCGCCTCGCCGCGCCACACGCCCATCACAAAGACCATCGAATCGACGCTGAGGGTCTCGAACAGGCGCGCGTAGTCGGCAAGACGCCTCGAGTCCCCCGGCTGATGGCCGGTCGCGTGCACCAGAACCCTCAGCCCGTCGGCGGCCTCGCAGCCGAAGGCCCTGAGCACCACGAACAACGCCGCACCGCCGGTGTCGTGGGCGATCTCACCGCAGCGCACCTCGTCCAGGCCGGTGATCTGGCCGAACAGCCGCGTGATCTCGGGCCGGCGGTTGGCCTGGTAGAGCTTCATCAGGGCGCGGCAGAGCTCCGGGGTCGCCACCGATAGCTGCTCGTAGGTGCGCCGGAGCGCCGTCTCCGGAATGCGGCGGGCCGAGTAGGCGTTGAGCATCTGCAGCCGGTCGGGCTCCTCGAGATGGAAGAAGGCCGGCGCCAGCATTGCCTTGTCGATGTCGGTCCGGGCGGCGAGCGAACGGGCGACCTCGGCATCCATGCGCGCCGCCCGGCATACCGCGCCGAGATAGGCGCCGACGAAGGAAAGCCGCTTGTTGGCGACCAGCGCCCGGTAGACGGTCCGCGAGTTCATCGCGAACAGCTTGGCCACGACGCCGCGGTCGAGGTCGGCGCGCGCCGCCAGCTGCGCGCAGGCGGCGACATTCCTGGTGTCGGCGATCTCCCGCTGCACTTCCGCCGAGATGGAAGGCGCGCTCTCGATCAACTCGATCAGCTCCTCGCCGATATTCTCGTAGACCAGCCGTTCGACGTCGGGGGGAAGATATTCGGCCCCCGCGAGCACCCTGGCGGCCTGTTGCCGGGCCGAGGGAGCGGCGGTGGCGAACAGCCGCTTGACGAGCGCATCGAACTGATCGAGCTCGCTGGCGCTGGGCCGGGCGCGCCGCGCGAAGGCCTCCGTGGCGGCCACCAGCAAAGTACTGGCGCGTTCGACGCCGCCGGATTCAACCAGGAGCTGGAAGGTTTCGTAGGGCTGGAACCCGATCATTCGCTGGCCGCCCACCCCGCTTGTCTGCCACGGCCGATCCGATCGGTCCGCCTCGACGAGTTTTTCCATCAATTCGTTAGCGGACTGTTAACCATGGGGAATTCTTAATGTCGCAGACGGTGGCGGTGTCATCGTCAGGTACGAGTGTTGCGCGGTGGACATCCAAGGGCCTTCTCGCAACCGATCCTAAAGAGGTCTTTGAAGAGGTCTTCATGGCGACCGTTCTGAGATTTCGGACCAGGCGCACGCCGACGCGGAAGCCCGCCGACCCGAAGCCGGAAGGCAACGTGGTGATCTTCCCCGGGGTTCGGTATGAACGCGACACGACTAGCGGGCCCGCCGGACCGCAGGCCAAGCCACCGCGTCGCAAGGCGCGCTGAGTTCGCGATCCGGCTGCTGGCGCTGACCGCGCTCGTCGCGCTGGGCGCCTGCGTCCGCCAGACGTCGGACTTCGGCCGCGCCGCCCCCGGCGCCGCCGCGACCGCCTACCGCGATCAGGAAAACCGCTTGTTCACGCCCGACGAGGGCGCCGGCGAGGCGCTGGCGGCGCTCGGGTTCCGGGACCCGCAGAGCTTCGCGTTCACCGACGAGGAACGTCAGATGCAGGACCGGGTCTGGCGCTTCGTCGTCGCCCCGCACGCCCGCGCCTGGATGTTCGACCGCTCCGTCCGCCCGCAACGGCAGAAGGTGGCACTGCTCATGGACGAGACGTTCGCGCCCGAGGACTATTTCGCCTGGCTCAAGGCGCAGAATTACCGGTCGTCATCGGTGCGGTTCGCGACCGTCGCCGACCATATCGAGGCCGACATCGCCACGGCCCCGGCGACGGTTGAGGCGATCTGCGCGGTCGATACGCTGACCGAACGCCGCCGCATCGCCATCGTCGAGATCGATCCGGCCGACCCCGCGATCGCCGTCGCGCTGGCGGATAGAGAAGCGCGCAACCAGGACTTCATCGACTGGTTCGTGCGCGCCCTGACGACCCGCGAGGCGGCCTACAAACTGGCCCTCGACCGGCTGCTGATCGAGACGCCCGACGTCGCGGCGCGCGAGGTCAACGACGCGCTGAACCGCCTGGCGCCCTTCACCGAGCGGGCCAGGCGGGGCGAATTCTGCCCGCGGCCGGAAATCGAGCTCGGCGCCGACCCGACGATGGGGTTCGGCAGCGGAAGGGCGCCGGTGCCCGGCGGGGCCGGCGGTCCCGACTTCTGAGATGGCGCGGCTCACGATACGTACCATCGGCTATGAGGGCGTCGCACCGGACGCTTTCGTCGCCACGCTGGCGAAGGCGGGGGTCGAGCTTGTCTGCGACGTGCGCGCTGTGACCTCGTCGCGCAAGCCGGGATTTTCGAAGACCGCGCTGGCGGCGGCGCTGGCGGACGCCGGCAT
The DNA here is from genome assembly GCA_964574935.1 of uncultured Devosiaceae bacterium. Taxonomy (GTDB): domain Bacteria; phylum Pseudomonadota; class Alphaproteobacteria; order Rhizobiales; family Devosiaceae; genus JBBECE01. Next base: position 7,277 of record CAZNOZ010000025.1, on the reverse strand, counting down.
CGGCTATGCGCATCTGAAAACCCTCGGCACGCCGAAGCCGGGCCGGGACGCCGCGCGGCGCGGCGACTGGAACGGCTTTCTCGAAGTCATGGGCGGACAGCTGGCGACGCCGGAGGCACAGATGGCGCTCGGCGAGCTGGCCGAGATCGCCGCATCGAAGGCGGTCTGCCTGATGTGCTTCGAACGCGACCCGGCGCGCTGTCACCGCTCGCTGATCGTCGAGGAGCTCGCAAAACGCCGACCGCTCGACGTGCGGCACCTGTATGCGGACGATGAGAGCTGAAGGCGTGTGTGTAGGTCGCACGCGCTGATCGTCGACCGCTGCTCGGATGGATTCCCGCTTGCGCGGGAATGACGAAGGAGGGGGGCGGGAATGACGAAGGGACGCGAAAATGACGAGGGGCAGGCTGGACCGGCGCGGTGGATTCCCGCTTGCGCGTGAATGACGAAGGAGCGGGGCGGGAATGACGAGGGAGGAGGGCGAATAGCGGATTGAGGAAGCGGTGGCCCGTCAATTCTACGTCTATTTGCTCGCCAGCGGTCCGAACGGCACGCTCTATCTCGGCATGACCAACGATCTGGTGCGTCGAGTGTGGCAACATCGCGAAGGCGAAGTTCCGGGGTTTTCGACCCGCTACGGCGTCAGGCGGCTGGTTTGGTTCGAAACACACGCAACCGCCGAAGCGGCCATCGCCCGAGAAAAGCACATCAAGAAATGGCGCCGCGCATGGAAGATCGAGCTGATCGAATAGGCGAATCCCGAGTGGCGCGATCTCTACGATGACATTGCGAGTTGAGCGAACCGCTTCCAACAATCGTCATTCCCGCGAAAGCGGGAATCCACACTGACCAAGCGGCCCACCCAACTCTCTACCTGAGCACCCGGCAGGTGAGGGCTTCGAGCATCTGCTTGTAGCGGGGGGCGAGCTCGGGATATTCGGGCCACAGCCGGACCAGCACGAAGACGTCGTCGCCGGGGGATTCGACGATCAGCAGGCCTTCCTCGATCTCGAGCTGCTGCTCGGCCAAGAGGCGCGTCAGCGCCGGATTGAAGATGCCCAGATTGACCCGCCTTCCGCTGGCGGCGCGGTTGGTGGTCGAATAGACGATCGTGCCGTTCGGCTGATAGACCGCGATCGACCAGAAGCTCGCCGGCAGCTCTCCTTCCAGTTCGCCGGGACCGTCCCTGAGATCGAGCTGGCACACCGCGTGGATGAGGGCGGGGTCGAGATCGAAGCTGTTGGGGCCGCCGACAACCGCCGACGGGATCAGCCGGATCCGTTCGACCGCGTCGAGCTCGGAGACCTTCGCCCACACGTCGCGCTCGGCGACCGCCGGCACCATCAGGATCACCACCAGATGCACGATCGCGCCGAGCAACAGTCCCGCCAGTGCCCACATCGAATAGCGGATCATTCGCAGCCCTCCGGCTCGATCACCGGCAAGGCGTCGAGGGTGGCGCCCAACCCGGCGAACACGGAGGTGTCGTAGAGGCTCAGCACCAGCGCATAGGGCCCGCTGCCCGGGGTCGCGAGCCAGGTGCCGGGGCGAACCCCGGGGCCGACATGGATGGCGATCGCCCCGTCCGCCCGGCGGGCCAGATTGACGCTGTCGACGAAGGGCCGCCGGGACGGCTCCCCGATCACCGCGGCGTCCGGCGCCCGCGCGTAGAGCGTCCACATGGCCGCCACCGGCGTCGTGCCTTCGATCGTGTAACGGCATTCGCGCCTCAGCGGCGTGCCGCCGCTATCGGACCAGGCGGTGAATCTGAGCCCTTCCGAGCGCCCCAGCTGCAGGCGCCCCGTGCGGGCGAGAAACGCCATTGTATAGGGGTCGACCGATCCGCTGCCGGCGCTCGGCCAGGCGGCCCATGACCCGATTCTCAGCGCCCCGAACAGCCGCCCGTCCTCGAGCGCCAGATAGCTGGCGCCGAAGCCGGTCACCAGCGCGACCGAAAGGGTGATGATCAGCCCCAGGACGAAACGCACGAAGATTCAGTCGGTGCGCTGAACGTACAGGATGGAGCCGGCCTCGTCCTGAGGGGTTTCCTCCCGGGCGGTGCCCAGCGCCCGCTGCATGTCGGCGGCGACCGCGAGCAGCTGGTCGGCGGCCTCGGCGGAGAGGGTCGGCGGCCGGGCCGCGACTTCCACCTCGCCGGCCGCCGAATCGGCGGACGCCAGGGCGAAGGGTTCGGGTTCGAATTCGACCCCGTAAAGCGGCTTCACCTCGATGTTGGTGTGGGCATATTGCATGAACTTCTGCCAGGTCTGGGCCGGCAGCCGTCCGCCGGTGAGCCGGTTGGTCGTGGTGTAGTCGTCGTTGCCGTACCAGACGGCGGCGACATAGTTGCCGGTGAATCCGCAGAACCAGGCGTCGCGATAGGACTGGGTGGTGCCGGTCTTGCCCGCCGCCGGCACGCCTTCGACCTGCGCCCGGGTGCCGGTGCCGTTGAGAACGACGTTGCGCAGCATCGAGTTCATCCCCAACAGCGTCGATTCCGAGACGATCCGCGGCGCGTTCGGGTCCGGCTCCGGCGCCACGTAGATGGTTTCGCCTTTCAGGTTCGAGATGCGGGTGATGCCGTAGGCGGTCGACCGCCGGCCCTGGTTGGCGAACACGCCGTAGGCCGACGCCATGTCGATCACCGAGACGGATATCACCCCCAGCGGCAGCGAACGGGTGACCGGGAAGTCGTTGCGGATGCCCAGGCGATGCGCCATCTCCGCGATCGGCTCGCGCCCGATGACGGTCGAGATCCTGACCGGCACGGTGTTGATCGACCGCGTCAGCGCCTCGCGGATCGTCACCGTGCCGCGGTAGGAGCCGCCATAGTTGCGCGGGCACCAGTTGCCCACGCAGATCGGCGCGTCGACGATCGTGGTGTCGGGGGTGTATTCGCCGGACTCGAGGGCCGCCGAATAGTCGAACAGCTTGAAAGAGGACCCCGGCTGCCGCGACGGGGTGATGGCGCGGTTGAACTGCGACTTGCCGTAGTCGAGCCCGCCGACCATGGCCCTGACCGGCCCGCCGGGTTCCAGCACCACCATCGCCGCCTGGCTGACCTTGAAGGCGTCGCCTTCCTCGCGGATGACGGTGGAGACGGCTTGTTCGGCGTAGGTCTGGAGCACCGGATCGATGGTGGTGCGGGCGACGAAGCCGACGGCGTCGGGGTGCTGGGCCAGGGTCGGCTTGATCTCCTCGAAGGCCCAGTCGAGGAAGTAGTTCGGCGAGTCGGTTTCGAACGAACGGTCGATCGGCGTCGCCGGCTTGCGCCGGGCGCCGGTGACCTGGCCCTCGGTCATGAACCCGGCCTGGACGAGATTGGTCAGAACCGTGTTGGCGCGGGCCCGCGCGGCGGCGAGATCGATATGCGGGGCGAACCGCGTCGGGGCCTTGAACAGGCCCGCCAGCATCGCCGCCTCGGCGAGGGTGATGTCGCGCACGTCCTTGCCGAAATAGTACTCGGCCGCCGCCGCCACCCCGAAGTTGCCGCCGCCCATATAGGAGCGGTCGAAATACATCTTCAGGATCTCGTCCTTGGTGTAGTGGGCCTCCAGCCACAGGGCCAGGAACGCTTCCTTGATCTTGCGCTCGATGGTGCGCTCGTTGGAAAGGAACAGGTTCTTGGCGAGCTGCTGGGTGATCGAAGAGCCGCCCTCGACCACGGTGCCCGCCTGCACATTCGACAGCAGCGCCCTGAGGGTGCCGACCACATCGACCCCGAAATGCTCGTAGAAGCGCCGATCCTCGGTGGCCAGCGACGCATTGACGAAAAAGTCGGGCAACTTGTCGAGCTCGACGGAGTCGTCGGTGCGGATACCACGGCGTCCGATCTCGTTGCCGTAGCGGTCCAGGAAGATGACCGAATAGTCCTCGGCCCGGTTGAACTGGCCCGACGCGGTGGCGTCGAACGCCGGCAGCGCCAGCGCCGTGAGCAGCAACAGCCCCAGCATCCCGAAGGTCATCCCGTCGGAGGCGAGTTCGACCACCAGCCGCTTGAGGCCGGACACGTGGAACCGGGCCATGAAGTCGGACCAGCCCTGGTACCAGCGCCCGACGGACACCAGGAAATCGTAGAGCGAGGAATCGAGCCAAGCGTCGGCCTGCAGGAACCGGTTAGGCTTTTTCCGCCTGGGCTTGTGATAGAATGGATCAGACACCTGACGCCTCGTGCCGACCTCTGCGGCCCCTATGTCCCGCAACCGGGCCCAAAACGCAAGCGGGCCAAACCGGAGCGGTTACCGAGTGTCGTTGCTCAGGACGGCTGAATGAGGGCGCCATGGCGTACTGGGACGTAAAGCCGCTCAGCGAAATGAGCCGCGCCGAATGGGAGGCGCTGTGCGACGGCTGCGCCCGCTGCTGCCTGGTCAAGCTCGAGGACGAGACGAGCGGCAAGGTCTTCAACTCCGACGTCCATTGCCGGCTCCTGGACCCCGATGCGTGCAAGTGCGCGGACTACGCGCACCGGCTCAAGCGGGTGCCAGAATGCATCAAGCTCGAGCCGGACAATGTCGGCGCCATCGACTGGATACCGCCGACCTGCGCCTACCGCCGGATCGCCGAGGGCAGGGGGCTCGCCTGGTGGCACCCGCTCGTCTCCGGCGACCCGGAGACGGTGCACCAGGCCGGCATCTCGATCAGGGGCAAGACGATCGGCGAGAACCAGGTGCCCCAGGGCGAGTGGGAAAACCACATCGTCGACTGGCCTGCCGACGACCCGGACGCCGAGGACCCGGATGCCGAGAGCGAGGCGCCGGCAGCCAGATCCGACCCCCCGCGCCTGTGACTTGCGGGGATAGCGGGAACATCTTCAACGACGTGCTTGCCCGCCCGCCGGAGAAGGCGGAGGGTGCGGATGGTTGGTCCGGATGCCTTCGGGCAGAAGAGGCCACCAACCGAAGCGACCAGAAATGGAAGCGGAGGTTGTTATCGGAGGAAAGGCGAGAGGCCCGCGGGCCTTCGGGAACGCGACCTTTCACCCAACCGCCGAATAACAGGGGGCGTCAGGTTTCGGCTTGACGCCTTTCCTGCATTCGGGCCTTGCCAGCGGGCCCGGCCGCTTCCAGAACCAGCCCTGAGCCAAAATCGAGGCCGGCGGTCGCGCCGCGGGCCGCCCGGCGGGCAGGCGGGGGAGGGCCGCGCCAATGGAGTTTTTAAGGGACGAGGCGGCCGATCCGATCGCCACTGTGCTGCTCGCCCATGGCGCCGGGGCGCCGATGCGGACCGATTTCATGGACACCATCGCGGCGGCGCTGGCGAAGCGCCGGCTGGCGGTGGCGCGGTTCGAATTCGCCTACATGGCGGCGCGGCGCCAGGGAAAGCGCCGGCCGCCGCCGCGCGCCGACAGGCTCATGGACGAATATCGGGGGGCGGTCGAGGCGCTGGGGGCGGACCGGCCGCTGATCATCGGCGGCAAGTCGCTGGGCGGCCGGGTCGCCTCGATGGTCGCCGACGACCTTTTCGCCGAAGGCCGGATCGCGGGGCTGGTGTGCCTGGGCTATCCCTTCCACCCGCCCGGCAGGCCGGAGAAACTGCGCACCGCGCACCTTGAGGATTTGAAGACCCCGGCGCTCATCTGCCAGGGGGAGCGCGATCCGTTCGGCACGAAGGGGGAAGTGGCCTCCTATCGCCTCGCGCCCACGATCGAGATGTGCTGGCTCGCCGACGGCAACCACGATCTCAAACCCCGCAAGGCGTCCGGGTTCACCCACCAGGGGCATCTCGAAACGGCGGCGGCGCGGATCGCCGAATGGGCGAGGGGGCTCTGACCGGGCCGGGCCGGGGGTGACCCGTGCGGGGTCACACGCCCCACTTGCCGCCGACCTGGCCTTTTTCATAGCCCGACGGGGCGTGGTGGGTGACGGTGACGTCCGCCGAGCCGCATTTCGAGCATTTCAGATGCCCGCCGGCGCGAAAGCGCGGGCCCTTGTAGCGGGCGCCGGCCCCGAGCGCCGCGATCAGCACGTCGAGGTCGAGCTCGGCGGCGTGGCCGCAGTGGCGCTCGTTGCAGTAGGCCACGAGGCGATAGCCGCCGGCTTTCAGGGAAGCGAGGGTATTGGCGTTCACGCGGCGAGACTAGCGTCAGAACGAAACGGGAACAAGTGGAGAGGGGCGCCGGGCCGACCGGGCGCGGCCGATACGTACGTGTTAACGCCTTCTTATCGCTCACCGGCGGCGGCGCTTTACCGCTCCTTTCCGCTCATTGCCGATGACGCGGGGCAGGACGGCCCGAGCCCTGCTAGGATCGGGATGGGAACATCTTCGACCAATTTCCCGGAGGCGGACATGAGCGCGGAACTCGAGACCCGGATAGCCCGGCTGGAACGGGCCCTCTACAACCTGACGACCGCCAGCCGCGACAGAATCGAGGCGCTCGATCGGCGCGTCGCGTCGCTCGAGCAGCGCCTCGAAGTCCAGGACGCCAGATCGCCGGCCGAGAAGCTGCCCGCCGACTATCGGCCGTAGGAGGCGGCGGGGTGGGGTGGCGGCCAGGTTGCCCTCAAGATCACCGACCGGGAACGGGCATTAGGGGCTACACGCGATTGGGAGAATTGGCATCCTTCAGGATGCCATTTGCGGTGTGGCGGCTTTTCAGGTGGCGCGGCACGATCAGCGTGTGGCCCGCGGCGTTGATCCACTTTTCGTGCGAACCCTTCGCGTTACCCGCGCGGGAGTAGCCAAGGGAGGTGATTTCGCGCACGACTTCCCTGTAGTAGCCTTGCGCCACGTCACGCCGGGACGGCGTCGGTCGGCCGCTGCCACAAAATGGTCGGCACCAGGTCCTCGATTGGCATCGAGGAATGTTCCCCCGGCTTGATGTGATTGGCCATGATGAGCTGCGGGCCAAGCTCCTTGAGCAGGCTCTCGAATTCCTCGATCGTCGCCGCCTCAATGTGAAGCCCGCTGATATCGCTTTCAGAATAGAAAACGCCGGCCTCGGCGTCCCAGACAGCTCTAACGGTGAATGTGCGCTTCATGGTCATCGGCTCGATGTGACCCATCTCGGGGGCGTCCACTATATAGGAACCGTCAGGATCCCCGCAAACGGCGTGGGCGATTGGTGAAGCGGGGGCGAGAGGGGCTTGGCGGGGGCCAGGTTGCCCTCAAGATCACCGAAGCCAAACGGCACGACGATCTGTTGTCCATGATCGGTGGCGAGCGCCTGACCTATCGGCGGACTGGTCAAGCCGGTAACGCCTAAACAAAAGGCCAGAGCGTTCCGGCGTTGGCGAAGGCGAAAGGCCAACGGGCGACGGCGGAAGAGCGTGCTGAGGAAA
>CAZNOZ010000024.1:0-33369 GCA_964574935.1 uncultured Devosiaceae bacterium | reverse complement strand
CGGTTCGAAGTCCCGTGGATCAAGGCGGGAGCCCTGGTCGACAAGTCGCGGAACTAGGGCGGCCCTTCGAGCGTAGCTCTCAGGGCGTTCGCCGCTCAAATCGCGGAATTGAGCGCGCGTTTGCTGCGCAAGCCGGTTGGCCGACGCTGAAGTCGCGAGCCGCCACTCCACCCGGTGGCCGTCGGTTGCGGAATCGCCCTGGATCGCGATAGATGGCGGCGGCTGCTTGCCCAAAGCCGGCGCTTTGCCCGCCGGCCAGGATTTGCGGGGAAGAGGCATTGGCGGCACGGTCTGACGGGCCAGGCCTCTTTGGAGGCTCGTTGTGAAGATCGCACATCCTCCGGCGGATTGGAGGGTGCCGTGGCGCACGATCATTGTCGCCACGGTGGAGCGCTCGGGCAGCAATTTTCTGTGTGACCTGATGACCCAGACCGGCCGGCTCGGGAAGCCGGAAGAGTATTTCAGCCCGTACGTCCTCAGGCGCTGGTTTGCGGGCCGCGGCGCGCATGCCGCGGACAGCTGTCATCTCGTCCTCGAGGCTGGCACCACGAACAACGCGGTGGCATCCTTCAAGCTTTTCCCATTTCATTTCCAGCTTCTGCAGGGCGAAATCAATCTCAGCGAGTGGTTCGGCGCACCGCGCTGGGTGTGGCTGCGCCGCCGGGATCTCCTCGCCCAGGCGATTTCGCTCTCGATCGCAGCGCAGGCCAAAAGCTGGCACCACCAGGATCCGGAGCAATCGACTCCTGTCTACGATGCGCGCGACATCGACAGGAAACTCAGCCGGCTGAGCAAACATGTCGCGATGTGGGAAACCTATTTCGCCCGAACCGGGATATCGCCGCTCGAAATCTGGTACGAGGTTGTGACGGCGGACCCCAGGGCGGCGGTCGAGAGGATCGGCGCTTTCGCGGACATCCACTTGACGGACGTGACGGTCACAGCCGGCCTGCGGGTGAAAAAGCAGCGCTCGGAACTGAACCGCGAGTGGCGCCAGAGATTCCTCGCGGATCGCGGAACAGTCGACCAGCTTACGGTGCCGCCGACCAAGGCGCCGCGCTATCACCTCAAGGTCAAACAGCGATTGCGGCAGCGATCCCACTGGCCCCGGATTCGGTGGCGACGGCGGAGGAAGCAGGGGCCCGCCTAGACACCAGTAGCCGCCCCGAGATCGAAGGTGTTATCCCGCCGGCCCCACCGCCTCGTTGACTTGGCCGGGGAATCACCCACACTCCGCGGCGCGGGGATGCGGGGGCCATGAGCTACACCTTCTACATCGTTGACGTGTTCACCCGGGACAGGCTGGCGGGCAATCCGCTGGCGGTGGTGATGGAATCCGACAAGCTCGCCGATGCGCTGATGCTGGCGATCGCGGGGGAATTCGGATTTTCCGAGACCGTGTTCCTGCACGCGCCGCAGGACGCCAAGCATCTGGCGTCGATGAAGATTTTCACGCCGAAGATGGAGTTGCCGTTCGCGGGCCATCCCACGATCGGGGCGGCGGTGGTGCTGGGGCTCAAAAAGCGAGTCTCGGCCATCCGCCTCGAGCAGCAAATCGGCGTCGTCACCGCCGTGATGGAGAAGATCAACGACCGCACCGGCAACGCGGTGTTCAACCTGCCGAAGCTGCCCGAGCGGCTGGGGCCGGCGCGGCCCGCCGAAGAGCTGGCCGCCGCATTGGGCCTGGAGGCGGGCGAAATCGGATTCGAAGGGTTCGAGCCCGGCGTGTGGTCGGCGGGCGTGCCGTTCACCCTGGTGCCGATCGCCCATGCGCAGGTGCTCTCGAAAATCCGCATCCAGCGGCGCGGCTGGCGGGACGTTTTCGAGGCCGGCGCCGGGTTCGTTTTCGTTTTTGCGCCGGGCTCGGCGGCGGCGGGCTATCACTTCATCGCCCGGATGTTCGCGCCCGCGGCCGGCCTCGACGAGGATCCCGGCACCGGTTCGGCGGTGGCGGCCATGGCCGGGCTGGTCGCAAAGTCCGGCGCCTATGGCGACGGCGGGCACGCCCTGGTGGTGCGCCAGGGGGTCGAGATGGGCCGGCCCTCGACGATCGAGTTGCAGGTGCGGATCGATGGCGGAAAGCTCGTACACGCGGCGATCGGCGGCGACGCGGTGATCCTCGCCGAGGGACGACTGGACCCACCGGTCTAGGGCGTGCTTTCACTGCTGGAAATCGCGGCTCTACTGCTGACGCTGTCGGGCTTCTTCGGCTGGCTCAACCACCGCTATTTCCGGCTGCCCCACACCATCGGGCTGGTCATCATCGCGCTGTTCGCCTCGCTGGTGGTCATGGGGCTGGACCTCATCGACCCCACCAGCACGATCCGCGAGACGCTGACCTCGATGTTGCGGGAGATCGATTTCAACAAGGCGCTGATGGAGGGCATGCTCTCGTTCCTGCTGTTCGCGGGGGCCCTGCATATCGATCTTTCCCAGCTCGCCTCGCAGCGGGTGGTGATCGGGATCATGGCGACGGCGGGGGTCGTGTTTTCGACCCTTGTGGTGGGGGGCGCGACCTGGGCGATGTTCGGCGTCTTCGGGATGGACCTGCCGCTCACCTGGGCGCTGGTCTTCGGGGCGCTCATTTCGCCGACCGACCCGGTGGCGGTGCTGGGCATCCTCAAGACGGTCAAGGTGCCGGCCTCGCTGGAAGCGCAGATCGGCGGGGAGTCGCTGTTCAACGACGGGGTGGGGGTGGTGGTGTTCACCGTCATGCTGACCATCGCCGCGGCGGCGACAGGGCACGCTGAAGAGCCGGTCACCGCGATGACGGTGGCGGAGCTGTTCGTGGTCGACGCGATCGGCGGGGCGGTCCTGGGGATTGCGACCGGCTATCTGGTGTATCGCCTGATGCGGGCGGTGGACGCCCACATGATCGAGGTGCTGCTGACCCTGGCGCTGGTCACCGCGACCTACGCGATCGCGCTCAGGCTGCATCTTTCCGGGCCGATCGCCATGGTGGTGGCGGGGCTGTTCATCGGCAATCACGGGGCCCGGTTCGCGATGAGCGAGCACACGCGTGAGCATGTGTTCCAGTTCTGGGAGCTGACCGACGAGATTCTCAACTCGGTGCTGTTCCTGCTGATCGGGCTGGAGGTGCTGGTTATCAGCTTCGATCCGGGCCTGGCGGGGCTGGCGGCGCTGGCGATCCCGATCGTTCTCGGGGCGCGCTTTCTGGGGGTCTGGCTGACGGTCAGGATGCTCTCGATCCGGCAGTCCTTCGTCGACGGCGCCATCCGCATCCTGACCTGGGGCGGGCTGAGGGGCGGCATTTCGGTGGCGCTGGCGCTGAGCCTGCCGCCGGGCCCCTACAAGCAGCCGATCCTGGTCATGACCTATGCGGTGGTGGTGTTCTCGATCATCGTGCAGGGGCTGACGATCCGGCCGGTGATCGCGCGGGTGCTTCCGGGGGAACGCATGGCGCGGTAGCTTCGCCGGCGGCATTTTGGAGGGGACGATGGACTACTGGTTCAATGTGGTGCTGTGGGTGCATTTCGCGGCGCTGGCGGTCGGCGTCGGCGGCGGGGTGGCGCTTGGGCCGATCGCCGGGGCGTTCGCCAGGGCGGGTGCCGAAGGCAAGCAGACGCTGGCGCCGCTGCGCGGGCAGATCGTCAACATGGTCACCGCGGCGCTGGTGATGCTGCTGATCAGCGGGCCAATCCTGGTCTGGTTGAAGTATGGCGGGCCGGGCGCCCTGAACTGGTGGTTCTGGATCAAGATGGCGCTGGTGGCGGCGCTGGTGGTGGTGCACGTGATGGCGCGTATGGCGATGCGCCAGGCGGCGGCGGGAGACGCGGCGGCCAGAGAACGGCTGGCGCGGCTGGGGATGATCTCGGGACCGGTTTCGTTTCTGATCATCCTGGCGTCGGTGTTCGCGTTCGGCTGACCGCCGACGGCCCAAGACACGGGCATCGGCGCGCGCGGGCCGCCGGAGAGATTCGGCGGCGCCAAGGGATGTGCTCGCGTCGTCGCCGATATATCCTTGCGCCATGACCGCGCCTTCCCCCCACTCACCGGAGACGCCGGACGCCATCGTCATTGGTGCCGGTCCGGCAGGTCTGGCGTGCGCCGCCTGCCTGAAACAGGCCGGGCTCGTCCCGCTGATGCTTGAAAAGGACAAGGGCGTCGGGCCAGTCTGGCGGCGTCACTACGAGCGGCTTCACTTGCACACCTATCGGGGGCATTCCGGCCTGCCCGGCTTTCCCATGCCCCGCGAGTATCCGCGCTACCCGTCACGCGTTCAGGTCGTCGAGTACCTTGAAGCCTATGCGCGCCATTTCGATCTGGAGCCGAAGTTCGGCACCGAGGCGCTGCGCGCGACGCGCGCCGAGGGCCTGTGGCGGGTGGAAACCGGCGGGCAAACCTACGCGGCGCCAAACCTGGTGGTCGCCACCGGGTTCGCCGGCGCGCCCTATTGTCCAACCTGGCCGGGCGAGGACGGGTTCGGCGGCGAGATTCTCCATTCGAGCGAATACCGGAATGCCCAACCGTTTGAAGGTCGGCGCGTTCTGGTGGTGGGGTTCGGCAATTCGGGCGGCGAGATTGCCCTCGATCTGGCCGAAGGCGGTGTAGACGTTGCGATTGGCGTGCGCGGTCCGGTCAACATCGTGCCGCGCGAGGTGCTCGGCATCCCGGTGCTGACCTTCTCGATTGCCCTGCGGCCGCTGCCGACGGCGCTTGCGGACCGGCTGGGGGCGCCGTTCAGGCGGCTGCGCATCGGTTCGCTCGAGCGGCTCGGATTGCGCCAGGCGTCGAAGGGGCCGCTTGCCGGGATCCGCGAGCGGCGGCGCGTGCCGCTGATCGATATCGGCACGGTGGCGAAGATCCGCGAAGGCGCCATCGCGGTACGTCCGGGTGTGCGGGGTTTCGAGGCGGGCACGGTGGTTTTCGCGGACGACAGCCGCGAGCCCTATGACGCAGTGATCCTGGCCACCGGCTTTCGGCCCGACCTGCGGGCACTCTTGCCGGAGGCAGGGGCGGCGCTGGACGATGAAGGCATGCCGGTTGCCAGCGGGCGGCGCGTGGCACCCGGGCTCTATTTCTGCGGGTTCTATATCTCGCCGACCGGCCAGTTGCGCGAGATCGGCTTGGAGGCACGCGCCATCGCCCGGCAGATGGCGCATGCGAGCGAACCGGCGGACTGACGCGCATTGGAGCGTTGCGCCGGACTGAGAAAATGTTAACACTGCCGCGCAACACTCTGATTGAGCGCAACAAAGCCGACGATTCGATGCGTATTGGATTGAACGACACGGCAATATTGGCCCCGCGGCCGGCCCCGGCCGGAGCGCGCGGAGGGCCGCTTGCGCTCGACCTTCTTCTGCTTATCAGCCCCTGAGTGCCGGCGGTCCTCGGAAGAGGACGGGTGTTCAGGGGAGTTCCAGCCAGCCGGAAAAGAGATTTCGGCCGCTATGGCCGCGTGAGATGGACAAACGACGATGAGCAAGAAGACCGATACCGAACCCGCCAACACCGAGCGGGTCTACATATTCGACACCACCCTGCGCGATGGCGAGCAATCGCCGGGGGCGACGATGACGCTGGAGGAGAAGCTCCAGGTCGCCGAAATCCTCGACCAGATGGGTGTCGACATCATCGAGGCGGGGTTTCCGATCGCCTCGAACGGCGACTTCGACGCGGTGGCCGAAATCGCCCGGCGGGCCAAGAACGCGGTGATCTGCGGGCTGGCGCGGGCGGTGGCGGCGGACATCGAGCGGGCCGGGGAGGCGATCAAGCACGCCAGGCGCGGGCGCATCCACACTTTCGTTTCGACCTCCCCGATCCACCTGGCGCACCAGATGCGCAAGGAGCAGGAGGAAGTGCTCGAGATCGTGACCGAAACCGTCACCCGGGCGCGCAATCTCATCGACGACGTCGAGTGGTCGGGCATGGATGCCACCCGCACGCCGGTGGACTTTCTGTGCCGGTGCACCGAAGCGGCGATCAAGGCGGGGGCGACGACGATCAACATCCCCGACACCGTCGGCTATTCGACGCCTCAGGATTTCTACGAGCTCGTCAAGGCGGTGATCGATCGGGTGCCGAACGCCGACCAGGCGATTTTCTCGACCCATTGTCACAATGATTTGGGGCTGGCGGTCGCCAACTCGCTGGCCGGCGTCAGGGCCGGGGCGCGGCAGGTCGAGTGCACGATCAACGGGCTCGGCGAGCGGGCCGGCAACGCGGCGCTCGAAGAGATCGTGATGGCGCTGAAGACAAGGGGCGACGTGTTGCCCTACCACACCGAGATCGAGGCGACGCAAATCGCCCGGGCCTCGAAGATCGTCTCGGCGGTGTCGAACTTCCCTGTCCAGTACAACAAGGCGATCGTGGGCAAGAACGCCTTCGCTCACGAAAGCGGCATCCACCAGGACGGGGTGATCAAGCACGCCCTGACCTATGAAATCATGACCCCCGAAAGCGTCGGGATCAAAGGTTCGTCGCTGGTCATGGGCAAGCACTCGGGGCGGCACGCCTTCCGCGAGAAGCTCAAGGAGCTCGGCTACGATGTGGGCGAAAACGCCTTTCAGGAGGCGTTCCAGCGCTTCAAGGACCTCGCCGACCGCAAGAAGCACGTCTATGACGACGACCTGATCGCGCTGGTCGACGACGAGATCGGGTCCATCGAGGACCGTATCAAGCTCGTTTCGATGAGCGTGGTCTCTTCGACCGAGGGCACGCACCGGTGCGACCTGACCCTTTCGGTCGACGGCGAGGAGGTGACCGTCGGGGCGCAGGGGAACGGCTCGGTCGACGCCATCTTCAACGCCATCAAGAAGGCGGTGAAGGCCGATCCGCACCTGGTTCTCTACAATGTCGACGCGGTCACCGGCGGCACGGACGCGCAGGCCAACGCGCATGTGCGGCTGAGCATGAACGACCGTATCGCCTCGGGGCAGGCGGCCGAGCCGGACACGCTGGAGGCCTCGGCGCGGGCGTATCTGAACGCCTACAATCGCCTCTTCATCGACCGTGGCCGGCCGGCGCAGGGAGCGCTGGCGGGGTAGGGGGCTTCAGGCGGCGCGGGGGTCGATCCGGCCGAGTTCCGGGGCGATTTCGCGCCGCCGCTCCATCAGGTCGAAATCGGCCTGCAGGCCGAGGAAGAACCCCTCGGACACGCCGAAGAAGCGGGCCAGCCGCAGATCGGTGTCGGCGGTCACCTGCCGCTTGCCAAGCACAATCTCGTTGATGCGTCGCGGCGGAACATGAACGGCGCGGGCCAGCGCGTTCTGGCTCAAGCTCATCGGCTTGAGGAATTCCTCGAGCAGGATTTCGCCCGGATGCGGGTTCGGCAGCCGATCCCGGTCAAACGTGGTAGTCGATGATCTGGACATCAGCGGGTCCTCCGGAATTCCACGTGAAGCAAATGCGCCATTGGTCGTTGATCCGAATGCTGTGCTGGCCAGCGCGGTCACCCTTTAAACGTTCGAGGCGGTTGGCGGGCGGCACCCTCAAGTCAGCCAATACGCGAGCCTGGTTGAGCATACGCAATTTGCGCAAGGCCGCCGCCTGGATGTCGTTCGGCAGCTTGCGGCTGCGTTGACCCGACCAAATACGCAAACTCTCCCGATCGGCGAAGCTCCGTATCATCGGGATTTATAACGCACTGCGTTATATAACGCAATGCGTTATGGCCATGCCGGTCAGTACAGCCCCAGCCGCATGGCGCCCATCAGGCCCAAAACGATCAGAAGGGCGATGGAGGTGACGGCGCGGAACGGGCCGACGATGCGGCCGAGCGCTTCGGTGTCCTTGTCCGCGATGACGCGGCCGATGCGGGCGCGTGTCATGCCGTCCCAGCCCTGCCAGACGACGAAAACGACGAACGCCAGGGTGACCATCAGCCCGTAGCCGGTGAACAGGCCGCTCAACCCGTCGATCTGGCCGGAGACCCAGGCCCGGGCGATGCCTCCGAAGAAAACCAGCGCACCCGCGGTCGCCATGAGCGGGGTCGCGTAGCCCTGCAGGACCTTGAAGAACTCGATGCGCGCCTCCGGCTCCATGCGATGCAGGGACGGCAGGATGACCCAGGCAAATAGCATCGCCGCGCCGCCGTAGACGACGCCCGCGATCACGTGAATGATGTGAAAGGTCTGGAGCATCGTTCCCTCCTTGTGGTGACCCGCTGCCGGCCGGACGGCTATTGCTCGTGCGCGAGCACCCGATTGATCTCGGCGACGGTTTGAGCGGGCAGCGGGCCGAAATCGAGGGCGGCGGCGTTCTCGGCGGCCTGCTCGACGGTCCGGCAGCCCGGGATCGGCAACGTCGCCTCGCTCATGGCCCACAGCCAGCCCAGCGCACCCTGGGCGGCGGTGCGGCCGCCGGCGGTGAGCAGATCGTAGACCGCGTCGAGCCTGGCGACATAGTCGGGGTTGAGCTTGCCGTCCCTGAACGGTTTCAGCCACGGCACCGAGGAGCCGCGGATGTCGGCGGGATCGAACTGGTGGCCGGGTTTGAACTTGCCCGACAGGAAGCCCATGGCGAGCGGCGAGCGGTTGATCGAGATCAGATTGTTGTTTTCGGCCAGGGCCACCAGTTCGGCGGCCGGGACCATGACGTTCATGTCGTGCTGGACGGTCCGGTAGTTGGCGTGGCCGAGCCAGGCGGCGGCGCGGGCCGGGTCGTCGGTCGACCAGCCGTAGCCGCGGATCTTGCCGGCCTCAACCAGTCGCTCGAAGGCCTCGCGGACGGGCTCGGCGTCGGCAAGCTCGAGATTGTTCAGGTGCAACTGGTAGAGATCGATCACATCGCGGCCCAGGCGCCTCAGCGAGGCGTCGGCGGCCTCGGCGATGTAGGCGGGATCGGCGGAGGCGGTGCCGACCTGCTTGGAGTCCTCGTCGAACCGGTTGCCGACCTTGGTGGCCACGAAAACGTCGTCGCGCTTGCCCAGGGCGCGTCCGAGGATGCGTTCGGAGTGGCCGGCGCCGTAGACATCGGCGGTGTCGAAGACCCGGATGCCGAGTTCGAGCGCCTTTTCGATCGCACGCACCGACTCCGCGTCGTCGACCTCGCCCCAGCCGCGGGGATTGAGGTCCAGCCAGTAGGGGCCGCCGATCGCCCAGCAGCCGAAGCCGAGCCGGGGAACGGTGAGGCCGGTGAAGAGCTCGATTTGCGGACGCATGGTCACTCTTCCTCAGACGGCGCGGCGCGCGGGGTGCGCTTGCGCGGTGTTGTTTTCCGGGCGGCGGCGGGTTTGGCCGGGCCGCGGGCGGGGCTGGAGGGTTTGGCCGGCGAGCCGCCGGCGGATTTGTCCCTTCCCTCGCCGACCACGAGCAGGGGCGTTTCGCCGGCGGGGGCGTTGAGGGTGATCTGCGGGAACGGAATTTCGATGCCGGCCTGGTCGAAGCCGAGCTTGGCCTTCTCGGAAATGTTCAGGCGTACGTCCCAGTAGTCGTTGGTCCCGATCCACACCCGCAGCATCACGTTGACCGATGAATCGCCGAGATTGTCGACGTAGACGACCGGCTCGGGGTCTTTGAGGATGCGCGTGTCCTGATGGGCGATGTCGAGCAGGATTTCGCGGGCGCGGGCGATGTCGGCCTGGTAGGCGATGCCGACGATGAAGTCGAAGCGGCGGGAGGGGTCGCGCGAGTAGTTGGTGATGGTGGCGCCCCAGATCTTGTCGTTGGGCACGAAGACATAGATTCCCTCGGCGCTGCGCAGGCGGGTCGCGAAGATGCCGATTTCCATGACGGTGCCGGCGGCGCCCTCGGCGTCGATATATTCGCCAGCCTTGAGGGGGCGCAGCCAGATGAGCATGATGCCGGCGGCGAGGTTTCTGAGCGTCTCCTGAAGGGCCAGGGCGATGGCGAGACCGGCGGCGCCGAGGACCGCCAGGATCGAGGTCGTCTGAACGCCCAGTTCGCCGAGCGCGATGACGATGGCGAAGATCAAAATGCCGTAGCGGACGATCTGGGCGGTGAGCGGCCGGATGGTGTCGTCGAAGGCGCGGCGGGCGGGAATGGCCTGAATCACCAAACGGCTGAGCCATTTGGACAGGAACCAGCCGACGATCATGACGATGGCCGCGGAGAGAACGGCGGGGCCGTATTGCGCGAGCCCGTCGAGGGCGGCTCGAGGGAAGTCTTCGTTGAACACCTGAGAATGTCCGGTCGGTCGGTTGGAGTGGCGGCGGGCAGACCTTAGTGGCTGGGGAGCTTGATTTGAAGGGCCGGGCCCCCAACTGGACAGTGATCGGCGCGTTTGATACCGCTTCGCGCGCCGGATGGCGGGGTGTGTAGCTCAGATGGTAGAGCAGCTGACTCTTAATCAGCGGGTCCAGGGTTCGAGTCCCTGCTCACCCACCAATCTTTTCAAAGGTTTACAATCTTATTGGCGCAAACCTAGTCACGGACTAGTCTCGCAATCGCCAAACTTCTGGCCTCGCACGCCACCGATATTGGCGATAGGTGAGATTTGGCTGGGCCGTATCAACGACGGCGCGTCTTCCATCGGAATCAGCTTTTAGTACGCCTTTTGGCGCCAGTTGAGATGTCGGCGCTTGCCGAATGGGAAATCGCGAAAGCGCTGCTGGCAGCGCTGTTTTCCCGCGAGACACCCACGGTGGAACTCGAACCCGCCTGGAGACCTACTAGATCGTTGAAGGTATGCCGGCGCGACCTGCCTTGGGGCGTCTGTGGTGACGCTTCAGGTCACGGACCGACTCCTGCACACTCCAGGAGATCTCCTCGAGCGCATCGACGAGGTCCAATACGTGGAACTCAAGGGCTCGTCGGCGGTGAAATCTCTGTCCATACGAACCGTAGGTAGGGCTGCCAACGGATCACCCTGTCCGGACATTCTCGGTGTATGTCCCGGAGCGGAGCGCACAAGTATGCCCCATGTGCCCAATTCCAAAGTCGGGCAGCCTTGCGCCCGTCACTTCTGACCGCCTCCAGGTTGTGGCGACACTTGGTTCTCCCGTGCTAGCGTTTGGTTAGGTAGCGTCTGGCGCTCACAGGACTGTCAGGAATCGGCTTGGATGCGTGCGGCGCAAGATCCAGGGCTGTTCGGCGTCGCGATGCCGCGCCCCGGCCACCAGGTGGCATGTCGCGGTTCCGCGAAACATCAACTTGGCACGCAGCGGTTCGCGAATGGCTCAAAACGACACTGGGCTCCCGAGTGAGCTGGTTGAGCGGCTAACTCGACCATTTGGCCATTTTTTTAGGATTGAGGCGGCGTCAGGCTTGCTTCTCCTAGGGGCGGCAGTCGTCGCATTGGTGCTTGCCAATTCACCGGTGTCGGCCGCGTTCCTTGGATTCTGGCAGATACCGATCGGTTTGCACTTCGGTTCGCTAGACTTCAGTCGGACATTGCAGCACTGGATTAACGATGGGTTGATGAGCTTGTTCTTCTTCGTGGTCTCTTTAGAGCTGAAGAGAGAACTTGTTCTTGGAGAGCTGCGCCACCTTCGCGTTGCTGCATTGCCCTTTGCGGGCGCGCTGGGTGGTATGCTCATACCGGTGCTCCTATACGTCGCGTTGATCGGCGGACAGCCCGGCTCTCATGGCTGGGGAACAGTCATGGCAACGGATACGGCATTTGTGGTCGGGTGCCTGGCCTTGTTCGGCGCACGCATCCCCGCGAGCCTGCGTCTTTTTCTTTTATCGCTGGCCATTTTCGATGATGTGGGAGCCATCCTCGTCGTGGCAATCGGGTACGGCGGGCCTATGGACTGGAGCGCACTTCTCGGCGCTGCCGTTGGCTTGGCCGCAGTCGCAGGCGCGGCGCGGATCGGAATCCGAAGCATCCCAGTCTATTTTCTGGCAGGGGTGGTGGTGTGGCTTTGCTTCGATGCGTCCGGCGTCCATGCGACGGTATCCGGCGTACTTCTTGGATTGATGACGCCCAGCCGCGCGTGGGTTCGGGACGCGCGGCTCAGAGGTATTCTCACGCGCCTACTCACCTATCCAACGGGGGAGCGCTGGAGCGGAGATTCCAGAGAGCGTCGAGACCTTCGCCGCGCTGGCGTCGCGCTAACCGAAGCGCTTTCACCGGTGGAGCGTCTTGAAATTCTCATTCACCCATGGGCGAGCTTCGCCATCATGCCGCTTTTTGCTCTGGCAAACGCTGGGGTGGACATTTCGGCTGCGGATGTAGGCCAGCCCGTATCGGTGGCCGTCGTCGCGGGATTGGTCGCGGGAAAGCCGGTGGGGGTGATGCTATTTTCTTTCTTGGCTGTGCAGTCCCGGCTGGCCAGCCGGCCTTCTGAGCTCGGCTGGTGGTACCTCTTGGCTGGATCGTTCCTGACGGGAATCGGGTTCACCATGTCGCTGTTTATTGCCGGCTTGGCATACTCCGCTACCATGCTGGATGCGGCCAAAATCGGGATACTGACAGGTTCAGTTTGCTCAGCGACGGTTGGGCTGTTGATCCTGTCGTGGCTGACGCTTCGAAAGGGCCCGGAGGGCGCCCGAGAGGCTTAACTAGCCGAAGCGACCATGCGAGAACGTAGCCGGAGACGGCTCTGGCCAAGAGAACGTCAACCTATGGGAGCTTGGAGACGGTTTGTTCGGACCGGAGTGTTCTTCTCCGAGGTTCGATCGTCCCCCCTTTTCCAGAAATCAGACCGGACCGAGTGATCGAGGGAAGGTCAGTCACGCGTGGGTTTAGTTTGCAGCAAATTGCACTGTTCGGCCGAAATTTGCCAGCGACTCGGCCGGACGCGCTAGTTTGTGTTTTGCATTCGGGGCCGTAGTGACCGTCAGGTACGGAGTTCAAAGTTTCCGCCTCAAAGGGCGCGCCCTGGTTGCCGATCAGCAACAAGCCGCGCCCAGTGCGGAATCGGCGATCGCCGCAGCCGAACGCATCTCGATGATACGTGGCGGCGTCGTTGCCTTTTCTCAGGACGTCGATCTGGAAACCGATTGCTACGACGAACCGGTCATCCTATTCCGCAAGGGCACACTTCCGGCAGAACTGACCGAATAGGCGAGCGTCTCTTGCATACGCTGGTTCACAAATCGATCTCGAGACGGTGCCACGAACCATCGAGCTCGACGTGGACGACCCCTCTCTTGCTCACAGGCAGGTTCCGACCATCAAGAGTAGCTCGTGTTCGAGTGCTCTTCGCAGCGGTTGGTTGGACCACGCGGATGTCGTAGTCCGATCCACCCAGTTTGATGCGCGCCTCGAACCCCGGCCAGTCCTTGGGGATGCACGGACTGATCACCAGAGAACTACCTTCGCGACGAATGCCGAGAATGCCCTCGATTCCGGCCCTTTGCATCCAGCCAGCCGACCCCGTGTACCAAGTCCAGCCACCGCGGCCGACATGCGGGTCGACTGAATAGACGTCGGCGGCCACGACATAGGGCTCAACCTTGTAGCGATCAGCGGTAGATGCCGTAAGCGCATGATTGATCGGATTGACCAATGCAAACAGCGCATGTGCCTTTTCCGTTGCGCCCAACTCGGCAAAAGCCAGAATCGCCCACATGGTGGCGTGGGAGTATTGCCCGCCGTTTTCCCTGAGCCCCGGCGGATAGCCTTTGACATAGCCCGGATCGCGAAGGCTCTCGTCATCGAATGGTGGTGTGAACAGCAGCGCCAGTTTCTCTTCCGTGCGGATCAGGTGCTTTGCCAGAGATGCCATCGCCGTCTTGGCTCGGGTCTTGTCCGCAGCGCCCGACAGCACCGCCCATGACTGGGCGATGGAATCGATCCTGCATGCGTCGCTGTCGGCGGAGCCCAACCAGCTGCCATCGTCAAAAGTGGCGCGGCGATACCATGCGCCGTCCCAGGCCGAGCTTTCCAGCGCTGCACGCACCGAAGCCGCATGCGCCTTCCAGCGTGCCGCGCGCACCGGATCGCGGCTTTCGGCAAGGGGCGCGAACAGCGCGATCGTGCGCAGGAGCAACCAGCCCAGCCACACGCTCGTTCCTTCGCCATTTTCGCCCACGCGGTTCATACCGTCGTTCCAGTCGCCGGTTCCGATCAATGGCAGGCCGTTGGCGCCGGTCAATTCAAGGCATTGATCGAGCCCGCGCGCACAATGATCGAAAAGGCTGGCGGACTCCTTCGCAAAACCAGGCTCAAAAAACGCATCGTGCTCGCCATCAATCAGGAGCGGTCCCTCAAGGAAACGCACTGCTTCGTCGAGAATGGCTGCATCGCCTGTCGCGCCGATATAGGTGGCGACTGCAAACCCCAGCCACACGCGGTCATCCGAGATGCGGGTGCGCACGCCCTGGCCGGAATGCGGCAGCCACCAGTGCTGGACATCGCCCTCGACGAATTGTCGTCCCGCGGCGCGCAGGATATGACGCCGCGTCTCGGCCGGCCGGGCGAAGGTCAGCGCCATGCCGTCCTGCAACTGGTCGCGGAAGCCATAAGCACCGCTCGCCTGGTAAAAACCCGATCGGGCCCAGATGCGGCAGGCCAGCGTCTGGTAGAGCAGCCAGCCATTGAGCATGATGTCCATCGCCCGGTCGGGCGTCTTCACCTGAATGGCGCCGAGTACATCGGACCAATGCTGCGTGACGTCCGCCAGCGCGGCGTCGAGATCTGCGGTCCGATAGCGGGCGATGAGGGCACGTGCCGCATCGATCGAACCGCATTGACCGAGAAACGCGACGACCTCGACACTCTCACCTGCCCGAAGGACGATCTTGCGCTGCAGCGCCGCGCAGGGATCAAGGCCAGCTCCCGATGAGCCTGACAGCGCCTGGTTGCCGGAAAGGGCGGCCGGACGATCGAGTCGACCAAAGCGTCCGATAAACTCGGTCCGATCCGCTGTCCATTCCGTTTGACGGCCTCCAAGATCGGCAAAGGCAACGCGGCCAGGGAATGCCGTGTTCCAAGGCTTGCGGGCGAACAGGGCGCCGGTTTCGCTGTCCAGCTCGCTGATGACAAATGGGCCCGACGCGCCGCGGGAAGTACCGAGTACCCATTCCGCATAGGAGGTGACGGACAGATGGCGCGTTCGACCGGAACAGTTGGTCAGGATCAAGCGGGAGATTTTGACCGGGTCAGCCAGCGGCACAAACTGCAAAAGATCGGCCGCAATGCCGTTTGCCGCATGCGCGAACCGGCTGTAGCCGAATCCATGGCGAGTGACATAGCTGCCCCCGTCTCGGATCGGCTGAGCGGTGGGGCTCCACAAAGCGCCGCTGTCCTCATCCTTGACAAAGATGGCCTCACCCGAGGGGTCGGTGACAGGATCGTTGGACCAAGATGTCAGCTGGTTTTCGCGGCTGTTCTCGGCCCAGGTGTAGCCGGCGCCGCTCGCGGAGACCTGAAAGCCGAAACCAGGATTGGCGATGACATTGATCCAGGGTGCTGGGGTCTCCGTGTCAGCGTCGAGGAAGGTCACGTACTCAGTGCCGTGCTTGTCGAAACCTCCAAAACCGTTGAAGAGCTCTAGCGGGACCGTTGGTTCGGTCGGTGGCGCTGCGACATTCCTTGCTGCCGGCAGCGGTGCGGCAGGCGGCAACGACGCTGCTGCGGGCAGGCGCGCCAATTGTTCCGCCAGCGATCCATGATGGGCGACCAGCGCAACCCGAGCCACCGAGGCGAGCAGCGCTTTCGACTCGCGACTGATCAGATCGGCGCGAAGCAGGTAGACTTCACCACTAAGGTCCTCGGCACCGAGTCGCGGCTTGGCCTGACTGGATCGCAAGGCCGCCTCGATCGCCGTCTGCAAATCCTGCACATAGGAACTTGATCGATCATTCAAGATGACTAGATCGGCGCCAAGTCCCTTCATGCGCCAATACTCATGTGCACGCAGCAGTTGACGCACCAACGCAATGTCGTCGATGTCGGAAACCCGCAGCAGCACAATTGGCCTGTCGCCCGAAATGGACATAGGCCAAAGCGCGGACTGCCGGCCGGCTCCGGCTGCTATGGCCGCGTCCGATGCCCTGAAGCGAGCATCGGCGTATAGTACCGGCGCAGCCAATCGCTGGAAGTCTGCGGCTTCGTCGGACGCGACATTCAGATGGTGCAGCTGCACTTGCGCCTGGGTCCAAGCAAGGGTCTTGGCCCGGTCATAGGCGTTGCGGTCATGATGCTTGTCTATGAGGTTGATCAGCTCGGCGCGCGATGATGCGAGTACGGTCCAAAAGGCTACCCGGGCGACCCCGCCTGGTGCGACCTTCATCCGCCTTCGCAGCGAAAAAACCGGATCCAGGACCGTGCCGACCGTGTTGGAAAGCGGGTGATCTTCGACAATGGCCAAGGCGTTGGCGAATGACCGACCTCGTCCGAGGAATTTCAGCCGGTCCGTTTCATATTGCGGCGCGGCAGTTAATTCCCCTTCTGCAATGGCGAAATGCGCCGCCCAGATTTCGGGCTCGGTCGGCGAACGCCGCCGCCGCGTGGCTACCAGGGCCTCGAATTCCGGCAAGTATTCGGTCTCGACGAACATTTTGGCGAAAGCTGGGTGGGCTGCGTCGGCGGACGTTGTGGTCATCACGAGTTCGGCGTAGGAGGTCACCTCGATATCGCGGGATTTGCGGCCGGTATTGGTGAGCGATATCCGCCGCACCTCGCTGTTGTCCTCGCCTGAAACAAGCACGTCCATGCTGGCTGTCAGCGAACCATCCGTGCGAGTAAATTCAGCTCGGTCCTCGGCGAAAAGCACATCCTGACGCGAGGGTGTCGGCCCCAATTGAGCGCCCGCGGGTGACCAGACCGATCCCGAACGGGTGTCCTTGAGGACAACAAACGAGCCAGAATCGTCGCGTGTGGCGTCCTCGTGCCAGCGGGTCACGGCGATGTCGCCACAGCGGCTATAGCCGCCGCCAGTGGCTGTGAGCATCACGGAATAATGGCCGTTCGACAAAATATGGGTCACCGGGGGACCGGCGACAGGCGCGTGCAAACGTCTGACGATTTGCGCCTTGCGCCGCGTCTCGGTGCCCGACGCCATCACTTCCTCGGCGCGCGGATGATCGATCGCCACATGTCGTGGCGTGCGTTCCTGCAAAAGCAGTTCGCTCGCCATGATCAGCGGGTCGCTGTGGAAACGCTCACGCATGCAACCGTCGAGAAGGGTATTGGCGATGGCAACAACCGTCATGCCCTGATGATGCGCCATGACATTGTGTACGACGGCCACGGTCTGCCCATCCGGAAGCCGCGAGCGGGTGAAGTCGAGCGCCTCGTAAAAGCCGTAAGGACCGAAGCCTCCCAGGGCAGCCATGCGGGCGTAGTTTTCAAGCGCGCCCAACGGGTCGATCATCGCGGCAAGGCCGGTTGCATAGGGCGCGATCACCCTGTTTTCCGATAGGCCGCGCTTCAGCCCCAATCCAGGAACGCCGAAATTGGAGTATTGGTAGGTGAATTCAATGTCGCGGGCGTTGTATGCGGATTCCGAAATGCCCCAAGGAATGCCCAACGCGCGGGCGTATTCCTGTTGTCGAGTGACGATCCGATGACTCGTCTCATCGAGCAAGCTGCCCTCTGGCGCGCGCATAACCAGAGCCGGCATGAGATACTCGAACATCGAGCCGGACCACGAAATCAGTGCCGATCCGTTCCCGAGCGGTGTCGCCGTGCGGCCAAGCCGGAACCAGTGGCGTGTCGTCACATCGCCCTTGGCGATTGCGAAAAGGCTCGCCAAGCGTGCTTCGGAAGCCAACAGATCGTAGCAATTCTCGTCCAGCGTGTTGTCGGCGCGCGAATAGCCGATCGAGAGCAGCCTGCGTTTTCGATCGAACAGAAACCCGAAATCCATCGACAGCGCCATGGCGTGCGCCTCGTCGGCCAGCGCCCGCAGCCGGTGGGCAATATTGCTCGGCGTGTTGTTGGTGCACTCGCGGTCTCGATCGAAAGCGCGGATCGCTGCGGCCAGCGCCTCTGTCCAGAAAACGAGATCAGGGACAATGCCGCGGTGCGATTGAGGCGCCATGTTCCTGGCGTAGCGGGCGGCCTTGTCCGCCGACCAGCCAAGCCTTGCCGATATCTGCGGCAGATCCTGTACCCCAATCAGCAGTGAGTGCATGCCGGAGAGAAGCGCGCCGAGGGCATCGGCGTTTGACGACGAGACTTGCATGGAATCAAGCGCTTGGCGCGCCAGGGTCAGGTTGTCGAGCATGCCCGAGCGGGTATTGGCGGTTGGAGGCGCATCGATCCACTCCCGGCATGCCGCGGAGAATGCGATCAGGTGGCCGGCAAGATTGCCGCTATCGACGGAAGAGACATACGCCGGATCGAGCACTCGCAGTCGCCGCGTGTCGTACCAATTAAAAAAGTGCCCTCTAAACCGCTTCAGGCGGCGCAGGCTGGCAAATGCCGCCTCCAGTCGCTCCACGGTGTCGATCTCGCCCGCCCAGCCGAAATCACGCGCCGCAACGGCGGAAAGAAGGTACAGCCCGATGTTGGTCGGCGAAGTCCGGTGGGCGACAACCGGGTTCGGGTCCTCCTGAAAGTTGTCGGGGGGCAGCATGTTGTCGGCAGGGGTGACAAAGGTCTCGAAAAATCGCCATGTCCACCGCGCGATCAAGCGCAGCCTTTGTCCGTCTTCCGGCGCAAGAAGAAGAGTTTTTGCCGGCGTCGGAGATCGACTGACCCAAAGCGCAATGGCCGGGGCGGCGCTCCACAACAAGGCGAATGCGATGGCGAGTGGAAGGGAGGCAGGCGCGAAATGCGAGGCACCGAAGGCAGCGCCCAGTCCCAGGCCGGTGCCGCCCGCCATCGATTGATAGAAACCTCTTGCGTTGAGCTGCTGGCCGCTCGTCGATTGTGCAGCTGTTGTCCATTGCAGAAGGTGCTGATGGGTGAAGTACCGACGGACCAACGTGCGGAAGATGGCATCCCCCATCCGCCAGGCCTGATCGGGCAGAAACGCGATGGACAGGGCGGTCTGGCTCGCCGCCAGTTTCATCTCGTTGCCAAGGGCGTGAAGGTGACTGTCTAGCCGAATGCCGGCGTGTGGCGGGAGAAGGGCGAACAACGGCGCGAAAAAGGCCGGAAGGGCAAAACCCGCGAGGACAAAAGCGGTCGCAAGGAGAGCCGAGGGCATAGGCAGCAGCCAAGTCAGCCCCAAGCTGAGCAGCAGCGCCGGCGCCAACAAGGATCGCCTCAAATTGTCGAGAATCTTGGCAAGCCCGACGTCGGTGACGGAACGAGATTTCCCGTGCCGGCCCAGCACCCAGGGCAGCAATTGCCAATCGCCCCGCGTCCATCGATGCTGGCGTTGGCAGGCGACGTCGTAGCGGGACGGGAAATCGTCAACCACCTCTACATCGGACACGAGACCCGCGCGTGCGAATATGCCTTCGAAAAGGTCGTGGCTTAGCAGCGCGTTGTCCGGAATCCGGTCGGCCAGGGACGCCTCGAAGGCGTCGACGTCATAAATGCCCTTGCCGGTATAGGAGCCTTCGCCGAATAGGTCCTGATACACGTCGGAGATTGCGGCCGCATACGGGTCGATCCCGCCCGGCGCTGAAAACACGCGCTGAAAAATCGAACCCTCGCGAATGCCCGGCAGCGACGGTGTTACGCGCGGCTGCAGAATACCGTAGCCACCGACGACGCGCTGCAGGTCGGCGCTGAATCGTGGCCGGTTGAGGGGATGCGCCATTTTGCCGACGAGCCTGAGCGCGGTGTCGCGCGGCAGGCGCGTGTCGGAATCAAGGGTAATGACGTATTTCACGCCTTCGGGCAAAGATGGGGCGCCGCCAGCGGCAGATACGAAACTGGTGTCGGCCGCACCTCTGAGCAATTTGTTGAGTTCGTGCAGCTTGCCACGTTTGCGTTCCCAACCCATCCACTTGTTTTCTGAGGTGTTAAATAGCCTCCTCCGGTGCAACAGCAGGAACCGTTTTCCTCCTGGCCCTGGTCCATGCAGCTCGTTTAGCTGCTCGATTGCCGCCAGACCTTCGGCAACAAGCGCTTCCTCTCCCTCGGCCGTTTCCTGATCGGCATCGAGGCCGTCGAGGAGAAGGGCAAAGGAGAGATCGCCGCCCGGGCCGGAAAGATGGTGAACCTCGAGTTGCTCGATCTGATCGAGCAGGTCCTTCCTGCTGGTGAGCAGGCTCGGGATCACGATCAGTGTGCGCAGGGACGCCGGAATGCCGTCTTTCAGTTCAAGGCCGGGAAGCCGAGACGCTCCAAAGCTCCACGTAACGGCACGATTGAAAAATGCGGTTGCCACTTCGGTCGCCGGAACGAATGCGGCGATCGCCAGGAGAGCCACCCATCCCATGCTGGAAACGCCAAGCGCCCAGAATGCCAAGCCAAGCAACATGGCCGAAAACAAGAAAATGCTCGCGACGTAACCCCCAATGCCGAGGCGCAAGCTGATGCGTTGCATCAGCAGACGTGCTGGCGCCTTGAAACCGATCTTGCGTTCCAGAATGCGGCGACCTTCTGCAAGCAGAAAATATCCCGGGTCGGCAAGGCGTTCCGGGTCGATGCCATCCGAAGGCTCCAGGAGGGCGTCGGCGGAAAGCTTCAGAGCCGTTTCGGCAATATCGATCTCGGCGAACGTGGACCCGTGCGCCAGTTCTTCGACCGCGCCGCGATAGAGGTCTCGTGTGGGAAAGTCCATCTCGGCGAAATGGCTCGCTTCGCGCAGGCGCGCATCGACCAGGCTCACGCTTTCGAAGACATCGGCCCAATCGATATTGGAAATGAGACGCAGACTGGTGATGATATTGCGAACGGTAACGTTTGAGGCGCCAAGGCGCTGCTGGGCGTGCAGAACGACTTCGTCGATGGAGGAATGCTGTCCCGCGAGACGTTCCTCGAGCCATGCCACAGTGGGGGTTTTAGCCGAATCGTGACCGCGCAGTCGCTTGGCGAATTGCGCCGCGAACAGTTCCGGCAAAGGCGCCGACGCCATGCGGGCAATCGCGATATCGGGCGAGAGACCGGCGAGTAGCACTCTGTCCGCCAGAGAGTCCGCCTCTCCGCGCGACAGCCGTCCAGCTGTGATCTGATCGGCAAGGCGGCGCAGATTCTCGATAAGAACGACGCGGAGTGTGATCGGGACGGCCCACAGCTCGCCGATCGTCAGTGGTTGCACCCGCTGATAGGCACAAACAAACCGGCGTAATGTGTCGGGGTCGAAATGGCTGTCGGTGTGGGCGACAAACGCCCATGCAAGACCGAAGACCCGTGGATAGCCTACAAACGGTCCCTCTGCCAGTTTGGGCAATTGCCGATAATACGCGGGTGGCAGATCCTCGCGGATTTCGCGGATGTGCTCTTCCACCAGATGGTAGTTGTCGAGCAGCCATTCGGCGGCGGGAACAACATCCCGATTGGCTTCAAGTTCCCCTGCGCTGGCGCGGTAACATGCCAGAAGGACCTGAGCATTCTTGTTCAGGCGCGCCTGCAGCGATGCAACATTGGGCGGGCTGGTTGTGACTGGCTGCGCCGCGGCGAGGGTTCGGGCGTGCATTTCCAGTCGCTCGACACCGAACTGCTCCTCCCGTACGGGGGCAGTGTCATCCCACGGAGAGTTGCGCAGGCGGCGCCGGAAATCGAGTGGCGCGTAGAGGTTCATGAGTGTCCTTCGGGGGGTGCCCGCCGCAACCATGCAGTCCGGATTTCTCGATCAGAGACCCATCGGTGCGCGGCGCGTCGACACACCTAGCCATCACACTTGCCAACCCGTTCCGTTGGGCGTGGAGCGGTCGGTGGAATAGCGAGGCGGCCCCATTCGAGTGGCGTTAGTGCCACTCGCGTTCGGATGGAAGATCGCCGGAGACATCGACGTGGATATGGTTCCCGGCACGGATCTTCTTGTCCGAGAATTTGATGTCGAGCAGATGGCCGTTGGTCGTCAGCAGCTGCAGGTTTGGCTGATCGATCACGTTTTGCAGCGCGGCCGCGGCCAGTCCGATTTCGCCGGAACCTGTGACTTGCCCTTGCGCACGCTGGACGTAGCCCTCCAATTCGTAGGTCGCGGGGGCCAGTCCGACGCCTTCATGCTGAAGTACCCCGCGTCCGGAAATGCTGCCGAGATATTTCATAACTGCACTTCTTTCGATCTCTCGAGTTTTGATGTGGCGCCAACGTCGGCGCCGATGGCGGCCGCAAGTTCCACAGGATCGACCAGGACGACTTGCCGGAGCGAGCTTGAAGCTTCAATCGCCGGAATGCACAGCATTGTTGCCACGCGACGGTAGGCGACGAAGGATAGGCCCTCCAGTTGCTCCTCATCAACCAGCACCCGGTAGGTTCCGGGCGGCTGCGGGGCGTCCAGAGCGGATACTTCGAACGACCTAGAGAAGCAGACCAGCGATTCCGTGCTTCTTACGCCCACTGTCGGAACTCAGCGTTTCTTTTTTCCGGACGCGGTTTGCCCCATCCTTGACAGGCTCGCTTCACCCGCCGAGGGCATCGTTTCCTTGGGCGACTTGGACGCCTTTGGCTTCTTCAGTTCGCGATTGCTGCGTTTCTGGCCCTTGGCCATGCTGCTCTCCTGTTGGCCGCACTCAGGCGGCGTTGGCTATGACTTTTCCGAGTAGAAAACCCGGATGACTAGGAAGTGCTGACGCAGTCAGATCCTCCCAAACGGGCGGCCCTGGCTCAATTCGGATTGAAGGCTCAAACCGGCGTGCACTCCTGCGTTGGTGACGCAGGCTGCCCGCGCTGATTGGTAAAACCGAAGCAACTACCCGATGTGAAGACGCCGCAAGGCGCGTATCCGCGCCAATATTCGTCCTTGTCTCCCCATATGGCGTGCGGATCTATTTATTCAATGGCAAATTTGTATTCTTGAGAAATAAAAGTGAATGCAGATTAGGAATTGTCTCGTTTGAAAATTTTGTCGAAATTTCTTTTTTCGACGGTTCGGGATTCTTGCAAGATGGCCTTGCATGTTGGCACGTGTGGCCCCACCTATGCGAAGAGCGCCGGCCTGGTATTGCCACGCTGACGCCTCGATTGAGGGACCGCTTCATCCGCGCATGCGTTGCTGCCAGGCAGGCCCGTTGATCCGCATCGCAAATGGAGCTTACCCATGACCCAGCCAACCAAGATCATTCGCTTTCCACAACGCGCCAAACTTCACATCAGCTGGACGACGTCATCTGAACCGAAAATCCCAGGTCCGGCACAGGCCGTTGTGGATGCCAAAGACCTCAGCGAGGAACCGGGCGTTGGATCGGAAGAGGCCGCTTGGTCGCGGGCCGGGCCGACAAACCCGAGCCCGGTGAGCAAGTGACGCGCCTTCTCGGAGCTCCCTGTCGAATCGCAATCCGATGTCGCTGAATTTTCCCAACAGGAGCCGCAGCTACGATGCCCGGCATGGTCGCGTGCGGTTTTGGGGATATGACAGCGCGATCGAAGTTGCGTTCTTCCTCGATGAGGACGCCCTTTTTCGCCTGGTGCCGGGCACGCGGTCCAATGAAGCCGAAGTCTTGAAGGCGTTTGACGCCAGTCGCTCGCGCATCATGGAGATCGCCGCCAAGGTATACGCGCGAAACCGCCTGCATTCGCACATCCTCGCGGCAACGGATTTTGCCGGTTAGCGCCGCGAGCAACGTGGTGGTACTGCGGCAGGCCACGTTTACGATTTGCCGGCTTCAGACGAACCGCCATCCGGCCGAATCGCGGCGATGATTGCCGCCTGAACGGACTTGTCCTGAGCAGTAACGGCAGCGGTCATTGTCCGCAGTTTCTGCCTGGCTTCATACAGCTGATCGACCAGCGACAACACCACGGGCAGCGTATCCACGTCGATCTCCAGCTCGTAATGCAGCGTGCAAATCAGGCGGACCCGAGCGCATTCCATTTCCGTGAAAAGCAGCGCCCCCGCCTCTTGCCGCGGCACGACCATCTCCTCATGGATCCACGCCTCGAGATCGCTGCGCTGAAGAGCCGATATCGCCGCGACCAGGTCATCGAAATCGATCATGACAGCATCTCCTTGCGCGGGTCCTGCTCGGTTTTCGGTTGCCAGGTCTTCAGGAAGGCGGCGAGCGCGGGATCTTCGGCCGCCGGCAGAACGACTTTCAGACTGATGAATTGATGTCCGCGTTGTCCGGACTTGCGGTTGCGGATGCCTCGGTCGCGCACCCGCAACGTGGTGCCGGAGTTGGACCCTTCCGGAATAGTCATGGTTACCGGCCCGCCTATCGTCGGCACTTTTATCCGCGCACCCAGCACTGCCTCTTTCAAAGTAACTGGAACCTCGACATGAATGTTGCCGTCCTTGCGGCGGAAGTATGGATGCGGCTCGACATGAAGCTCGACATAGGCATCACCCGCCGGTCCGCCTCCGAACCCCGGCATTCCCTGTTCTTTCAGCCGCAACGTCTGACGGTCCTCGGCGCCCTCGGGGATCGTGACCTTTAGTGCTCTACCGTCAGGTAGCGTGATCGTGCGCGTGGCGCCGTTGGCAACATCCAGGAAGCCAACCGGGAGCACGTAGCTCACATCTTGGCCGCGCGCCCGAAAGGTGCGTTGCGCCCGCGGTCCTTCGCCCGCAAATGCGCGGGCGAGAAACTCTTCCAGTTCCTCATTGTTGGCAAACCCGTCCTGCGCTGCGTGGGGGGGACTGTCCGCGAAGTCGCGATAGAAACGTTCCCGTGGCCGCTCCGCTCCGCTTGCATCGATCTCACCCGCATCGAACCTGCGCCGCTTCTCCTTGTCCTTGAGCAGGTCGTGAGCGCCCGCTGCGTCCTTGAACTTTCCCTCCGCCTCCTTGTCGCCCGGATGCAGATCGGGATGGAATTTGCGGGCCAGCTTCTTGAACGCTTCCTTGATCTCTTTTTCGGTAGCGGTTCGCTTTACGCCGAGCGTCTCATAGGGGTCCTTCATGCATTTGATCCCTGTTCAGGCAACCCCACAATCAACCGCGGATCATCGGCTGCGACAAGGCCGTCGTCCGCCGCGCGTCGAGTGCACACGGCTGCTGAGCGCCGCGGCCAGGCCCCGCATGGTCGGTGATCCCCGCCCAACGCGTGTCGTCGTCGCTGTCGCCGCATGATCGGGTCGCGCTCGGCGCGTTGTCATGGTCGGAGCTGCAGAAGGCCGTTTAGCCGACCGGCCACCACTCAGTCGCGAGTGCTGCAAGCGGGTTGGTCGGGTCTGGCTATGGCCAATGAAGGCAGCGGCCAGCGGTCGCTGCTCTACCCGCTTTTGCCTCGGCGACCCGGCAGGCGACGATCGCGGCGACTTTCAGCTGCGTCGGGGCCAAGGCCCACACCTGTTCCCGCGCTCGTTTCGCCGGTCGAACCGCCCAGGTCGAAGCCAGGCCGATCCACAGCGACAGGTTTGGCGGGACGGTCCGCGGCCTTGCCTTCGTGTTTGCGCTGAACCTGTCGATTGGTGGGATTAGCTTTCCGGGTTGGCGCCTTGGGTTGGTTCCCGCTCATGATCTTGTGCCTCCTGGCTCTCTAGGCTGCGTGTTCGGCGGAAGGCGACCCGCTACAGATCGCTGCCCCGTATGGTATCGGAACCCTTCAACTGACTGAGCCTTCCGAGGGTCGTCTCCAGAGCACGCTGCATTTTCTTGGTGGCACCCGAATATGCGCCCTCGATCGTGGCGGCATGATCGCTGACCGCCTCCGGCTGTCGACCCTCCAGGCGCGCTTCGATGAGACACCGCTTGTCAGATTCGCCCGACTTGTCGCCATTTTCATCGCTCAGGTGCACTTCAATACGGGTAATATGTTGACTGAAGCGGTCCAGACGGGAGTGAATCTCGGCGGATATGCGGGCGGACAGTTCTTCCCCGCCCATCACGCTTTCGTCGGTGTTGACCAGAATTTGCACGACTTAGTCCCTTTCTCTAGCCGCCGCCCAACGCGGAGATGCCGAAATGGGGGAGGTCGATTGCCGTGTCCGGTGCGGGCCAATCCAAAGGAGGCCGACCGGCCCGAGCTCGATCAATCCATAGCACCGCTTGGACTGAGAGACACCAACCTCGACTGCTGTGTGATCCAGCGCCGCCCCTGACACCTTCAGTCCCTCGTATCGCTGATCCTGCACCAACGATTGCCGATCATCTTGAAGCGCCCGAACGCGTTGCAGCGGCTCCATCGCCAAACCTTCGGCGACCTGATCTCACCGGCTCAAGGACGTTTCCTCTGACAGGTCCTCAAGTCGGGATAAGCCCATACGCTCCACCGAGAATGAGCAGAGTGACGACGTAAAGTGCCGAAAGGTAGGCCGCTCGGGCCATGACAGTTCACCGTTGTGGCGCGACGCATCGGCGGCTTCACGGGAGGCGCCGCTGGTTGGCATTACAGGTAGCCCGTGAGAACCATGACCGCGAGGATGACCAGCACGATACCAATGACACCCATACCGGTGTGGCCGAAGCCGTAACCGTAGCCTCCAAATCGGCCGCTGAAGCCGCCAAGCAGGAAGACGACGAGAACGATGATTAGAATGAGTCCGATTGACATGAGTGTCTCCGATTGAGCTGCATTTTCGAGCAGTTGACTTGCCCGCGGCGACCGCTTCGCGAGAAGCGGAGAAGTGGACTCCAGTTGGCGGGGAACCAACTGGAGTCTCTATCCGGGCGTTGCCGGGGGCAGTGAACGCCCGGGGAAAGTGTGGTGAATCAGAAGGCCCACGAAGCTGGCGCAACCTTGATGTGGTTGTCTGACCGGACCATTTTCAAGAAAGTCAGCGACGCGATTGTGAGAGCGCGCTATTTGGCTTTGAGCGCTTCTTCCACGCCACCGATGGCTTTCTGAACTTTGCCCTCGACCTGGTCGGCATGTCCGGCCGCCTCGAGCTTGGCGTCGCCGGCGGACCTGCCAAGCGCTTCGAGAATTTTTCCCTTGGCGATCTTCGCCGATCCCGTGATTTGATCCTTGTTCATTTCGTTCTTTTCCTGGGCTGTTTCGAAAGCCCGGTTGCTTTTCGCTGAAGCACCCCTCCGAGGGTCGGCGGGATCGGTCTTCGAAGCGGAAACTGGTTGGAGTTAAATCCGACCGGGCCTTTCACTTCGCCGCACATTTGAAGATTTCGGGCAAAGGATCAGGCTGAGGCTTCAGCAACGACCTGACACCCTACGCGTCGACAAGTCTGTTCAGTATTGAACACTGGCAAGGTGCCAATGCCTTCGGGATGACGGTGCTGAAAAGGCGCGGCGGCCGGAGAAGTTGGGCGCCCAGCCACTACCTTCATCGAGTCCACCTTGGCGCGGGGTTTCGGACCGTTGACGATTGTGGCATTTTGAAATTACCAGGAAGAAACCAGATCGACCGGAATTTGCGCAGCCCAATGCCCGTCAGGAAATCCAACAGCTCCAAACCAAAAGCCGCCTCCCGGCCAACCGGCAAGCCGGCGCATTTTGATGCCCGCTTCATGCTCACCACTCTGGGAACTGGCCGCGCGATCATCAGGCATGCCCAGGACGAAGTCGTCTTCCGGCAAGGCGATCCAGCGGACGCTGTCTTCTTCATCGAGGAAGGCGGAGTTCGGCTTGCCGTGGTTTCTGCGATGGGCAAGGAAAGAGAAATTGCCACGCTCAGCGAAGGAGATTTCTTCGGTGAAGGGTGCCTCGCGGGACAGCCAAAACACATGGCCACCGCAGTGGCGACCGAGCCTTCGCAGATCGTTCGAGTGGAAAAAAGCGCCATGGTCCACATGCTTCTCGAAGAGCCGGATTTCTCCGAAATGTTCATGGCATTCCTGCTCTCCAGAAATGTTCAAATCGAAGAGGAACTTGTCGACCATCTCTTCAATTCGAGCGAAAAGCGGCTCGCCCGCGCCCTCCTCCTGCTGGCGCATTTCGGCAAGGAGGGGAAAATGGAGCCGGTCATTCCAAAGATAAGTCAGGAAGTGCTGGCGGCGCGCATCGGCACCACCCGGTCGCGTGTCAATTACTTCATGAACAAGTTTCGCAAGCTGGGACTGATCGAATACAACGGCCACCTGAAAGTGCACAGCGCGCTGCTCAACGTGATCATCCACGACTAGGTGAGCGAATTCGGCCCGGTCTGGTGGCCCCCCGCCGCCAGGGGCCCGCCGGACCTCAGGTGAGGTGCGCTACTGTGCAGGGGCGTCAGGCGGTGCAGTACCCGGCACGACGACGATGGGATTGATTTCGATCGCCGGAGCCGGATTGAGCGTCATTGTCGTATCGCCCTGAGGCCGGCTCTCGCCTCGAGTAGCATCAAACGACGCTGGCGTTGATTGCAACGACGAATATTGCGCCGCCAATCGGCCATCCGGATTGGAGCAGCGCCTTACCCGCCGCCGGAAGCCGGCGTCCGTTCGGTTAGGCTGCTTTTTCTGCCAAGTTCGTCCTCAGCATTGCCGACCGCATTGGCCGTACGCGGCGCGCCGACTGACGGCCCCTGATCTCTGTCGATCCAAATTCTGGTGGGTCCAATTTCAATCCCCTCAAAAGGCGTCGCAAACGCGACCTCGGGGCGATGCTCGATGACGGAAATCACGGTTGGCGCAAAATCTCGGCGACAGGGTTCTCGATTTCGCGGCTGTTCAAACTTGAACATACGTGCGCGCGACAACTTGCTAACCAATTCGCACGTCCCACACCAAACTCCTTTGCGCGCTCCGTGAGTGCCGTGTCGAGGCACGCACCGAACCTGCCGTCGCGGCGGAGTTGGCTTGAACAGGATCAAAAGAAAATGCACTCGCCGAAAACCCTCAAAACAATCTTGGCAACGCTCTATCTGGCGCTGGTTGCAGCAGCCGGTTCGATGATCGCCGTCACACCGAGCGTAGCTCAAGGCTCGCAAGCCATCGTTTCGGCTAACCTCAATATGCGCGCCGGGCCCAACACGAATTATCCCGTTGTCATGGTCGTTCCAGTTCAGAGCTCGATCACTCTTCTCGGGTGTCTGAACGGCGTCACTTGGTGCGAGGGCGTCTATCAGGGCTATCACGGCTGGATGAATGCGCGGTACCTTCAGGTCTATGACGGTGGACGGTACGCCTTCGTATCCGACTATGCTCGGGTCGCCACCGTCCCCTCGTTGACCTTCAACTTCAGCGTCTACTGGGACAACTACTATAGGAACCAGCCGTTCTACGCGCAGCGCGCACGATACGCGCCCGCTGGTATTCAGGTTAGCGCATTCTACGACAGCCTCTCACCGCACGGCAGCTGGATCTACTACCAGAACCAATATGTTTGGGTACCGCGGGTGAACAGTCAGTGGCGACCGTACACTGAAGGCCGGTGGGCCTATACCTCTGCATACGGATGGATGTGGGTTTCCTATGAACCGTTCGGTTGGGCGGCATATCACTATGGACGTTGGGCATACTCATCAAGGGTCGGCTGGTTCTGGGTTCCAGGTACGCAATGGGCACCCGCGTGGGTCGCCTGGCGCACTTCCGGTGACTACTACGCTTGGGCTCCCTTGCCGCCGGACACGATCAACTCGGTATCGATCAACGTCTCTTTTGGCAGCATCCCGACATACTACTGGCAGGCTGCACCATCGCGTTCCTTCCTGTCGGTGAACCTGTCGGCAGAAATTGTCCGAGACCGGACCCAGCTTCAAACGGTGGTCCAGCAAACCCAGCCGGCGGGCAGTGTGACCATCGTCAACAATGTCGTCGTCAACAACGTCGTCAACGTGCAGGTGGTGGAAGAGCAGACGCAGCAGACGGTGGTCACCTACGATGTTGCCTTGACGAACGACGAGACCACGGCGACCGATGAGCCGCAGGGCAACACCATAGAAATATTCCAGCCGGCTGCGACTCAAACCGCCGAGCAGAGCGAGCCTTCCGCCGTTGCGACGATTGAGGAGGTCGCTCAACAGACCGAAACTGCCGGATTGGAGTTGGACGAGCCGACCACTGAGGACCTGGTCTTGCCGCCGCCACCGCCGGAAGAGGTGCTTCCGCCCACCGAAGCCCCCATCGCGTTGCAGGATATTCCGTTGGCCACGGAACTCACTCCTCAGGCAGTGCCTGCGGAACTGGCAGAACCGGTGACGCCCGTCGCTCCGGCCGTGGGTGACGAACCTGCAGCAGAACCCGCATCACCCGCCGGTGAAGAGGTGCTTCCCCCGGCGGTTGAAGCTCCCCAGGCACCAGTTTGTCCTGAGGGCTTCGTGCGGGTGGAAGAAGGCGGAGAATGCCTGCCGCTGTGCCCGGACGCTACTTTGCCGTTGTTGGATGGCAGCTGCCCGGTAGCCGAGCCGGCAGGCCAGGCCGTGCCGCCCGCAGTCCCAGCTTCTGAGGCGGCGCCTGCGGAACCGGCAGAACCGGTGACGCCCGTCGCTCCGGCCGTGGGTGACGAACCTGCAGCAGAACCCGCATCACCCGCCGGTGAAGAGGTGCTTCCCCCGGCGGTTGAAGCTCCCCAGGCACCAGTTTGTCCTGAGGGCTTCGTGCGGGTGGAAGAAGGCGGAGAATGCCTGCCGCTGTGCCCGGACGCTACCTTGCCGTTGTTGGATGGCAGCTGCCCGGTAACCGAGCCGGCAGGGTAGGGAGCAGCAGTGCCGCCCACATCCCCACTCCTGAGGCGGCGCCTGCGGAACAGGCAGAGCCCGGTGACGCGCCGGGCTCTGCGGTTTCGTTCGAGCGGACCTTCGGTTCCCTTGGCCGCTTCCGTCAGGATTGGTTTGTCCAGCCTCAGGTCCGACACAGCGCGCTGTGCATCGACCGGCACGCGGCGTGACGGTCGATCACTCGAACACAAATGGCAGGCACGTCACTCGACGAGCGACCGAAATGCCAGCAATCAGGACTCTCGATGACACCGTACGCCAAAAGGTGGCCCCGACGCATCGAGCGTCATCGAGGAGTTCTGCGGCCTTGGCGGAACATACCGTGACTGGTCAGGCAGTTTTCAACTCTTCGATGGTGGAGCCACTCATGCTCACATCGACGCGCGTCCTTACCTTCGACAACCAACGGCCGCTGACCAACGCGACCGGTTTCTTCTTCGAGCGGGACGGGCGCCTGGACCTGCGATATGGCCGGCATTGGGGTCGGCGACCTGCATGTCGAGGCGGATCGTTACACCTACACGCGGCCCGGCATCACGCTGGCCAGCCTGGGCGCGGGCGAAACGGCGCAGGGTGCGTATACTGTTGAAGTGACTATCTCGCGTTTCGATCATCTTCTTGGACCAATCGCCGACACGCGGGTCCATATCTCGAGCGGCCCGCTGCGCGACATGTTCGGCGTCAAGCTCGGCTATCTCAACGATACTCGGAGCCCGCCACAGTTGGCGTTCAACATCCGCCCCGGCCTCGGCCTGATCTGTTCGCCGGTGTGACCCGGCAGGACGGCGAACACGCACCTCTCCGGTTACCTGCGGGCAACCGGAGGGTTTTCGCTTTCGCCGCCGCAAGCAAGACATCCCGAAAACGCGCCCTCCGGCGAGCTCGCTGATCTGCGGAGCGTGGGAGGACTAACGCCGGGCGCTCGGATGGAGTATG
Source organism: uncultured Devosiaceae bacterium (assembly GCA_964574935.1). Taxonomy (GTDB): domain Bacteria; phylum Pseudomonadota; class Alphaproteobacteria; order Rhizobiales; family Devosiaceae; genus JBBECE01. The sequence continues at coordinate 2,083 of CAZNOZ010000024.1, read as the reverse complement.
ATTGAGAGATGTCGGCCATCGACTTGGGCCCCTATAGGTTCGACCCTGATCTCGCGTCGTTGCAGCGCGATGGGCAATCCGTCGGCCTTAGCCGGCCAGGGTCCGCCCTTCTTGCGACCATGCTGGAGGCAAACGGAGCCGTGGTGGGAAGGAACGCGCTGATGGAAGCCGCCTGGCCCGAAACGATCGTCGAGGAGGCCAATCTCACCGTGCAGATCGCCGCCCTGCGCAAAGTACTCGAGCCGTGCGGCGAGGGAGGCGAGTGGATCGTCACGGTGCCGCGTGTCGGCTATCGGCTGGTGCGGCCGTCCGTCGATCCCACTTCGAGCAGGCCGGTGATCGCGGTGATGCCGTTCGCCAACCTCTCAAGCGATTCTGAACAAGGCTTCTTCGCCGACGGTCTGACCGACGATCTCGTCACGGCGCTCAGCCGCTTCAAGACCTTCGCCGTTGTAGGGCGTAATTCGACCGCGGCGCACTCAGTGCCAGGAACCGACGTACGCGAAACCGCGGCGGCGCTCGGGGTGCGTTACGTGCTGCAGGGCAGCGTGCGCCGCGCCGGCGCCAAGGCACGGGTCAGCGCACAGCTCATCGACGGCGACACCGGGACACACCTCTGGGGCGACCGCTACGAGGGCGCGGGCAGGGATATCTTCGACTTCCAGGACAGCATCACCGAATCGGTGATCGGTCTGGTCGAGCCGCGCATCCTCAAAGCCGAGATCGAACGGGCGCGGCGCAAGCGCCCCGAAAGCTTCGATGCTTGGGACCTCTACGTCCAGGCGCTCCCAATCGTTCGCGATACCGATGTGGCGGCTTACGACCGGGCGATTGCCCTTCTCGACCGGGGCGTGGCACTCGATCCCGCCTATGCCCCGGTTCTGATCCTGGCCGCCTGGGCCTATGAGAAGCGCTACACCTTCGGAAAGCGGGCGGAAGCAGACAAGGAGGTCGCATTGGCGCTGTCGGACAGGGCGCTCGCGGCTGATCCCGACGACGCAACGGTCCTTGCTATCGCCGGCTGGATGAGGATGCTCTTCCGCAGCGATTGGTCGGCCATCGAGAGCACCAGACGTGCGGCCACGCTCAATCCCAACAACCTTCTCATCCTCGATTTCGCAGGCCTCGCCGAGTTCTTCGGCGGCGATCTCGACCGCTCGACTGCGTGCCATCAGCGGGCCATCGAGCTCAGCCCGGGGGCGCCGGACAACTACGTCCATCTGGACCATATAGCTGCAGCTTGTCGCGTGGACCGCCGGTGGGAAGAGGCGATTCTGTGGGCCCAGCGCGCAATCGAAGCAAACAGTGGCTTTGTTTGGTCGCACCTGGAACTCGCTTGCGCGCACGCCCAACTCGGCCATGCGGAGGAGGCGCGCCAGGCCCTCGAGGCGGCGCGCGCCATTCAGCCGGCCATAACAATCAAGTTCCTGGCGTTTTCATCGATGCGTTTTCCGGAGCGAAGCGAGAGCATCCTCGACGGCCTGCGCAAGGCGGGGCTGCCGGAAGGATGATGCTCCGCGGCCTGTCCCCGTGCAGTCCGCCTGGGCCGACACGGCCACTCGCAGCCAAATCAGCGAGTTGCGAGTTCATAGTTGATTAGACGGCGCCACGTCGGGGTTGTTTAGGTCGTCTGATTGGGTGTCGCTTTCCGTGGATGACTCATCATCCACGGAAGCCGCATCAGCCTCCACGCCTGCAACCGGCCTCGCAACATCCTCGATCGGCACCGCAAAGCGCTCTCGTATGGCGTCGCGCAGTTTTTGGGATTGCTCAGTGCTCTGCCTCTCCATCGCTAATATGTAGCCAAGCGGAAACGACAGCGACATGGCCAGCTTGGTCGCCCCGCGCATGGTTGCAGCAAACGAGCCTCGGTCCTGCTCCGCTATGAACTCGGGGGAGACATGCATTTCGGTGGTGAGAGCTCGCGCGTCCGTGGTGGAAAGCCCCGGGGCGTGTAGCTCAGTTGGTAGAGCAGCTGACTCCTAATCAGCGGGTCCAGGGTTCGAGTCCCTGCTCACCCACCAGTTTTTTCACAAGCTAGGCGAGCGCAAGTTGGCGGGCGCTTCGGGCGCCGGCCCGCTGC
>CAZNOZ010000023.1:0-34718 GCA_964574935.1 uncultured Devosiaceae bacterium | reverse complement strand
AGCACCGATTTCAGCCGCTCCTCGAACTCGCCGCGGTATTTCGAGCCGGCGATCATGGCGCCGAGGTCGAGGGCCATCAGGGATTTGTTCTTGAGCGATTCCGGCACGTCGCCATTGACGATCCGGTTCGCCAGCCCCTCGGCGATCGCGGTCTTGCCGACCCCGGGCTCGCCGATCAGGACGGGATTGTTCTTGGTGCGCCGGGAGAGCACCTGGATGGTGCGGCGGATTTCCTCGTCGCGTCCGATGACCGGATCGAGCTTGCCCAAGCGCGCTTCCTCGGTGAGGTCGCGGGCGTATTTCTTCAGCGCGTCGTAGGTCGCCTCCGCCGAAACCGAGTCCGCGGTGCGTCCCTTGCGCAATTCGTTGATCGCTTCGTTGAGCGAATTCGGCGTCACCCCCGCCGAGGCCAGCGCCTTGCCGGCGTCGGAAGATTTCTCGATCGTCAGCGCCAGCAGCAGCCGCTCGACGGTGACGTAGCTGTCGCCGGCCTTCTCCGCCGCCTTTTCGGCGGTCTCGAAAACCCGCGCCATGTCGCGGCTGAGATAGAGCTGACCGGAATCCCCCGAGACCTGGGGGACCTTCTTCAGCCCCGATTCGACATTGGCCCTGACCGCGGCGAGATTGCCGCCGGCGCGTTCGACAAGCCCCGAGGCCAGGCCCTGCTCGTCGTCGAGCAGCACCTTGAGCACATGCAGGGGTGTGAACTGCTGATGGCCGGCGCCGAGCGCCGACTGCTGGGCGGACTGGACGAACCCTTGCGCCCGCTCGGTGTATTTCTCGATATTCACCGCGCAACTCTCCTCATTCGCCCGTCCGGCCCGCCCGTTTCGGCGCGAACTCAGACGGCAGAAGCGTTGATGGTCGGCGCCCATTGCCCGGCGCGCCGCTCCGAAGCAAATATAGGCGTTCGCGATGCCGAAAAAAGGCCGGGCGCCATCGCCCGGCCCTGAACGAGCGATTCGAACGCCCCGCGCCGCGCTACTTGGCGGCTGCGGTTTCGTCCTCTGCCGGTGTGTTGTCGGTGCTTGTGTCGGTTTCCTCGCCGCTGGAGCCGTTTATGGACGGTTGCGGGGCGCTCGCGAGGTTCGGGTCGGCAGGCGCGTCGGCGCGCGCATTGCGCCGCCGGGGTCGCCGTGCACCACCGGCGGAGCCGGCGTCCTGAGCGGTTTTGCCGTCGGCATTGTCGGCGCCGGCGGGTTTTTCTGCGGCCACGGGCTGGGTGTCGCGCACCTCCCCGTTCATCCGTTCGCCGGAGTGGAATTGCCCGTCACCGCCGCCGTCGCCGGCCTCCGAGCGATCTTCGTCCTGGGATTGTTCGGCGCGCTGTTGCTGCTGCTGGAATTGCGTCTGCGCCGCGGAGATGACGCGGAAATAGTGCTCGGCGTGCTGAAAATAGTTCTCTGCCATGATCAGATCGCCCGAGGCCGTCGCGTCGCGCGCCAGCTGCACATATTTGTCGGCGATGTGCGAGGCGTTGCCCCTGACTTTGACGTCGGGACCATTGCTCTCGTAGGTGCGCGAAAGGGGATTGGCGTTCTTCCGGCTGTTGCGGCCGCGCGAACGTTTTGATTGCTGTCCAGGTCTCATGAGGTCGATCTGATACTTTGTGTCGTTGCGCCAGCGACGAGCGCCGGCTGTTCCGAATGCTGGTTCCGTTTGCACAAGCGCAGACTGCGATCCTAAAGCCGGATCCGCGGCCATCGTTGCCGCGATTCAGTCGCTCGATTTGTGGCCGTGCTTCGTCTCGCTATCTTGACCGCTCGCCACCTCGGCCGAGGGAGAAAGGCCCCGACAGCAGGGCGCATCGCGTTGATGCCGCCCGTCAGCGCACGGACCCTAGCCGCTTCGCCTGGCATTTCCAAGCAAAAAGTTTCCACTGGCTCCGGGCCTTAGCATCACTCCTCGCGGCCGGGCACCAGTGAGGTAATCACGCGATCATGACCTGCAAGATCTTGACGAGTGGTTATCGTTTCAAACCCCGCCCGCCGCGCCAGCGACGCAACCGGGGCGGCCTGCGAGGCGCCGATTTCGACCGCCAGTATGCCCCCCGGCTTCAGGTATTTCCCCGCACCGGCGACGACCGCGCGCAACGCATCGAGCCCGTCTGCGCCGCCGTCGAGAGCCGCCCGCGGGTCGTGATCGCGCACCTCCCGCGCCAGACCCGGAATTTCCGCGGCCGCGACATAGGGCGGATTCGAAACCACAAGATCGAACCGCTCGGCCGCCGGCACCGGACCATACCAGTCGCCCTGGGCGAAGCGCAGCCGCCCCTGAACCCCGTAGGTCCGCGCGTTGGCGGCCGCGACCTCGAGCGCCGCTGCGCTGAGGTCGGTCGCAAGCCCGCTCGCGCTCGGGCAGTGCAGCGCCATCGCGATCGCCACGCATCCGGTCCCGGTCCCCAGATCGAGGAACCGCGGCTGCCGGCACTCACCGAGATGCGCCAGCCCCGTCTCCACCAGCAGCTCGGTTTCGGGACGGGGCACCAGGGTTTCGGGACCGAGCGCCAACACCAGCCCGTAGAATTCCTTTTCGCCGACGATGCGCGCCACCGGTTCGCCGGCCGCCCGGCGCCGGGCGCCCGCCTCGGCGCGCCCGATGATCTCGGCGTCGACCGCATCGCGCTCGCGCACGATCAGCCCGGCATCGCTGAGCGAGGCGGCATGCGCCACGATCAGCCGCGCGTCGCGCGCCGCCCCCTCGATCCCGGCCCGCTCCAGCTCGTCGCGGACGCGCCGCACCAGGCGCGCGAAAGTCGGCGCGATGTCCGCCGCGATCACGAGGGCGTCTCCTCGGCCGTCAGCAGTTCGGCCTGATGCTCGGTGACCAGCGCGTCGATGATCTCGTCGAGCGCCTCGCCCGCCATCACCTTGTCGAGTTTGTAGAGCGTAAGGTTGACGCGGTGGTCGGTGACCCGCCCTTGCGGGAAATTGTAGGTCCGGATGCGCTCCGAGCGGTCGCCCGAGCCCACCTGGCCCCGGCGTTCGGCGGCCCGCTCGCTGTCGCGTTCCTGGCGCCGCGCCTCGTAGAGCCGGGCTCTGAGGACCTTCATGGCCGTCGCGCGGTTCTGGTGCTGCGACTTCTCCGAGGCGACGACCACGATGCCGGTCGGCAGATGCGTGATCCGAACCGCTGAATCGGTGGTGTTCACATGCTGCCCGCCGGCGCCCGAGGCCCGCATGGTGTCGATGCGGATTTCGTCGGTGGGGATTTCGAGGTCGATCTCCTCGGCTTCCGGCAGCACCGCCACCGTCGCCGCCGACGTATGGATGCGCCCCGACGCCTCGGTCTCGGGCACCCGCTGCACCCGGTGCACCCCGGATTCGTATTTCAGCCGCGCATAGGCCCCGGTCCCGGCGATGTTGGCGACGATTTCCTTGTAGCCCCCCGGCAGCCCCTCCGATTGTTCGACGACGTTCAGGTTCCAGCCCTTGAGCTCCGCGTAGCGCTGATACATCCGGAACAGATCGCCCACGAACAGCGCCGCCTCGTCGCCGCCGGTGCCGGCCCGGATCTCGACGATGACGCTGCGCTTGTCGTTGGCGTCGGTGGGCAACAGGAGCACCCGGATCTGGTGCCCGAGTTTGTCGAGCTCATCCCTGAGCCGGGTCCGCTCCTCGTCGGCCAGCGCCGCCATCTCGGCGTCGCCGGAGAGCGCGAGCTCATCGGCGCCGGCCAGCTCGGCCGCCGCCTCGCGGTAGGCCCTGATCTTCTCGACCACGGGCTGCAACTCCGCATATTCCTTCGAGAGCCGCACATAGGTGTCCGCGTCGGGGTTCTCGAGCATCGAGCTCTCGATCGAAGCGAACCGCGCCTCCAGCGCCTCTAGTCTCTGTTGGGGCAGCACTATCATCGCCTAGAAGATATGGGCGCCTGGCGCCCGGTTCAAAGCGGCAGATCCTGGTGGGCGGCGCACGCCATCAGCAAATCGCGCATCGTTTCGGTGCCCTCCCGCGCGTCGAGCGCCTCCACGATCTGCTTCTGGATCGGGTGCAGCTCGACGGCCCGCACGAGCTCCCTGATCGGGCCGATCGAGGCGGCGGCCATCGACAGGCGCGTGATCCCGATCGCCATCAGCGCCAGGGCCTCGATCGGTCGGCCCGCCAGCTCTCCGCACATGGTCAGCGGAACCTGATGGGCGGCCGCTTCGGTGGCAACATGCCTGAGCGCCCGCAATCGCGGCAGCCCGATCGGATCGTATTTGCGCGCCACGCGCGGGTTCGAGCGGTCGGCGGCGCTCAGGAACTGCACCAGATCGTTCGAGCCGATGGAGATGAAATCGGCGATCGGCAGCACCCGGTCAAGCTCGTAGAGTAAAGAGGGCACCTCGATCATGGCGCCGACCGACAGCTTCTCGGGCGGCGTCCCGCCGGTTCGCTCGAGCCGTTCGAGCTCCTTGTTGATGACGCTTCTGGCCTGCCGGAACTCGCTCGCCTCGGTGATCATCGGCACCAGGATATCGAGCCGCCTGCCGGACGCGGCCTGCAGGAGCGCCCGCACCTGGGTGCGGAACAGCCCCGGCCGGTCGAGCGCCAGCCGAAGCGACCGCCAGCCCATGGCCGGGTTCTCCTCGACCGCCGAGCGCATGAACGGGACCACCTTGTCGCCGCCGATGTCGAGCAGGCGGAAGACGATCGGCCTGTCGCCGACAAGCGCCATCGCCTCGGCATAGAGGTTCGTCTGCTCGTCGAGCCGCGGCAGCCTTTCGGCGATCATGAACTGCAACTCGGTCCGGAACAGCCCGACGCCCGCCGCCCCGGTTTCCTCGATCGTCGGCAGGTCGGCGATCAGCCCGGAATTGTGCAACAAGGTCACCTCGACGCCGTCGCGCGTCACCGACGGCTGATCGCGCAACGCCGCGTATTGGGCCTGGCGCTTGGCGCTCAGCGCCAGCTTGTCGACATAGATCGCCTCGACGTCCGGGGGCGGCCTCAGATGCACCATGCCCGCCGCCGCATCGACGATGATGTCGTCGCCGGCCTCGCTCACCGAAACGATGTTGTCGGCCTGCCCCACCGCCACCAGCCCCAGCGAACGGGCGACGATGGCCACATGCGCGGTGGTGCCGCCTTCCTCGAGCACCACCCCGCGCAGCCGCGAGCGGTCATATTCAAGCAGTTCCGCCGGTCCCAGATTGCGCGCCACCAGGACCGCTTCCTCCGGCAGGTCGCGTCCGCCGAACACCTTCGGGTCGCCGGTGAGGACCCGAAGCAGCCGGTTGGCGAGATCGTCGAGATCGTGCAGCCGGTCGCGGATATAGGGGTCGGACTGCCTGAGCATGCGGGCCCTTGTGTCGTTCTGCACCCGCTCCACCGCTGCCTCCGCGGTGAGGCCGGCGGACACCGCCTCCCGCATCCGTCGCGCCCAGCCCCGGTCGTAGGCGAACATCCGGTAGCTCTCCAGGATGTCCCGGTGCTCGGAATTCATCTGCAGATCGCGGTGCGAGAACATGTCGTCGATCGACACCCGCAAGGTCCTCACCGCCTGCTCGAGCCGCTCGAGCTCGGCCTCCACGTCCTCGGCGACGAAATTGGTCACCACCAGGCGCGGATCGTGCAGGACGATCTGGCCGAGCGCGATGCCGTCGGTGAACCCCACCGCCTCGATGGTGCGCGGCCGCCTCAGATCGATGTCCGAGCCCGGCTGGATGAGGTTGTCGAACTCGGACGTCGAGATCATCTCGGCGAGCAGCGTCGCCACCGTCAGCAGCGCCTCGGTCTCGTCCTCCCGGTAATCGCGCTTGTCGCGGTTCTGCACGACCAGGACGCCGAGCGTCTGCCCGGCCCTCAGGACCGGCACCCCGAGGAACGACACGAACGGGTCCTCGCCCGTCTCCGGCCGGTAGACGAAGGCCGGATGGTGCGGGGCGTCGTTGAGGTTGAGCGTTTCGGCCTCGGCCGCGATCAACCCCACCAGGCCCTCGCCCAGCCTGAGCGAGGTCATGTGGACGGCGGCTTCCTTCAGCCCGTGGGTGGCGAAGAGCTCCAGCGCCCCGTCGTCGCGCAACACGTAGAACGAGCACACATCGGCGCCCATATTCTCCGCGATCCGGTCGACGATCCTGTTGAGCCGGTCCTGCGCGCCGATGGCATCGGCCATGATCTCGCGCAGATCCCGCAGCAGCACGCGCGGGCCGGCAACCGTCATTGCCATGGTGATCCGACGGCGCCCGGCCGTCCCCTGGGAGACCTCCGCGTCATCCGGCGCGTTCAGGCCTCCTGCCTGTCGAGCCCGTAATAGGCATGCAGGGCCCTGACCGCAAGTTCGGCATATTCATCCTCGATCAGCACCGAGGTCTTGATCTCCGAGGTGGTGATGAGCTGGATGTTGATCGAGCGCTCCGCGAGCGCCCGGAACATCGAGGACGCCACCCCGGCGTGCGAGCGCATGCCGACCCCGATGACCGAAATCTTGGCGCCGCCGGTCGAGCCGGTGATCGATTCGTATTCGAAGGCATCCCCGGCCGCCTCCAGCACTTTCTTGGCGCGCTCGTACTCGGCGTCCGGGACGGTGAAGGTGATGTCGGTGATCTGCCCGTCCTCGGAGAGGTTCTGCACGATCATGTCGACCACGATCTGCGCGTCGGCGAGCGCCCCGAACACCGAGGCGGCCACCCCCGGGCGGTCCTTGACCCCACGGATGGTGATCTTCGCCTCGTTCCTGGCGCAGGTGATCCCGGATACGATCTGCTTTTCCACGATCTCGTCCTCGTCGCACACCAGCGTGCCCGGCCCGCCCGGTTCGCCGGAGACGCCCCCGGTGGTCTCCGGTGCGTCGAAACTCGAGCGCACCACCAGCCGGACATGGGTCCCCATGGCAAGGCCGACGGCGCGGTTTTGTAGCACCTTGGCCCCGCCCGAGGCCATCTCCAGCATTTCCTCGAAGCTGATCCGCCTCAGAAGCTGCGCCTTCGGCACGATCTTCGGGTCGGCGGTGAAGACGCCCTCGACGTCGGTGTAGATGTCGCACCGGTCCGCCCCGACCGCCGCCGCCACCGCCACCGCGGTCGTGTCCGAGCCGCCCCGCCCCAGGGTCGTGATCCTGCCGTGCGGCGAGATGCCCTGAAAGCCGGTCACGACGCACGCCTGGCCGGCCTGCATCCGCTCGACGAGAAGATCCGGGGAGACCTGGCGGATGCGCGCCGCGCCATGGGAATCGTCGGTCTCGATCGGCACCTGCCAGCCGGTGAACGAGCGCGCCGGCACCCCGATGTCCTGCAGGACGATCGCCATCAGCCCGGCCGAAACCTGCTCGCCGGAGGAAACCACCGCGTCGTACTCGCGGGCATCGTGCATCGGCGCCGCCGCGCGCGTGAGTCGCACTAGCTCATCGGTCGCGCCGGCCATCGCCGAGACGACGACCGTGACCTGGTTGCCGTCGGCGATCTCGCGCCTGACGTGGCCGGCGGCATGCCGGATGCGGTCGAGGTCGGCGATCGACGTGCCGCCGAACTTCATCACCAGTCGGGCCATCGTCGGTACCGGGAAGCTCCAAGGGGCCGGGGGGCGTCATGGACCGGCTCGCGGCGTTCGATTGCCACAACTGCCCTACCCGTTCAACTGCAACCCCACGCGAGAAGCCCGCACGAAACCCGGCGCGGGCGGTCGCCCGCGAACGCAACGGGCCCGATGGCCGATGCCTCTAGCGCTTCACCGGCAGCCAGATCTCCATGCCGCCGAGCCCCGTTTCGCCGTCGAACTCCTCGGTGTAACGCTCGAGGATCAACCCCGGCTCGGCGGGCTCATAGTCGGATTTCGCCACCCAGTCGAAGATCGCCCGCATCGTCGCGTTCATCTCCGAGACGTGGCGATCGTGAATGAACACAGCGTAGTGCAGCGCCGGAATGGCGCGGGTTTCGAGGTCCGGCCCCACATCGGCGTCCGCCGCCACTTCCACCGCCGCCATGTAGTCGAACCCGTCCTCGACCGGCGGATCGGAATAGTTGACCCCCCAGGCGCCGTCCGGCGCCTGCCCCGGGACGTGCCCGATATGGGGACCGAACTTCTGCCAAAGCGTCGGGATCTGCGGGATTTCGGAGAACTTGTAGTGCTGCGACATGCCGGCAAATCGCATCGCCGGTCGGTCCTGAAAGCGGTCGGGTTCGACGCGCATGCTGGGATTCATCGTCATTTTGAATGGCTCCGTGAGCTTGAGGTGGTCGGTCCCGCCATTGCCGCGAACCCGTTCGGGGGTGGTCCCGAACCGGTCGCGAAAGGCGCGGGTGAATGCCTCATGGGAGCCGTAGCCGGCGTCGAGCGCGACGGTAAGAATGCCGGTCTCGCCCCTGGCCAGGGTGCGCGCCGCCTCGCTGAGGCGCCGGGCCCGCACGTAGCCCATCACCGACATGCCCGTAGCCGTCCCGAAGGCGCGGGCGAAATGGAATTTCGACAGCCCGCACGACTGCGCGATGGCGTCGAGGCTGAGCGGCTCGCCGAGATGGTTCTCGATGTACCAGACCGCCTTACCCATGGGCATCGGATTTATCTCCCGTCGGCATTCGCGTAGTGTCATGCCAGCGGTGGCGCAAGCCCGCTTGATCGCCATTGCGCGTCGCCCCGGCCAGGGGTCGGCCTTGCCCTGACGGCCGGGCGGGGGTAGCGAGGGACATCGCCGACCGCAGGAGCCGTCCGTGGCCGCAACGACCGTCACCGCCGAGGAAGTCGACCGCTTCGAGGCGCTCGCCGACCAATGGTGGGACCCCGCCGGCAAGTTCGCGCCGCTGCACAAGTTCAACCCGGTACGCCTGGCCTATATCCGCGAGAAGGTGATCGCGCATTTCGCGCTCAACGAGATCGCCCGCGAACCTCTCGAGGGGCTGGAGTTCCTCGATATCGGCTGCGGCGGCGGGCTGGTCTCCGAACCGATGGCGCGGCTGGGCGCCACCGTCACGGGCATCGATCCGGGCGCCCGCAACATCGAGGCGGCGCGCATCCACGCCGGCCAGAGCGGGCTCGAGATCGACTATCTGGCGACCACCGCCGAGGCGGTCGCCGATTCTTCCAAGAGCTTCGACGTCGTTCTCAATCTCGAGGTGGTCGAGCATGTCGCCGACGTCGCCCTGTATCTCAGGACCGCTTCATCGCTGGTGAAGCCCGGCGGCCTGATGGTCGTGGCCACCATCAACCGCACGGCGCGCGCCTTCGCGCTCGCCATCGTCGGAGCCGAATACGTCCTCGGCTGGCTGCCGAAGGGCACCCACCGTTTCGACAAGCTCGTCACCCCCGAAGAGCTCGCTTCCAATCTCCGGCGCAACGGCATGGACGTGATCGAAAGGTGCGGGGTCACCTACAGCCCGCTCCAGGACCGCTGGCGGCGCTCGCGGGACCTCGGCGTCAACTACATGCTGGTGGCGACAAAGCCGAAATAGGGTTGCCGCCGCGCCGCGAAGCTTGAATCCTGCACCCGGGCACCGCATCTGGAACCTCAACGCGGCGGCAGGAAGAAGATGAGCCAGTCCGATCGAATTGCGGTGGTCACCGGCGCCTCGCAGGGGCTGGGGCTGGAGACCGTCCGCCAGCTCGCCGACCGCGGGATGACGGTGGTGCTGACCGCCCGCACCCAGGCCCGGATCGACAAGGCCCTCGGCGAACTCGGCAAGCCCCCCAACGTCGTCGGCCACATTCTCGACGTTGCCGACCAGGCATCCGTCGACACCTTCTTCGACTGGCTGATGCAAACGCACCGCCGCATCGACGTCCTGGTCAACAACGCCGGCCGTATCGCCGGCGACCGCTGGGAGACCCTCGAGACCCCGCCCGAGGCGATCGCCGAGCTCATCGACAACAACGCGCTGGGCGCCTGGCGGATGATCCAGGAGGCGCTGCCGGCGATGAACCGCGCCGGCCACGGGCGCATCGTCAACGTCTCCTCGGGGATGGGGGCGCTCACCGACATGGGCAGCGGCTCGGTCCCCTATCGGCTTTCGAAAACGGCGATGAACGCGATCACCCGCATCGCCTCGAACGAGGCGCGCGGCGACGTGCATGTCAACGTCGTGTGCCCCGGCTGGGTGCGCACGTCGATGGGCGGGCCCGGCGCCCGCCTCAGCGTCGAGGAAGGCGCCTCGGGCATCGTCTGGGCCGCCACTTTGCCCGCGGACGGCCCCAACGGCGGCTTCTTCCGCCACGGCAAGCCGATCGAGTGGTGAGCGAAGCCGCCGGCACGGTGGCGACCGTACGTTTCTCCCCCGCCCGCCGGGCATCCGATCTTGCCGCGTTCGCACGCCCATGCCACCGTCAATCGGCTGGAAACCGTCGCGGTCCGGCGGCTGGCCACGCAGCCGGCGCACCGCCGCCCGGGGACTGCCAGGCACTTTGAGGAGCACAATTGATGCGTGTTGCATCTGGATCGGCTTCGCCGCTTGCCGGCGGTTCGTTGCGAGCCGTGGTCTCGGGATTGGGGATCGCGCTGGTTCTGGGCGCCCCCCTCTCCCACGCCCAGGAGACCTATCTTGCGGGCCAGACGCTCGAGCTGCTCAGCGGTTTTTCCGAAGGATCGTCGGGCGCCGTTGTCATGCAGGAATGGGGCAAGGCGGTCGAACGGGTTCTCCCAGACACCCGCGTGGTCTACCGGCCCAACGCCGGGGGCTCGACCGAACTGGCCTATGCGCTGCTCGCCGACGCCGCGCCGGACGGGCTGACAGTGGGCTCCCACAGCACCAACTCCCTGATCGGGGGAAGGGAAGGCGAGCGCGACCTCAACATCACCAATTTCGCGGTGCTGGGGGCGCTGACCCGGACGGTCGACATCCTGGTGGCCTCGACGGCCTCCGGCATCACATCCATCGACGATCTCAGGGCACGCCAAGTCCCGGTTGTGCTGCCGGTGCGCGCAACCGTCTCCGGCGACTATTTCGAGGCCCTGTTCGTCAACGCCCTGTTCGGCACCCGCATCAAGCCGGTGACCGGCTATTCGTCGGCCGAGCGCAACCTGGCGTTCCAGTCGGGCGAGGCGGATCTGATCATCAAGCAGTACATCGACGCGATACCGTTCATCGAGGACGGCGGCGGCATCGCGATCATGAAATTCGGCGATGGTGCTGTACCCGACATCCTCGGCGATCCGCCGGCGATGTCCTCGCTCGACCACGATCCCGCCTTCGAGTGGATCATCGATTATCTCAACGCCACCACCGCCACGCGCATTATTGCGACCCGCAAGGACGTCCCCGCCGACCGGCTGGCCGCCCTGCGCGCCATCTTCATGCAGGCCGCCAGCGATCCGCGGTTCGTCGAAGCGGCAAGTGCGTTCACGACGATCGACCCCTCGCCGGGCGATGAGATCCAGGCCGAGATCGAGGCGCTGGTCGGCCGGGTCGGCGATTTCGAAACAAGGGTCGATCGGGCGCTCGCCTGCGGCCTGCACCGGGCCGAAACCGGCGAGACGTGCGGAGATTGAGGCGCCGGCGGCGACCCGCGGGCACTCATTTGCCCATGCGAAACTCGTACGCCGCGCCACTCGGCGACCGGGCTCAATCCGGCAAGGCGGACTCGGGCACGTCGCGATGGATGCGGACGGCGGGAGAGCGGTGGCTCGGCCGGTCGATGATCCCGGATCGATAGGCGAGCAGCGTGAGCAGCGCCTGGTCCTGGCGATGATTGGCGCGGCTCGACCCCTCCGGGGCGATGACATCCTTGTCCATGGCGCCGGCAAGCCAGTCCTCGGCCAGCCGGCGCGACCCGGGGTTTCGGGGATCGAAGGCGACGATGGCGCCGGTCAGCGGTTGGCGGTCCGCGAATTGCCCGGGCGCAATCCCCAGCGCCTTGAACATTCCCGGATGCGTCCACTCGCCGACGGTGCCCGAGGACCCGGGCGAGTACAGCCCGGTCTTGCGCGTGATCGCGGCGATTTCCCACATCGGGAAGCGGATCACGTTGCCGGCGTCCATCCAGCAGATGAGATCGTCGGTGCGCCGCATCTGTTCGACCACGATCGCCGGCTTCCACGCATATTCCCCGGCATTGACCGCGATGTCGAAATGCGCCGGATAGTCCTCGAACCGGAAAGGTTTGAGGTCGAACCCGAGGGCACCGATCCGCTCCCGGTGCCACGCCGCCAGCCCGAGGTCGTAGACAACCACGCGATTGGGCGGCATCCAGCGCCGGGCGCTCTTCAGGAGCTGGATGAGCGAGGTACCGTGATTGGAGCTGGCGCCGGTGACGACGATCATGCTTGCGAGACTACCGCACCGCCCCACGTCCGCAAGACGCGGGGGGCGCCGGCATCGTCTGGGCCGCGACGCCTCCGGCGTTTGCTCACGGGACGCGTTGGGCTAGCCTGCACGCCGATCTGGCAACGCGAGGCCCCGCATGCGCAAGAGTGTCATTCCGTCCGACCTGCGGGACGTCTACGAGCGGTGGCATTTCGCCCCGGCGGTGATTGCCAACGGGCTGATCTTCTGTTCGGGCATCATCGGAACCAGCACCGACGGCGAGGCGCCGGGCCGCGCCGGCCTGAGCGGCGCCAAGGCGACGCTGGACGACCACACAGATGCTCCAATTTCGGCGCTGCAGGCGGTGCGCGATCCGAAAGCGCAATTCGAAACCGCGTTCGCGGCGCTGCAACTGATCCTCGCCGAGGCCGGGGCGGAACTCTCAGATATCGTCGAGCTCACCAGCTACCATGTCGACATGGCGCGTCACTGGCAGAGTTTCGTCGCCGTCAAGGACGCGTATCTCACATCGCCCTGGCCGGCCTGGACCGCCATCGGGGTCAGCGAACTGGCGGTGCCGGGCGGGCTGGTCGAATTGCGGGCGGTGGCGCTGGCGAAGACGAACTGAACCCCCAGGAAGGGGAACGGCGCGGCGCCCCCTACTCCTTCTCCTTGTCGGCCAGATACGGCCCGTGCAGCGCCATGTCGGCTTCCGTCATGCGGTCGGCGACGGCGTTGTTCTGGTGCCAGTAGGGATAGATGAGCGGCGGCCGGCTGACCTTTTCCAGTCGCCCGATCTCCTCGTCCGTCAATTCGAGCTCGGCGGCCTTGAGGTTGTCGGCGAACTGCGCATCGGTCCGCCCGCCGATGATGACCGAGGTCACCCACGGCCGGCTGATCAGCCAGGCGAGCGCCACCTGCGCGCCGGAGACGGAGCGCGCCTCGGCGATGCCCATGATCTCCTCGATGATGTCGTAAAGCCGCTCCTCGTCGTAGATCGGCGGCTCGGTCCATCCCATCATGTGTCGGCTGCCCTCGACCGTCCGATTGTCGCGCCGGAACTTGCCGGACAACAGCCCGCCGGCGATCGGGCTCCACACCAGAATGCCGAGCCCCTGGTCGACCGAGATCGGCACCAGCTCGTATTCGGCCTCCCGCGCCTGCAGGGTGTAGTGGATCTGCTGGGAAACAAAGCGCTGCTGGTGGCGAGCGTCGGAGATGCCGAGCGCCTTCATCAGGTGCCAGCCCGAATAGTTCGAGCAGCCGATGTAGCGGACCTTGCCCTGGGTGACGAGCGTGTCGAGCGCCTCCACCGTCTCCTCGAGCGGCGTCAGCCCGTCCCACTGATGCACCTGGTAGAGATCGATGACGTCGGTCTTTAGGCGTTTCAGGCTCGCCTCGCACTGCGCCACGATATGGTGCCGCGACAGGCCGATGTCGTTGGGTCCCTCGCCCATCCGGAAGCGGACCTTGGTGGCGATCAGGATGCGGTCCCGCCGGCCGTCCTTGGCCAGCACCTCGCCGATGATCTCCTCGGAGCGGCCGGCCGAATAGACATTCGCCGTGTCGATGATGTTGACGCCGGCGTCCAGGCACATGTCGATCTGCCGCGCCGCCCCGGCGACGTCGGTTTCCCCGAGCATCTTCGAGGCGCCGAAGGTCATGGTGCCGATGGTGATGGTGGAGACCTTGATGCCCGAGGCCCCGAGTTGACGATATTCCATTGCCGCTTCCTCCCGGTTTTGCCGCTCACAGTATCGGCTCGTTCGGACCGGTCAACGCCCGCCTTCATTCGCCGGCGCGGCGCGGCAAAAAGGGCCGCGACAAATGCATACGCCCGCTTTTTCCGTCGTTAGGAGTCTAAGTGATTGTAATAACTACATAATTATTGGATACCCGGCCAAAATCGCGGCGCCAATCGGCGCCAGTTCGTGGATGGTACGCAGCATGTTTGTGGAGTGTACGCGGGATATCGCGGGGAGTATGCACGGCCGTTTCGGCCGCCGGAGGGCGCGGGCAGACCGGCTAGTTGCGCTCTTCGGGCAGGTTCGGTAGCGGCATGAAGTCGACCCCGTCTTCGACCAGGGAGCCGACTTCCTCGCGGGTCGCCTCGCCGTAGATGCCGCGGGCCTCGGCTTCCTGCAGGTGGATCTTGCGGGCCTCGTCGGCGAACCGGTCGCCTACATACTCGGCGTCGGAGACCAGCTTGTTCCTGAGCCGCCGGATGGATTCGCGGATTTGCCGCTGTTCGGGGTGCCCGGCGCTCAGCGACACTTTGTCGCCCGCCCCCTTGCCGACCGCCGGCGCCATCAGGGCTTTCTGCACGTCCGAGGACGCGCAGATCGGGCATTCCAGAATCCGGCTCGCGGACTGGGTTTCGAACGCGTGAGCGTTGCGAAACCAGCCTTCGAACTGGTGATCGTTCTCGCAAACGAGGGTGTACTGGATCACGCTGACACCTCTTTGTTTCCCATACTATGCCAGCTCTTGGTTAACGCTTAGCGAAAATCCGCGCATATTGGCAAGACTGGGAACCTGCGCCCGCGCCGCCTCGACGGCCCCCGGATCGAGCTCGGCGACGATGACGGCCTCGCCGGTTTCGGCGGCCTCGGCCAGGACCTCGCCGGAGGGCGCCACGATCATCGAATGCCCCCAGCTTTGCCGGCCGCTGTCGTGATCGCCCGACTGCGCTGCCGCCACCACGAAGGCGCCGGTCTCGATCGCCCGCGCCCTGACCAGGGTCGCCCAATGCGCTTGCCCGGTCGGCATCGTGAAGGCCGCCGGCACCGCGAACAGGGTTGCCCCGGCCATCGCCAGGCGCGTGTAGAGCCCCGCGAAGCGCACGTCGTAGCAAACCGTCATCCCGAGCACGAATTCCGGCAGCCGCGTCAGCACCGCCTCCTCGCCGGCCGCATAGAGCGCGCTTTCGCGATAGGCGCGATCGCCCTCGATGTCGGCGTCGAAGAGATGGATCTTGTCGTATTGCGCCGCGATCCGTCCGTCCGGCCCGATCAGGATCGAGCGGTTGGCAAATGTCCCGTTGGCCAGCGGCATCGCCACCGAGCCGACATGCAGGAAGATCGCATGCGCCTTCGCCAGGCGGGAGAGCCGGGCCAGTCCCTCGGTGACCGCTTCCTCGGACGCCACGCGCTTGAGCTCCTCGAGGCCGTCGGCGAGGTTGAGGGTGACTTCCGGGGTCAGGACGTAGCGTGCCCCGGCCGCGACGGCCTCGGGCATCAGCCGTTCGAGCGCCGTGAGGTTCGGCTCCGCCTCCAGGGTCGAGGTCATCTGTATGGCCGCGGCGGTCAGCATCCGACTGGCGCCGTTCTACTCGCCACCGGCCAGCAACCCGTCGAGCTCGCCGCGCCGATCGAGCGCCGCCATCTCCTCGAACCCGCCGATATGCAGGTCGCCGATGAAGATCTGCGGCACCGTGAAGCGGCCGTGGGCCCGCTGGGTCATCGCCTGCCGGAGCTCCGGATCTCCGGCCACCGAGATTTCCTCGTACGCGGCACTCTTGGCCGCCAGCAGCGCCTTGGCCGCGTGGCAGTAAGGGCAGGTCGGGGTCGTGTACATCTCGATCTTGACCATCGCGCGCGCGTCCCGTGTTGCCGGCGGGATATATCGGGCTAAACCGGCCCCGTGACAACCCGGGCGAAGCTGACGACGTCGATGGCCTCGACCCCCGCCCGCTTGAGCGCCCGCGCCATCGCATAGACAGTCGCCCCGGTGGTGACGACGTCCTCGACCACCAGCACCCGGCGCCCGGCGAGCCGCGCCACCAGTTCGGGATGGGCACGGAAGGCGCCGGCGACGTTGCGTTCGCGCTCGGAAGCGCTCAGCCCCACCTGCTGCCGGGTCGGCCGGACCCGCCGGGCGCCGTCGGCGATCAGCGCCATCCCGGTCGCCTCCGCGATGGCGCGGGCCAGAAGCAGCGACTGGTTGAAGCGGCGGACGAGCTGCCGCCGCCAGTGCAGCGGCACCGGCACCAGCACCGCGTCCGCGCCGATCAGCTCGCCGGCGGCCTGCACCATCAGGCGCGCCACGAGGCGGGTAAGATCGGTGCGGTCGGCGTATTTGAGCGCCGTCACCAGCGCCCTGGCCGTGTCATTGTATCTGACTGCGGAACGGGCGCGGTCGAATGGCGGCGGCTTGGCGAGGGCGGCAGCGCTGACCGCGTCGGGCCCCAGATCGACCGCGAAAGGCAGCCCCAGGACCGGGCACAGCGGCGCCGTTATGAACTCGATCTTGCGCCAGCAATCGGCGCACAACGCATGGCTTTGTGCAACCGGCCCGTCGCACACCGCGCACACCGGCGGAAACAGGAAATCGACGAGCCCGGCGGCCAGGACCCTGGATGTCCCGTCCCCCGGCGCGCCGTCTTTGACTCGCCCCGGCCTCTCCATGATAGTCGCCAGCCTACACAATCGGCCTGCGAGCGTCTGCCCCGGAACCCGAAGATGTCAGAGCCCGCCGATCGCTCGCCTCCCCCGGCGCTCTTCGACCGGCAATTGGTGGCGCGCCGGCTGGCGGCCCGCGCCCGTCCGGACGCCGATTTCGTCACCGCCCTGGTGCTCGACGATCTCGCCGAACGGCTGGCTGCCGTGCAGCGGCGCTTCGAGCGGGCGGTGATCGTCGGTCCGAACGCGAGCCTCCTGCCCGCCGGCGGCCGGACCGGCAAGGGCCCCTTCGACTTCGTCCGCATCGGATCGCTGATCGAGGGGCCCGGCATCGTCGCCACGGACCCGGAACGGCCGCGGCTCGCGACCGAGCAATGCGACCTCATCGTTTCCGTGCTCGACATGCAGATCGTCGACGATCTGCCCGGCTACCTGATCGATGTGCGCCGGCATCTGAGGCCGGACGGGCTGTTTCTCGGCGCCGCGCCGGGCGGCAACTCACTGACCGAACTGCGGCGCGCCTGGTTGGCCGCCGAGGCCGAGATGACCGGCGGCGCCGTGCCGCGGGTCGTGCCCATGCTCGACGTGCGCGATGCCGGCATGCTGCTGCAGCGCGCCGGCTTCGCCCTGCCGGTCACCGATATCGAGACGCACCTGGTGCGCTATGAGACCCCGCTGGCGGTGATGGCCGAGCTCAAGGCGCTCGGCGCCTCAAATCCGCTGCGCGAAAGGTCGAACCGGCCGGTGACAAGGAGGCTGCTGCAATCGGCCGCCACGCACTATGCCGACATCGCTTCCGAACCCGGCGGTCGGGTGCGCGCAACGCTGGAGATCGTGTGGATGGCGGGTTGGGCGCCGGACAAGCCAAGGCCCCGGCGCGCCCGGCCGGGGCCAGCACGATCAGGTCTCGCCGATGCCCGGGCGGACCGGCCCGGGGACTGACCGGCTCAGATCGAGTTGGCGGCGTCCTGAATGGCGCCGCCGGCGCCGGATTCGGTGGTCCCGAAGACGTTGACCAGTCCCGCGCCCACAGCGCCGAACGACAGGATCGCGCCCACCGCGACAAGCGTCGCGATCAACCCGTATTCGATCGCCGTGGCCCCGTCTTCGTTCGCCGCAAAATTGTCGAATGCGCGCAGCGCAGTATCCATCACCCTGTTCTCCCATGCCTCGGTCACAGCCAGTCGCACAGGCGTGCGACGACCGGATCATCGGCCGGCGGCATGGGGTAGTCCTTCATCCGTTGCGGCTTCACCCAGTCGATCGCCGCATGCTCGCTCGGACGCGGATTCCCGTGCCACCGCCGGCAAACGAAAACTGGCATCAACAAGTGAAAGGATTCATAAGCGTGACTTGCAAATGTTAACGGGCTCAAGCACGCCTGTTCGATACGGATACCGAGTTCCTCGGCCATTTCCCGGATCACCGCCTGTTCCGGGGTCTCCCCCGCCTCGATCTTGCCGCCCGGCAGCTCCCACAGCCCCGCCATCGGCTTGCCCTCGGGCCGCTGCGCGATCAGCACCTGTCCGTCGGGGTCCACCAGCGCACATGCGGCCACGGCTACCAGGTCCACCTTGGTTCCCCTCCTTGTCCTGGACGGCGCGGCGTTTGTCGGCGCCGCCGGCGCCCGCCGCCACCGGCCGAAAGCGTCGCCGATGCCGCCCCCGCCTCAGCTGCGGTAGTCGGCGTTGATCGTCACGTAGCCGTGACCCAGATCGCAAGTATAGGCGGTGAACGCCCCGTCGCCGATGCCCAGATCGACCCCGATCGAGAGTTCGGCGTTCTTCATGTAGGCCGCCCCCTCGGCTTCAGCATATCCGGGCGCTTTGGCGCCGTCGGCGGCGACCAGAATGTCCCCGAAGGTGATCGAGAGGCGGTCGCGGTCGGCCGCCTCCCCGGCCTTGCCGACCGCCATCACGATGCGCCCCCAATTGGCGTCCTCGCCAGCCAGGGCGGTCTTGACCAGCGGCGAGTTGGCCACCGACTTGGCGACGATTTCGGCGCTCCGGTCGCTCTCGGCACCCGACACCGCCACGGTGATGAACTTGCGCGCGCCCTCGCCGTCCCGCACCACTTGCATCGCCAGCTCGAAAAGCACCGTACCGAGCGCCTCGGCGAACACGGGAAGGCGCGGATCGTCGCGCGAGGTCAGCGGCGCGGGCGCCGCCTTGCCGGTCGCGAACACCAGACAAGTGTCGGATGTCGAGGTATCGCCGTCCACCGTGATGGCGTTGAAGCTCCCGGCGATCTTCTCGCCCAGGATCGACTGCAGAACCGGCGCGGATACTGCCAAATCGGTGAACACAAAGGCCAGCATTGTCGCCATCTGGGGTGCGATCATCCCCGAGCCCTTGGCGATGCCGGCGATCGCGACCGGCTGGCCGTCGACGAGCACGGTGGCGCCGGCGCCCTTGGGATAGGTGTCGGTGGTCCCGATGGCGCGCGCGGCCGCTTCGAGGCCGACCGCCGGCGAGGCCATGAGGGCACCGATTTGCCCCGCGATCGGCTCGGGATCGAGCGGCTCCCCGATGACGCCCGTCGAGGCGGCCATCACCTCGCCGGCCGGGCACCCGGCCGCCGCCGCGATCGTTGCCGCAACCCGCTCGACCGCTTCGGCCCCGCGCCGGCCGGTGAAGGCGTTGGCGTTGCCGGCATTGACGATCAGCGCCCGCGCCCGGCCCGCGCCCAGATGCTTGGCGCACCACGCGACCGGCGCCGACGGGCATTTGCTCTCGGTCAAGACCCCCGCCACCGCCGTCGCGGGGTCGAACAGGGCCAGCAGCAGATTGTCGCGGCCGTGATAGCCCGCACCGGCCCGCCCGGTGAACAGGTCCACGCCGGCCGGCACCCGCACATCCGGGAACCCGGCGGGCGCCAGCGGCGACCGGACGAGTTCCATCAATCGGCGCTGCCCGCGTCGCCTTCGGTGGCGGCGTCGGAGCCGGCCTCGGGCTCGGGAGTGGGCGGGGCCAGTGTCGGATCGAGATACTCGATCGCCGCCTGCGCCCTCAGCGCGTCGACCGCGGTGCGGTAGCGCTCCTGGAAGACCTGCTGCCTGATCTGCGAGGCCAGCTGCTCGAAGGGCGGCGGCGAGGTTTCGCCACGCTCCTCGAGTTTGATCACGTGCCAGCCGAACTCGCTCTCGACGGGCGCGGAAATCTCTCCCACCTCAAGGGCGAACGCGGCCTCCTCGAATGCCGGCACCATCTGGCCGCGGGTGAAGAAGCCCAGATCGCCGCCATTGGGTCCGGTCGGCCCGGTTGACTTTTCCTTGGCGACATCCTCGAAGGCGGCCCCGCCCTCGATCTCGGCGATCACCGCCATCGCGTCCTCTTCGCTCGCAACCAGGATGTGGCGGGCATGGATCTGCTCCTCGGGCGTGAAGTCGGCGATCGCCGCCTGGTAGGCGGCTTCGAGATCGGCGTCGGAAATGGAGGCCGCGACAACCTGCTGCAGGTAGGCGCGACCCAGAGCGCGATCTTCGAGATAGGCCTTGCGGAGCGTGTAGCCTTCCGTCTTGTCGAGGTCGGCCTGCCGCGCCGCCGCCACCATCACCTTGCGCTCGATCAGCAGGTCCAGCAGGACCATCCGTTGCTGGCCGGGGGGAATGGAGGCCAGGGACTGGCCGAGATCCTCGGCGAAGAACGCCAGGTCCGCCTCCGTGATCGGCTGATCGTCGACGGTGGCGACCACCGTCATTCCAGAGCCATCCTGGCCAAGCGCCGGCGGCACCGCCGCCAGGGTGACCAGGGCAGCCAGTGCGCCGACAGGCAACAGCGCGGCGCGGCGGCCGCGCGCCATGGTTCTCATGATGAACGTTCCTCGATCCGGGCTTCTTGCGGCCTCTTGCCGGGCCACGTTTGCGCGATTTGGGCGGCGTTGACAAGACCACGCGCCACTCTTACATCTGCCCTCGCCTGACGCGCTCGTCCGGGCCGTTTCCGCCAAAAAAGGGCCGGAATATAGGCGCACTTGCCGATCGGGACGGTGCGATCGGAGCCCCGCGCCGCCGCCGACGCGCAACCGACAAGGAACCGCTGCCGGATGGCACTCGCCACCATAGCCACGAAGATTCTCGGGTCGGCAAACGACCGCCGCCTGCGCCGCTACCGGCCCGATGTCGAAGCCATCAACGCCCTCGAGCCGGAAATCGAGGCCCTTTCCGACGCCGATCTGAGGGCCCGCACCGACGACCTTAAGGCGCGCCACGCGGCCGGGGAAACCCTCGACGACCTGCTCGTGCCCGCCTTCGCGACCGTCCGCGAGGCCGCCCGGCGCACCCTCGGCCAGCGCCATTTCGACGTCCAGCTGATCGGCGGCATGGTGCTGCACGAGGGCGCCATCGCCGAGATGAAGACCGGCGAGGGCAAGACGCTGGTGGCGACGTTGCCGGTGTATCTGAACGCCATTGCCGGCACCGGCGTCCACGTGGTCACGGTCAACGACTACCTGGCCAGCCGCGACGCCGAGTGGATGGGGCAGATCTACGAATTCCTCGGCCTCAAGGTCGGCGTGATCATCCACGAATCGACCGAACAGGAGCGGCACGAGGCCTACGCCGCCGACGTCACCTATGGCACCAACAACCAGATGGGCTTCGACTACCTGCGCGACAACATGAAGTATTCGCGCGCCCAGATGGTCCAGCGCGGGCACGCCTTCGCGATCGTCGACGAGGTCGACTCGATCCTCATCGACGAGGCGCGCACCCCGCTCATCATCTCGGGCCCCGCCGAGGACCGCTCCGAGCTCTACCAGCAGATCGACGCCTACATTCCCATTCTGGACGAGGACGACTACGAGCTCGACGAAAAGCACCGCGCCGCCACCTTCACCGACCAGGGGGTCGAAAAGCTCGAGGCCAAGCTGGGCGAGGACGGGGTCCTGAAGGGCGACTCGCTGTACGACGTCGACAATGTCTCGATCGTGCACCACCTCAACTCGGCGCTCAGGGCCCACAAGCTTTTCGCGCGCGACAAGGACTACATCGTGCGCAACTCGGAGGTGGTGATCATCGACGAGTTCACTGGCCGCATGATGCCCGGCCGCCGCTACTCGGAGGGGCTGCACCAGGCCATCGAAGCCAAGGAGCACGTCACCATCCAGGCCGAGAACCAGACCCTGGCCTCGATCACCTTCCAGAACTATTTCCGGCTCTACGACAAGCTCGCCGGCATGACCGGCACCGCCGCCACCGAGGCGGAGGAATTCGGCGACATCTACAAGCTCGACGTGGTCTCGGTTCCGACCAACGAGCCGGTGGTCAGGGCGGACGAGGAGGACGAGGTCTACCGCACGATCGACGAGAAGACGAACGCCATCACCGAAGAGGTGCTCGACTGTCAGAAGCGCGGCCAGCCGGTGCTGGTGGGCACGACCTCGATCGAAAAGTCGGAAGTGCTCACCGAACAGCTGCGCAAGCGGGGCCTCAAGTCGATCCAGGTCCTCAACGCCCGCTATCACGAGCAGGAAGCGCTGATCATCGCCGACGCCGGCGTGCCGGGGGCGATCACGATCGCCACCAACATGGCCGGCCGCGGCACCGACATTCAGCTCGGCGGCAATTTCGACATGCGTGTGTCGCGCGAGACCGAGGGGCTGGAAGGCGACGCCCGTGAGCGCAAGATCGCCGAAATCCAGGCCGAGATCGAGGCGGGCAGGAAAGAGGCCCTCGACGCCGGCGGGCTCTATGTGATCGGCACCGAACGCCATGAATCCCGGCGCATCGACAACCAGCTGCGCGGCCGTTCGGGGCGCCAGGGCGACCCGGGCAGATCGAAGTTCTACGTCTCCCTGCAGGACGATCTGATGCGCATCTTCACCCCCGAGCGCATGGATTCGATGCTCACCCGCCTGGGGCTGGAGGAAGGCGAGGCGATCGCCCACCCCTGGGTCACCAAGGCCCTCGAACGCGCCCAGGCCAAGGTCGAGGCGCGCAACTTCGACATCCGCAAGAACATCCTGAAATACGACGACGTGATGAACGACCAGCGCAAGGTGATCTTCGAGCAGCGCCTTGAGCTGATGGATGACGACAACGTCTCCGACACCATCGCCGACATGCGCCACGACGTCGTCGACACCGTCATTTCCCGGGCCATCCCGCCGCGCTCCTATCCCGAGCAGTGGGACGCCGAAGCCCTCGCCAAGGAAGCCAGGGGGCGCCTGGGCATCGAGGTGCCCGCCGAGAAGTGGGCGGACGAGGAAGGCATCGACGAGGAGATCGTCCGCGAGCGCATGGTGGCGCTGGCCGACGAGGCGGCCGCGAACAAGGCCGGCCAGTACCCGCCCGGCATCATGCAGCAGGTCGAAAAGTCGATCCTGTTGCAGACCCTCGACACCCTGTGGCGGGAGCATCTGGTGATGCTCGATCACCTCTCGAAGGTCATCGGCTGGCGCGGCGTCGCCCAGCGCGATCCGCTCAACGAATTCAAGCAGGAAGCCTACCAGCTGTTCGAGGGATTGCTCGACCAGCTGCGCGAGGCGGTCATCACCCAGCTCAGCCACATCCAGATCCAGCTCCGGCCGCCCGAGCCGGAGCCCCCCGATCTCGAGGGGCTCGAGGAACACCATATCGACCCCCTCACCGGCACCGACGATGCCGCGCCGCTCGCGGCCCGGGGGCGCGGCGCCCCGGCCCTGGCCGGCGCCGGCCCGGCGCTCGGTTCGGCTGGCGGGCTCGGCCTCGCCGCGCTCGCCCCGCGCCCCGCGCCTGGCCCGGGACCGGCCATTGCCCGCACCCCCGCCCGGGCGCCGGTGCCCAACGGCCAGAGCGGCGCCCCCGGCCGGGCGCCCAAGGCGTCAGCCGCCGCCGGCATCGACCCCAACGACCCCGCCACCTGGGGCAAGGTGCGCCGCAACGCCCCCTGCCCCTGCGGGTCGGGGAAGAAATACAAGCACTGCCACGGGGCGTATTAGGCGTCGGCCGCCAGCAACCCGTCGAGCAGCTTGAAGCTCACCTCCATGCCGTCGGTCATGCCGGTATCCGTCGCCGCCTTGCGCGCTTCGGGCGATTCAAATCGCATGGTCATGGTGACGAGGGTCTTGTCGCCGACCGCCTCGAACGCGGTGGTGATGTGATTGTCCCCCCAGCTGTCGTCTTCCTCGTAGCGCTCGATCTGCATGATGCGCGAGGGCGGCTCGACCTCGTGGAATGTGCCGGCGAAGCCGAACTCGGTTCCGTCGGCGCTGTTGCGCCAGCGCTGGCGGTACTTGCCGCCGGGCCGCAGATCGACCTCGCACACCGGCATCGTCCAGCCCGGATAGCCGAGCAGCCAGCGCTGCATCAGCGCGGGAACCGTGAATGCCTCGAACACCAGCTTGGGCGGCGCATCGAATCCGCGCCGGACGATGACGTCGGTTTCACCGGAAAACTCAACGTCGGCGGTCATCGGCAGGCTCATTCGCCGTCTCCCTCATGCGCAGCTTGGAGATCGGCGACGATGATCTTGCGCATTTTCAGCATCGCGTCTCTGACCCGTCCCGCCTTTCCGCGGTCTTGATCGCCCATCAACTCGCCGAGGCGAGCGGGGATCACCTGCCAGCTCACCCCGAACCGGTCGACGAGCCAACCGCACCTGGATTCCTCGCCCCCGTCGGCGAGCAGCGCCTGCCAGTAGCGGTCGACCTCCGCCTGCGAATCGCAATCGACATAGAAGGAAAAGGCGGGGCTGAGGGCGTAGCTGGGCCCGCCATTGATCGCCATCACCCGCTGCCCGAAAATCTCGAACACCACCATGACCGGCGGCGGGGCGCCGGCCGGGGTCGGGGTGGCCGGGGTGATCACGCGCGAGCCCTCAAACAGCGACACGTAGAAGCGGGCCGCCGCCTCGGCCTGGTTGTCGAACCACATGCACGGGTTGATCGCCTTCATTCGTCGGACTTGCCTTTCCGTTTCGGGACCCCTGCGGGCCCGGCATTGAGTTCCTCCAGCAGCGCGTCGAGCCGCCCGAAATTGGCCTCCAAGGCCATCCGGTAGGTCTCGATCCAGGCCTGCGCGGTTTCGAGCGGCGCCGGCTCGATGCGGGCCGGCCGGCGGGTCGCCTCGCGGCGGCGCGAGATCAGCCCGGCGGCTTCGAGGACCTTCAGATGCTTGGAGATCGCTGGCTGGCTCATCTCGAATGGTTTGGCCAGTTCCCCCACCGGCACTGAGCGCTCGGAGGCCAGTCGCGCCAGGATCGCCCGCCTTGTCGGGTCGGCCAGCGCCGAGAAGGTGCGGTCGAGATGGGAACTGGCACTCATTTTATAACCGTATAGTTTCAGAACGTACTGGTTATAGTTTCGCAAGTGCCGACCTGTCAACCGCCGATATTCGCGCCCACCCTTAACGCAGGCGCCGATGCCCGCTATCAGGAGCGGTGCACGAACCGGGAGCGGCCCCGTGACTTCTTCCCAGATCATCCTGTTCGGCCTGTTTGCGGCCGTCTTCGCGGCCCTTCTGTGGGGGCGCTGGCGCTACGACCTGGTCGCCTTCGCGACGCTGGTGGTGGCGCTTCTCGCCGGCGTCGTGCCCACCGACAAGGCCTTCTCGGGGTTCGGCCATCCCGCGACGATCATCGTGGCGCTGGTGCTGGTGCTCTCACGAGGTCTGCTCAACTCCGGTGCCGTCGATCTCATTTCGCGCACCTTCGTCGACACCTCGCGCTCCGTCGGCGCCCATATCGCGACCTTCGGCGGCATCGCGGGGCTGTTGTCGGGGTTCATGAACAATGTGGCGGCGCTGGCCCTGTTCATGCCCGTCGACATCCAGGCCGCGCGCAAGGCGGGGCGGGCGCCGGGGCTGACCCTGATGCCGCTGAGCTTTGCAACCATCCTGGGGGGCCTCGTGACCCTCATCGGCACCCCGCCCAACGTCATCGTCGCCGAGTTCCGCCAGACCGCGCTCGGCCAACCCTTCCAGATGTTCGATTTCTTTCCCGTCGGCGCCGTCTGCGCGATCGTCGGCATCGGCTTCGTGGCGGCCGTCGGCTGGCGCCTCATCCCGCAGCCCAAGAGCCGGCGCAACGCCGTTGCCGAGCTGGCCGAGCTCGAGGGCTATATCGCCGATCTCGCGGTGCCCAAGGCTTCGAAGTCGATCGGCATGCGGGTGCGCGATCTCGACCCGGCCGCCCAGGACAATGACTGCGAAGTGCTCGGGCTCGTCCGTCGCGGCAAGCGGCTGCCCGGGCGCGCCCGCTGGGAGGCGATTCGCGCCGGCGACCACCTCGTGGTGCAGGCTTCCCCGGGCGCCATCAACGCCCTGGCCGGCGCCCTCGGGCTGACGCTGAAGGGCGCCGCCGCCGATGCGGCGGCTCTGGCCGGCGATCTGGTGCTGGCCGAGGCCGTGGTCACCGCCGACAGCCGCCTGGTCGGACGCACCGCCATGCAGATGCGGTTGCTCGCCCGCTATGGCGTCTCGCTGCTCGGCCTGTCGCGCCAGGGCAAGGCCATCCGCGAACAAGTCCGCAAGACGCCCGTCGAGGCCGGCGACATCCTGCTGCTGGTGGGCGCTCCCGACCGCGTCGACGACACCATCGCGCGCATGGGCTGCCTGCCGCTGGCCGAGCGCGGGCTGCAGGTCACCCAGCACTCAAGGGCCTGGCTGGCCATCGCGATATTCGGCGCCGCGGTCGCCGCGGCCGGGCTCGGGCTCGTCTATCTGCCGGTGGCGCTCGCCGCCGCCGTCGTGGCCTTCGTCGCCGCCGACATGGTGCCCCTGCGCGAGCTCTACGATTCGATCGAATGGCCGGTCGTCGTCCTGCTCGGCGCCTTCATCCCGCTCGGCGCGGCGCTCGACGCCGAAGGCGGCACCGAACTCATCGCCGCCGGCATCGCCTCGGTGACCGCCGGGCTGCCCGCCTGGGTGGCGCTGACCTTGTTGATGGCGGTGACGATGACGCTGTCGGACGTGCTCAACAACACCGCCACCACCGTCATCGCGGCGCCGGTCGGACTGGCGCTGGCCACGTCACTGGGGGTCAATCCCGACGCCTTTCTGATGGCCGTGGCGGTCGCCGCGAGCTGCGCCTTCCTGACCCCGATCGGGCACAAGAACAACATGCTGATCCTGGGCCCCGGCGGCTACCGGTTTTCCGACTACTGGCGTCTCGGCCTGCCGCTTGAGATCATCGTGATCGCCGTCGGCGTACCGGCGATCATGACCTTCTGGCCGCTGTAGGGCTGGTGAGGGAGAAGGCGCCGGCTAGCTCAGACGGGCCGGCCGCGGCGGCGGTACCGGCGCGTTCGGATCCTCGACCCGCGCGCTCTGCTCGACCCCGCCGAACCCGAACAGGTTGCCGAAGAACCCCGCCACGCTGCCGGCCGCCCCGGCGATCGTCTCCCGCCGGTCTTCGGCCGCCGCCTCGCGCCGGTCGCGCCGCTCGGCCGCCGCCAGCTCGTCCCGGAGCTTCTGCGCCGCTTCCGCCTCGGCGAGCCGGATCTCCTCCTGGTGGGCCGCGATCGCCGCCCTGAGCGCCGCCGTGTCGGAGGCCTGCAACTGGGCCAGCCGCCGCCGCTGGCCTTCGTTCATCGTCGACGCCCCGCAGCCACCGTCGGTGTTGAAGGTGTATTTGCCCTCGCACACATCCCAAGCCGGCGGCTTGCCGGTCACCTCGGTGACATCGTAGCCGAGCTTGAGGTTGTTCCAGAATTCCAGATTCCGGCTGTCCTGCACCGCGGCGAAATTCTCGGCCGTCATCCGGAACGGATAGACCTGGACCTGGAAGGAGCGGTTGCCCCCCGCCAGCGTCTCGCGCGCCAGCGCGTAAATTTCCTCGATCTGCTCGTTGGTCATCGCCAAGCAGCCGCGCGAGGAGCACTCCCCGTGGATCATGATGTTCGAGCCGGTGCGCCCGAAGGTGCGGTCGTAGGCGTTGGGATAGCCCAGATTGATCGCCAGATGGTACTGCGAGCGCGGATTGAGCAGGCCCGCATTGACCGTATAGAAGCCCTCCGGCACCTGCCGGTCGCCCTCGCGCAGCTTCGGGCCCACATCCCCGGCCCAGGCGCAGATCTGATAGGTGTCGAACAGCCTGTAGGCGCCGCCGGCGATCTGCTTCCAGACCTCGAGCTCGGATTCCTGCTTGTAGACCCGGATCATCATCGGCGCGCCGGGGTTCGAGCCCATGCGCGCCAGCTTCGCCTCGGCGGCCGAGCTCAGCGGCACCGCGCCCCTGTCGCCCTCGATGCCGGACGTGCAGCCCACGATGACCCCCAAAAGCGCCACAGCGAAAGCCAGCTTTGCGGCGGATGCGACCATGGATGACCCGTTCGTCCCCAACCAGCGTTAGCCCAACGTAAACGCAACTGGTTACCGCGCCGCAAACGTTCTATCGCCACCAAAACCTTGGCCGCACTGTGGCGAGGGACCCGACCTCACATTTAGGTGACAGGGTCAACTCAGGGCCTCACCCATCTTCAGATATTTCTCGCGCCGATGCTCCCGGATTTCCGCACGGCCCTTGTTGCCGGGGAACTTGCCCAGAAAATCGGCGATTTGCGCGCGGGTCGACTCGATCACCCGTTCGCGGTTGCGATGCGCCCCGCCGGGCGGCTCCTCGATGATGCCGTCGATGACCCCGAATTCGAGGAGGTCCTGGGCAGTGATCTTCATGGCGTTGGCGGCGTCCCGCGCCTTGGCCGCGTCGCGCCACAGGATTGACGCCGAGGCCTCCGGCGAGGCGACGGTGTAGATGGCATGCTCGAGCATCATCACCCGGTTGGCGGTGGCGATCGCGATGGCGCCGCCCGATCCGCCCTCGCCGATGACCAGCGCCAGATTGGGCACCCCGAGCCGCAGACACTCCTCGGTGGACCGGGCGATCGCCTCGGCCTGCCCGCGCTCCTCGGCGCCGATGCCCGGATAGGCGCCGGCGGTATCGATGAAGGACAGGACCGGGATATCGAACCGGTCGGCCATCTCCATGATCCGGGTCGCCTTGCGGTAGCCCTCGGGCCGCGCCATGCCGAAATTGTGCTTGAGCCGGGTTTCGGTGTTCGAGCCCTTCTCGTGGCCCAGGATCGCCACCGCCTGCCCGTCGAAGCGGCCGAACCCGGCCTGGATGGCGGCGTCCTCGGCGAATTTGCGGTCGCCGGCGAAGGGAGTGAACTCGCTGAACAGGACCGACACGAAATCGGAGAAATGCGGCCGTGCCGGGTGTCGCGCCACCTGGATCTTCTGCCACGGGGTGAGCTTCTTGTAGACCTCCTTGAGCGCCTCTTCGGCCCGCTCCTCGAGACGGCCCACCTCATCGTCGATATCGACCGCCTCGCCGCTCTCTGCCAGCGCCCTGAGCTCGGCGATCTTGGCCTCGAGTTCGGCCACCGGTTTCTCGAAATCGAGATATGAGGGCATCTGCGTTTGCCGGCGTCAGTGAATTTGGCGGCGGAAGGTGGCCACCGCCCTCGGCGATGTCAAGTTTTCCCCGCCCGGCCGCCCAGAGGATGGGATTCGTCCACCAGCCGCGCCAGCCGCTCGTCGAGCACGTGGGTATAGATCTGGGTGGTCGAGATGTCGGCGTGCCCGAGCAGCGTCTGCACGACCCTGAGATCCGCGCCGCGCTCCAGCAGATGGCTGGCGAACGCGTGCCGCAGAACATGGGGAGAAACCTTGTCCGCCGACAAACCGGCCCGGACCGCCAGCGATTTGAGATCGCGCCCCATCACCTGCCGCGCCACATGCCCCCGGGCCCCCGCGCCGGGAAACACGAACCGCCCCGCCCGCCGCGATCCGAGCCAGGCCCCGATCGCCTCGCGCGCCTTGTCGTTGAGCGGCACCACCCGCTCCTTGCCGCCCTTGCCCCTGACCGTCAGCATCGCCGCTTCCCCGCTCAGCGCCGCCAGCGGCAGGCCGACAAGCTCGGAGATTCGCATGCCGGTCGCGTAGAGCAGTTCGACCATGGCGTGGGTGCGCCGGGCCCGCGCCGCTCCCGCCGGGCTGAGAATTTCGTCGGCCGCCTCCCGCTCGGCTTGCGCGAGCAACGCGTCGACCTCGGCGATGGACATCACCTTGGGCAGGCGCCCGGCGCGCTTGGGCGCCGGCAGGATGCGCGTCGGGTCGTCCTCACGGATCCCCTCGCCGACCAGAAAGCGGTGGAATTGCCGCATCGCGCTCAGCCGCCGGGCGGCGCTCGCCGGCCCGAGCCCTTCGGCCCCGAGCCCCCCCAGATACGCCGCGACCGCCCCCCGGTCGGCTTCCACCGGTCCGGTGCCGGCCGCCTCCAGGCGCCGGCAATAGTCGCCGAGATCGCGGGCATAGGCGACGAGCGTGTTGCGGGCGGCACCGCGCTCGGCGCTCATCATCTCGATGAACGCCTCGATAAGCACCGCCGCCGCCGGCGCCTCCATCGTCAGGGCTCGAACAGCTCGCGCGCCGGAATCCGGTCGCTCATCTCATGCGGCTGCGGCTCGACGAACCACACCAGCGCCCACATCACCGCATAGACGATCCCGGCGAGCAGGGCGATGACAACCACGAACCGGATGAGCGTCGGCATGACCTGCTCGCTTCCATTGTGCGGCAGTTGTGGCCGATTTGCCGTCCCCGTTCAAGCGCCGGCGCCGGCCGGGTTCGGCTTGACATCGGCGGGGCGGGGCGCTTGAACCCACGGGGCTTTCAAAAGGAGGCGGCGGTGTCCGGCACACGCCAGAACGCTAGCGCCAGGGCGTCTGTCCGGCAGTTCGTGATCGACACCCTGGGGCAACGGCCCCTGGTGCTGGTCGGCATGATGGGGGCGGGCAAGACCACCGTCGGCCGCCGCCTGGCCAGCCAGCTCGGCTTCGAGTTCGTCGATTCCGACGCCGAGGTCGAGAAGGCCGCCGGCATGCCGATCCCCGAGGTCTTCGAGGTCCATGGCGAGGCCGAGTTCCGCGCCGGCGAGGCGCGGGTCATGGCGCGCCTGTTGAAAAAGCCGCGGACCGTGATCGCCACCGGCGGCGGGGTGCTGCTGAACGATGAGACCAGGGAGCGGATCGCGACGGGCGCCGTCTCGGTGTGGCTCAAGGCGGACGTCGAGCTGCTCTATTCGAGGGTCTCGCGCCGCAACTCGCGGCCGCTCCTGAAGACCGAGGACCCGCGCGCCACCCTCGAAAAGCTGATCGAGGAGCGCTACCCCGGATACGCAGGCGCCGACGTCACCGTGACCTCGCGGGACGTGCCCCACGACGAGGTCGCCGCCCACATCATCGCCGAGCTCGGCGGTTTCTTCGAGCGCCAGCAGGAGGTCGCCGAATGAACGAGGCGACCGCGCGCACCGTGCCGGTCTCGCTCGGATCGCGTTCCTACGACATCGTCATCGCCGCCGACGCCATCGCCGGGCTGGGGCAACGCCTGGCGGGCATGTTCGGGTCTCGCCGCTACGGCATCGTCACCGACGACAACGTCGCCCGGGCACAGTTGCCGCGCCTCATCGACGCCTTCTCACAGGCCGGGCTCGACCACACCGTCGTCACGGTGCCGGCCGGCGAGGCATCGAAGTCCTTCGCGACCCTTCAAACCGTCGTCGAGGCACTGCTCGCGGCACGACTCGAGCGGGCCGACCTCGTTGTCGCCTTCGGCGGCGGGGTGATCGGGGATCTCGCCGGCTTCGCCGCCGCCATCACCCGACGCGGCATGGATCTCGTCCAAGTGCCCACCTCGCTGCTCGCCCAGGTCGATTCGGCGGTCGGCGGCAAGACCGGCATCAACTCCCCGCTCGGCAAGAACCTGATCGGCGCCTTCCATCAGCCGCGCCTGGTGGTCGCCGACCTTGAAACCCTCGACACCCTCCCCGAGCGGGAATTCCGGGCCGGCTACGCGGAGGTGGTCAAATATGCGCTCATCGACCGCCCCGAAATGCTCGACTGGCTCGAGGCGAACCGGCAGACCATCTTCGCCGGCGGGGCGGCGCGCGCCGAGGCGATCGCGCGCTGTTGCGAGGCCAAGGCCGAATTCGTGGCCGCCGACGAGCGCGAGGCCGGTCGCCGGGCGCTGCTCAATCTCGGCCACACCTTCGCCCACGCGCTCGAAGCGGCGGCGGGCTATTCGGGCCGGCTTCTGCATGGCGAGGCCGTGGCTGTCGGCTGTGTGCTCGCCCACCGTTTCTCCGCTTCGATGGGGTTGGCCCCGGCGGCCGACGCCGAGCGGCTGGCGGCGCATTTGCGTTCGGCCGGATTGCCCACCACATTGTCGGGGATCGATGCATCCGTGCCGCCGGCCGCCGAGCTGATGGAGCTGATCGCCCAGGACAAGAAAGTCTCCGGCGGCGCGCTCGCGATGGTGCTGACCCGCGGCATCGGGCAGGCCTTCGTCGAACGGGGGGTCGACCCGGCGCGGCTGCAGGCGTTCCTGACCGACGAAATGAAATGATGAAATGATGTCCGTTTCTCTTTGGGCCATGATCGCCGCGATCGTCGTGCTGTTGTTTCTCAGCGGCTTCTTCTCGGGTTCCGAGACGGCGCTCACCGCCGCCTCCCGCGCCCGCATCCACCAGATGGCCCGCACCGGCGACCGGCGCGCCTCGATCGTCGAGCGGCTGATGCGGGGCCGCGAGCGGCTGATCGGGGCGCTGCTGCTCGGCAACAACCTGGTCAACATTCTTGCCTCGGCGCTGGCCACGAGCGTGTTGATCGCCATGTTCGGCGACACCGGCGTGGTCTACGCGACCGTGGTGATGACGCTGTTGGTGGTCATCTTTTCCGAGGTCCTGCCGAAGACCTGGGCGATCACCGGGCCCGATCGGTTCGCGCTTTCGGTGGCCCCGTATGTCAGGCCCGTGGTGGCCGTCTTCGCGCCGGTCACCTTCGCCATCCAGCGTCTGGTGGGGGCTCTGCTCAAGGCCTTCGGCGTCGACATATCGGGCGCCCGGTCGGGCCTGACCGGCCACGACGAGCTGCGCGGGACCGTCGATCTGCTGCACCGCGAGGGCGAGGTCATCAAACGCGACCGCGACATGCTCGGCGGCCTTCTCGATCTCAGCGAGCTCGAAGTCTCCGACGTCATGGTCCACCGCACCCGCATGGCCACCCTCGACGCCGACATGCCCCGCGAGGCGCTCGTGGGCGCGATCCTGGAGAGCCCCTATACCCGCATCCCGTTGTGGCGCGGCAACCAGGACAACATCATCGGGGTCATCCACGCCAAGGACGTGCTGCGCGCCCTGATCAAGGCCGAGGGGGACTTCGCCAAGCTCGATATCGCCTCGATCGTCGCCAAGCCCTGGTTCGTGCCCGAGACCACCTCGGTGCAGATTCAGCTCAACGCGTTCCTGCGCTCCAAGGCGCACTTCGCGCTGATCGTCGACGAGTATGGCGAGGTGGAGGGGCTTTTGACCCTCGAGGACATCCTCGAGGAGATCGTCGGCGATATTTCCGACGAGCATGACGAGGTCATGGTCGGCGCCCGCAAGCAGCCCGACGGCTCCTATCTCGTCGACGGCTCGCTGCCCATCCGCGATCTTAACCGGGCGCTGGACTGGACCCTGCCGGACGAAGAGGCGACCACGATCGCCGGGCTCGTGCTGCACGAGGCGAAGATGATCCCGGAGACCGGCCAGACCTTCACCTTCCACGGCTACCGCTTCCGGGTGACCCAGAAGGAACAGAACCGGATCACCGAATTGAGGGTCCGCCCGGCCTGACCTCGATCGCCAGCGCGTGCACGGACCCGGCGAGCTCCCCGGCCACGCAATCCATGATCGCCCGGTGCTGTTCGAGACGGCTCAGACCGTCGAGCGCCGCCGCGCCGATGATGACCCGGAAATGCGTCTCCGACCCGCCCTGGGCGCCGGCGTGGCCGCGATGCAATTCGGTTTCGTCGATCACATCGAGAACCGAAGGCTCGAATGCCTCGGTGAGTTTTGCTATGATGGCCGACTTCGTCGTCATGGCCGCCACCCGGTCAATTGAAAGCCCGTCAACTTCGACCACCTAACCGGCATGGACCTGAATTCAAAGTTTTTCGACCGTATCCGCGTTCGGCGCCGCGCCCCGAAGGCCGAGGCCCAATCGCAGGTGGTGACCTGCGAGTGGGCCGGCTGCGCTCTGCCCGGCACCCACCGGGCCCCCAAGGGACGCTCCACGGACGGGTTCTTCATGTTCTGCCTCGACCATGTGCGCCAGTACAACCAGTCCTACAACTATTTCTCGGAGATGAGCGCCGACGAGATCGAGGACTACATTTTGCGCAATTCCTTCTCCTCGACCGTCGGAGCGGACTGGCAGACGACCGGACGCCGCACCGAGGCGCGGTCGTCGACCAGCCGTCGGCGCCGCGACTGGTCCGGGCGGCGCATCAACGACCCGTTCAACGTCTTCGCCCGCTACGCCCGCGCCCAGGCGCGCAACCCGTTCCGCGAGCGCGAGCGCCGCATCGTCGAGGCCGACCGGCGGGCCCTGGAGATGCTGGGACTTGACGGCAGGCCGGACCGCAACCAGATCAAGGCCGCCTACAAATTGATGGTGAAAAAGCACCATCCGGACGCCAATGGCGGCGACAAGGGATCCGAGGAACGGTTGCGCAATATCATCGCCGCCTACACGCATCTGAAGTCCAAGGGCTTCGCCTGACAAGCGGCGCGCCGGCGCCCGCAAGCCGTCTAGGCCACTTGACCGATAGCTGCTAAGAAGCGCCGGATTCCGCGGCCGAAGGCGCCCGGCCGGCCGACCCTGAAGACAACGCCATGAACGACACCCCAAACCTGCCGACCCGCGATTTCGTGGTCAAAGACCTGTTTGGCTTCGCTTCCGACATGATCGTCAAGGGCTTCGAGGAGCCGGACGAGCATGTGCCGGATCTCGATCCCGATTATCTCTTCGACAAGCAGACGACGCTCGCCATCCTGGCCGGCTTCGCCTTCAATCGACGGGTCATGATCCAGGGCTATCACGGCACCGGAAAGTCGACGCATATCGAGCAGGTCGCCGCCCGGCTCAACTGGCCGCTGGTCAGGATCAACCTCGACAGCCACGTCTCGCGCATCGACCTGGTCGGCCGCGACGCCATCGTCATCCGCGACGGCCAGCAGATCACCGAATTCCGCGACGGCATGCTGCCCTGGGCGCTGAAGAACAATATCGGGCTGGTGTTCGACGAGTACGATGCCGGCCGGCCGGACGTCATGTTTGTCATCCAGCGGGTCCTCGAAGTGCAGGGCAAGCTGACGCTGCTCGACCAGAACAAGGTGATCCGGCCGCATCCGGCGTTCAGGCTTTTC
>CAZNOZ010000022.1:0-39018 GCA_964574935.1 uncultured Devosiaceae bacterium | reverse complement strand
GGCGGCCCGCGGGGCGGGGGACGCGCCATGAGATCGAACCTGGTGGTGGTCCGATGCGGCGCGCGGTCGCGGCACGCCGGGTGGCTCGGCACCGGCGACCGGGACTGGGACCTGGCGGTGTGCCCCTACGAGCCGATCCCGGCGGGCCCGGAGGATCGGCGCAGCCCCGCGGTCATCGCCAAGCCGAAATATGCGGGGCTGTTCGACTATCTGGGCGCCGACGATTTCTGGCGCGCCTATGAGTATGTCTGGCTGCCGGACGACGACCTGGAGGCGTCCGAGGCGGCGATCGACGCGATGTTCGGGCTGTGTCGCGAGACCGGGGCGCGGCTGGCGGCGCCCGGCCTGTCCGCCGGCTCGTACTACTCGCACGCGATCACGCTCGCCAACACGAGCTTCGCCTGGCGCCGGACAAGCTATGTCGAAATGATGATGCCGTGCTTTCGCACCGACGTCCTCGGCGATCTGCTGGCCAGCTTCGCCACCGGCTCCGGCCAGCAGTGGGGCCTGGACTACTGCTGGGCGCGGCGGCTCGACTACGACGGCATCTACATCCTGGACGACGTGCAGGTGACGCACGGGCGCCCGGTGGGCGGCGCGCGCCGGCGCGGCGAGAACGCCCGGGCCAGACGCGCCATGCGCCGGCTGATGGCCGAGTGCGATGCCAGGGTTCTCAAGCTCACGCTGGCGGGGCGACTGCATGACGGCACCGACCTCGACCGGTTCGATCCGCGGTTTATCGAGGCGTATGTCGCCGGATACCGATATCTCGATCTCAGCGAGGGCCAGATCGAGCGGCGCTTCATCGCCCCGCAGCGCCAGGCCCTGCCGGCCGGTTGAGGCGGAACGGCGGCGGGCCGGCGCCCGGCCTCATTGCGACCGTCCCGAAAGCCGCGAGGTCACCGCCATCCGCGCGAGCCGCGCCAGATACCTCGCGTAGAGGCGAGGATGGCGCAGGCGGTCGGACCAGATTCGTCTCCTCACTCGCGGCCGCAGCTGTGTCAGCCGGGTCTTGCAGGGGTGATAGAGCATGCCGGCGACGATCGGCCAGTGCACCGGCGGGTGGTAGCGCAAGGTGCCGGTTTCATAGAGCCCTTCGGCGTCGAGATAGTGGCGATGCCGGCGCCCGTCGGGGGTAAAGGGCCCGCTGCCGCCGAAATCGCTGACCTTCAGACCGCCGAAGGCGAGCGCGGTCGGCAACAGCATTTCGAAGTGCCCCGTCCAGCCCCTGGAGACGCATCGGTCCACCGCCGCGAGCCCGGCGGCGCTGATGCGAAAAATCGGCAGAAACGCCAGGGTCTCCCGATCCGCGGGGACGGCGTCGCCGCCGGGCTTGAAGCTGTGGTGCCAGAACCAGGGCGGTCCGGTGTCCATCCGCCCCACCCGCGAGGCGATCAGATCCGCGTCGTCGTCATCGAGGCTGGCCATCAACGCGTCCCAGCGCCCGGTGTACACGACGTCGAATTCGATGAACCAGTAGTGGCGATAGCCGGGCTCGCGGCGATAGAATTCGATCGCCCGCAGATGCGCGTTTCCCGGTATCACTCTGTCGCCGATGACCGAGCGGGCCATCTGTCTGACGGTCGCGAAGTCGAAGAAACGGGCGTGAGCCGCCAGCCGCTCGGGGATCGCGACGCCCTTCTCGGCCAGCAGAAACACCTCGCAGCGCCCCTCGCACTCGCGTCGGAGCTTGTCGAACCGGCGCGCCACCACGCCGTCGATGTAATGGACGAGGAACACGGCGGCATCACGCCGCGGCTCCCTCATCCGGCAAATGCCTGGCGCGTGTCGTGCAGCAGCTCGTCCAACAGCGCTTCGTCGTCCGCCAGCGACCGCCTCGACCATTTGCGGCCGACGCGGCGCAGATGGACCGCGAACAACGCCCCCTGCCAGAAATGCTCTTCCCATCCGTCCCGGTAGGCCTGCGGCAGGCATTCCCGGAGCGCGCTGTGAGCGGTGACCCGATCGTCGTCCCCCCGATGCCCGCGCCTGACTCGCGGCAGCCGGGCGCCACTCCGCCGGTCACCGCGTTGCGGGGAAGGGTCGGGCGGGATGTGGTGCGGGACCAGCATTTCGACCTCAACGGTCGGCTCGTTTGCGAAGCGTCGCCTGAGCCGCCAGCCGGCATCGCGGATCCGGCCGGCCTTCAGAACGTCGCGCAGCGGGCGGGGCAGCGGCACCTCCCGCGCGTTGATGAGGCGCCACCACACATCGCGGGCGATTGCCGGGGTCAGATCAATCCCGGCGACCGGTATGCGTTCGAGATCGACGAGCAGGAAGTGGAGCGATGGAAAACCGCTGTACTGGTGGACCCAGCGCGGGTTCCAGGCCGAGCCGAAAAACGCGATGCCGCGCTCCCCGACATGCGCGAGCAGCTCGGAAATCCACCCGGGGCGAAGGACGTAGAAATCGTGGTCGAGCAACAGCGCGTAGCGGGTGCGCACCCCGGCGAGCGCCTTGTGAAGGGCCAGGGCGTGGTGCGTGCTGCCCTTGTCCGGCGCGCGGGGGCGCGGGACACCGGGCATGATCTCGACCGCGCCGTCGAGCCTCAAGTCGCCGGCGGGCGAGTTGTCGACGACGATCCAGCGGCCCTCGAATTGCGGATTGAGGTTTCCGGTCAGCTCGATATTGCGCGCGATGAGCCATGGATTGTCGAAGACCACCGAGACGATCGTGAGCGATTGTGTGGGGTCGCCGCCGCCGGCCGAATGCATGTCATCCACCCTTTGGCGACAGGCGCGAAATGGCCGCCGCTGCGTCAGGCCGCGTGGCCGGCGTCGCCGAATGCAGCCGCTCGAACGGCGCCCGACTGCGGGGATGGCCGGTCATTCAAAGACATCCGCCGCGGCCAGCGTCGCGCCGGCGGCGTCCTTCGGCGACAGCAGTGGCGGGTCGGTCAGCGGCCAATCGATGCCGATGTCGGGATCGTTCCAGCGGATGCAGCGTTCGTGCTCGGGCGCGTAGTAGTCGGTTGTCTTGTAGAGGACCTCGGCGGTCTCCGAGAGCACCAGGAAGCCGTGTGCGAACCCCGGCGGGATCCACATCTGCCGGTGATCGTCGGCACTTAATCTGGCGGCCGCCCACCGACCGAACCGGGGCGAGGTTCGGCGGATGTCGACGGCGACGTCGAAAATTTCGCCCACCACCACCCGCACCAGCTTTCCCTGGGCCGCCGGCGGCGCCTGGTAGTGCAGGCCGCGCAGCACGCCCCTGGCCGAGACCGAATGATTGTCCTGGACGAAATCCGGATCGGTGCCAGTGAGCTCGGCGAAACGGCGGCGATTGTAGCTCTCGTGGAACCGGCCGCGGTCGTCGGCATGGACCGCCGGTTCGAGCACGAGCACCTCGGGCAAATCGAGCGCGGTTGCCTTCATTTCGGATGCCGGTCCTCGTGTTTCATGCTGCCTCGGCGGCGATGAGCGCGGCGAGGGTTTCCTCGACGCCGCGCTGCCAGGGGGGCAGGGAGACGCCGAAGTCGGCCCGTAGCCGGGTGGTGTCGAGCACGCTGTAGCGCGGTCGCCGCGCGGCGGTGGGGTATTGGCTGGTGGGAATTGCGATCACGTTTTCGGGCCGGAGCCGGGTCGCAATGCCCATCCGGCGGGCATTGTCGACGATGAAGCGCGCGAACTCGTGCCAGCTGGCCTGGCCGGCGGCGGCCAGGTGATAGATGCCGTCCGGTCGGCTCGCCTCGGGATTTTCGAGAAACCCCGAGAGGATCGAGGCGGTCACCCGGGCCATCAGGTCGGCGCCGGTCGGGGTGCCGATCTGGTCGGCGACGACGGGCAACTCGTCGCGAGTGGCGGCGAGCTTCAGGATCGTCCTGACGAAATTGCTGCGGCGGGGCCCGTGAATCCAGCCGGCCCTCAAGATCAGATGCCGGCAGCCGGCAGCCGCGATGGCGCGTTCGCCGTCGCGCTTGGTGGTGGCGTAGACCGACAGCGGACGGGTCGGATCGGTCTCGACATAGGGGCGGTCGGTCTCGCCGTCGAACACATAGTCGGTGGAGTAATGGACCAGCAGGGCGCCGAGGGCTTTCGCCTGCCGGGCCAGGGCGCCGACGGCGAGATGATTGATGAGGTCGGCGGTGGTCGGGTCCGACTCGGCAGCGTCGACCGCGGTGTAGGCGGCGGCGTTGACGATGATCTCGGGCGCCAGCCCGGCGACGGTTGCGGCAAGCT
Source organism: uncultured Devosiaceae bacterium (assembly GCA_964574935.1). GTDB lineage: Bacteria > Pseudomonadota > Alphaproteobacteria > Rhizobiales > Devosiaceae > JBBECE01. The sequence continues at coordinate 34,840 of CAZNOZ010000022.1, read as the reverse complement.
CGTCGGGGCGGGCGAAATCGGCGTCGGCGCGCGCCGGCGCGATCACCTCGCCCAACTCGCTCAGGGCCGGCGCCAGGGCCCCGCCCAGCTGACCCGTCTCGCCCAGAAGCAGGATCGTCATGGGACTCGCGCGGTCGCCGGCTCGCCGCGCCCGACGCGGCCCGTCCGTGCGTCCCGGGGGCTGTCCATCCGGCCGCCGCCGGTGCCAGGGCCCGGCCCGCCGGTTGCGCTCGGGACCTTCATCCGCACCCGCTCCTTGCCAACATCGCCGAACCCCGCCTTCCGGACCTGTGCGTCGCGCGACGTCCGGACGTCCCGTTCACCGCAGCCAGTCGGCGGCTAGTAATGCTTCAGGCCACACGCGAATTCAAGGCGAGGGGGCAGCCGGGGGCGCCGGCGGGATGCGTAGATGTTCGGATTCTCGGCACCCCTTCCGGCGGCTAAACCTTCGAGCGTCCAGGCCAGCGAGACGAGCCGAGATGGCAGTTGCTGCCGAAGCGCGGCGGTCGCCCCGCACCACCACCGCCGACCATCTGGTCGACGCGATCCATGCGCGCAAGGCGCGGATCGGCGTCGTCGGGCTCGGCTATGTCGGCCTGCCGGCGGCGCTGGGCTTCTCGGAAGCGGGTTTCAAGGTCACCGGATTCGACAACGATCCGATGAAGATCGCCCGGCTCGGGCGAGGGCAAAGCTACATCGGGCACGTCGCGGGCACCCGCATTTCGGACGCGGCCGGGCACGGGTTCGAGGCCAGCGGTGATTTGGGGCGGATCGGCGAGGCGGATGCGCTGCTCCTTTGCCTGCCGACGCCACTCAACGCGCACCGCGAACCGGACCTTCGCTTCGTCCTCGACACTGTCGATTCGATGGCGCCGCATCTGCGGGCCGGGCAGGTGGTGTGCCTGGAAAGCACGACCTATCCGGGAACCACCGAGGAGGAGCTGCTGCCGCGGCTGGAAGCGGGCGGCCTTCGGGTGGGAACGGATATCTTCCTGGTCTACTCCCCGGAGCGCGAGGATCCGGGCAACACCGCCTATCGGGCCGAAGACATCCCGCGCGTCGTGGGCGGGGTCACGGGAAGCTGCGCGCGCGTCGGCGTGGCCCTCTACGCCGCCCTGGTGCGGGAAGTCGTGCCCGTCAGCTCGGCCCGGACGGCGGAGCTCACCAAGCTCCTCGAGAATATCCACCGGGCGGTCAATATCGGGCTGGTCAACGAGCTCAAGATCGTCGCCGACCGGATGGGCATCGACATCCACGAGGTGATCCGGGCCGCCGCCACCAAGCCGTTCGGGTTCGTGCCCTATCAGCCGGGGCCGGGGCTGGGCGGACACTGCATCCCCATCGATCCGTTCTACCTGACGTGGAAGGCGCGCCAGTTTGGCGTCAATACGCGCTTCATCGAACTGGCCGGCGAGGTCAATGCGGCGATGCCGGATTTCGTGATCGGCAAGCTGACCGAGGCACTCAACCGCGCGCGCAAACCGGTCAACGGCGCCAGGGTTCTGGTGCTGGGGTTGGCCTACAAGCCCAATGTCGACGACACGCGGGAATCGGCGTCGGTGGTGCTGATGGAAAAGCTCGCGCGTCTGGGTGCCATCGTTGCCTATTCCGACCCGCATGTGCCGGAATTTCCGCCGATGCGCGACCACCGCTTCGACCTCGCGAGCCTGGAGTTGACCGCAAAAACCTTGGCCGCCCAGGACTGCGTGCTGCTGGCGACCGACCATGACGGCTTCGACTACGATCTGATCGCGCGACACGCGAAACTGATCGTCGACACGCGGGGCCACTACCGCGAGCCGGCCGATCACATCGTCAGAGCCTGAGGCGACGCCCGCCGGCGCGTGATGGCGGGCGCGGGGCCTTGTGCTACACAGGCCCGGCGCTCGGGTGCGCGCGGCGGCACGGAGGGGTGGGTGCAGGCACTGGCAATGGCGGCGGTGGCCGCCGGCACGGCGGCGCTCGCCTGGATCACGGGCCGGCTGGTGATTGCCATGGCGCCGCGGCTGGGGCTGGTGCAGGCGCCCAACGCGCGCTCCTCGCACACCGCTCCCACCCCGACCGGCGGCGGTATCGCGATCGTTGTGGCGAGCCTGCCCGTGGCGATTGTGGCGCCGGGGAGCGGGGCGATCCTGCTCGCATGGGGGCTCGGCCTGGGGCTGGCGCTGGTCGGATTGTGGGACGACCGCGCGGGACTGGGTGCCGCAGTGCGGCTTGCGGCCCATTTGCTGGCGGCGCTGGCGCTGGTGGCCGGGCTGGGGCTCGTCGATCCCGGCTCCCCGGCGCGAATTGTCGCCGGGTTGGCGCTGGCGCTGACGATCGCGGCCTGGGTGAACGCCTACAACTTCATGGACGGGATCGATGCGCTGGCGACCGTCGAAGCGGCGTTCATCGCGCTGTCGGGGCTCGGTTTGACGGTGTGGGCCCACCCGGCGGCCGCGCCCTCCGAGCTGTGGTGGTTGACGGGGCTGGCCGGGGCCTCGGCGGGGTTCCTCATTCTCAATCGGCCGCCGGCAAAGCTGTTCATGGGCGACACCGGCAGCTATTTTCTGGGGTTCATGCTGGCGGCGCTGGCGCTCATCAGCGGCATTCGGGACGCCCTGCCGGGCTGGACGTGGCTCATCCTGGGGGCGGTGTTCGTCGCCGACGCGTCGGTGACGCTGGCGGTTCGAATGGCTGCCGGCGAGCCGTGGATGCATGCGCACCGTTCGCACGCCTATCAGAGGTTGGCGCGACGCTGGGGGTCGCACGGGCGGGCGGTCGGCGCCGCACTGGCCGTCAACGTTGTCTGGCTGCTGCCGCTGGCGGCGGCCTCGGTTGCCTGGCCGTCGTTCGGGGCGCTGTTCGCGGCGGCGGCGCTGGTACCGCTCGCGGTGGCGGCGTGGGCACTGGGCGCCGGGCGTGCGGGAGGGTGATCCCCGGGGCGATCGGACGCAGTCGGGAAAATGCAACGGCGCGCCGAAAACCCGCCAGTTCAAACGCCCGAAAGGTTTGGCAAGGGGCGAGGTTTGATCGTATCTTCGGGTTTTCGGGCGGCGGAATATTACTTGAAGGAATCGATTTTGCTTGAGGGGAATTCAAGGCGGATTGCCGCCTGGCCACGGCGAACCAAGCAGATAGTCCTGGTCGGTTACGATTTTCTGGCGCTGTTCGGGGTGGTGTGGCTGAGCTACGTGCTCAGGCTCGGGCAGCCCTTCGTGCCGAGCGCCCTGCAGGTCGCGCTCATGGTTCTGGCGCCGGCGACCGCCGTCGTGGTCTTCTCGCGCTTCGGCCTCTACCGGGCCGTCATCCGGTTTCTGCCCCCCGAACGAACGGTATGGACGATCATCCAGGCGATGACGCTGGTAGTCCTGATCTGGGTCGCCTTGCTGTTTTTGGGGTCGATGTCGGGGATCACGGGGGTGCCGCGCTCGATTCCGGTTCTGTTCTGGGCGCTGGGCGTCATCGTCGTGGCCGGCGGACGATTCGCGGCCAAGCAGCTTCTGGGCGCCAGCGGAACGCCGAAGCTGCCGGTGATCATCTTCGGGGCGGGGGCCGAGCAGGTGCACCTGGCCGCCGCGCTACGCTCCCACGGCGAACGCCGGCCGGTGGCCTTTGTCGGCGACGATGCGGGCCTGATCGGACGCGACGTGTCGGGGCTCAGGGTGCATCCGCTGGTGCAGCTGCCGGATCTCATCGCGGAATTCGACGTCCGGGAACTCATCATGACGCCGGGCGCCGGCGACCTGGACTCCCGGCAGGAAGTTTTTCGGCTGCTCGCGGGGTCTTCGGTTCGGGTCCGCACCTTGCCGGCATTCGCCGATGTCACGGCCGCGCCAGGGGTCGTGCGGCAGCTTCGCGACATTCGGATCGACGACCTATTGGGCCGCCCGCAGGTGCCCGGCGACGCCGCGCTGCTCGAAGAGATCGTCAAGGGCCGCTCGATCATGGTCACCGGCGCGGGCGGGTCGATCGGCTCGGAACTCGCCCGGCTCATCTCGAAATGGGGGCCGGTGCGGCTCACCCTCTTGGAGGCCAACGAATTCGCGCTTTACGAAATCGACCGCAAGCTGCGCCGCGACGGCGGCGGGCCGGTGGTGCCGGTCCTCGGCTCGGTCACCGACGACCGACTGGTGCGGCGCACGATCGGCCTGGAGGCGGTCGAGGTCGTCTTCCATGCCGCCGCCCACAAGCACGTGCCGCTGCTCGAGGCCAACGTCGTTGAGGCCGCCCGCAACAACGTCCTGGGCACCGAGGTCGTGGCCGACGCGGCGCTCGAGCTGGGGGCCTCGCATTTCGTGCTGATCTCGACCGACAAGGCAGTCCGGCCGACCTCCGTGATGGGCGCGACCAAGCGCTGGGCGGAGCTGATCGTCGACGACCGCGCCCGCCGCGCCACCGGCGCGCAAAGCTTCTGCGCGGTGCGCTTCGGCAACGTGCTTGGCTCGAGCGGCTCGGTGGTGGAGTTGTTTCGCGAGCAGATCGCCCGCGGCGGCCCGGTGACGCTGACGCACGAGGAAATGAGCCGCTATTTCATGTCGATCCACGAGGCGGCGGAATTGATCGTTCAGGCGGCGGCGCTGTCGCGGGGCGGCGATATCATGCTGCTGGATATGGGGGAGCCGATCCCCATCCGGATGCTCGCCGAAACGATGATCCGTCTGACCGGGCTGACGCAGAATTCGGAAAGAGATCCGACCGGCGACATCGCCATCCAGGTGACCGAACCCCGACGCGGCGAAAAGCTGCGCGAGGAGCTCTTCTACGCGCCCGAGGAGGCGGCACCGACGCGGCACCCGAAGATTCTCAGGGCGCATGCGGAGGCCCTGACCGGTCGCGATCTGGGTGAGGAAATCGGCGCGCTGCGCGAGGCGATTGCCGCTCAGGACGAGGACGCAGTGCGCGCGCGCCTGTTCGGTATGGTCGACGTCGGCGTCGGCGAGGAGGCCCCCGGGCCCCAGAAGCGGGTGGGCATGCAGTGAAGGTTCTGATCACCGGCGGGGCGGGGTTCATCGGCACGCGCCTCGCCAGGGCGATTCTGGCGCGTGGCGAGCTTGCCGACGGGCGGGGCGCCGGCCAGCGGGTCGAGGAACTGGTGTTGTTCGATCGGGCGGCGCCCGCCGAGCCCATCGTCGACGACCGCGCGCGCTATCTGAGCGGCGATCTCACGGATCCGGATTCGCTGGCGGCGGCGCTGGGGGACGACACCGACACGATTTTCCACCTGGCGGCGGTGGTCAGCGGTGCCGCCGAGGCGGATCTGGGATTGGGGCTTTCGGTCAATCTCGACGGCACCAGGGCGCTTCTGGATCTGGCGGCCCGCTCCGAGCGGCGGCCAAAATTCCTGTTCGCCAGCTCGCTGGCAGTCTATGGCGGCCCGGGCGCGACGAAGGTGACCGACGCGACGATCCCGACCCCGATGAGCTCGTACGGGGTGCAGAAGCTGTGCTGCGAATATCTGATCGGCGACTGCGACCGGCGGGGGCTTGTCGACGGCCGTTCGATGCGCTTCCCGACCATCGCCGTGCGCCCCGGCGCCCCGAACGCCGCCAACTCCTCCTTCATCTCCTCGGTGATCCGCGAGCCGGTGGCGGGCGAGCCAACCGTGTGCCCGGTGCCGGACGACGAGCCGATCGCGGTGATGTCTCCGGATCGGCTGGTGGCGGCGATCCTCAAGGTGCACGACATGCCGACCGAAACCTTCGGCTGGCCGCGGTCGCTCCTGTTGCCGGCGGTCAAGGTGACGGTCGCCGAGATGCTCGAGGCGCTCGAGGCGCTGATGGGGCCCGAGGCGCGGCGGCGGGTGCGGTTCGAGCCCGACGAGAAGATCCTCCCGATGGTCAGAAGCTGGCCCGCCGAGGTGACCAGCGCGCGGGCGGCCGGCTTCGGCATCGAAACGGATGCCGACGCGATGGCGTTCGTGAGCCAGTATGTCGCCGAATACGGGCCGAAAACCTGAGCCCGGGCTCTTAACCATTGGCGCAAATAGTCCCGTGATTCCGGGGCGTTAATCTTTTTTTCACCACGCGTTAAGTGCCAGTTTCGCTCCCGTTGGTGCCGCAAGGGAGCGCGCTGTGCGACCGACGTTTTCGACGCTATCGATTGTCGGCTCCGGCCGGGTGGGCGGGGCCGTGATCGGCCTTGCGACCCAGGTCTATCTGGCGCAGGCGCTGTCGACGGCGGCGTTGGGCACCTTCTATCTGGCCACCAGCCTGGCGGCCTTCCTGGCGGTGATCGCCACGTGCGGCCTGCCGATGGTGGCGACCCGGTTCCTTGTCCGCTACCGGACGCGGGAACGGGCCGACCTGGTGGCCCTGTTCATGGAAAGCTCGCGGCGCACCGTGTTGCTGGCGGCGCTGGCGGTGACCGCCGTGTCGGCTGCGGCCATCGCGCTGTGGCCCGGGCTTGACGGGTTCGAGCGCGATGCCTTGCTGATCGGGTGCCTGGCGGCGCCCGGCTTCGCGCTCAGCCGGTTCCTGGGGGCGGCGGCGACGGCCTACCGGCGGTTCAATCTCTCGTATCTGCCCGATCTGGTTTTTCGACCGGTGGTCTTTCTCGCGGCGATCCTGGCGATCGGCGCCGTCGCGTCCGGGGTCGCGTTGCTGCCGGTCCTGGCGGTCTTCGTGGTGCTGGTGACGGGGCAGGCGATTTTCCAGCACCTGGCGCTCGGCACCGTGGTTCCGCGCGCCGCGCCGGCCATCGCCCACGCACGATCGCTGCGCGGCAAGTGGCTGCGCACGGCGCTGCCGCTGACCGGGGTGATCATCGTCACCGGCATCTTCGCCGACGCTGCGATCCTTTCGGCGGGCTTCTTTCTGAACAAACCGGACCTGGCGGTCTTCGGCGTCGCGATCAAGATCGCGCTGGTGGTCGGGTTCGTGCAGGCGACCTGCTTCAAGATCCTGCAGCCCGACCTTGCCGAGGCACTTGTCGAAGGCGATCGGGACCGGCTGACGCAGACCATTGTGCGCGGCTCGCTGATCGCGGTCGGCGTCGGCCTGGCGGCGATGGCGGCCATGGCGGTCGCCGGCGAATTGGTGCTGTCGGTGTTCGGGGACGAATTCACCGTCGGACGCGATGCGCTGCTGGCGCTCCTGTTCGGGCAGGTCGTGCTGGCGGCGGCGGGGCCGGCCACCCAGATTCTCGCCCTCACGAAGGGGCAGGCGGCCGCCGCCTGGTCGGCGCTGACGGCGGGGCTTTGCCTGGTGCTCACCAGCGCGCTGTTCATTCCGCCTCTGGGGCTTGCCGGCGCGGCGCTCGCCTGGGTCGTCACGCAAGCGCTGTGGGCGGCGCTGCTCACGGCGCAGGTCAGACGCCTCGGCATCGTTTGCGATCTGTCGGCCGGGGTGTCCCTCCTGCACCGCGCGCAGCCGGGCACGGTGACCCCATGAGGCCGCAAGGGTCGTCTTCGCGGTTCGGGTCGACGCGCAGCGGCGGGATCGCGGCGGTCCCCTGCATGATGTTCCGCGGCGGCACCTCGCGCGGGCTCTTTTTCAGTGAAGCGGACCTGCCCGTCGACCGCGCAGCCCGTGACCGCGTGCTGCTGGCGGCCATGGGCTCGCCGCATCCGATGCAGCTCGACGGCGTCGGTGGCGGCAATCCGCTGACCTCGAAGGTCGCGATCGTGGGGAAGTCCGCCGACCGCCACGCCGATGTCGACTACCTCTTCGCGCAGGTCGCGGTCGACCGGGCCCTTGTCGATACCGACGCCGCCTGCGGCAACATCCTGAGCGCGGTCGGGCCCTACGCTATCGAGACGGGGATGGTGGCGGCCGGCTCGCCCCGCACCGACATCCGCATCCGCTCGGTAAATACCGGCGCCATCACGGTGGCGACGCTTTCGACCCCCGGCGGCACGCTGCGCTACGACGGCGCGCACAAAATGCCGGGGCTCGCCACGTCCGCGGCGCCGATCAAACTCCGCTTCGCGGGGGCGGCCGGGGCGCTGACCGGGCGGCTGTTGCCGGCCGGCGCGGCGCGGACAGTGATCGATGGCGTCGAGGTGTCGCTCGTCGACTACGCGATCCCGGTGATGGTCGTGGCCGCCGAAGCGCTCGGCCTTGCGGGCGGCGAGACGGCCGCCGAAATCGACGCCGATCCAGCGCTGCTGGCGCGCGTCGAGACCATCCGCCGCCAGGCGGGACGCCTGATGGGGCTCGGGGACGTCACGGCATCGGTGACGCCCAAGGTGGCGCTGGTCTCGCGACCGGCGGCCGGCGGCACCCTGCGCTCGCGGTACCTGACACCCTGGCGGTGCCACGCCTCGCACGCGGTCACCGGGGCGTTGTGCCTGGCCGCCGCGCGCACCATCGAGGGCACGGTGGCGGCCGAGTTCGGCGACCCCACTGGCGCCGATGGCGTTGTTGAAATCGAACACCCGGCGGGCCTGTTGCGCCTCGAAACCGAGGGCGTCGGCGCCACCTTCGCCGCCTCGGTGGTGCGGACCGCACGGCTGTTGTTCGCGGGCCAGGTCTATGTGCCGGCCGATGTCTTGCAGGCGCCGGCGCGCGTGGCTTCCGGCGGACGCAAGCCGGCGCGGGATCGGGTGCTCGTGAGGGAGGCGGGATGAGCATGGCGGTCGACACTCAAATTGCACGGCCGGCGGGGCCGACCGAACCGTCGGCGCGCCGCACGGTGCTGGTCGCGGGCAACTATCGGCCGGCGCTGACGGCGGCCCGGCGCCTCAAGGCGATGGGCTACCGGGTGCTTCTGGGCAGGGAGCCGGGCTCGACCGGCGCCGAGCATTCGCGCTTCGTCGACGAAATCTGGGCGCTGCCGGCGCCCGAACGCGGCGCCGCGGTGTTCCGGGAAGCGCTCAGGGTGAAGCTGCGGCTCGACCCGACGATCGTCGCCATCATGCCGATGACCGAGACCTTCCTCAATCTCGTGGACGCCGCCCGCGATCTGGTGCCGCCCGAGATTCGGCTCGTGGCGCCGCAGTCGCGGGTGATCGAGATCTGCCACGACAAGTTCGCCTGGCTGCGCTTTTGCTGCGACATCGGCATTCCGACGCCCCCGTTCGACACCGCCTCGCGGATCGACAATCTCAGGAGCGTCGTCGAGGCCATCGGGCCGCCGGTCGTGATCCGGCCGGTCGAGGCCGGCCAGCGCATCGGCAAGCGCAAGGCGGTTTCCGTGTTCGACGGAACGGGGTTCGAGGCGGCGTTCGCGTCGTGGCCGGAAGGCGTCGGGGCTTTGCTCGTGCAGAAGCGCTTCGAGGGGATCCGGTACAATGTCTATTTCGGGGCGCTCGACGGGGCGATCGTCCGCGAGCTGCATTCGCGGAGCCTGCGCACCGACCGCTGGGACGGCAGCGGCCAGACGATCGAGGGGCTGGTCGTCGAGCCGGTGCCGGTGCACCGCGAAATGCTCGCCAAGGCGGTCGCGGCGATGGGCTATACCGGCGTCGGCTGCGCGCAGTTCCTGCTCGATCCCGACACGGGCAATTCGTGTTTCCTCGAAATCAACCCGCGATTCGGGGCCAGCTACGCCTTCGTCGAGCATGCCGGTTTCGACCTGACGGGTCTGGCGCTGGAACTCGCCGGGCCGGCGCCGGCGCCCCGGCCGCTGGCCGAGCCGGTGCGGCCGGTGCATTGCGTGTGGACCTATGGGGACCTCTCGGGGCTGGTGTTCTCGCTTTCCAACAAGGACATCACGGTGGCCGAAGCGGTGCGCTGGGCGCGCGCCTGCCTCGTCGCCGCCGTCACCGCCGACATGCATGTCACCTGGTCGTGGTCCGACCCACGGCCGACGCTGGCGGCATATGCAAGCCAGTTTCTGAAGATCGTCACCGGATCCCGCGAGGCGGGCGGGTCCGACGAGATCGCCCGCCGGCCCTCGCAGCCGGAAGCTTCCGGTGCGGCGGCCCGCATGAAGGAGTTGCGTCGATGACCGTCGAACCCGGCCTTGCCGAACGCCTGACGCCGGAACGGCGCCAACGCGCCCGGCCCGCCGACGCGGCGGTGCCGCCGCTTTCCCACGAGCGGGTGGACGGCCGTGAATGGGACCGGATGACGTCCGGGTTCGACGGCATCGTCCAGGAACAGCTCAACGTCTTCTCCGAGGCCCGCTGGCCGGGCGCCACCATCGATCCGCTGATTTTCAGGGCCGGCACGCGCACGGTCGGCGGGTGCCTGGTGATGTACCGGTCGCTGCCGGCGAAGCTGGGCGGGCTGGCGGTGGTCAAGTGGGGCCCGATGCTCGCCGACGCCTCGACCCCGGGGGCCAGGCGCGATCTCGCGGCGATGGTCGAGAGCCTCATCCAGCGCTATTCGGTCGAGGCGGGGCTGATGATCTCAATCCTGCCGCGTGCGGCGCCCGCCGAGACCAACCCGCTTCTCGAGCACCTCAAGGCGCGGGGGTTTTCGAAAGGACCCTCGCTGGCTTTCCCGAAGCGGTATTTCGTGCACATCGAGGGCGACGACGCCACGCAGCGGGCGAGCTTCGCCCAGAAATGGCGCTACCATCTCAACAAGTCGGAAAAGAACGGGCTGATCTTCGAGCGCTATCCGGCGACCGCCATGCCGGTCTTCCAGGAGCTCTACGACGCGATGCTCGACCGCAAGCGGTTCCCCGACCACTCGGCGGTGCACACCCTGCCGGCGCTGATGGGAACGCCGATCGAAGGGGTGCGGCCGGAGCTGTTCCTGATCCATCACGACGGGGCGGCGGTGGCCGGCGCGATCATCTTCACGGCCGGCGACACGGCGGTCTATCTCTACGGCGCGACAAACGACCGGGCGCTGCCGCTGAAGGCGGGCTATTTCATGCACGAGCGGATCATCGCCTGGCTGCGCGCCCACACGCGCGCCCGCTGGTATGACCTCGGCGGCACCGACGGGTTCGAGGGGCTGCACCGGTTCAAGTCCGGCATGGTCGGCAAGACCGGCGTGATCTCCGACGTGCCGCCGGCAATGCTCTACGCCCACCGGCTGTGGCCGCGGGCGCTCGGCAGCTCCATCGTCTGGGGACGGGAGGCAAGGGCGCGGCTGCGGCAGGCGGTGGATCGCCGGCAGCCGCATTGAGGGGCTCGATGGCGTCGCTCAGGCAGGCCGGGGCCAAATCGGCGGCGATCTTTCTCGGCCGCCTCACCGGGGCGGCGCTGCTGTTCGCGGCGCAACTGGCCATCTCGCGCCTGTGGGGCGCCGAGACCCTGGGGCAATACCTTCTGTTTGTCGCCGCGATCAACCTGATCGCGCTGGTGCTGCCGCTGGGCTTCCAGATCGTCGGCGGCTATTTCGCGGCCGACTACGCGGCGCGCGGCCAGGGACGGGCGCTCAGGCGGTTCGCGGCACTGTCGTTTTCGCATATCGCGGTGATGACGGTGCTGCTGGCGATCCTGGCCAGCCTGCTGCCGGCTCCGGCAACGGACTGGCTTGAGACTCTTGCCGCCGGCCGGCTGGCGGTGATCGTCGGGGCGGCGGGGCTGGCGGCGACCATGGTCAGCGGGGCGCTGCTGGTGGGCCTCAGGCGGCCGATCCTGTCGTACGCCCCCGACGCGCTTGTCAGGCCCGCCGGCGTCGTGCTGGTCGTCGCCGCGGCGGCCTGGTTCGGCGGCGAGAGCCCGCTCGGGTTCCTGGTCGCCGGACTGGCGGCGATCCTGGCGGTCAACGGGATCGTGCTGCTGGGGGCGGCGCTCCGGTCGCTTGCCGCCGTGCCCCCGGGGGGCGACGAGGGTCGTTCGGGCTATCGGCGCTGGTGGCGGTTCGCGCTGCCCTGGGTGGTGATCGTGGCGGCCACCGAGGCGATGTTCGACCTCGATCTGGTGCTGCTGGCCGGACATCTGGCGCCGGCCGAGCTGGCGGTTTTCGGGGTGTGCGGCCGGTTTTTCGTCCTCGCCGCGTTCGGTATCGGCGCGGTCTGGTCGGTGATGCTGCCGGACCTCTTCGACGCCGAGGCGCGCGCCGACCAGGGGGCCCTCAGTGCGCGGCTCGGGCAGGCCAATCTGGTGGCCGTGGCGGTGGCCGTTGCGAGCTTTTTGGGCGCGGCGATCGGCGGCCCGTTCGTGCTGGGGCTGTTCGGCCCCGGCTTCGCGGCCGGCTATCCGGCGTTGCTGATCGTCTTCGGCGGCCTGGTGGTGCGGGCGCTATTCGGCCCGGCGTCGCTGGTGGTGTCGCTGCGCGAGCGTCCCTACGCCAACCTGCCGGTCGCGGCCGCCGGGCTGGCGGTGCTGGGGCTCGGCAATCTGGCGCTGGTGGAGCCCTTCGGGTTGACCGGGGCGGGGATCGCGGCGCTCGGGGCGATTGCGGTGTGGTCGGCGGGCTGGTGGGCGGTCGCCCGGCGGATCACCGGGATGGACGTATCGATCCTGGGGCGGCTTGTGGCGGCTCGGCGGTTGCCCGAGGGGGCGGCCGGCGAGCGGCGGGCTAGCGCCGAAGCAGCGCGCGCCTGACGATGGCGGCCAGGCGGGCCCGGCGGCCGCTGCGCAGCAGCTTGTAGCCCGGCCGGGTCTTGGTCAGCGGATATTCGAACTGCAGATAGTCCTCGCCGAAGATGTGGTTGCCCAGGCGCGCCACCTCGATCCAGCCAAAGCGCCGCATGATGACGATGGCGGCGCGGTTGGAGGTGCGGGACAGGGTCGAGATCTTGTGCCAGTCGCCGTTGTCGAAATGGGCCAGATACTGGCGCATGCCGTAAACCGCCAGCCCCGACTGCCGATAGGCCGCCAGGATGTAGGACCAGTACAGGAACAGCGCCCCGCAATCGGGGCCGGAGATCTGAAAGCCGGCGCGCTCGCCGTCGGCCTCGAGCACGATCACGTACCAGGGGTCGAGCTGGTAGAGATCGCCGAGGAAGGCGCGCGACATGCGCTGCTTCTCCCAAGCCTTGAAAATATCGTTGTAGTACGGAGACGTGTCGATGGCCTGCATCAACTTCGCGTGCACCCAGTCCAGATCGGCGCGGGTCGCGGGACGCGAGGCAAACTCGTGCTGAAGGATCGTTTCCATCGGTCCAATCCAGTGCCGCCGCGAACTGAATTTAGTCCGAAACCGCACCGGGCTGGCCAACAACGTTGACAATCGGTTAACGCCCGCCGGCAGAGGTTCAGGGGGGGTACCACCTTGTGGCCGGCAGGGAGTTGAGGGTAGAAGGGCGCAAATCCGGTTCGGAAGGGAAACGCCATGGAACAGGAGGTCTTCAATCCTCCCGCAGACGTGGTTGCGCGGACGCTCACGGACGCGGCGACCTACGAGAAGATGTACGCCCGGTCGATTTCCGACCCCGACGGCTTCTGGGGCGAGCAGGCGAAGCGGCTGGACTGGATCAAGCCCTTCACCAGGGTCAAGAACACCACCTTCAAGTACCCTGACGTCTCGATCAAATGGTTCGAGGACGGGGTTCTGAACGCCTCCGTCAACTGCATCGACCGGCATCTGCCGGCGCGTGCCGAGCAGGCGGCGCTGATCTGGGAGGGCGACGAGCCGGGGGTCTCGCGCTCGATCACCTACCGCGAGCTGCACGAAGAAGTGTGCCGGCTGGCGAACGTCCTGAAGTCGCTCGGCGTCGCCAAGGGCGACCGGGTGACGATCTACCTGCCGATGATCCCGGCGGCGGCCTTCGCCATGCTGGCCTGCGCGCGGATCGGCGCCATCCACTCGGTGGTCTTCGCGGGCTTCTCGCCGGAGGCGCTGGCCGGGCGCGTGCACGACTGCGAATCGTCAATCGTCATCACCGCCGACGAGGGCAGGCGGGGGGGCCGGACCGTGCCGTTGAAGGCCAACGTCGATACCGCCCTCGGCAAGTCCGCGGGGGTCAAGCACGTCCTGGTGGTGCGCAACACCGGCGGCGACGTGCCGATGACCGAGGGACGCGACATCTGGCTCGACGAAGCGGAGAAGACGGTGTCGGCGGCGTGCGAACCGGAGCCGATGGGCGCCGAGGACCCCCTGTTCATCCTCTATACCTCGGGCTCCACCGGCACGCCGAAGGGCGTGCTGCACACCACAGGCGGCTATCTCGTCTTCGCGGCGCTGACCCACGAACGGGTCTTCGACTATCACGACGGCGACATCTTCTGGTGCACCGCCGATGTCGGCTGGGTCACCGGGCACTCCTACATCGTCTACGGACCGCTGGCGAACGGGGCGACATCCGTGATGTTCGAGGGGGTGCCGACCTACCCCGACCCGTCGCGCTTCTGGCAGGTGTGCGACAAGCACAAGGTCAACATCTTCTACACCGCCCCGACCGCGATCCGGGCGCTGATGGGGGCTGGCGACAGCTATGTCGACAGCGCGGACCTTTCGAGCCTGAGAATCCTCGGCTCGGTGGGCGAGCCGATCAATCCCGAAGCCTGGCGCTGGTACCACGCCCATGTCGGAAAGGGCCGATGCGCGATCGTCGACACCTGGTGGCAGACCGAGACCGGCGGCATTCTCATCACGCCCCTGCCGGGTGCCATCCCCACCAAGCCCGGATCGGCGACCGTTCCGTTCTTCGGCGTGCAGCCGGCGGTGGTGGATCCGGAATCCGGGCGCGAGCTCGAAGGACCGGACGTGGCGGGGGTCCTGTGCATCAAGGATTCCTGGCCGGGCCAGATGCGCACCGTCTATGGCGATCCCAAGCGGTTCGTCTCCACCTATTTCGAGACCTACAAGGGCCTTTATTTCTCCGGCGACGGCGTGCGGCGCGACAAGGACGGCTACTACTGGATTTCCGGCCGGGTCGACGACGTGCTGAACGTCTCCGGACACCGGATGGGCACCGCCGAGATCGAGAGCGCGCTGGTCGCCCACCCCAAGGTCTCCGAGGCCGCGGTTGTCGGTTATCCGCACGATCTGAAGGGCCAGGGCATCTACTGCTACGTCACCCTGATGGCCGGCGAGGCGCCCAGCGACGAACTCAAGGATGAGTTGCGCCAAACTGTGCGCCACGAGATCGGGCCGGTGTGCACCCCGGACCTCATTCAGTTCGCGCCAGGGCTGCCGAAGACCCGCTCGGGCAAGATCATGCGGCGGATCCTGCGCAAAGTTGCCGAAAACGACTATGGCTCGCTGGGGGATACCTCGACCCTCGCCGACCCGGAAGTCGTCCAGGAACTGATCGAAAACCGGCAAAACCGCTAACGGTCGGAGAGCCGCCGGTATCCCGCAAATCCGGGGGCGGCGGGCGGCGCGCCGAGGCCACGGCGCCAATGCGACAGGGCGCGTAAACCAATTGGCAACCCACTGCGCATTTCGCCCGGTGCCGTTAGGCATTCGGGCGACCGGGTTCGGCCATACTCACCGGCGAGCCGCGAGCGGCGCCCGGAACGCGAATGACAAGGTGTGGCGATGGCGGACTTTTTCAAACGGATCGGATTGGTGCTGGCGCTGATCGTGGTGCCGGCGGCCTCCGCGGCCCAGGCGGACGACTGGGTGGCGATGCGGCTGCGCGGAGCGGTGTTCGTGTTCAGCGGCGATGGGTGGGTGCCGCTGGAGCGCGGCGGCACGGTCGCCAGCGGGCAGTTCCTCTACGCGGGCGGCAACGGCCGGGCGGTGCTTGAGCGCGACGGGCAGCAGATCACCCTCGGCAGCTCGACGCACATCATGATCGAGGATCGGCCGGGCGGTGGCGAATTCACCACGGTCTATGAGCAAATCGGGACGGTGACCGTCGACGTCGATGCGCGCGATGTCGACTATTTCGCCGTCAGAACCCAGCAACTCGCGGCGGTGGTCAAGGGCACCCGCTTCACGGTGAGCGCCGCCGAGACCGCCAGCGAGGTCGCGGTGCGCCGCGGGGTGGTCAATGTGCAGGATCCGATCGGACACCGGCAGGTTGACGTGAAGTCCGGGCAGACCGCCAGCCTCGACGCGGAATCGACGGAAGAGGGGCTGGAGGTGGGCGGCAGCGGCCCGATCGAGCCCGTGCTGCCGCTCGAAGGCGACGTCATTCCCGATCTGGGTGCGCTTGGCAACGGCAACAACGGCAACGGCAACAACGGCAACAACGGCAACGGCAACAACGGCAATGGGAACCACTCGGGCGGACATGGCCTGGGCGGGCTGATCCCGCCGATCTTGTGAGCGCTGAGCAGGGCCGCTGCCGGCGGCGAAGGTGACCGCCGGGTCGCGTCCGGCGTGACCGGCGAACGAAGTTGGGGGAACACGGCATTGCGCCGATTCGCAAGAGGTTCTCTGATCGTGCTGGCGATCGCCGCCACGGTGCTGGTGGGCGGCGCCGGCGGGCTGTTCGCGCCGCTCGATGACCTCTTGCTCGACTGGCGGTTCGGCTGGTCGGCGCGCCCCTCCACCGGCGACGTGGTGGTCGTCGAAATCGACCCGAAGAGCCTGGAGGCGATCGGCGTTTGGCCCTGGCCGCGTTCCGTGCATGCGCGCCTGATCGACGCGCTTCTGGACTACGACGCCAACGAAATCGCCTTCGACGTTGATTTCTCGAGCCGTTCGACACCCGAAGAGGACGCCGCTCTGGCCACGGCGCTGGAGCGCGCCGGCGGGTTCGTCATTCTGGCGACCTTCAAACAGCCGGTGTTGAGCGAAGGCGGGGGACTGCGCGAAAGCGTCAACCGGCCCATCGAGATGCTGTCGCGCCAGGCCTGGCCGGCCTCGGTGAATGTCGTCACCGACCCCGACGGACGGGTCCGCACCTATCCCTATGCGGTCGAACTCGGCGGCGAACTGGTGCCGTCATTGCCGGCGGTGCTGGCGGCCAGCCGGGTGAAGACCGAGAGGCGATTCGAGATCGATTTCGGCATCGACGTCAGCGGCGTCGATCGGATGTCCGTGATCGACGTGATCCGAGGTCGCATCGATCGGTCGCGGCTGGAGGGCAAGCAGGTCATCGTCGGCGCCGGCGCCGTGGAGCTCAGGGATACCTTCGCGGTGCCGCGCTACGGGGTGCTGTCGGGCCCCGACGTGCAGGCCCTGGCGACCGAGACCCTGATCCAGGGCAGGGCGCTTGTCGATCTCGGTGCCTGGCCGGCGGCGCTGATGTCGCTTCTGCTCAGCGTCTATTTCGTCATTGATCGGCGCACCCTGAGCGCGCCGGCGCTTCTGGGAACCGCGGTCGTGACCGGCGCGGCGGTGATGGGGGGTGCGATCGGTTTGCAGAGTTGGCTGGGGCTGGTGCTGAACACCGGCGGATTTCACCTGGCGCAGCTGTCGGTCATCTTCGGCCTGATGGGATCCGAGCTCGACCTGAGGGATCTGACGATGCGTCGTACCCGGCGCCAATACGCGGCGACCCGGGCGGTCCTGGAGCGGGTCATCGCCGACCATTTCGACGCCGTCGTCGTGGTCAATCAGCAGCGCGAAATCGTCGCCAGCAGCCAACCCGCGGACGAGCTGCTGGGCGGCGGAGGCGGGCTGGTGGGCAAGGCGATCGCGGACAGCCTGCCCGCGGTGCTGCTCGATCCGGTGGAAAAGGCGCTGACGGCGCCCGACACGGTCCCGGCGCCAGCGCCGGCTCCGGTGCAGACGGTGCTGCGGGGCGGGGCGGCCGATGGCACCGACGTCGTCGTCGACTATGTGGTGACGGTGTCGGAGATCGCCGCCGACGAGGACGGCAAAGGCGAAGCGCGCAGTTCCTGGGTGGCGTGTCTGACCTGTCGCGACGTCACCGCGCGCAACGCGCATGAGCGCCAGATCGAATACCTCGCCAACCACGATTCGCTGACCGGAGCGCTCTCGCGCACCCGGATGGTCGCGAAAATCCACGACTTTTTCGAATTGTGGGGAGGCGAGCAAAGGGCCATCACCGTGATCCTGATGGACCTCGACCGGTTCAAGAACATCAACGAAACCCTCGGCCACACGGTCGGCGACGAACTCCTCAAGCAGGTGGCGCGGCGGCTGGAGGATTCCGGCGCCTATTGTGTCGCGCGGCTGGGCGCCGACAGGTTCGCGGTGGCGCTGCCCGGGGTGCTCGATGCGGCGGGCCAGGAGCGGCTGGCATTCTCGATCATCCGCGAAATCGCGCGACCGTTCGAAATCGGAGACCACCGGGCCCTGGTCGGCGTCAGCCTGGGGATCGCCGACAGCGCCCGCTCGGGCACCGATCCGGACGCCCTGCTCGCCCATGCGGACATGGCGCTCGCCGAGGCCAAGGACGCACCCGGCAACAGCTTTTTCGTGTTCGAGCCGAAGCTGGACGAACGGGTGCAGAAGACGCAGGCGCTCGAGGTGGCGCTCAGGGAGGCCCTGGAGCGTGGCGAGATGAACATCGTCTACCAGCCGCAGGTCGATCTGGCGACCGGCGATGTTGTGGGTGCCGAGGCGCTCCTGCGCTGGCGGCATCCGAAGATCGGCGAAGTTCCGCCGGACCTGTTCATCCCCGTCGCCGAGGACGGCGGCATGATCATGGACCTGGGGCGATGGGCGCTCAGGACCGCCTGTCAGGACGCGGCGCGCTGGCCGGCGCCGGTGCGTCTGGCCGTCAATGTCTCGGCGTTGCAGTTCGAGTATGGCGACATCGTCACCGATATCGATGCCGCCCTCGACGCCTCGGCGCTGGCGCCCGAACGGCTGGATATCGAAGTTACCGAATCCGTCTTCATCCACAAGACCGAGGCGTTCATCGAGACGCTGAACGCGATCGGCGCCCGCGGCGTGCAGGTGGCGCTCGACGATTTCGGAATGGGATACTCCTCGCTGGGCTATCTCAGCCGGCTGCCGGTGGACAAGATCAAAATCGACCAGAGCTTCGTGCAGGGTCTGCCGGACGACACCGAATCGATGGCGATCGTGCGTTCGGTGCTGACGCTGGCGGAAACCCTGAACAAGAAGGTGATCGCCGAGGGGATCGAGACCGCCGATCAGGCCTGGCTGCTGCGGCTGGCCGGGTGCGGGGTCGGACAGGGCTATCATTTCGGACGCCCGCAGACGCAGCGCCAGTTGTGCGCGTTGCTGGCCCGGGAGGGGCCGGCCTTTCCGGTGCGGGCCATCGCCTGACGCCGGGGCGCCTTGCGCTGGCCGCTTTGATTGGCCAGTTTCCCGTTCCTTTCGATCCTGCCCGGAGCCCGAATGCCCTCGCGCCGCTTGTTGTCATTGCTGGGCGGACTGGCGTTGGCGGTGCATGCGAGTGCCGCCGGCGCCGCCGATCTCAGACAGATGGCGGGTCAGATGATCGTTGTCGGCTTTCAGGGCGACGCGGCCGACGATCCATGGCCGCGCGAGCTCGCGGCGATGATCGGGCGCGGCGAGCTTGGCGGGGTGATGTATCTGAAATTCAATGTCGCTTCGCTGGCCGCGGTGCGTGAAATGAACCGGCAGTTCCTCGACGCGGCGCCGGCGCCCGGATTGCCGCCCCTAATCGCCCTCGACCAGGAGGGGGGCCAGGCCGAGCGGCTGACTTCGGCGGTCGGATTCAAGGAGACCCCTTCCGAGGCGTGGGTGGGGGCGCATCTGGGTCCCGACGGGGCCGAGCGGCTCTATGCCGGCATGGCACGGTCGCTGGCCGATCTCGGATTCAATCTCAATCTGGCGCCGGTGGTCGATCTCAACGTCAATCCGGCCAACCCGGCCATCGGGCGCTACGGGCGCGCCTTTTCGGACGACCCGGACGTCGTCGCCGGATTGGCGCGGGCACTCGTCGCCGGGCACCACCGGTCCGGCATGCTGACGGCGCTCAAGCACTTTCCCGGGCACGGCTCGTCGAGCACCGATACCCATGACGGGTTCGTTGACATCTCCGAGACCTGGCACGAGACCGAGCTGGCGCCCTTCGCGGCGCTGATCGCCGGGGGCACCGCCGACATGGTGATGGTCGGGCACCTGGCGCACCGCGATTTTGAAGAGGGCGGCGTCAGGTTGCCGGCAAGCCTTTCCGGGCGGGCGATCGACGGGATGCTGCGCGATCGGCTCGGGTTCGACGGGGTGGTGATATCCGATGACCTTGAAATGGGGGCGATCCGGGCGCTTTTCGGGCGCCGCGAGGTCGTGGTCCGGGCGGTCAACGCCGGCACGGACCTGCTGCTGTTCTCCAACACCGCCGAACCGTCGCTGGCCCTGCCCGGTGAAATCCTCGACATTCTGGTGACCGAGGCGGAGCGCGATCCGGCGTTCCGTGCCCGTATCGAGCAAAGCTACGCCCGCATCGTCGCCCTCAAGTCGCGGCTGATGCCCTAGGCGTCTTCCCGGCTTCCGCGGGGCCGGTTTGTGGCGTAGAAAGGCGGCCCTTGCCGGACCCGGGCCGGCGCCCGGTCCGGTGCTCCGAGGGCGCCGGGGGAGGGTCGCGATGAAACTGACGATGATCGGCGCCGGCTATGTGGGACTGGTCTCGGGCGTTTGCTTTTCCGAATACGGGTTCGATGTCACCTGCGTCGATGTCGACACCGACCGGATCGGGCGGCTGCAACGCGGCGAGGTGCTGATCTACGAGGCCGGCCTCGACGAGTTGATGGCCCGCAACATGCAGGCGGGGCGGCTTTCGTTCAGCGAGGATATCGGCGGCGCCGTGGCCGAAGCCGACGTGGTGCTGCTTGCGGTTGGCACGCCGTCGCGGCGCGGCGACGGGGAAGCGGACCTGTCCTATGTCTATGCCGCCGGTCGGCAGATCGCGCCGCATCTGAAACAGGGCGCGGTGGTGGTGACGAAGTCGACGGTGGTGCCCGGCACCAACCGGCAGGTGCGCCGGATCATCGCCGAAGAGCGGCCCGGGCTCGACTTTTCGGTCGCCTCGAACCCGGAGTTTCTGCGCGAGGGCGCGGCGGTCGAGGATTTCATGCACCCCAACCGGGTGGTCATCGGCGTGCACGACCAGCGCGGCGAGGAGGTGATGCGGGCGCTCTACCGGCCGCTGAGCCTGCGCGAGGCGCCGCTGGTCATCACCACGCTGGAAAATGCCGAGCTCATCAAATACGCCGCCAATTCGTTCCTGGCGATGAAGGTGACCTTCATCAACGAGGTCGCCGATTTGTGCGAGCAGATCGGCGGCGACGTGCAGGTGGTGGCCCAGGCCATCGGCCTCGACAACCGGATCGGGGCGAAGTTCCTGCATCCGGGCCCCGGCTATGGCGGCTCGTGCTTTCCCAAGGACACGCGGGCCTTCGTGGCCACCGGCAACCGGTTCGGGGCCCGGCAGCGGCTCATCGAGACGGCGGTGGAGGTCAACGAGGCGCGCATCGGCACGATGGTGCGCAAGATCGCCGAAGCGCTGGAGACCACCGAAGGCAAGTCCGTCGCCGTGCTCGGGCTGGCGTTCAAGCCGAACACCGACGACGTTCGCGAGGCCCCCAGCCTGGCGATCATCCCGGCGCTGCAGGCCGCCGGGGCCACCGTCCGTGCCCATGATCCGGCGGCGATGGAAAGGGCGCGCGACGAGCTCGAGGACGTCGAGTGGTCGGACAGCCCCTACGCGGCCGCCGAGGGGGCCGACGCGGTGATCATCCTGACCGAGTGGAATGCCTACCGGGCGCTCGATCTGGAGCGGCTCAAGACGGCGATGGCCGGGCGGCTCATCGTCGATTTGAGGAATATTTACAAGCCCCAGGAAATGCAGGCCGCCGGCTTCACCTATGTCAGCGTCGGTCGTGCGGTGGGCCGCGTCGCGGAAGCGGATTTTGCGCACGGCCGCCGGCAGGAATCCGGGGCCTGAACATCGCTCAGGCGCCGGTGCGCGGCGTGACGGGGTAGGGTGAGCCGTCCTTGTGGGCGTAGCTGTGGCCGCCGGCGTGCGGCACCGTCCTCATGTCGATGTCCGAATACCAGGCGACCTCGCCTTGCATCCGGCTGCCGACCTCGAGGACCAGCGCGTCGGTATCCGAGCGATTCTGCAAACAGTGCCCGTCCGGGTCGCCGGCCTTGAATCCGGCGGTGTCGCCGGCCCTGAGGAGTTCCGGACCGGCATCGGTCACCAGCGTCACCTCGCCGCTGAGCACATGGATCAGCTCGTCCTCCTTTTCGTGCCAGTGGCGCTGCGACGACCAGGCGCCCGGGGGCAGCCGCAGCAGGTTGACGCCGAACTGCGTGAGGCCGGCCGCGTCGCCGAGCCGCCGGCGCTCGCGGGTGCGGCAGGGTTCGTCGAACGGGGGCGGATAGGTGGTGCCGACCGCCGGCTCGATGGCGCCGGGGTCAATTCGCTTGGACATCGATCACTCCTTGCATGACGGCGCCGACAATGGCACCTCGGCGGCGGCGCCGAAACCGTTTCTCCCCGGCGCCCCACTTTTCCCGGACGTCGGCGGCCGATGCATCTCGATCTCGTTGTCAGCTTCCTCCTGCTCGCGCTGCCGACGTTCTTCACGCCGGGGCCGAACAATCTGATGCTGATGACCTCGACGGCGCGCTTCGGCATGCAGCGCACGGTGCCCCACGCGGCGGGCATCGTGATCGGGTTCCCGCTGATGGTGTTCGGGGTGGGGCTGGGGCTTGGAGAGCTGTTTGCGCTGTATCCATGGCTCAACGTCGCGATGCGCTACCTGGCGGCGGCCTATTTCCTCTATCTCGCCTGGCGGCTGCTCGGGCTGAGGATCACCAATCCCGAGCTGGCAAGCGGCCGTCCGCTGACGTTCCTGGAAGGGGCGGCGTTCCAGTGGGTCAATCCGAAGGCCTGGACCATGGCCACCGGCTTCGTGGCGGCGCTGGTGGTGGGGGGCGACGGCAGGATGGCGAGCATCGTCTGGCTGACCCTGGGGTGTCTGGCCGTGGCCCCGTTTTCGACGATCCTGTGGATGGCGTTCGGGCGGCAGCTCAAGTCGCTGCTCGGGCGGGCCGGCATGGAACGAAGGCTCGGCATGGTGCTGGCCGCGATGATGGTGGTTGCAATCGCGCTTTTTGTCTTTTGATTGCGCCCCGCCATCACGTTAAGGTGGCGGGACGCCGGAATCACGGCAATCGGCCGGGCAGTGGCCATTTCAGGGAAGCAATGTCAAAGACCGCCAAGGTACGGCACACAAGGGCCCTGTTCATCTCCGACGTGCATTTGGGGATGAAGGCGATCCAGATCGGGGCATTGCTCGATTTCCTCGAGGCGCACGACGCCGACACCATCTATCTGGTCGGCGACATGCTCGACGGATGGCGGCTGCAGAAATCGTGGCGCTGGCCGCAAAGCTACAACGCCCTGGTGCAATCGCTCCTGAGCAAGGCGAAGGCCGGCGCCCGGATCATCTATCTTCCCGGCAATCACGACGAATTCCTGCGCGACTATCTGGGCACCTATTTCGGGGATATCGAGATCGCCGACCAGGTGATCCACCACACCGCCGACGGCAAGCGGTACCTTGTCATTCACGGCGATCAGTTCGACGTGGTGGTGCGCCACGCCAAGTGGCTCGCGCATCTGGGCGACTGGGCCTACAATTTCGCGCTGAGGGCCAACATCGGGATCAATCTGGTCCGGCGGCGGCTGGGGTTCGACTACTGGTCGCTGAGCGCCTGGGCCAAGCACAAGGTCAAGAACGCGGTCTCCTTCATCTCCCGCTACGAGCGGGCGCTGTCGCTCGAGGCCTCGCGAACCGGGGTGGACGGGGTGATTTGCGGGCATATCCATCACCCCGACATGCACACGAACTTCGGTATTCACTACATCAATATCGGCGACTGGGTGGAAAGCTGCACCGCGGTGGTCGAGAATTACGACGGCAGCTTTGAGCTCATCCGGTGGCGCGAAAAGATCGCCGGAAGGAAAACGACAAGAGCGGAGGACGGCGAGAGGGCGGTGGCTTGAGCAGCGTCCTGATTGTCACCGACGCATGGCACCCGCAGGTCAACGGTGTCGTGCGTTGCCTCGACCATGTCGGCCAGGAGCTCGAAAAGCTCGGGCACCGGACGCTGTTCCTGACGCCCCAGCGCTACCGGACGCTGCCGATGCCGACCTATCCGGAGATCCGGTTGTCGCTGGCGCCGCCGGGGGCGATCGGCCAGTATCTGGCGGAGACGGCGCCCGATCACATCCATATCGCGACCGAAGGCCCGCTGGGGTTCAGGACCAGGCTGCATTGCGTGGCCCAGCAGCTCGCCTTCACCACCTCCTATCACACGCGCTTTCCCGAATATGTGGCGGCCCGGCTACCGGTGCCGTACCAGTGGAGCTACGCGTATCTGAGATGGTTCCACGCGCCGGCGGCGACGACGCTGGTGCCGACGCCCTCGGTGGCCCGGGACCTCGAAGCGCATTCGTTCCGCAATCTGACGGTGTGGGCGCGGGGGGTCGACACCGAGCATTTCAGCCTGGGCGAGAAGACCCTGTTCACCGATCTGCCGGGGCCGCACCTGCTGCATGTGGGGCGCATATCGGTGGAAAAGAACGTCGAGGCGTTCCTCAAGCTCGACGTGCCGGGAACCAAGATCGTCGTCGGCGACGGCCCGCAGCGCGACGAGCTCAAGGCGCGCTATCCGAAAACCGTGTTCACCGGCACCCTGACCGGGGCGGACCTGGTCGCCGCCTATCGCAGCGCCGACGCGTTCGTCTTCCCCTCGCGGACCGACACGTTCGGCAATGTGATGATCGAGGCGATGGCCTGTGGCGTGCCGGTGGCCGCCTATCCGGTGATCGGGCCGATCGACGTGTTGAGCGATCCCGAATCGGGGGCGATGGACGAGGATCTGGCGGTCGCGGTGCGCAAGACGCTGACGCTGTCGCGGGCGGCGGCGCGGCGGCACGCGGAAACCTTTAGTTGGGCGGAGTCGGCGCAGCAGTTTGTCGACACGCTGGTGCCGGCCCGCCAAATGTCGGTCGCGGTGGCCTGAAATCCCGCCGCCCGGCGGGGCGGCGCAATCTCCATTTGTGGTAGCGTGCAGCCGATGCAAGCGGAATGCGGAGGCCGGCTGAGTTGGCGTTCCTGTCGCTGAGACAATGGTTGGCCTCGCCCGAGGGGCGGGCCTCGGTGTTCTACGTCGTCTTGTTCATGGCGGTGGGGGTGGGCGGCCCGTTCCTGCCGATCTGGCTGACGGAAAAGGGCATCTCCGAAAGCGCCATCGGCACGGTCAGCGCCACGCCGATCCTGATCATGATCGTCTTGTCGGTGGCGGTGGGACGGATCGCCGACCGCGCCAAGGACTGGCGCAACGTGATCATCGCGGGGACGGTGATCGCCGGCATCGCGCCGATCGCCCTTCTGTTCGTGGACGGCTACTGGGGCATCCTGGTGGTGTGGACGCTGATGACGGTGCCGTTCATGGCCGTCGCGCCGGTTGTCGACGCGGCGACGTTGCGCATGACGCGCCGCCACGGCACCGAATTCGGGCGGGTGCGCGTGTGGGGAGCGATCGGCTTCGTCATCGGGATCGTGATCGCGGGGTTCCTGCTGGGCCGCTACGGCGCCCTGGTTTTCGCGCCGATGATCGTGGCGGTGGGCCTGATACGGGCCGGCTTTGCGTTCCAGTTGCCGTATTTCCGGGAGGAGAACGAGGCGCAGAACCAGGCGCCAACGCTGCAGATACCGGTGAGCGTGCCCGGGCACACCACGGCGCCGTCGCGCGAGCACGAACCGAGGCCGGGGGTCGCCACGACGCTCTCGCAGACCTGGCAGCCCTGGTACATCCTGCCCCTGATCGGGGTGGCGATCCTGCAGGGCAGCCACATGGTCCAGTTCGGTTTCGGGGCGCTGATCTGGGCCCGCGCCGGCATCCCGCCGGAAATCATCGGGCCGCTATGGGCCGTCTCGCCGCTGTCCGAGATCGTCATCATGCTGGCGTTCGCGCGGGTGGCGCGCCGGTTCTCGGCCCGCCAGTTGCTGCTGGCCTCGTGCGCGGCCGCCATCGTCAGGTGGTGCGGCTTTGCCCTGCAACCGCCGGTTTGGGGGCTGGCCATGCTGCAGGCGCTGAATATGGTAACGATGGGGATGAGCTACCTTGGGGTGGTCAACTTCATCGCCAACTGGACCACCGAGGATATCGCCGCCCAGTCGCAGTCGGTGGCGGTGGTGTTCCGCCAGATCGCCTCGGTGGCGGTGCTGACGGGCGCCGGCTTCCTGGTGGCCCGGTTCGGGGCGGGCGCGTTCTGGGCCTCGGGGGCGCTGGCGTTCGTAGCGGGGCTGTGCGTGGCGGCGTCGATGTTCCTGAGGCCGCCGGCCCGCGAGGGTGCCCTGGCGCCGACCGCTCCCGTCTCCCGACCGGGCGAATGAAGCACCGCCGGCCCGGCGCGGCCCTGCCGGCCGGACAGGGGCGCGGGCGCCGCAAAAAGCCCCGCGCGGTGGGCGCGGGGCCAATCAATTCATGCGGTTGTGGCGGGCGGCGCTAGTCGAGCCGGCCGCTGGCGTGGGCCAGCATGGTGTAGACCTTGCCGCGGTCGGAGATCAGGACGTTGTGCGACTCGTCGGGGCCGCCCGGGCCGCGCGAGGCCTGCTGCAGAAGCTGCTCGAACTCGGCCATGTAGGCGTTGGCGGCCTCGGTGAATTCCGGATCGCGCCGCATCTTCTTGCGCACGTCGTCGAAGGTGCCCTGGCCGGAAAGCGTATAGAGCCGCCGGGAGAACGACGCCGCTTCGCCCTGCCGGAAGCGCTGCCAGGCTTCGGTCAGCGCCGCGTCGTCGATGGCGCGGACGATCTCCGCGGTCAGGGACTGCAGGCCCGTCGGCGCCGGCTCGGCGGCCGTCGATTCCGGCGTCGAGGCGTTCCGCAGCAGGTCCCGCAGCCAGCCCTCGCCGCCGGAGGCGGGCGGGGTGGGGGCCGGCGCGGCGGGGGTGCTCGCCGGCCTGGGGGCGGGCCGCTGCAACAACGCACTCATCCCGGCCGAAGGATCGGCGGGGGCGCTCGGCGCGGGTTCGGGCTGCGGGGCCGGCGGGATTGCCGGGCGTGGCTCGGGCTGGGTCTCGCGCGGGGCCGGCCGCGAGGACGAACCGGAGCGGCGTGAGTGCGTCAGATCGTGGGAGGCGGGCTGGGCCCGCACGATCGAATTGAGCTCGTTGAGCGCCTCGATCTGCTCGGCAACGACCCGCCGCATGGCGGCAGCCGAGGCGCGCGTCTCCTCGGGAAGCTCCATCACGCCGCGCTGCAACTCGGCCCGGGTGGCCTCGAGCTCCTGCGCCACCTGGGTGGCGGTGCCGCGCATCGCTTCGGCGGTCTCGGCGAACCTGACGGAGGCGTCGCGGATGGAGTTCTGCAGTTCCTCGATCAAACGCTCATGGGTCTCACGGACCGTGTCGCCGACGCGTTCGGATTCGGCGCCGGCGGAGTCGGCGATCTCGTGCAGGCCCGTGGTGAGCTGGTCGGTCGATTCGCGCACCGTCTCCGCCATCGACGCCTGGGTGGTCAGAATGCGGTCCTCGGTCTCGTTGACGGTCCGGGACAGGGTGTCGGCGAAGGTGCGCAGGCGCGTGTCGATCTCGTCGGCCCGAGCCGAGAAGCCCGAGACCAGCGAATCCATGGCGGCGCGGCCGGCGTCCAGGGTCTCGACGGTGACGGTGCCGGCCTCGCGCAGCTCGCCGGCGGCCTCGGAGAAGCCGGAGGTCTGCTGGCCGAGCGCGTTCTTGAGGCTGTCCATCTCGGCGACCAGCCCGGTGATGGTCGAGCGCAGGGCGTCCACATGCTCGTTCATCAGGCGGCCGGCCTCGTGGGTGTCGCCAACGGCGTCCTTGACCGTCTGGGCGTAGTCCATCGTGTATTTGCCGACGCTCGATTCGAGCTCGGCGAGGCTGCCCGTGGAGGCTTCGAGCACGTCCTGCAGGAGCCGGTTGGACTGGTTGAGCTTGTCGAGCGCCTCGGCGACCTCGGAGGTGATGCGGGTGGTCGAGGTCGACATGAGTTCCTCGGCCTCGGTCGCGGTCAGCTCGAGGGCGGCGCGCAGGATGTTGCCGTGGCTCTTGAGATTGGCGTCGAGTTGCGCCGACTTCTCGTCGACCAGGTCGTTGAACGCCTGCGAATGCGCGTCCACCGTCTGATTGATGGCGTTCGTCTTCTCGTCGATGAGGGTCGTGAAGGCGTCGGTCTGGCCCGCCAGCAGCTGGTGCAGGGCCTGCGCCCGGCGGGCGAGTTCCTCGCCGGTGGCGGGGGCCTTGGTGCCCACCAGATCCTCGATCGTGCGGGTGGCGCCGGTGAGCTGCTCCATGGATTCGCGCACCACCGAGTCCATGCGGTGGGAGGCCTTCTCGACGTCCGTTGCCAGCGAGCCGGCGAGGCCGCTGACGCGCTCGGCGAGGGTGACCTCGATGCGGTCGGCGCCGGACTCCAGATCGCGCATCGAGGTGCCGATCGTGGAGTTGATCGCCTCGTGCAGGGAGGCCAGGCGCTCGGCGGAGATGTCGACCCGGGCGGTGATCGCCTCGGGCAGCGTGCCGAGCTTGGAGTCGACGGTCTGGGTGACGCGGCGGACGCTGTCGTCGAGCCGCTGCTCGACGGCGCCCAGATGCTCGTCGACCCGGTCGGCGAGCGAGGAGGCGTTCTTCTCGAGGCTGTCGGTGGAACTGGAAATCGCCGACTCGACCGTCGTCTCCAGCGTGTTGACGGAGGACTCGATTGAAGTGGCGGCCTCGGAGACCTTGGCGGAGACGCCTTCCTCGGCGTCGGTGATGCGGGAGACCGCCTCGTCGATGCCGCGCCCGAGGCTGTCGTTGACCTCCGCGACCTTCTGCTCGATGAGCGTGGAGACCTGGGTGGTCCTCGAATCCATGGCGTCGGTCACCTGCGCCAGGGAGGCATCGACGCGCTGCTGGAAGTTCTCCGAGGAACTGACGAAGGCATCCGCGAAGGTGCGGGTGTGAGTGGTCATCATCCGCCCGAGCTGCTCGGACTTCTCGGTCAGGGCGGTCTCCAGCAGATTGGCGTTCTGGGTGAGCGCGGTCTGATGCTGGTTGAGCGTGCTGATGAGCCGCCCGCCCTTCTCGCCGACGATTGAATCCATTGTCTCGACGCGGGAATCGATCTCGCCGGTGACTTCGAGAACCCGGGACGACAGATGGCTCAGGGTATCGGTGCCGGCCGACAGGAACAGCTCGCGGGCCCGCTCGGTGTGCTCGTCCAGGGTGCCCGTCATCTCGATGAGCGCCGACTGGACGCGGCTGTCGAGGCTGTTGGCCTGGATCGCGAAGGCCTCGTCGAAGCGCTCGCGCACCCCGGCCAGCGTGTTGTTGGCCTGGTCGGCCCTCTCGACGATGTCGGCGGAAAGCGACTGGCCGACATTCGAGAGCCGCTCGGCGATCTCGTCGGATCTGAGCGACAGATCGACCAGAATCGACTCGCCGGACGCCCTGAGGATGTTGGCGAGCATCGCCGATTTCTGTTCGAGCTCGATCGAGAAGGCGGTCGAGCCCTCGTTGAGCACCCGCGACAGATCGCCGGTGCGGGAGTCGATGGCCTCGCTGAGCGCGTTGGAGCGCTGCTCGAGCAGGCCCGAAAACTCGTTGGTGCGATCGGTCAGGGTCGAATCGAGCTGCGCCGAGCGCTGGTCGATGGCGTCGATGAACTGCCCGGACCTGCCGTCCAGCGCGTCCGCCAGGGCGTTGGTGCGGTCCTCGATGGCCGACGAGAAGCGGTCGGTTGTCTCGTCGAGCGCCGCCATGAGGTCGGCGCGACGGCTGTCGATGGTGGCGCCGAAGGAATCGGTCTGGTCGGAAATGGCGGTCTCGACGCGCGCCCCGATCTTCTCGATGGCGCCGGTGATCTGATCGGATTTGTCGGTCAGCTTGACGACGGTCTGGGTGCCGATCTCGGTGATTTGGTCGCCCAGCGTGTGGGCGGCGTTCTGCAACTCCGCCGAGAAGGACTGGTGGGCGCCGGACACCGACTCGCGCACGCGCTCGGCGTTGGTGATCAGCTCCTCGCGCTGCCCGGACAGATCGTCGATGAGGGCGCGCATCCGCGATTCGTTGTCGGAATAGCTGCGCTCGAGCGAATTGACCTCGTTGTGGACCATCACCTCGATTTCCGAGGCGCGGGAAAGGGCCCGCTCCAGCCCGTCGCCGATGGCGTTGACCTCGCGGCGGACCGCCTGGGCGACGGTGGTGATCTGCTGGGTGGCGGTGGTCTCGGGCTCCGAAAGCCGCATCGCCGCCTGGGTCATGGAATTGGCGGCGAGCCTGAGATCCTGGGCGCGCCGCAGGAGGAAGCCAAGCGCCAGGAAGCCGAGAATCGGCAGTACCAGCACGGCCAGGAAGCCGGAGAATTCGGTGGTCTGCAGGAAGGCGCCGAAGCGCTCCGAACTGGTGAAGATGTCGCCGTAGCGGAACCAGGCGACGACCGCCAGGCCGGCGGCCCACACGACCGAGGCCAGAATGGCGAACCAGAAGGGCGCCGCGGAGGGGCGCGACTGCATCGAATAGAGCACCCCGGAGCCAAGAACGGTGCGGTCGTCGTTGGCGACGGCGGCGGTGCGCGAGGCGATCTTCTCGGCCGAACGGGTGCGGTCGGCGGGATCGCCATCGGGCGGCCGAAGCCGTTCGGAGGGCGACATCTTGCGCTGCGATTCGGTATCGGAACCGGAGGGGCCAACATCGTCGGCCTTGTCGGCGGACTTGTCGGCGGACTTGGGCTTCTGCAGGGCGTCCTCGACGGCAGAGAATGCCAAGGTTGCCGGATCGTTAGACGTAGGTGTGGGTTTGTTGGCCATACTCATTACATCCTTCGCGTCCGCACATTGGTCTTGCGTGCGGCCCGTGTGCCATGCCAACCCCGGCCGAGACCGGTCCGTATCGGGATGACCCCGGTCGGCACGACCGGACGATACGCAGCCCGATGCAAGCCCCTACCCACGCCGCCGCACGCCGGTAACGCGCCACTATACATACACAACGCGCATCACCCAGTTCATTCTTAACAAATCGTTAACGCAATCGGCGGGCTTCGGCTAGTCCCGGAGCAGGGTGTGGACAGCCTTAAGTTGACATTCATTCTATGGCCTTAGCATGGCAGGCGAGTGGGCCCGAAGGGGGCGGCGGAGGGCGCGATCGATGGCGGGGACGGGTGCGACGGCCATGGCCATTTCAGAGGTGGGCAAACTCAGGCGCCGCCGGCCGATCGATCTTGTGCATCTGGCCCGCCAGACAATGGGCAATCGGGATCTGGAATTGGAGATCCTCAAGCTCTTCGACACGCAGCTCGAAGGGCAGGTGGCGCGCGTCAAGTCCACCGAATCATCGGCGGATCTGGCGCTGCCGCTGCACACCATCAAGGGCATGGCCCTGGGGGTGGGCGCCCGCGCCATCGAGGATCTGGCGCGCCGCGCCGAGCAGCAGGTCACCGAAAACGGAGCCCTCACCGCCGAGCTGCTCGCCGATCTCGAGGTCGCGGTGGCCGAGGCGCACGCTTTCATCCTGGACATGCTGGAATCCTGATTGTGCCGTTCGCCCAGTGAGTTGGGCGATATATTTAATCTTTTTTGTGAGATTTAGCGGACGCGGTGGGCGGGCGCGGCTTGCGGGGCCGATGCGGCCTCGGTATATGCGCGGCTCTTGACGACGCGGCCGGGGGGGCCGCCGGCCGGTCGGGGCGCATGGCGAAGATCACCTATATCGAGGCGAACGGGGTGACCCACGAGGTCGAGGCGGCCAACGGCTCGACGGTCATGGAGAACGCCATCCGCAACGACGTGCCCGGGATCGTCGCGGAGTGCGGCGGCGCCTGCTCATGCGCGACCTGTCACGTCTATGTCGACGAGGCCTGGGCCGAAATGGTCGGGCCGCCCTCGGCGATGGAAGAGGACATGCTGGACTTCGCCTTCGACGTCAGGCCGACCAGCCGGCTGAGCTGCCAGATCAAGGTGCGCGGCGAGTTGGACGGGCTGGTGGTGCACGTCCCCAGCCGGCAGGCGTGAGCGGCGCGTCGGCGGGCGCCGGCGGCGGCGCGAATCGTTAAGATTCCACCGTTGGGCGCGCCTTGAGGCGTTTGTTGCGCGTTTCGCGCCCTGAAGGGGATCGGCGATGCCCGCATCCGGCCCCGGCGTAAAATATAAAAGCTATTTAATTTCAATGTCTTGTGGGGCGGCCGCGGGTCGCGTATCTTGGCGGGGTTGCAACTTGCGGTTTTACCTTTCGGGCTGAGCCATGGCGCGTCTGACGACGTTTCCGGTCTCCTTCAAGGTCGGGGGCAAAAAGATCATCATCGTGGGCGGCGGCGGCGAGGCGCTCGCCAAGGCCCGGCTGGCGGCCAAAACGGCGGCCGAGGTGCACCTTTTCGCTCCCCGAATCAGCCGCGAAATCACCGCGGAATTCACCGCGAACACCACCGCGAAATCCGCCGCATCATCCACCGTATCATCCGTCACACTCCATTATCGTTCGGCGGCGGTTGCGGACCTCGAAAACGCGGCGCTGGTGTTCGTGGCGGCCGATGACGCCGAAGCCGACGAGGCCGCCGATGGCGCCGACGTCGAGTTGGTCGTTCGGGCGGCGCGGCAAAGGGGCATCCCGGTCAACGTCGTCGACCGGCCCGAGGAATGCGATTTCTACACTCCGGCGATCGTCGAGCGGGCGCCGCTGACCGTGGCGGTCACCTCCGAAGGCGACGCTCCGGTTCTGGCGCGGGTGGTCAGGGCCCGGATCGAGGCGATCCTGCCGCGGCACCTGGGGGCGCTGGCGCGGATCGCCGGTGGGCTGCGCGAGCGGGTCTTCTCCGTCCTTCGCAACGGCGACGAGCGCCGGCATTTTTTCGAGGCGCTCATCGATTCCGGGCCGGTGGATCGGGCCCTGGAGGCCGGCGACGGGAACGAGGCCCGGCGCGCGGCGGCGGGACTGCTCGACGCGCACGCGGTGGGGGCGACCGGCGAAGGGTTCGTGTGGCTGATCGGCGCCGGGCCGGGGGCGGAGGACCTCCTCACCCTGCGCGCCCAGCGCATCCTGCAGTCGGCGGACGTCATCGTTCATGACGCGCTGGTGCCCGAGGCGGTCGTCGAGATGGGCCGCCGCGATGCCGAGCGGATCAGCGTCGGCAAGACAAAGGGGCGGCATTCGGTCTCGCAGGCGAAGATCAATTCAACTCTCATGGTGCTGGCCCGGCAGGGCAAACGGGTGGCGCGGCTCAAGGGCGGCGACCCGATGGTCTTCGGGCGGGCCGGCGAGGAGATCGCGGCGCTCAGGCGGGCCGGGATCGGCTACGCCGTGGTGCCGGGGGTGACCGCGGCGCTGGCGGCGGCGGCCGACACCGCGACGCCGCTCACCCTGCGCGGGGTTTCCTCGGGGGTGGTATTCGCCACCGCTCACGGCGCCGGCGACCGGGAACTCGGCCATTGGGCGGCGCTGGCCGAAGCGGGGATCACGCTCGGCATCTACATGGGCAAGACGGTCGCCGGGCGCGTCTCGGGCCAACTGATCGCCCACGGCATGGACCCGGACCTGGCGGTCGGGATCGTCGTCAATGCCGGCCGCGACGGCCGCCGCACCTGGCGCGGCACGCTGGGCGAACTCGGCGGCAATCACGCCGCCTTCGCCAACGGGCCGGCGCTGATCTTCATCGGCGAGGCGGTCAGGGCCGGTGATTGGGAAAACGCGGCGGCGCTGGCGCCGTCCGAATCGGAGCTGGTGGCATGAGCGGCGCGATCCTGACGGCCAACGAACTCAATTCCGGGGCGACGGTTTATCTCGCCGCCTCAGGTGAGTGGCTCAAGGACATCGATCTGGCGCGGGTCTTCTCCGAGGCCGAAGCGGACGAGCGCGCGGCGCTTGCCGAGAAGGCGCGGGACGATCACCGGCTGATCGGGGTCGAGGTCGAGGCCGCTTCCGTGGACGGCGGCCAAGTGATCGCGCAACGGCTTCGCGAGCAGATCCGGGCCGGTGGGCCGACTTCGCCGCGGCAGGGGCCGCAACCTTTGGCGGAGGGCGATCATGTATCGCTATGACGAGTTCGACGCCGCCTTCGTCCGCGAGCGCACGGCGCAGTTTTCCGACCAGGTGAAGCGGCGGATCGCCGGCGAGCTGACCGAGGACCAGTTCCGGCCGCTCCGGCTGATGAACGGGCTCTATCTGCAGCTGCACGCCTACATGCTCAGGATCGCGGTCCCCTACGGCACCCTGAGCGCGCGGCAGATGCGCAAGCTGGCCCATATCGCGCGGACCTACGACCGCGGCTACGGGCACTTCACCACCCGCCAGAACATCCAGTTCAACTGGCCGCGGCTTTCCGACGTGCCGGCCATCCTTGGCGAATTGGCCTCGGTCGAGATGCACGCCATCCAGACCTCGGGCAACTGCATCCGCAACGTCACCACCGACCAGTTCGCGGGCGCCGCCGCCGACGAGATCGTCGATCCGAGGCCGGTCGCCGAGATCGTCAGGCAATGGTCGTCCCAGCATCAGGACTTCTCGTGGCTGCCGCGCAAGTTCAAGATCGCGGTGACCGGCGCCCCCCAGGACCGCGCGGCCATCAAGTTCCACGATATCGGGCTCAAGGCGGCCATCCGGGACGGGGAGGTCGGCTGGACGGTCTATGTCGGCGGCGGCCTCGGGCGGACGCCGATGATCGGCAAGAAGATCACCGATTTCGTCGCCCACGCGGACCTGCTCGCCTGGCTCGAGGCGATCCTGCGCGTCTACAACCGCTACGGACGGCGCGACAACAAATACAAGGCACGCATCAAGATCCTGGTGCACGAGGAAGGGATCGAGACGATCCGCGAGCAGGTCGAGGCCGAGTTCGCGGCGATCCGCGGGGGCGAGCTCAGCCTGCCGCCCGCCGAGCTCGACCGCATCGCGGCCTATTTCACGCCGCCCGAATTCAAGCCCGGCAATGGCGGCGACATCGCGGCCGAAGCGGCCGGCGCCGAGCCGGCCTACGCCCGCTTCATCGCCCGCAACACCTTTGCGCATTTCCGCCCCGACCATGTGTCGGTGACCGTTTCACTCAAGCCCATCGGCGGGGTGCCGGGGGACGCGACGGCAAGCCAGATGGACGCCATCGCCGATCTCGCCGAGCGCTTCGGCTACGACGAATTGCGGGTCAGTCACGAGCAGAATCTGGTGCTGCCGCACGTCGCCATCGCCGATTTGCGGTCGGTCTATGACGGTCTCGTCGAAATCGGGCTGGCCGAAGCCAATGCGGGGCTGATCTCGGACATCA
>CAZNOZ010000021.1:33408-42315 GCA_964574935.1 uncultured Devosiaceae bacterium | reverse complement strand
GCGGCTGCAACACGCTCATGGCTCAGCCCTCCTTCGCCTGCCGGGCGAGGAGTTTTGTGATCTCGGCGACGAGGTTTTCGCGTTTGACGGCGAACTGGCCGGGGCGCTCGGCGACCCATTGTTCGCGGCCCTCGATTTCGGCCGAAGCCCGTTTCCCGGCGATCAGGTCCTTGATCTGGACTTCGCCCGCCGCGCGTTCGTCGGCGCCCTCGATGAGGACGGCGGGGGCGTTGCGGGCGTCGGCGTAGCTCAGCTGCTTGCCGAGATTCTTCGGGTTGCCGAGGAACATCTCGGCGGCGATGCCGGCGTTGCGCAACTCGGCGACGATCTGCTGGTAATCGGCGATGCGGTCGCGGTCCATGACGCATACGACCACCGGGCCGGGGGCGGGGTCGGTCGCAAGATTGCCGGTCAGGCGCAGCGCCTCGGCGAGACGCGAGACGCCGATCGAGATGCCGGTGGCCGGGACGGGTTCGGCGCGGAAGCGGGAGACGAGGCCGTCGTAGCGTCCGCCGCCGGCGACCGAGCCGAAGACGACCTCCTGGCCTTTTTCGTTGGTGACGGGGAAGGTCAGTTCGGCTTCGAAGACGGGGCCGGTGTAATATTCGAGACCGCGGACGACGGAGGGGTCGACCGTGATTTTGCCGACATACCCGGCTCGCTCAAACATCTCGGACATGGCCCAGAGATCCCGAGCGGCTTGCGCAGCGGTCGGCACGCTCTCCAGTTCATCCTGCAGATTGGAGGCAGTCATCTGGTTGTTGAAGGAACTACGCGATCCGCTTCCCTCTTCACCCCAACCGATGATCCCGAATAGACGATTGATCTGATTTTCGCTCAGGCCGACGCCTGGTGTGACGTCGCCGCTGTCGTCTTTCCGTCCCTTATTTCCGAGCAGGTCGACCACGCCGCCCTCACCCAGACGATCCAGCTTGTCCAACGACCGCATGATGCCAAGCTTCTGTTTGTCAGACTCGGCGCCGATCAGTTGCATCGCCCCATCCAAAACGGCGCGGCTCGAAATCTTCACCACATACTTCCCTTCGAGCCCCAACTCGTCGAGCACGTCCGCCAGCATCATCGCCATTTCGGCGTCGGCGGCGGGGCTGGCCGAGCCGACGGTGTCGGCGTCGAGCTGCATGAACTGCCGGAAGCGGCCGGGGCCGGGCTTTTCGTTGCGCAAGACCCAGCCGGTCCGGTAGGAGCGGTAGGGCTTGGGCAGGCGGTCGAAATTCTCGGCGAAATGGCGGGCGAGCGGCGCCGTCAGGTCGTAGCGCAAGCTCAGCCACGCCTCGTCCTCGTCCTGGAAGGAGAAGACCCCCTGCCCCGGCCGGTCCTCGTCGGGCAGGAACTTGCCGAGCGCCTCGGTGAACTCGACGAGCGGGGTCTCGACCGGCTCGAAGCCGTAGCGCTCGTAGACCGCGACGACCTTGCGCACCATGGCGTCGACGGCGCGGATTGCGGACGGCTCGCGGTCGGCAAAGCCCCGCGGCAGGCGGGGGCGGATGCGGTCGGTCTTCTTGGCCATGGGAATGCCCGGGTTTGGCGGCTCCCATAGCGGACCGCGCGGCAGCGGGCAAGAACGGCCGGTCTGTTGCCGGCCTGCCACAGGTCGCCCCCAAGCCGCGATAATCCGCCAAAACCGGGTTGGCAAATCGCCGTCGCCCGCGTAGAAGCCGCCCTCCCCAACGCGCACGAAAGGAGGCGTTGATGACGATGATCTGTAGCGTCCTCACCCGTGACGCGGCCCTTACCGGCATGTGGCGACGCTGACCGCGCCACGCTGATCCGGCCCTGAGGGCCGGCTCCGTCACACAATCCAAGCTTTGGACCAGCCGCGCGGGCGCGCCGCCCGCCGTCGGCTCGATCCCTCACGCATCCATTCTGGGAGCGGGCGCTTGAGTGCGCCCGGACGACGACGATGACACTGCAATCGCATTCGAGACGCGGCAAAACGTTCCGCGACGACTTCGACAGCTATCGGCCATGGTGGCGGGCCGCTTTCGAGATCGCGGCTGCGTTGGCTGTGCCGGTGACCGGACCGCTCAGACGGATCTTCCGCAACAGGACGCGGCACGCCCCGCCGCTCGACAACCGGCTTAGGCGGGATATCGGCCTGCCGCCGGTGCCCGAACCGCACCGTGACGACCCGTGGCGGTTCTGAAGCCGGACGCCTCCCGCTGCGGAGGCGGCCGGCCCTATTGCGGCGCCGGCGGCGTGAAGGCGGCGCGGGCGGCCTCGACCTCGGCGCGGACGGCGCAATCCTCGGTGTGGTCGTTGACCAGCCCCATCGCCTGCATGAAGGCGTATGCGGTGGTCGGGCCGACAAAGCGCCAGCCGCGGCGGCGGAGTTCCTTCGACAGGCGCACAGAGGCGTCGGTCGTCGCCATCTCCATGAGCGCCTCCCTGGTGAGGCGGGCCGGACGTTCGGCGGGCGGCGGCTCGAAGCGCCAGATCAGTGCGGCCAGCGAGCCGAATTCCTCGATCGCCTCGAGGGCGCGGGCGGCGTTGTTGATCGTCGCTTCGATCTTGCCGCGATGGCGGACGATACCGGGGTCGGCGAGCAATCGATCGATGTCGGCGTCGCCGAAACGGGCGACGCGGGCGATCTCGAAACCGGCGAAGGCGGCGCGGAAATTCTCGCGCTTTTTGAGGATCGTCAGCCAGCTCAGGCCGGCCTGGAAGCCTTCGAGGCTGAGCTTTTCGAACAGGCGGTCGTCGCCGGCGACCGGGCGGCCCCACTCGTCGTCGTGATAGGCGACATATTCGGGCGCGGCGCCGGCCCAGAAGCAGCGCGGCGCCCCCGCAGGCAACGGCATTCGGGCTTCTCCGTGGGCATTGCAGGCTACGGGATTCACCGTTCGTAAACCAGCCGCGTTCAGCGGGTGTTCACCATCCCGCTTCACCCAAAGTTGGGGGTGCCCGGTTACCGTTCGTTCAGCCTGATCGGACCGGGCGTGCGGAACGACAGGCGTGCCGGGAGTGAAGCGATGCGTCGTCCTTTGTTGAGAAGCGCCCTGAGCGCCGCCGCAAGCGCGGCCCTGGCCGCCGGCGCCCTGTCGGCGGTATTCGCGATCCTGATGCTGGCGGCGAGCCCGGCCATCGCGGGGCAGGAGCTGGTGCGGGTGACAAACGCGTTCGGGCAGACGGTCCTGGTGCCCGCCTCGCTGGCCGCGAGCGTGGCGCCGCAACGGGCGGCGCCGCGACGGATGGCAGCCGCACCGCGCCGCGAGGGGCTGCCGCCCGCCTTCGAGCGCCGGATCGTGCCCTACATCACGCAGGAGGCGCCCGGCACGATCGTGGTCAACACCGGCACCAAACACCTCTACCTGGTGCTCGAGGACGGCATGGCGATGCGCTACGGGATCGGGGTGGCGCGGTTCGGCTTCGAGTGGTCGGGCCGGCACACAATCACGGCGAAGCGCGAATGGCCGGACTGGACCCCGCCGACGGCGATGCTCGAGCGGCAGCCGGGATTGCCCACACATATGCCCGGCGGGCCCGACAACCCGCTGGGGGCGCGGGCGCTCTACATCGGGCAAACGCTCTACCGCATCCACGGCACCTCGGAGCCGTGGACGATCGGCCAGAACGTTTCCTCGGGGTGCATTCGGCTGACCAACGAAGACGTGATCGATCTCTACTCAAGGGTGGCGGTGGGGACGCAAGTGGTGGTGATCTAGGCGCGCCGACGGGTGGCGCCGCGCCGATGCTTGAGTGGGACACTATCGGCGGTCAAGCGGTTGAAACGACACTTCAACTTGCATCCAAACGATACCTCTTTGATTAACTTTTGGGCCCGATAATCGACGTCGTGGCAATGTTTTGAGCGAGCAGATCGTGGCGCGTGCAAGGGCCTGGATCAATCGATTTTGGCGGGACGAAAAGGGCGCCTTCGCGACCATTTTCGGCATCCTGCTCGTGGTCATCGTGGCGACCGCCGGTGCCGTTGTCGATTTCGTCGGCGTGCAGCAGGCCCGCACCAAGGCGCAGGTGGCGCTCGACGCCGCGGCGCTGGCGCTGCAGCCCAACATCTACGACTGGTCCGACGAAGACCTGAAGTCCGCTGCCGAGGACCTGGTTATCGAGCGGCTCGCCGACGACGCGATTTCCGTCGACGTCGAGGAGGTCGAGACCGACACCGACGAGGGCTCGCTGTATTTCAAGGTCAAGCTGAACGTGCCGACGGTTTTCGTCGCGATGGTCAACATCCCGTCGATGGATGTCAGGCTGGCCTCGCAGGCGACGCAGCGGCACAACCGGCTCGAAGTCGCCATGGTGCTCGACAATTCCGGGTCGATGAATTCCTACTCCCGGATGACGAACCTGAAGACGGCGGCCACCAACGCCGTCGACATCCTGTTCGACGGCCAGACGACGCTGCCGGACGTGTTCGTGGGGCTGGTGCCGTTCAACTTCTTCGTCAATGTCGGACCTGGCGCCGAGTTCGAGTCGTGGATGGCCAACGCCGATCAGGCGCCTTCGGCCTGGGACAATTTCGACAACGACGACGACGAGTCGACAGCGCCCAGCGGCAGCATCGACCGCTTCGCGCTCTTCTCGGGTCTGACCAACGTGAGTTGGAAGGGCTGCGTGGAAACGCGCCCCTATCCCTACGACACCGATGACACCGAACCGACGCTCGCCGATCCCGACTCGCTCTACTTCCCGATGTTCCAGCCGGACAATCCGGACAGCGGCGGCTATTCCTGGGACTATGTCGACGACGATGGCGGAACGTGTCCCGGGCCGACGCTGGATGGTTATTGCGAGTACAAGAGCTGGCAGTACGGCACCTGGCCGCGCCGGGACTCCGACTACTACACGGATTCGACCAAGACGACGCTGATCTCCAGCGGCGCCAACGCCTGCAACTGTTCCGGTCAGACGCTTACCTACGACAATTGGTACTGGGGGGGGGCCCAGGGGTGGACGCACGAGGTGCACTGCAACGTCTATACGTATCCCTCCCTGTCCGACCGCGAGCTGCAGGAACGCATCTGCAAATATGCCGGCGCCTCGGTCAGCTCGACCAGCAACTACCAGGGACCGAACGCGAGCTGCCTGGACGCCGAATTGCTGCCGCTCAACAACAATTCGGACACCGTCAACACCGAGATCAACGCCATGGTGGCCGACGGCGGCACCAACATTCACACCGCGACCGCCTGGGGATGGCGCGTGCTGTCGCCCACGGAGCCCTACACAGAAGGGGACGACTACGGCACGACGACCCACAAGGTCATGATCGTGATGACGGACGGTGAGAACACCCACTATCCGAGCGGTTCGAACATGAACTGCGCCTCGTACTACACCGCTTACGCGTTCCCCTGGAACGAGCGGCTCGGCGAGTGCGGCGATTCCACCAACACGCTTGAAGGCCTGATGAACGACCGGACGCTGGAGACCTGCGAGAACGCCAAAGATGCCGGCGTCGAGATCTTCACGATCGGCCTGGAGCCGCCCAATTCGACCACGCAGAACATGCTGACCGACTGCGCGACCGATCCCTCGCACGCCTATTTCCCGTCGGCGGCGAGCGAGCTCAACGACGTGTTCGCCGATATCGCCAACACCATCTCGAAGCTGCGTCTGTCGCTCTAGCCGGCGGGCGCCAGGTCGCCCCTCTGCCCACAGAGCGTGGACTTCCCGGTACGGCAGCGCGTACAATCGCCGCCATCTTGGGAATGAGGTCAATTCTTCAGCGATGAGCGATCACCGCGACCAGCGCCGCCTCGCGGCCATTCTGGTCGCCGATGTCTTCGGCTACTCGAAAATGATGGGCGAGGACGAGGCCGGCACGCTGGCGGCGCTCAACGATTGCATCGAAAATTTCGTCAAGCCCCTGATCGGCGAGTTCGAGGGACGGCTCGTCAAGACCATGGGCGACGGGGTGCTGGCCGAATTCGCGAGCGCCGTCGACGCCGTGCAGTGCGCGGTCGCCGTGCAGCGGGGATTGCAGCAGCGCGCCGCGGCCGACGGCCAACGGGCGATGCAGTTCCGGATCGGCATCAATCTCGGCGACATCATCATCCGCGACGACGACGTGTTCGGCGACGGGGTCAACATCGCGGCCCGCCTCGAGCCGCTGGCCGAGCCCGGCGGGATTGTCGTCTCGGCGTCCATCCACGATCAGGTCAAGGGCAAGCTGGCGCAGGGGTTCGAGGATATCGGGCACAAGCAGGTCAAGAACATCGCCGAGCCGGTGCACGCGTTCCGGGTGCTCAACGAGGGGGAGGCCCTCATGACCCCGAACGTCGCCCGGGAGCGGACGCTGCCTTCGGTGGTGGTGCTGCCGTTCGACAATCTCAGCGGCGATCCCTCGCAGGACTTCTTCGCCGACGGCATCACCGAGGACGTGATCACCGAGCTGTCGCGGTTCGCGGACCTGTTCGTGATCGCCCGCAATTCCGCATTCACCTACAAGGGACGGCCGGTGAAGGTGCAGGAGGTGGCGAAGGATCTGGGCGTGCACTACGTCGTCGAAGGCAGCATCAGGCGCGCCGGCAATCAGGTGCGAGCGACCGTGCAGCTCATCGACGCGGCGACCGGGGCGCATGTCAGCGCCGAGAAGTTCGACCGCGAACTCGCCGACATCTTCGCAATGCAGGACGAGATCACGCAGTCGATCGTGGCGACTTTGCCCGGGCACGTGCGCACGGCCGAGACCGAACGGGTGCGGCACACGCCCACCCAGGACTTGGCGGCCTACGATTGCCTGCTGGCCGGGCGCCTCAAGCATCACTCCGTGACGCCCGAGGCCAACAGGGAAGCGCTCAAGTTGCTCGACCAGGCGATCGCGCTCGATCCGACCTTCGCGGCGGCGTACGCGTGGAAGGGGTGCGTGCTGGGCCAGGCGCTGGAATTCGGATTCGGCGGCGATCCCATGCAGATTCAGGAGCAGGCGGTGCACGCGCTGCAGCGGGCTCTCGAGCTCGACGAGAACGACGTCGAATGCCACCGGCTGATGTGCGAGGTCTACATGTTCCATCACAAGCTCGACAAGGCGGTGCCGCATGCCGAGCGGGCGCTGGCGCTCAACCCCAACGATCCGCGGATCGTCGCGCAGCGCGGCGAGCTGCTGACCTGGCAGGGCGAGGCCGAAGAGGGCGTTGAATGGGTGAACCGGGCGGTGCGGCTGGACCCCCATGGCGCGCCGGGACGCGCGCACCTGCTCGGAAGGGCGCTGTACGGCGCCCGCCGGTACGCGGAGGCTGCGAAGGCCTACCGGCAGATGCCGCGGCCGAATTGCGGACGACGGGCCGAGCTGGCGGCGGCGCTGGCGTGTGCCGAGATGACGGATGAGGCGACGGCGGCGGTCGCCGAAATGGCGTCGGAGTGCGCCGAGTTCTCGGCCGAGGCCTACGTGGCGCGCATGGCCTACGGCCGGTCCGATGACCGCGAACACATGCT
The DNA here is from genome assembly GCA_964574935.1 of uncultured Devosiaceae bacterium. Classification (GTDB taxonomy): domain Bacteria; phylum Pseudomonadota; class Alphaproteobacteria; order Rhizobiales; family Devosiaceae; genus JBBECE01. Next base: position 34,899 of record CAZNOZ010000021.1, on the reverse strand, counting down.
CGCGGGGATGCAAAAAGCGGGGCTGTGAGGCATCCCCGAGGTGGTACCGCCTCCCCGGATCGAACGGGGGACCTCTAGATCCACAATCTAGCGCTCTAACCAACTGAGCTAAGGCGGCACAGGACCCGAGCAAGCGCCGCGGAAGATAGGCAAAGCCCCCCCACCGCGCAAGGGCGGCCGGGCCGCGCCGATGGCGGCGTGGCGGCGGGCGGTCGGTTTAACCATCCGGGCGCTTGACGGCCTTTCACAACCGGGCGGCAGTAGACCGGCCGGGGCCGCCGTTATACTAAACAACACCTAAATTCGGCGCCTTTGGGTGTCCCAGATCGGGACAGGGCGCAGTTCTCGGTGACGGCACGCAATGTCCGGCGACTGGACCACAAGCGACAAGGCGGCGGACGTTTTTTCGCTGACGCTCGACCAGCGCCCCGCCTGGCTGTGGAGCGGCGACGGCGAACGGGTGGTGTGGCGCAATGTGGCAGCGGTGCTTTTTCGCGCCAGGGTCGGCCCCGAGGGGCTGAAACCGGCCCCGCTGCCGGTGCCGATCAAGGGCCAGATCGCGCATCGCATCCGGCTCGGGTCGATGGGACGGGCGTCGCTGTCGCGGGTGCGGTTTCTGGCCGGCCGCAAGCCGGTCTCGGCGACGTGTCTGTGCACCCCCCTCGAGCTGGGCGGCGAAGCGCACCTGCTTGTCGCCGACACCGAGGCGATCGAAGCGCCGCTGACCGGCGGGGAATTCTGGCAGACGGCGCTGGCGACGGACTTGTTTGGCGACGACCGCGCCTATCTCATCGAGACCGCCGACGGACGGGAGCTGGCGCGCCATGGCGAGGTGCCTTCTCGCGGTGCCGGGCGGCGGGAATTCGCGGCCGGGGCGCGCGGCCGGCTGGTGCTCTTTTCCCCGGCCGGGCAGACGCCCGAGCTCGGGGACGAAGGCGAGGGGCTGACCGGTCTCGTCGACAGGCTGGCCCGCTCCGAGACGCTCTATGAGCCGATTCCCGACGAGGATCCGGGTGGCGAGGCGGACGCCGATGACACCGCGGAACGGCCGTCCGCGCCGGCGGCGAAACCGGCCCCTTCGGCGCTGGCGCCGGAGGGGGGCGACAGGTACTTGTTCGCGCTCAACAGCGCGGGCGAGGTCTTTGCCGGCCAGGGCGACGCGGCGCCGGTCGGGTTCGACGCCGCCGCCCTGAGCGGCGATCATTCTGTCGAGGTGGCCGCCGACGACGGGCGTTTGATCCTGGCGATCCCGATTTTCGACCGCGCCGGCGCCCGCGCCGGCTGGCGCTGCTACGCGGCTGGCGAAGAAACCGGGGGCGCCGACGCGACTGCCGCCGAGGACAGCCCGCCGCGTGCCGCCATTGAGGCATCGGCCAGCGGGCTGTGGACGGTCACCGGCGCCGGGTTCACACCGGGCTCGGTCGGCCCCGAGGAGATCGCCACCGTCGCGGCAGACGCCGGCAACGGGGCGACGCAGGACAGCGAACCGCC
>CAZNOZ010000021.1:0-33308 GCA_964574935.1 uncultured Devosiaceae bacterium | reverse complement strand
CAGCGAACCGCCGGCCAGCGAGCGTCCGGCGGCGCGCGGGGGCAAGCCGGCCAAACGCGATCGCAACGAGGACCGCAGCCGCTACAATTTCGACGAGCTGGCGCGGATTCTGACCGACCGGGTGGGTGGCGACGCCACCGACAACGCCGACGACGATATCGCCGACGACGACGCGCACGATGCCGGGCCGGCGCGCCGGCCGGCGGTTGCCCAGACGCCTTCGGCGGCCCGCCCCACCCTGCCCGCCGGCATGGGCGAGACTTCCGGCGGCGGCGATCTGGTGCCGCTCAGCGACGAAACGCTGGTGCTCAACCGGCTGCCGCTGGGGCTTTTGGTGTTCCGCGAGCACTCGATCCTGTTCGCCAACCGGGCGCTGGCGGACCTGCTAGGCTACGAGTCGACCCAGGCCCTCAGAGAAGCGGGGTTGGAGGGTCTGTTCCCGGACGAGCGCGACGCGGAGCGCACCATCGGGCCTCTCAGCGATCTCAAGGGCGAGGACGGCGAACCGGTGCCGGTGGTGGCGCGCCTGCAGACGATCGCCTGGCAGGGCCGCACGGCGTATCTTCTGTCGGCGCGGGCCGGCGAGACCGCGCGCCGCGCGCCGGCCGCCGGCATCACGACGCGGGCGATGGTGGAGCTGATCGCCGCGCAATCGGATTGCGGCTTCATCCAGCTCACCCGGACCGGCAATATCGACGGCATCTCCGATCTCGGGGCCAATCTGGTGGGGCCGGCCCGCTCGGTGTTGCTCGGACGGCCGCTTCTGAGCTACCTGCAGCCGGCCAGCAAGCCGACCTTCGCGGGATTTCTCGCGCAATCGGCGGCACCCGCCGACGAGGCGGTAACGGTTATCGCGGAGGCCGGTGCGGGGCCGGTCGAGATTTCCCTGTTCGCAGACCGCCGCGGCGAGCATGCCGAAGGCTATCTGGGACTGGTGCGCTCCGCCGGGACATCGGTGCCGGCGGCCGCCCCCACGCCCGAGGCTGAGATCGGCACCGTGCTGGCGCAGATCAGCCACGAGCTGCGGGTGCCGCTGAACACCATTCTGGGCTTCTCCGAATTGATGCTCGGCGAAGGGGGGCACCCGCCGCCGCCGGCCCGCATCGCCGAATACGCCCGCGACATCAATCGGGCCGGGCGGCAGATCCGCGAGTTGGTGGACGAGCTCACCGATCTCGGCCGCTTCGAGGGCGGAAGGGCGGAGCTCGAAGAATCCGAGATCGATGTCGGCGAGTTGCTCGAGGACTGCGTGGCCCGCATCCGCGCCCAGGCCAACGCCCGCCAGGTGGTGGTGCGCAGTGCCGTCAGCGGCGGCCTGCCGGCGATCCTGGCCGACCGGGCGGTCCTCAGCCAGACGGTGATGAACATGCTGGCCAGCGCCATCTGGTTTTGCGGCCGCGGCGGCAACGTCATCCTCAGCGCCAAGCAGCAGCCCGAAGGGGCGATCGTGGTGCATGTGCGCGACCAAGGCGGCACGCCGCTCGCCGAGGCGGCGGAGGGGCTCGTTGTCTACCGCCAGAGCGACGACGAGGGCGACGACCAGCCACTGCGTTCCGGCACCGGCCTGGCGCTGACCCGGTCGCTGGCGCGGGCCAATGCGCTGAACCTGTCGCTGGACGCCGAACCGGGGACCGGAACGATGATGGCGCTCGAAATCCCGGCGGAGAAGGTCGTCTCCGACTGACGCCGCGATGCGGCGGTGCGCCGCACCGGACGGGCCTGGTTGGCAGCGCTAGCCGCCTCAAAACACTGGCGATTTCCGCGGCTGATTGGAGCCGTTCTAATCTGCATATGAGGCCATAAGACCCTGTAATTGCTTGTTTTCTTGACTTGGCGGCGTGAACGGAAGAGAAGTGGCGCCTCACTGAGGGAATTTGAACCCGCAGCGCAGGAGCACAAGATGAAGCATTTCGGGCCGGCCGCGGTGGTCGCGGCCGTCGTTCTGGCTGCCAGCGGACCGGCGGCGGCGCAATCTCAAATCGTCAACATCTACTCGTACCGCGAGACGGGGCTGACCCAGCCCCTTCTGGACCGGTTCGAGGCGGAGACCGGGATCAAGCCGGTGCTGCTGTTCGGCGGCGACGGGCTGATCGAGCGAGCGGCGGCGGAAGGCGAGAATTCGCCGGTCGATCTCATCCTCACTGTCGATATCGGCAATCTGGTCGCGGCCAAGGAGCTTGGCGTATCGCAGCCCATCGACCCGGCGATCCTGGCCCCGGTGCCCCCCGCCTATCGCGATCCGGACGGGCACTGGACGGCGCTGTCGATGCGGGCGCGGGTGTTCTACGCCTCCAGGGAACGGGTCAGCGAGCAATCCCTCGACTACGACGACATCGCGGGGCCCGAGTGGCGGGGGCGCCTGTGCACCCGATCGGGCCAGCATGTCTACAATATCGGGCTCATCGCCTCGCGGATCGTGCATCTTGGGCTGGACGGGACCCGGCAATGGCTGACGGCGGTACGCGACAACCTGGCCCGCAAGCCGACCGGCAACGACCGGGCACAGGTGCAGGCGGTGTATTCGGGCCAATGCGACCTGGCGATCGGCAACACCTACTACATGGGACTGATGCTGACCAACGAGGCCGAACCCCAGCAGAAGCAGTGGGCCCAGTCGGTGCGCATCATCTACCCGGATGCCGGCGGCGACGGCACCCACGTCAACGTCTCCGGGGTCATTCTCGCCCGCTACGCGCCGCATAAGGCGAACGCCGAAAAGCTCATCTCGTTTCTGCTGTCCGAAGAGGCGCAGTATCTTTATGCGGAGACCAATCACGAGTTCCCGATCCTCGACGGGGTCGCGCCCTCGGCGTTGGTCGCGAGCTGGGGGGAGCTGGACGCCGATCCCACGCCGCTGACCGAAGTCGCGGCCCAGCGGGCGGCCGCGAGCGTGCTGGTCGACGAGTTGCGGTTCGACGAGGGACCGCGGAACTAGGAGAGACGGCATCGCCACGATCGAGGAACGGCGGGCAGGCGGCTGGACGCTTCCGGCGGCGGGCGATGTCGGCGTGGCGCTGGTTGCCGGGCTGCCGGTCCTGGCGCTCGTGTGGGTGGCGTTGACGAGTTTTTCCGGGGGCGGCGGGCTCGGCGCCCGGACGCTGCCGGGAGCGCTCAGGGAAACCGGCCTGTTGCTGGCGATGGTGGGGCTGGCGACCGCCGCGATCGGCTTCGTGGCGGCATGGCTGGTGACGCATTTCAGCTTTCCGGGGCGCCGGATCGCCCAGTGGGCCTTCATTCTGCCGCTGGCGATCCCGACCTATCTGAGCGCCTTCGCCTGGGTGGAGGTGCTCGAATTCACCGGCCCGGTGCAGGGAGCGGTCCGGCTGCTGACCGGCACGGAAAGCCTGCGCGAATACTGGTTTCCCGCCATCCGCTCGTTGCCCGGCGCGGCGTTCGTGATGTCGCTGGTGCTCTACCCCTACGTCTATCTGAGCTGTCGGGCGTATTTCCTGATGCAGTCCGGCGCGCTGGCGGTCGCGGCGCGGACGCTCGGCGCTTCGCCGCAGCGGGCCTTCTGGCGGATCGTGCTGCCGCTGTCGCGGCCGGCGCTGATCGTCGGGGTGACGCTGGCGCTCCTGGAGGTGATGAACGATCTGGGCGCGGTGGAGTATTTCGGGGTCAATTCGCTGACGGCCGTTGTCTATTTCACCTGGATCCACCAGTCGAACCTGCCCGGAGCCGCACAACTGGCGCTGACACTGATCGCGGTTGTCGCGGCGCTGATCTGGCTCGAGCAATATGCCCGCCGCCGGCGCTCCTATCTGATGCCGCGGGATACCCAGACCCGCCCTCCCCGCGCCGCTCTCAGCGGTCTTCCGGCGGTGCTGGCGGTGGCGTTCTCGGTGCTGGTGGTGGGGCTCGGCTTCGCGGTGCCGGCGGGGCAACTGGCGGTTGGCGCTGTCGCTCAGATCGCGCGGTTCGGTGTCGACGGGCAGATCGTATCGGCGCTCGTGCAGACCGTGGCGCTGGCGATCGCGGCGGCCTTCATTTGCGTGCTGGCGGGCTACATGACCGCCGGGCGCCTCAGGGTCGCCCGGTCACCGACCGGCGCCCTGCTGCTCAGGGCCGCGACGCTCGGCTACGCGGTGCCCGGCACGGTGCTGGCGATCGGGCTGGTGGTGCCGCTGGGGGCGCTCGACGGGGTGATCAACGACATCGGCCGATGGGTCGTCGGGGCGGCGCCGGGGCTGGTGCTGACCGGCTCGGCGGCGGCGCTTGTGTATGCCTATGCGGTGCGCTTCCTGACCGTTTCGCACTCGACGCTGAGCGCCGGGATGGTGCGGCGCGGCGAGCATGTGCTGGAGGCGGCCCGGGTGTTGGGCGCGAGCCGGGGGCGGGTGTTGTGGCGGATCGATTTGCCGACCCTGCGGCCGGCGCTCATGGCGGCGGCGACGCTGGTCTTCGTCGAAACCATCAAGGAGCTGCCGGCAACCCTGGTGCTCCGGCCGCTGGGGCTGGAGACGCTGGCGACCTTCGTCTACGCCCAAGCCAAGGCGGAGCTGTTCGCCGCCGCCTCGGTGCCGGCGCTGCTGATCGTCGCGGTGGGGCTCGTGCCGGTCCTGCTGGCCGGGTATCTGCAGGGCGGCGGCAGGGGGCAAGCGATCGCTAGTTGATCGGGTGCCCCTGCGCGTCGAAGCGGTGATAGAGATTGTCCCGCGGCGCGAGCGAAATCTCCGATCCCGGCCGGACGCCGACGGTGCCGGGCTGGCGCACGATGATCGGCTCCCCGGCGCCGATATCGGCATAGACATAGGTGTCCGAACCGAGCTCCTCGGTGTGGATCACCTTGCCCTTCCAGGCGCCGTCGGAGGTGACGATGTCGAGATGCTCGGACCGGACGCCGACGGTGTGGGCGTCGAACTTCTCGGCGAATTTGCCGGTGAGGAGGTTCATCTTCGGCGAGCCGATGAAGCCGGCCACGAACAGGGACTGCGGCCGCTCGTAGAGTTCCAGCGGCGCGCCGACCTGCATGACGACCCCGTCCCTTAGCACGACGATCGAATCGGCCATGGTCATCGCCTCGACCTGGTCGTGGGTGACGTAGATCATGGTGGTGTCGGGCAGCGATTCGTTGAGGGCGGCGATCTCGATGCGCATCTGGACCCTGAGCGCCGCGTCGAGGTTCGAGAGCGGCTCGTCGAACAGGAACACCTTCGGATCGCGGACGATGGCGCGGCCGATGGCGACGCGCTGGCGCTGGCCGCCCGACAGCGCCTTGGGCAGGCGCTCGAGATAATCGGTGAGCTGGAGGGTTTCGGCGGCGGTCCTGACCTTGGAGTCGATCTCCTCGCGCGAAAAGCCCTGCAGCTTGAGCGAGTAGGACATGTTGTCGAACACCGTCATGTGCGGGTACAGCGCATAGGACTGAAACACCATGGCGATGCCGCGTTTGGACGGGGCGACATCGTTGACCACCCGACCCTCGATTTCGATCGTGCCCTCGGAAACCTCCTCGAGCCCCGAAATGCAGCGCAACAAGGTGGATTTGCCGCACCCGGATGGGCCCACGAAGACGACGAACTGGCCAGATTCGATATCGAGGTTGATGTCCTTGAGGACTTCGACCTGTCCGAACCGCTTGTAAAGGTTCCTGATTTTCAACTCCGCCATTTCAGTTCCCCTCGCTTGGCTGCGGGCCCCGGCGCGCGGACCCTTTCAGCATTTGACCAACATAGCCCTCGTAAGGGCCCAATCTCAACTGCGCACCCTTGCGGGCGCCCTGGTCGCCGACCCATTTGAGGTCGTGCAGACGCCGGTCGCCCGGAATCTTCAGCTTCGCGGGCTCGGCCGACATGTTGAAGGCGCACACGATCGAGTCGGCGCCCTGGCTGCGCAGATAGGCGAGCACCGTCTCGGGCGCCTCGATCGGCTCCAGATCGCCGCCGACCAACGCCGGGTGGGCGCGGCGCAATCGAATGAGCTCGCGGTAGAAGTTGAGCACCGAGGCGGTGTCGGTGTCCTGGTTGTCCACAGCCCGGATGAGGTGGCCGGCGGGAACCGGCAGCCACGGCCGGGCGGCGGAGGTGAAGGCGCCCTGCGGGGCGGTCGACTGCCAGACCATCGGGGTGCGGCAGCCGTCGCGGCCCTTGTAGTTCGGCCAGAACTGAATGCCGTAGGGGTCGACGAGATCCTCGAAGGAGAGCTCGGCGTTCTCAAGCCCCAGCTCCTCGCCCTGGTAGAGGCACACCGAGCCGCGCAGGGTGAGCAGGATCATCGCGCACAGCTTGGCGAACTGCGCCTCGTAGCGATATTCGACCGCCCAGCGCGAAGTGTGGCGGACCACGTCATGGTTTGAGAACGCCCAGCACGGCCAGCCGTCGGCCAGTATCCTTTTGACGCTGGCGATGTGGCGCCGGAAATACGGGGCCTCGAAATGGCCGCCCAGGAAATCGAAGGTGTAGGCCATGTGCAGCTTGTCCCCGCCGGAGGTGTAGGCCGCCATCAGGTCGGTCTGGCGCTGGGCGTCACCGATCTCGCCGACCGTGGTCGAGCCGGGGTAGCGATTCATCAGGGTCCTCAGCTCACGCAGGAACTCGAAGTTCTCGGGGCGCGACTTGTCGAAGAGGTGATCCTGCATGTTGTAGGGGTTCACCGAGGGCGCGGTGGAGGCGTTGTACATCGCCTCGTCGACCGGCGGATTGGGTTCCAGCCCCGCCGACTGGAAGTAGAAGTTCACGGTGTCGAGGCGGAACCCGTCGACGCCGCGATCGAGCCAGAAACGGCACACGTCCAGGAGCGCCTGACGCACTTTCGGATTGTGGAAGTTCAGGTCCGGCTGCGCGGGCAGGAAATTGTGCAGATAGTACTGGCAGCGGCGGGAATCCCAACTCCAGGCCGGGCCGCCGAAGATCGACAGCCAGTTGTTGGGCGGGGTGCCGTCGGGCTTGGGGTCGGCCCACACATACCAGTCCGAATAGTAGCCGGTCTTGTCGTGGCGGGACTGCTGGAACCAGGGATGCTGGTCGGAGGTGTGATTGAGCACCTGGTCGATGATGATCTTGAGCCCCAGGGCGTGGGCGCGCTCGAGGAGCCGTTCGAAATCGTCGAAGGTGCCGAAGATCGGATCGACCCCGCGATAGTCGGAGATGTCGTAGCCGAAATCCTTCATCGGCGAGGGAAAGATGGGCGACAGCCAGATGGCATCGACCCCGAGGTCGGCGACATAGTCGAGCCGCTGGGTGATGCCGGCGAGATCGCCGATGCCATCGGCATTGGAATCCTGAAACGAGCGCGGGTAGATCTGATAGATCACCGCGCCGCGCCACCAGTCGGGTTCGGCGCGGCGTGCCCGTTCCGGCACTTCCTCGGCCAGCACCATCGCATTCATGGGAGTTCCCCGTACGGCGGCATCCGCGATCGGTTTGCCAAAACGTTTTAGATGGCTAAACTTATCCGGTGCGGTTTGACGAGGTCAATAATGTGTTAATCCCCCGGAGGGCTGGAGAGCAGATCGCTAACTGTTTGATATTTCATGGATACCGATAGGACCAAGCGGCACCGGACGACACCGGCCGGGCAGCGGGTCACGATCAAGGACCTGGCGCGGCAACTGGGGTTGTCGATCACGACCATATCCCGGGCTCTGAACGGATATTCCGACGTCGGCGAGGCGACCCGGCAACGGGTCATCGAGGCGGCCAGAAAGACCGGCTATCGCGCCAACCGCAATGCGCGACGGCTGGTGATGAAGCGTGCCCACAGCTTCGGCTGGGTGCGGCCCGACAATGACGGGCTTCTCGCCGATCCGCATTTCGTCGAGGTCTTCGCCGGCGCGCTCCGGGCGGCCCGCGAGCACAACTACGATCTGCTGTTCGCCTCCGAATCCGACCATTCCGCCACCGACGCCTATGACCGGTATATCCGCGAGCAATCGGTGGACGGGTTCATCCTCGAATTGCCGCAGCCCGGGGACGAGCGGATCGGAATGCTGCTGGAGGCGGGGGTGCCGTTCGTGGTGCACGGCCGCGAGGGGCGCGACAGCCGCTACGGCTGGGTCGATATCGACAACCGCGGTCTGTTCCGGGCCCTGACGGGGGCGATGATCGAGGCCGGGCACAAGCGGCTGGCCTTCATCAATGGCGACGAGGCGTTCACCTACGCGCTCGACCGCCGGATCGGAGTGTGCGAGGCGCTCACGGAGCGCGGGTTGCCCCCGGAGACGGTGCACATCCTCAACGCGCGCCACCCGATGGGGCTGTTCGGCTACCAGCTCACCGAGCAGGCGCTGGCGGACAAGAAGGCGACCGCGATCATCTACTCGTCCTCGATCATGGCCGTGGAGGGGCAGGCGGCGATCGCCCGGATGGGGCGGCAGGTCGGCAAGGACATCGCGGTGGCGACCATGGACGACAATCTGCGCTATGTGGATCTGAGCCCCTATCAGGGCGTGTTCAGCTTCATCCGCTCATCTCTGCACGCGGCGGGCCGGGCGATCGCCGAAGAGCTCATCCGGCAATGCGAGGACGGAGCGACGCCCCGGGGCACGCTGATCGCGGCGACATTCGATGCGCAGCCCGATCTCGCCCCGTACCTGCCGGCGAGCTGGCCGGGAAACGGCACGGGTGAAGGCACACGGGCGAAGCGCCGCGAGAAGGGCGGCGCCCCCGACGCGAAATCGGAGCGCGCTATCCGCCCTTGACGGATCCGGCGAGCAGCCCGCGCACGAAGTAGCGCTGCAGCGAGAAGAACACGATCAGCGGCACGATGATCGAGATGAAGGCGCTGGAGGTGAGAATCTCCCAGTTGTCGCCGCGCGAGCCGAGGAGTTTTCTCAACGCCCCGGTGAGCACCAGCTGGCCCTCGGACTGACCGAGGAAGACGATCGCCACCAGCAGATCGTTCCACACCCACAGGAACTGGAAGATGGCGAAGGAGGCCAGGGCCGGGAAGCTCAGCGGCAGCACCATGGTGGTGAAGGTGTTGAAATGCGAGGCGCCGTCCATGCGCGCCGATTCCATGATCTCGCGCGGCAGCCCGGCCATGTAGTTGCGCAAGAGATAAATCGCCAGCGGCAGCCCGAAGCCGGTGTGGGCCATCCATATCCCGAGATAGGTCTTGCTTTCGAACCCGACGGCCTGCCCCACGCCGCTGTTGGCCAGGTCGTTGTACATCCTGAGAAGGGGAATCAGCGACATCTGCAGCGGCACCACCAGCAGGCCGACCATGGCGGCGACCAGCAAAGACCGGCCCGGGAAGCTCATCCAGGCGAGCGCATAGGCCGCAAAGGCCGCGATCATGATCGGGATGATGGTCGAGGGGATCGTCACCGTGAAGGAGTTGACGAAGGCGCGGCCGATGCCCTCGCCCCGGACCACTTCCTGATAGTTCTCGAAGGTGAACCGCGGCGGAATGCCGGATGTGTAGAACAGGCGGGCCCGCGAGTGTTCAAAGGGGGTATCGGAGACCCACTCGTACTGGCCGTTCTCGAACAGGGTGATCTCGCCGCCCAGGCGCATTTCGAGGGTGGCGCCGGCCGGGGCTTCGTCGGGATTGTTGATCGAGGTCCCGAATCTCAGGACCGTCTGATCGGTCTCGTCGGCGGCAAAGACGTTGCCGCGAATGACGAAGTGGCCATCTTCCTCGACCTGGTCTTCGGCGGTGCCCAGCACGGCGGCGGAGCTGCGCTCGGACGTGGTCAGGGCGGTCCACCAGCCGGAGATGGCAAGCTGGTCCTTGTCGCGGACGGAGGACACGAGCAGCCCGAAGGTCGGCAGCGTCCAGATCAGCACCAGAAGCAGCAGCCCGAGATGGGCCGCGAGCCTGCCGACATTGATCCCGGCCGGCTGGCGGGCGGGCTCGGCCGCAGCGGTTTCGACGTCGACGCCGGTGGTTGCAGTGGCCATCAGCGCGTCCCCTGTTCCTTGTTCGCCTGGCGGATGTTCCAGATCATGATCGGCAGCACCGCGATCATGATCACCAGGGCGATCGTCGAGCCGTGTCCGAAATTGTTGGCGCGGAACATCTGGTCGTACATGTAGTTGGCCAGCACCTGGGTGTCCCACTGGCCGTTGGTCATCGCGAGGACGATGTCGAAGACCTTCAGGACGACGATGGTGATTGTCGTCCACACCACGAGGATGGTGGGGAAGATCTGCGGGATCATGATGTCGAAGAAGATGCGCACGTCATTGGCGCCGTCGATGCGAGCCGCCTCGAGGGTTTCTTCGGGAATGCCGCGCAGGGCGGCGGAGAGGATGACCATCGCGAAGCCGGTCTGAATCCAGATCAGGATGACCATCAGGAGGATGGAATTCCAGAACGGTATCGTGATCCAGGCCTGCGCATCGAGGCCGAGACCCTCGACGACGGCGTTCAGGAGGCCGATCTGGGGGGCGCCCGGACCGCGATAGTCATAGACGAATTTCCAGATGACCGAGGCGCCGACGAATGAGATCGCCATGGGCATGAAGACCAGCGACTTGGCGATCTGGCCCCACCACAAACGGTCGGCGAGAACGGCCACCAGGAGGCCGAAGGCGGTGGAAGCGGCGGGCACGATGATCAGCCACAACAGGTTGTTGATCACCGACTGCTGGAAATTGCCATTGCCGACGGCCCACACCCAGTTGGCGCCGCCGACGAATTCGCGCCCGAAGGGGCCGAAGAAGCTCAGCCACAGGGTCGCGAAGACCGGATAGACCAGATACACGGTCAGGAAGAACAGGGCCGGAAACAGGAACACCCAGGGGCGGATGCGGTTGCGCAGGCGATCGCGGCGGACCGCTTCGGCGCCCTCGAACCCTTCGGCGGCGGTCGCCTTGTCGAGCACCCAGTTGGCGCCCCAGAAATACGCGACGGCCGCGGCAACGCCGATGACGACGGTGATCAGCGCGAAGACAATCTGCTGGACCATCGGGGCTTCCCCTCTACCCGATTGCGGTCAGAACCTGCCCGGCACGCTAGCGCGCCGGGCAGTGCGTTTCAATTGCTTCTACTTGTTCTTGTAGTCGTCCCACGCCGCCTGGATTTCGGTGGCGACGTCTTCGGCCGACTTGCCGCCGACATAGTCCACCATGCCGGTCCAGAAGGCGCCGTTGCCGATGGCAGCCGGCATCAGGTCCGAACCGTCGAAGCGGAACGTGGTGGCATTGAGCAGGATCTCGCCCTGCTTCCTGAGCGTGTCGTTGGCGTACGCAGACGTGTCAACGCTCTTCAGCGGGGTGAGGAAGCCCGACCGGGCCATCCAGGTCTCGTGGGCGGTGGGGGTCTTCAGATAGTCGATCCACGCCCGTGCGGCCTCGGAGTCCTTGGTGATGCCGAACAGGGTGCCGGCGCCGAGCACCGGCTTGCCGAGATCCTTGCTGGCATAGGCCGGGAAGTAGAAGAAGTCCGCGTCGGTGCCCAGAACTGTCCCCTCCGGGAAGAAGGAAGAGATGAACGAGGCCTGCCGGTGCATGTAGCAACGCGGCGGAACCGTGAACAAGCCCGCCGGCGCGTCGCGGAAGTCGGTGGTGCCGACCGCAGCGGCGCCGCCGTCAACATAGTCATCGTTGAGAGCGAACATGCCGAAGGCCTCGATCGCGCCCACGACCCGAGGATCGTTGAACGGGATCTGGTTGCTGGTCCACAGATCGTAGACCTCGGGCGGCTGGGTCCTGAGCATCATGTCCTCGACCCAGTCGGTGGCCGGCCAACCGGTGGCGGCCTCCGAGCCGATGCCGATGCACCAGGGGGTGCCGCCGTCGGCGACGATCTGGTCGGACAGGGCAATGAGATCCTCCATGGTCTGCGGAATCTCATAGCCGGCATCAGCAAAGTTGTCGGGCACGTACCAGACGATGGACTTCAGGTCGACCTTGTAGGCAAACGCGAAGAAGTCCTTGTTGCCGCTCTCGTCCGGGTAGGTGCCCAGATCCACCCAGGACTGGCCGGCGGCGTAGTTGTCGACCATCCATGACTTGGTGTCATCGCCAAGCGGAGCCAGGAACCCCTGCGACGCGAGGTCGCCGGCGAGTCCGGGCTGCGGGAAGATGGCGATGTTGGGCGGCGAGCCGGCCTGGGTGTCGATGATGATCTGCTGTTCGAAGCTGTCCGAGCCGGTGTAGTCGACATGGATGCCGGTGGCCGCCTCGAACGGCGCGATGACGGCGCGGATATGCTCCTCGTCGGCGGTGATCCAGGGACCGAACATGGTCAGCGTCTGCCCTGAGAGATCGGGCAGATCGTCGATGGTCATCTCCATGCCCATCTGCGCGTAGCCCGTCCCGGCGGACGCGAGCAACAGGGTGAGCCCGGAGACGCTCCCTATCAAAGTGCGATGCATATGATCCTCCCATCGCAGGATTGCGATTGCTTGACGCGGGGTGGTTTTCCAAAACGTTTTAGGAGACGGCAAAGACAGGCCGCCATTCCACCCGCTGCCCACGAAAGTTACACAATCGAAGCGGCTTGCCAAGACCAATCGGTGGGCGGGCCGACGCGCCGACGGGGAGGCCTGCTCAGCCTCCGCGGGGCCCGCCGAGCAGGTTCTGGAACGCCTTAAAAGACTGTCGAGGCTTGCGTTTTTGGGTCTCGAAATCGATCTCGACGAGCCCGAAGCGTTTCGAAAAGCCGAACGCCCACTCGAAATTGTCGGTCAGAGACCAGGCGAAATAGCCACGCAGGTCGGCGCCCCGGGCACGGGCGGCGAGCACCGCGCCGAGATGATCGTCGAAGTAGGCGACACGGCGGGTGTCGTCGAGACCGGGCACCTCCGCCATGCCGTTTTCGGTGACGTAAAGGGGCAGTGAGGTGTACTCGGAACTCACCCGGACGAGCAGGTCGGTGAGGCCTTCGGGATAGATTTCCCAACCCATCTCCGTTTTCTCGAGGGGACCGTCGACGGTTTTGAGGCCGAACACCGGCGCGTCCGGGTCGTCGGCCGCCAGGGCGCGCGAATAGTAGTTGATCCCCAGCCAGTCGAGCGGCGCGCCGATGGTGGCCATGTCATCCTCGAGGCCGTCGGGCAGCCAGGGCGCCAGCATCGCCACGACGTCGTCGGGGTAGGCGCCCTTGAAGAGGCCGTCGAGATACCAGCGGTTGAAGGTGCCATCGAGACGGTGCGCGGCCGCCTTGTCGGCTTCGCTGTCGGAGGCCGGTTCGCATTTCTGCAGATTGCACACGATCCCGAGATTGCCGGCACCGGCGGCCCTGAGCGCCTCGATCGCCCGGCCGTGGGCGAGCAGGACGTGGTGGGAGGCCCGCGCATAGGCGCGCAGGTCGCGGATGCCGGGCGCGTGGACGCCGAATTGATGGCCGAGACGGGCGATCACCCAGGGCTCGTTGATTGTGGCGATGGCGGCGAGGCGATCTCCATAGTGGCGCTGCACCAGGGACGCGTAGTCGGCGAACCAATCGGCGATGTCGCGGTTGGCCCAGCCGCCCCGGTCCTGCAAGGTCGAGGGGAGATCCCAGTGATAAAGGGTTGCGAAGGGCTTGATCGCGCGCTCCAGCATGCCGTCGATCAGCCGGTCGTAGAAGTCGATCCCGGCCTGGTTGACGGCGCCGGTGCCCTCGGGGATCAGCCGCGGCCAGGCGATCGAGAAGCGGTAGGCGTCGAGGCCGGCCTCGGCGAGAAGATCGAGATCCTCGGGCCAGCGGCTGTAGTGGTCGCAGGCAGTTTCGGCGTTCTGGTTTTCGAAGATGTTGCCGGGGGTCGCGGCGAAGCTGTCCCAGATCGATGCGCCGCGCCCGTCGGTCCAGCCGCCTTCGACCTGAAAGGAGGCGGAAGCGGCGCCGAAGACGAAATCGTCGGGAAACTCGCTGCGCTGATGGGTGAAGCTCACGATCCTGCCTCCGTTGGTGCCTGTTGGGCGAGGGCCGGCTCAGCCAGCACCGAAGCGGCGATCTGGCGGTAGGCGCCGGCGTGGGCGCTCCCGGGATCGGCGGCGACGAGCGGCTCGCCGCTATCGGCGCTCTCGCGGATGGCGATGTCGAGCGGAACGGCGCCGAGAAACGGCACCCCCAACGCCCCGGCCTCCTTTTCGGCGCCACCGTGACCGAAAATGTCGTAGCGCTTGCCGGTGTCGGGGGCGACGAAATAGCTCATGTTTTCGACGATCCCCAACACCGGGACATCGAGGCGCCGGAACATGTCGACCGCTTTGCGGGCGTCGATCAGGGCCAGGTCCTGCGGCGTCGAAACGATCACCGCGCCGGCCAGCGGCACCTGCTGGCAGATCGAGATATGCACGTCGCCGGTACCCGGCGGCAGGTCGACGACGAGGATGTCGAGCTCGCCCCATTCGGTTTCGCGCAGGAGCTGCCGCAAAGCGGCGGTGGCCATCGGGCCGCGCCAGACGATGGCCTGGCCGGGCTCAACCATCGAGCCGATCGACATCACCTTGAGCCCGAACACTTCGTGCGGCTTGAAGGTGCCGTCGGCGCGCACCGTCGGCCGGTCTTCGATGCCGAGCATTTTCGGCAGCGACGGGCCGTAGATGTCGGCGTCCAGGATGCCCACCCGCTGCCCCGATTCGGCCAGCGCCAGCGCCAGATTGACGGCGGTGGTGGACTTGCCGACGCCGCCCTTGCCGGAGGCGACGGTGACGATATGGCGGATGCCGGCCACCGGCTCGCTGGGCGGCGGCGCCGGCCTTCCGGCCTGGGCGGCACGGGAGGTGCGGCCCGGCGGCGCGGATGGCCGGGCGTCGGCGGTGAGCGAGACCAGCGGTTTTTTGTCCGGCGCGGTTCTGGCCACGGCGTCGCGGGCCGCCTCCAGGACGGGACCGAAAGCCTTTTCCATTCCCGGTTCGATGGAGATCGCGAAGGCGATTGCATTGGCGGTGACAACGATCTCGGAGAGGCCCGGGTAATCGGCGAGCGTGCCGCCGCCGGGCACCTCGACATCAAAGAGCGCCTGCCGTACGGCCGCCGCGGGATCGCTACTGGTCACAATGGCCTACAGGATCGACTGACCGGTCGCCTTCCAGTCGCTGAGGAAAGAAGCCAGACCCTTGTCCGTCAGCGGGTGATCGTAGAGCTTGCGGAACACGCCGGTGGGAATGGTCGCGACGTCGGAGCCGGCCAGGGCCGCCTCGGAGACGTGGTTCACCCCGCGGATCGAGGCGGCGAGGATTTCGGTGTCGAATTCGAAGTTGTCGTAGATCTGGCGGATGTCGGCGATCAGCTGCATGCCGGGCAGGTTGATGTCGTCGAGCCGGCCGATGAAGGGCGAGATGAAACTGGCGCCGGACTTGGCCGCCAGAAGCGCCTGGTTGGCCGAGAAGCAGAGGGTGACATTGACCATGATCCCCTGGCCGCGCAGATGCCGGCAGGCCTTGAGGCCATCGAAGGTCAGCGGCACCTTCACGCACACATTCTGGGCGAGCTTCGCCAAGCTCTCGCCTTCCTTGATCATGGTCTTCAGATCGGTGGCGGTGACCTCGGCGGAAACCGGGCCCTCGACGATCGAGCAGATCTCCTTGACCGCGTCCTTGAAGTCGCGACCGGCCTTGGCGACCAGCGAGGGATTGGTGGTTACGCCATCGAGCAATCCGGTCTCGTTGATCTCCCGGATTTCGTCGATGACGGCGGTGTCGACAAACAGCTTCATTCGGTCCTCCCGTTCAAGGCGGGATCTGGTTCGCGGGCGCTTTGTGTCACGGGCCGGCAGGCGCTGCAAGCGGCCGAATGCCCGAACGTGCGGATGGGCAATGATCAAGACCTTTTGATGGCCGCACCGGGCCTGCACGGGTGCCCCGCGCCGGCAGGCCGGATAGCATTGGCGGGCGTGTTTCTCAACCGGAGCGGAACAAGTGAACTGCCTGGTGCCGGCCGTTCTCGGTGTGGGGTTGGTCTTTGTCGGTGGCGGCGCCCAGGCGCAGCCCCTCGACGCACGCAGCGACCCCGAAGCGATCGCCGACCTTCGCGTCGCGTCCGGCGACAACCAAATCATTGAGGCCTGGTTCATCGCACCAACCCAGAGATACACCCATTTCGTGCAGGGCAGCGATTACGAGGCGGCCGGGCTGCGCGTTCTGACGCGGGCCGGCGACATCGTCACCGCGCGGCTGGGCGAAGAATCCGTGTTCGAGGACCGGCTGCCGCGCCTCGCCGATCTCGACGGCGACGGCGCAGACGAGATCGTCGTGGTCTTGACCTCGGTGCACGCGGGCGCTTCGCTGGCGGTCTATGCGCTGGGCGGCGACCGGCTGGCGCTCAGGGCACGGACGGCGTTCATCGGCACCCCGCGCCGCTGGCTCAATCCGGCCGGGATCGCCGATTTCGACGGCGACGGCAGGCTGGAGATCGCGGCGGTGCTGATGCCGCATCTGGCCAAGCGATTGGCGCTCTTCCGGCTCGAAGGTGGCGAGCTGGCGATGGTCGGTTCGATGCAGGACGTCTCCAACCACCGCAACGGCTCGGTGCACACCGAAATGTCGGCGCTCGCGGATATCGACGGCGACGGCGTGACGGACCTGATCGTCCCCGACGGGAGCCGCGCGGCGATCCGGGTCATTTCGTTCGCTGACGGCGCCGACCAGGGCACCGAGATCGCCCGATACGCGCTGCCGGGGCCCGCCGATGGCGCATTTGCGCTGACCGGGGGGCCCGGGCAGTGGCGTCTCGGCGTCGGCCTCGAGGACGGCGGACGCATCGATATCGATTTGCGAGGCGGTGGCGGCGTGTATTGACGGCGCGGGCCCATCGCGGCACATCTCGCACCACCCCCCGCTTCATCGGGAATGTCCATGCCCGTCATCAACCGGTTCGCCGAACTGCACGAGGAGATCACCGCCTGGCGGCGTGATTTTCACGCCCATCCGGAGCTCCTCTACGACACCCACCGAACCGCCGCGAAGGTCGCCGAGCTGCTGACCTCTTTCGGGGTCGACGAGGTGGCGACCGGCATCGGGCGGACCGGGGTGGTCGGGATCATCAAGGGGCGCGACGCCGCCGGCGGGCGGGTGATCGCGCTCAGGGCCGACATGGACGCCCTGCCGATCCACGAGGCGAGCGGCAAGCCTTGGGCGTCGACCATCGCCGGCAAGATGCATGCCTGCGGGCATGACGGACATACCGCGATGCTGCTGGGGGCGGCGCGCTATCTCGCGGAGACGCGCAAGTTCTCCGGCACCGCGGTGGTCATCTTCCAGCCCGCCGAAGAAGGCGGGGCCGGCGCCCGGGCGATGCTCGAGGACGGGCTGATCGATCGGTTCGGGATCGAGGAAGTGTTCGGGCTGCACAACTACCCGTCGCTCGAAGCCGGCCGATTCGGCATCCGCGCCGGCGCGCTGCTGGCCAATACGGACGAGTTCACGATCGAAATCGAAGGCACCGGCGGGCACGCGGCGCAGCCGCACGGGGGGGTCGACCCGGTGCTGATCGCGGCGCATTTGACGACGGCGCTGCAGTCGATCGTGGCGCGCAATCTCGATCCAACCCAGGCGGCGGTCGTCAGCGTGACCAAAATGCAGGCGGGCCGCGCCTCCAACGTCATCCCGCGAAATGCAACGCTCGGCGGGACGGCAAGGACCCTGTCCGAGGAGGCCAGGGGGATGGTCGAGCGGCGGCTCCGGGAACTGGCGGAGGGAATCGCCGCCAGCTTCGGCGGCCGTGCCACGGTGCGCTGGAGCGCCGGCTATCCGGCGACGATCAATGCCGACCGGCAGACGGCGTTTGCCGCCGAGATCGCCAAACAGGTGGCCGGGGACGCCATGGTCGTCACCGACATCGAACCGACAATGGGCGGGGAGGATTTCGCCTATCTGCTGCAGGCCAGACCCGGCGCCTTCATGTTCCTCGGACAGGGCGGGGACGCGCAGCTGCACCGGGACGACTACGACTTCAACGACGAGATCATCCCCGTCGGATGCAGCTACTGGGTCAACCTGATCGAGACCGCGATGCCGCTGAAATGAGCGCACGGGTTCCGCCGGCGGTATCGGCGGGGCTGGCGCTGGCGGTGTCGGCAGCCGGCGGGCTCGCCGCCGAGATGCTCGGATTGCCGGCACCGTTTCTGGTCGGCGGGGTGGTGGCGGTCGCCATCGCCGCATGGGTTGGGGTGCCGGTCGCGGTCCCCTCCCCGCTCCGCAACGCGGGATTTGTCATCATCGGCATGTCGGTGGGCTCCTCGGTGGCCCGCGATTCCCTGGCGGCGGTCGCGCAGTGGCCGGTAACGATGGTGGCGCTCGCGATCTCGCTGGCCGCAATCGTCTTCGTCGGCGGCAGGCTGCTCTCGGCCGGTTTCGGGTTCGACCGCGACACGGCGCTGCTCGCCAGCGTGCCGGGCCACACCTCGCTGGTGCAGGCGGTGGCGCTCACGGGCCTGGGTGATCCCGTCCCCATCGCGGTGGTGCAGTCGACGCGCCTGATGACCCTGGTGATCGCCGTCCCGCTCGCCATCGATCTCGCCGCCGGCAGCGCACTGGGTCCGGTATTGCGAGGGCCGGAGATGGACTGGCCGCACCTGGCGCGCCTGACCGCGCTGGCGGCGGCGGCGGGGTGGATCGCGGTGCGGCTGAAGATGCCCGCCGGGTTCGTCATCGGCGCCATGCTGGCGGCGACCGCGGTCCGTCTGGGCGGGTTGACCGAAGGGACGATGCCCGCCTGGCTGACCGTGCCCGGATTCGTCATCGTGGCGGCGCTGATCGGAACGCGGTTCACGGCGATCGACGGCGCGGCGCTCAGGGCATCGCTCGCCGGCGGGATGGCGGTGACCGTGGCGGCGGGAGCGATTTCCGCGGTGGCGGCGTTCGGGGCCGGCCTTTTCGTGGCCATTCCGTTTCCCGAGATCTGGGTGGCGCTGGCGCCGGGCGGCTTCGAGGCGATGGTGGTGATGGGGCTGGCGCTCGGCTACGACCCGGCGTTCGTTCTGACGCACCACGCGATGCGCCTGTTCATCCTGGCGGCGGCCCTGCCGGCGATGACGGCGCTGTTGCGGCGGCGCCCGATGCGGGCGGAGGGCCGCTAGACCACCGGCGTGAGGAGCGGGCGTCCCTCGAAATGGGCCAGAAGGTTGGCGACGACGAGATCGCCCATGGCGTCACGGGTTTTCCCGGTGGCGCTGCCCTGGTGCGGCGAGAGGACGACGTTGTCCATCTCGAGGAGCGCGGCGGGCACCGCGGGCTCGTTTTCGAAGACATCGAGGGCGGCACCGCCGAGCGCTCCGGAGGCCAGCATCTCGACCATCGCCGGCTCTTCGACAAGGCTGCCGCGCGCCATGTTGACGAGCGACCCCTGAGGTCCCAGCGCCTGCATGACCGGCCGCGAAACGATGCCGCTCGTGGCCGCGCCGCCCGGCGCGATCACCACCAGCCAGTCGCTGTCGCGGGCCATGTCGACGAGCTCGGAGTAGTAGACATAGGGCTGGTGCGGCTGGCGGTGGCGCCCGAAATAGATCACCCGCATCTTCATCGCCTGGCAGCGAACGGCGATCTCCTTGCCGATCCGTCCGAGCCCGACGATGCCGACGGTCTTGCCGGTGAGCTCGCCGGTCAGGGGGTAGGTGCCGAACGCCCAGCGCCCCTCGCGCACATGGCGGTCGGCGGCGACCAGGCGCCGGCTCAGCGCCACCATCAGGCCGATTGTGATCTCGGCGACTGCGTCGTTGAGCACGTCGGGCGTGTTGGTGACCCTGATGCCACGGCTCGCGCACGCCTCGACGTCGATGCCGTCGTAGCCGACGCCGGGGTTGGCGATGATCTCGAGATTGGGCAGGGAAGCGAGCAACTTCTCGTCCGCCGAGCCGGTGGCCGCGCCTCGCACGCGCCCGCCGATCTCGGCCAGAAACGCGGCCGGCTCGGGCGCCTCGTGCAGCTTGTGGACCGTGAAATGCGCCGGCAGCTTTTCTTCGGCGGTCCGGTGCAGGGGATTGGTTGTCAGGATTTCGACGGGCACATCGCCTCTCCGATCGATTGCGGGCCGTTCCACGCCGCGCCGGGATGGCCTAAGGTCCGGCCCGGCATTCATGACGAGAAGCGGCGATGGGCATAGAAGGTCTGTTTTCACTCAAAGACAAGGTGGCGCTGGTGACCGGCTCGAGCCGGGGGATCGGGCGGGCGATCGCCGGCGGCTACGCCGAGGCGGGGGCGCGCGTGGTCATCAACGGCCGCACGGGCGAGACCGTCGAGGAGACGGTCAAGGCGCTCAGGGCAGCCGGCCATCAGGCACACGCGTCGGTGTTTGACGTCACCGAACCGGCGGCGGCGGCCGAGGCGGTGGCCGGGATCGAAGAGACGGTCGGGGCAATCGACGTCCTCGTCAACAATGCCGGCATGCAGTACCGGGCGCCGCTGGAGGATTTTCCGGTCGATCAGTGGCAGCGGCTGATGCGCACCAATGTGGATTCGCTCTTCTATGTCGGGCAGGCGGTGGCCAGGCACATGATCCCCCGGCAACGCGGGGCCATCATCAACATCTGCTCGATTCAGACGGCGCTCGCCCGGCCCACCATCGCCCCCTACACCGCCAGCAAAGGGGCGGCCGCCAACCTGACCAAGGGGATGTGCACCGACTGGGCGAAATACGGGCTCAGGATCAACGGGCTGGCGCCGGGCTATTTCGCCACCGAGCTCAACCAGGCGCTGATGGAAGACGAAGCGTTCAACGCCTGGCTGACCAAGCGGGTGCCGGAGGGACGGTGGGGCCAGGTCGAGGAACTGATCGGAGCGGCGATCTTCCTGGCCTCGGACGCCGCCAGCTATGTCAACGGCCATATCCTGTTCGTCGACGGGGGGGTGAGCGCATGCCTGTGACCGGTCGCGCCGGATATGCCCAGATCGGCGCCGCGACCCGCGCGGCCTGCCGGTAGCGGCGCGCGATGGGTGACAACGGCTATTTCGACGAAATGACCGAGGCGGACGGATCGGTCCGCCAGCCCTACCAGATCGTCTCGCAGTGGCTCAATTCGCAGCCCTCGCGGTCGCTCAAGGAACTGGCGCGGGACGCCGAGATCATCTTCCGCCGGCTCGGCATCACCTTCGCGGTCTATGGCGACCAGGACGCCGACGAGCGGCTCATTCCGTTCGACGTCATCCCGCGGATCATCTCGGGCGACGAATGGCGGCGGCTCGAGCGGGGTATCATCCAGCGCGTCAGGGCGCTGAGCGCCTTCCTCAACGACATCTACAACCGCCAGGAGATCGTCCGCGCGGGGCGGCTGCCGAAGCGGCTGGTGGTCAACAACAACGCCTACTGCCCGCAAATGATGGGGTTCACCCCGCCGCGCGGCATCTACTCCCACATCATCGGCATCGACATCGTCCGCACCGGCCCGGACCAGTTCTTCGTGCTCGAGGACAATGTGCGGACCCCGTCCGGGGTCTCCTACATGCTCGAGAACCGGGAGGCGATGCTGCATCTGGCGCCGGACCTGTTCGCGCAGCTCAGGGTGCGTCCGGTCGAGGACTATCCCGAGCAACTGCGCCAGACCCTGCAATCGGTCGCCCCGCCGAATCTCGACGGGGCGCCGAAGATCGCGGTCCTGACCCCGGGCATCCACAACTCGGCCTATTTCGAGCACTCGTTCCTCGCCGACCAGATGGGGGTGGAGCTGTGCGAGGGCCAGGATCTGTATGTCGACGACGGTTGCGCGTACATGCGCACGACGCTGGGCGCCGAGCGGGTGGATGTGATCTACCGGCGGGTCGGCGACGACCATCTCGACCCGCTCACCTTCATCCCCGATTCGCTGTTGGGGGTGCCGGGGATTTTCGACGCCTACCGGGCCGGCAACGTGACCATTGTCAACGCTCCCGGCACCGGCATCGCGGACGACAAGGCGGTCTACAACTACGTGCCGGAGTTCATCGAGTTCTATCTCGGCGAGCGGCCGCTGCTCTCCAACGTGCCGACCTATGACTGCGCCAACGAGGACGAGCGCGCCTATGTGCTCGAGCATCTCGAGGAACTGGTGGTCAAGGAGGTGCACGGGGCCGGCGGATACGGAATGATGGTCGGGCCGACCTCGACGAAGAAGGAGCGGGGCGAGTTCGCCAAGAGGATCAAGGCGCGCCCGTCCAACTACATCGTGCAGCCGACGCTGTCACTTTCGACCTGCCCGACTTTCGTGAAGTCCGGGATCGCGCCGCGGCACGTGGATCTGAGGCCCTTCGTGCTGATGGGCGAGCAGATCCGCATCACCCCGGGCGGGCTGACGCGGGTGGCCCTGAAGCAGGGCTCGCTGGTGGTCAATTCCTCGCAGGGCGGGGGAACCAAGGACACCTGGGTGCTGGAGGACTAGGGACGGTGCTGGGACGCAACGCCGCAAATCTGTTCTGGCTGTCGCGGCTGATGGAGCGGGCCGAAAACATGGCGCGCCTGCTTGACGTCGGCTACCGGATGTCGCTGACCGCGGGGCTGGCGGGGGCCGGCGACCATCTGGGCTCGATGCTCAAGGCGGCGGCGGTCGACACCGCGTTCGCGTCCCGCCACGAGGAGACCTCGTTCTCCAACGTCGCGCACTTCATGCTGTTCGACCGCGAAAACCCCTCATCGATCTACAACTGCCTGGAGCAGGCGCGCACCAATGCGCGAGCGGTCAGGACCGCGATGACCCAGGACATGTGGTCTTCGCTCAACGACACCTGGCTCGAATACGCACGCACCCACCCCAACACGATCACCGCCAATCGGCTGCCGGCGTTTCTGGGCTGGATCAAGAAGTCGGCGCACGAGTTTCGCGGGGCGCTGCTGTCGACGCATCTCAGGAATGACGGCTACTGCTTCGCGCAGCTCGGCAACTTCATCGAGCGCGGTGAAAACACCGCCCGCATCCTCGACGTGAAATACTACGTGCTGTTGCCGCGCAGCGAGTTGGTGGGCTCCGACGTCGACATCCACCAATGGGCGATGATTTTGAGGGCGGCCTCCGCGCACCGTTCCTATCGGCATGTCTATCACGACCGCTACCGGGCCTTTAACATCGCCGAATTCCTGATCCTGAAACGCGAAATGCCCCGCTCGCTGAGCTTCTGCTATGACTGGATCGCCTCGACGATGGTGCAGCTGACCGCGTTCTATGGCCGCCGCGAGGCGTGCCACGATGAGTGCGACCAGATGGGCCAGGACCTGTTCACCCAGTCCATGGAGGACATCTTCCGCCTCGGGCTGCACGAGTTTCTCAGCGAGTACATCGCCCGCAACAACGCGCTCTCCAGCGCCATCGCCGAGAGCTACAACTTCCATTGAGCGCACCGATGCGAATCCGGATCCAACACGAAACCCATTATGCCCACCCGTTCGCGGCCAGCTATGCAATCCAGCACCTGCTGGTCACGCCGGTCTCGGCGCCGTTCCAAACGGTGGTGGAGTGGTCGATCGAGACGCCGGGATTCGCCGGCGCCGCCCAGTTCCTTGACGGGTTCGGCAATGTCGCGCATCTGGTCAACCAGACGCGGCCGGAGGAGAATTTCGCGGTGCGCGTCAACGGCCTTGTCGATACCGTCGACGGCGACGGGATCGTCGGGCGGCTGACCAACGATCCGGTTCCGTGGATCTATCTGCGCCCCTCCGAGCTCACCCGCGCCTCGGGCGCGATCATCGCCCTGGCCCGCAACGCCGCCGGCTCCCAGGGCTCGATCATCTCGCGAATGCATGCGCTCATGGGGGCGCTGGGTGAGGTCATGGCCTTCGAGACCAGCCACACCGATTCGGATACGAGCGCCGCCCAGGCGTTCGAGCTCGGACACGGGGTGTGCCAGGACTTCACGCATGTGATGATCGCGGCGGCCCGCGCCATCGACATCCCGGCGCGCTACGTCACCGGCTATCTGCTCATGGAAGAGGGCGGGACCACTGACGCCAACCACGCGTGGGCCGAGATCTGGGACAACGAGATCGGCTGGATCGGGTTCGACGCGGCGAACCGGATCTGCCCGACCGACAAATATGTGCGGCTGGCGTCGGGATTCGACGCGCCGAGCGCCGCCCCGATCCGCGGGATCAGGCGCGGGGCGGGGCCGGACGAGCTGACGGTGAGCGTGGGCGTGCATGCGGAGAGTGTTCAGTAGCCGATCGATGACCCGCGCCCCGCACACCGAAGAAGATATGATCGCGTGCGCCGAACCACCGCACGAGGCGAGATGACCTATTGCGTTGGCCTGAAAATCGACCGCGGCATCGTGTTCGCCGCCGACACCCGCACCAATGCGGGCGTCGACAATGTCGCACGCTTCAAGAAGATGACGGTGTGGGACGCGGCGGCGGACCGGACGCTGGTGCTGCTCGCCGCGGGCAATCTCGCCATCTCCCAGTCAATCGTGACGGTGCTCAACGAGCAGATCGAGGCCGCCGAGGAGGGCGAAGAGACGCTGCATTCCGCAAGCACCATGTTTCAGGCCGCGCGGCTGGTGGGCAACGCGCTGCGCGCCGAGCGAAGCGCCAACGAAGGCGCGCCGGGCGCCAAAGCGGAGACCTTCTCGGCCTCCTTCGTGCTCGGCGGGCAGATCCGGGGCGAACCGCCACGGCTGTTCCAGATCTACGCGGAGGGCAATTTCATCGAAGCGAGCGGCGATACCCCCTACTTCCAGATCGGCGAGCACAAATACGGCAAGCCGATCCTCGACCGGGTCGCCGCGCCGACCATGCGCATGGGCGAGGCCGCGAAGCTCCTGCTCCTGTCGTTCGATTCGACCATCCGCTCAAACCTCTCCGTGGGGCTGCCGATCGACATCGCGATTTATCGCAACGACACCTTTCATATCGGCGAGGAGCAGCGCATCGGCGAGGACAACGTCTATTTCCGGGCCCTGTCGGAGGCCTGGTCGGACGCCCTCAGGCGCGCCTTCGACGAGATCAAGGGCTATCCGGACCAGACCTGAGGCCCCTACCCGAGGCCCAGGAACCACAGCCAGGCCGATATCGTCAGGAAGCTGGCCACGGTGGTCATGAGCACCGTGTTGGCGGCCATTGCCGTGCCGCGATCGTAGTAGGTGGCGAAGACATAGGAGTTGATGCCCGCCGGCATGGCGGCGAGCAGCACCGCGACGCGGGCGATCTCGATCGGCACGTTGAGGACCGGCACCATCAGTATCCAGGTGATTGTCGGGTGCACGGCCAGCTTGATCGAGGAGATGACGAGGGCCTCCGACCAGTTTTCGGCGATGCGGTATTCGGTGAGCGTGCCGCCAAGGCCGAACAGCGCCGCCGGCACGACCGCCAATGCGATGAGCGCCGTCGTGGCATCGACAAGCTCGGGCATTTCGATGCCCGAGAGGTTGCCGATCAGGCCCAGGAAGACGCCGATCAGGATCGGGTTCGTGCCGATGGCGCGGGCGGCGCGGCTCATCGTCTGGGGCCAGGGCGCGCCGTCGCGGCGGGCGACCTCCATGGTGATCATGCCGACTGTGAACAGGATCGCGGCATGGATCGCGATGATGGCGAAGGCCGTGATGAGCGCCGATTGGCCGTAGGCGCGCTCGACGACCGGAATGCCGACCAGCACGGTGTTGGAGAACAGGGCGGAGAAGCCGGACGAAACCGATTCGCCGGGCCGGCGGGCAAACCACAGCCGCGCCGCGGCGATCCCGAGGCCGCCGCACACAAAGGCGCTGACGTAGTAGGGCGCGATCGTCGCCGGCTGGAAGGTGGTGGTGAAATCGACCGAATAGACGGCCCGGAACAACAGGCACGGGGCGGCGAAGTTGTTGACGAAGGCCAGCAGTCCCCCGACCCCCGACTTCGGATAGAGGCCGAGTCGCACCGCCCCGTAGCCGAGCGCGACGAGCACGAAGACCGGGGCGACGACGCTGAGAACGAAGAGCATGGGCACGAGCCTTGCGGCGGCAGGTGGCTGGAAAGTGGTCTAGCGGCAAGCCGGGCGGCTGGCCAGAGGCGGCCGATCAGCGGTGGGCGGCCAGCCATTCGCCAAGGCGGGCGATTTCTTCGAGACCCATATTGAGCCCCCGCTTGGTGCGCCGCCACACGATGTCCTCGGCGGTGCGGGCCCATTCGTGTTCGCGCAGGTACCGGACCTCGGCCTCCCTGAGGCCGCCCCCGAAATCGGCGCCGAGGGCGGCCATGGACTGCGCCCCGCCCAGGAGCGCGAAGGCATCCAGGCCAAAGTGAGTGAAGAAATGGTCGAGTTCGCGGGGGGCAAGAAACGGGTAGGTCTCGGCCAGGCGGCGGCGGGTGAGATCGATGGCGTCGAGGGGGAACTCGCCGCCGGGCAGCGACGCCTTGCCGGTCCAGCCGGCCCGGGCACCGAGATTGCCGAACCAGGGGGACAGGTGCTCGAGGGCCCGTTCGGCGAGCCGCCGGTAGGTGGTGATCTTGCCGCCATAGATGGACAGGAAGGGCGCGCCGCCCTGCGGAGCGTCGAGGCCGAAGCTGAAGTCGCGGGTGGCTTGCTGGGCGGCGACCGGTCCCTCGTCGTGGAGGGGGCGCACGCCCGAGTAGCTCCAGACGACGTCGGAGGGATCGACCGGGCGCGCGAACCAGGTCGAGGCGGCGGCGCACAGATACTCGATCTCCTCACCGCTCGCCTTGGCGTCCTGGGGGGCGCCCTGATAGTCGCGGTCGGTGGTGCCGATGAGCGTGAATTCGCCTTCGAAGGGAATGGCGAACAACACCCGTCCGTCCGGGTTCTGGAAGAAGTAGGCACGGTCGTGGTCGAACAGGCGCCGGGTGACGATGTGCGAGCCCTGGACCAAACGCACGTCGCCGGGCATGTCCTTGCCCAGGACCTCTTCCTCGACCCGATCGACCCAAGGACCGGCGGCGTTGACGATTGCGCCGGCGGTGAGTTCCTCGGGCGCGCCGGATTCGTTGTCCGCGATGCGAAGGCGCCAGATCGTGCCCTCGCGCCGGGCGCTGAGGCATTTGGTCCGCGGGCGGATGTCGGCGCCCAGGCGCGCCGCGTCGCGGGCGTTGAGCACCACAAGACGATTGTCGAGCACCCAGCAGTCGGAGAACTCCCAGGCGCGGCCGGCGCTTTGTTTGAGCGGCTTGCCGGCGGGATCGGTCGCCAGATCGAGGGTTCGGGTCGGCGGCAGGCGCTGGCGGCCGCCCAGATGGTCGTAGATAAACAGGCCCGTGCGCAGCATCCAGGCGGGCCTGAGCCCCTCCCGCCAGGGCAGTACGAGCCTGAGCGGCCGGATGACATGGGGGGCGATCGCCCACAGTCGCTCGCGCTCGATCAGGGCCTCGCGCACGAGGGCGAAGTCGAACTGCTCGAGATATCTCAGCCCGCCATGGATGAGTTTGGTGGAGGCCGAGGAGGTGGCGCCGCCGATGTCGCCCATCTCGACGAGCAGGACCTTGAGCCCGCGGCCGGCGGCGTCGCGGGCGATGCCGCAGCCATTGATGCCGCCGCCGACGATGGCGAGGTCATAGCTTTGGTCTGACGCGGTCACGGGGCGAAGCGCGGGAGCCCGGGCACCGCTACCAGGCCGAATAGCCGGCGTCGGCCAAGACGATCGAGCCGGTCATCAGCGAAGCGGCGCCGGAGGCCAGGAACAGCACAACGGAGGCGATCTCATGGGGCTGGCCGACGCGGCCCATGGGGGTCATGGCGAGCCACTTGGCGTACATTTCGGGGTCTTCTTGCATGCCGAAGGCAGTGAGCGGGGTCTCGATGTAGGTCGGGGCGACGGCGTTGACCCGGACGCCCCGGGACGCCCATTCGGCGGCCAGCGAGCGGGTCAGATGGTGCACCGCCGCTTTCGAGGCGTTGTAGGAGGCCTGCTCCTGCGGGGTGTTGACGACGAACCCCGACATCGAGCCGATGTTGACGATGGCGCCGGCGCCTTTCGCGAGCATCTGCCGCCCGAAGGCGCGGCAACACCAGAAGACGCCGTCCAGATTGACTGCGATGACCTCGCGCCAGTCTTCGTCGGTCATGTCTTCGGCCGGGATGCGCGAGCGGGCGATGCCGGCGTTGTTGACGAGAATGTCGATGGGGCCGATGTCGGCGGCGATGCGGTCGGCGAGCGCGGCGACGGCGGCAGAATCGGTGACGTCGAGCTCGTAGCCGCGGGGGTCATGGCCCGCAGCGCGCAGCGCCTCGAGGCGTGCGGCCAGGCGCTCCGGCACAAGCTCGACGATGATGACGGTGGCGCCGGCTTCGGCGAGCGCATCGGTGCACGCGGCCCCGATCCCCTGCCCGCCGCCGGTGACCAGGGCCAGCTTGCCCGAAAGGTCGTGCTTTTCGAGATACATCAAGGCCCCCGCCATCACCCTGGCCCGCGTCGCTTGTAGACGCTGGGGCGGCGCGGCGCAATTTGCCGCGCCGGAGGTGGCGTTCAGTCGGCCTCGAACCCGATCTTCAGGTGCGTGTTGTCGCAGAACGGCTTGGTCTTCGACCCGCCGCAGCGGCAAAGGCGCGCCGTGGTGACGCGGTCGATGGTGCGGCCGGTGCCGGCGCAAATCTCCAGATTGCCGGTGACGACCAGCGGACCGTTCGGCTCCGGGTCTATGGCGAGGGCGCCGTCGCGGACCTCGAGGGGCTCGGTGGAGCGCGTCTCCGGCTCGCCGGTGACGTTAAAGCCGATGTCGTGGTGCGTGCTGTCGCAGAAGGGCTTGTGTTTGGAGGCCCCGCACCGGCACAGGGTGGCGCGGTAGCCGATCTCCTCGCCCCTGAGCTTCAAGGGCCCGTGGAAGGCGTAGGGTCCCGCCTCGCGCAGGTGCACGGTGTTGACCGGCGGCGGGCCTTCCGGGGCGAGGTCGCCCTTGGGATCGTAGGTGAGGGCGCCGGAGGGGCAGTTCTTGATGACGTGGACGAGTTCGTCGGTCGCCATCTCGTCGGGGAAGATCCATTCGCCCGGCGTGTTGGCCTTGAAGACCCCGGGGGCGCCGAGCACGCAGAAACGGGCGTGAATGCAGCGGCGGGCGGCGAAGTTGACCGTGAGATCCGTGCCCTCGGCGCATTCGACGGCGCCCTCGCGCAGTGGGACGTCGTGGACATGGAGCTTGGGTTTCGGCCTTTCGACCCTGGCCTTGCCCGTGGGCACCTCGAAATTGCCGGCGATGTGCAGCAGCTTGTCGTGCAGGTCTTCAAATTCGTGGCCCTTGGGGAACACCCGTTTGGCATGGTCGGCCAATTCGATGGTGCGTTCGGCCAGCATGCGCATCTCGCCGGGCCCGGTGGGCATGCGCTGGATGTCGCGCAGCATGGTGAAGGTCATGCCGGCATTGACGCCGGGATGACGCCGGGAGGCGGGCAGCGAGGCCAGATGCGGTCCGAGCTTGTCGAGGATGCTCATCATCTCGCGGGCGGTCTCCGCGAGCATCCGCTTGTGCCTTGCGTCGTCGGCGTGCCGGCCCCAGGCCTGGACCAGACACCGCAGCATCTGACCGTAGCAGGCGTTGGCGAGATCGAGGACGCGGGCAGCCTCCGGCTCGCTGATGAAGACGCAGTCCTCGCCGTCCATGGGCGGGCGCATCGTCGGATTGTGAGCGACCGGGAAGGCCGGCTCGAAGTCGGGGTTTTTCTCGAGGAAGTCGTGATACTGCTCGCGGACGTTGACGAAACGCTGGTAGTGGCTGTCCTCGGAGTGTTCGGGAGCGCCCTCGCCCTGCTCGATAATCGTCTGGATGGCCTCGTGGGCGCTCTTTAGATCGGTGACCACGTTCAGCTCAGGCAGCGGAATGTCGCCGGGCCCCAGCTGGGTGGACGGGTCGCCGCAAAAAAGATCCTCTTCGCCCAGATGGTGCGCCAGGTGCTCGAAACCGTGGGCGATTCCCCGATACAGATGCCCGACGGTGCCGTAATCCTGGGCGCTCGGCATGACCCGGCCGCGGGGCTGGGCGCGGTGATACTCGTGCGGGTGGACGAATTCGGAGGCGTCGTGCAGCTCCTTGCCTTCCGGCCGCTCGATGAAGATGAAGTGGTCGAGAACGTCGAGGGAGAAGCCCCTGAGCTCGATGACGAGGCCCGAGGGGTGATAGCCGGGGCGAATCGGGTACGGCGGATGCGACAGGTGCGGACCGCCGCCGATCGAGCAGGCGAGATTGCACGCCAGGGTCAGGTGCGTCATCTCCTCGATGGCGACCGAGTAGACGGCGTCCTTCCATTGCTTGACCGCGGCGGCCTGTTCGGGGGTCAGCCCGTCGCGCTCGCCGCGCTTCAGGCTCCAGGCGGCGTAGAGGTAGTTGGCCATCACATTGCTTTCGATGGCCGCCGCCTCGGCGAGCAGATAAATCAGCTCCTCGCGATCGTCGATCCTGATCTTCGGTTCGGCTTCGGCCATGATGTCGGTCCTCCCCGGAGCGCCGCCTTCCGCCGGATCGGCGATCGGCCGGCGGGTTCAGAAATGATACAGGCGCGGCTCGATTGCGCGCAAGCGCAAGCGCCGGTTGCGCCCGACAGGTGTGGACGATAGAGCGTGGCAGGCCGGCAAAGCGGGGCTCACCCCATGGCGAAGATCGGGATCATCGGCGGCGGGATCATCGGGTCGGCGGCCGCCACCTGGCTGATCGACGAGGGCCATGAGGTCACCGTGTTCGAACGCGACCCCGGCGGGCGGCCGGCGTCGGCGGGCAACGCGGGTTTCATCGCCGTGTCGCAGATCTATCCCGTCGCCCGGCGCGGGATACTGTCCCAGGTGCCGAAATGGTTGCTCGATCCGCTCGGGCCGCTAGCGGTCAGATGGCGCGATCTGCCGGCGACCGCCCCCTGGCTGACGGCGTTCGCGGCGGCGGCGACACGGGAAGGCGAAGCGCGGACCATGGATGCGCTGGCGCCGCTGGGACGACGATGCCTGGCCGATCACATCGAATTGGGCAACAAGGCGAGACTGACCGGGCATCTGCGCAACACCGGGGCGCTTTCGGTGCGGGCGAACCGGGCCGGCCTGGACGCCGACATGGCGCTCTACGGGGAGGTCGCCGCCCGCGTCGATGTGGACTACGAGCGGATCGGGGCGGTGGCGGCACGGGAGCTGGTGCCCGAACTCGAGGGCGCGTTCGCCGGGGCCGTGCATCTGAAGGATTTCTGGATCGTCACCGACCCGCTGCAGGTGCTCCGCCACTATCAGGGGTTCGTCAGGGCGCGGGGAACGCTGGTCGAGGCCCCGGTTGTCGGGGTGGAGGCGGGCGCCGAAGGCGTGGCGATCCGGACCGGGGACGGCGCGAGCGCCCGGTTCGACCATGTGCTGGTGGCCGCCGGCGTCTGGTCGCGCCGGTTTGTCAGGCAACTGGGACTGAAGGTGCTGCTGGCGGCCGAGCGCGGCTACAACACCACCTACGCCGATCCCGAGCTGAAGCTGGCGATGCCGCTGATCTTCGCCGGGCACGGGTTCGTCGCCAGCCCGTTCGTCGATTCGCTGAGGGTCGGCGGGGCGGTGGAGATCGCCTCGCCCGAGGCGCCGCCGAATTTCGCGCGCGCCAGGGCGATGCGCACGATCATGCGTCGCTTCGTGCCGGCGCTGCCCACCGAGGGCGGGGTCGAATGGATGGGGCGGCGGCCCTCGACCCCGGATTCACTGCCGGTCGTCGGCCGGCACCCGGACGACCGGCGGATCCTGTTCGCCTTCGGGCACGGACATATGGGGCTCAGCTACGCGGCGTCGACGGCGCGGCTGGTCGCCGGCATGGTGGCGGACGTCGAGGAGGTCAACATCCTCAAGCCGTTCGACATTGCCCGGTTCAACCGCGGTGCGAGGGGGGCTCGCACACGGCGCTAAGGGCCGGCGTCGTCGCGGTACCAGTCGACGAAGGCGGCGATCCCGGTCTCGAGCGGGGTCGATGGCTGGTAGCCGGTCAAGGCCTTGAGGAGCGCCGGCGAGGCATGGGTGCGCGCGACGTCGCCGGGTTGCGGCGGCAGGTGGTTGCGGACCGCAGTTTTGCCGAGGGAAGCCTCGATGAGCGCGATGAGGGTATTGATCGGCTCGGGCCGGCCGGCGGCAATATTGACGACGCGATAGGGGGCGGCCGGCGACAGGGTGTCGGTGGTCGACGGGTCGGCGATCGGGTTGCCGCGCTCGGGGGGCAGGTCGACGAGGGCCGAAATCGCCTCGATCAGATCGTCGATGAAGGTGAAGTCGCGAAGCTGGGTGCCATCGCCATACACATCGATCGGCTCGCCGGCCGCGATGGCCCGCGTGAACTTGAAGTACGACATGTCCGGGCGGCCCCAGGGCCCGTAGACCGTGAAGAAGCGGAGGGCGGTGACGGGGATGTCGAACAGGTGCGCATAGGCGTGTGCGAGCACCTCGCCGCCCTTCTTGGTGGCCGCGTAGATCGACAGCGGCTGGTCGGACGGATCGGTTTCGGCGAAGGACGGCCGGTCGAGGGCGCCGTAGACCGAGCTGGTGGAGGCGACGATCAGGTGCCTTGGCTGGACGGCGCGGGCCAGCTCGAGGACGTTGAGGGTGCCCTCGAGATTGGCGGATATGAATTGACGCGGGTGGGCGAGCGAATGCCTGACGCCCGCCTGCGCGGCCAGATGCACGACAATGTCCGGGGGGGCCGCCTCGGCGGCGGCGGTCAGGGCGGCGAAGTCCTCGAGCCGCCCCTCAGCGGCGCGGAAGCCGCCCGCCGCCGCGAGCATGGCGTGGCGGCGGCGCTTGAGGGCCGGGTCGTAATAGTCGGTGATGGCATCGAAGCCGGTGACCGTGTGGCCATCGGCGATAAGCCGGCGCGAGAGGTGGAAGCCGATGAAGCCGGCGCTGCCGGTGACCAGAAAGTGCATGCGCCGATCAACTCTCCACCCGGCGCGCCATGGCGCCGGCTCCGGTGGCACCGGCCACCGTCTCGAGGCAGGCGAGCAGGCGCGCGGCCAGCGCGGTTCGCTCGTATCGGCCGGCGGCGGCGATGCCGTTCCCGGCAAGTGTCTTGGCGAGATTTGGACGCGAACGCAACGTCTCAATGGCAGCGCACAGCGCTTCGGAGTCGCCGGACCCGAAACAGATTCCGACCCCTTCGCGTTCGACGATCTCGGCGGATTCGCCGGGCACTCCGTGCAGAACCGGAATGCCCATGGCCATGCATTCGAACAGTTTCGAGGGGATGACGGTACGAAACAGCGGCTCGTCGCGCAGGTGGATGACGGCGGCGTCGAGCACGGCCAGGTAGTCGGGCACGCGGTCGCGGGGCACCGGGTCGAGGAAGGTCAGATTGCCCAAGCCCATCGAGGCGGCACGGGCCTCGAGCGAAGGGCGCGCGGCGCCGTCGCCGAGGAGGAGGAATCTCACGTCATCTCCGCCGGGCCGGCGTTGCATGATCGCGGCGGCTTCCAGCACCGTCTCGAGCCCATGCGCCATCCCGATGGTGCCCACATAGCCGGCCACGAAACAATCCGCCAGGCCAAGCCGATCGACCAACGCGGGGTTTTTGGCGCGCGGGAAGAAGTGCGCCCGATCGACGCCGTTGGTGACGATTTCGATCTTTCCGGGATCGATCCCGCGGCGCACGAGGTCTTCGCGAAACGACCCGGTCACCGAGACAATGGC
>CAZNOZ010000020.1:0-47871 GCA_964574935.1 uncultured Devosiaceae bacterium | reverse complement strand
AGCCGGTTGACCGGAGGTCGATCGATCGCTCCGGTGGAGCGATCGAAGGCGCAGGAGGCCATGAGACCTATAGTCGAGTGGCGCCAGGCGACCGTCCATCCGGAAGGCTGCCAAAGGCCCACGCAGCCCTGATCGGCCACGCCGCAACAGCGGCGGCTCACCGACCGAACGTCGCTACATCAGCTGCACTTTGTTTGACGAGGAGGCGGGCGGCGTGGGGCTCTTGACCGCGGTCTCTTCCACACGAACGATGCAATCCTCCAGCAGCAGCCGCCGCTGCGCGATCTCGCGCGCCGTCAGCGCCGGCTTCGCGGCGCGCAGGCCGGCCGCCAGCGAATTGCGTGCCTGCTCGTAGACCTCCCGCCGGGCGGCGAACTGATGCGAGGGCACCGCGTTCAGCGCCCGCCGCAGCACGCCGACATATTCGTTCATCAAGTCCTTGTTGTGCATCGCCTGCCCCCGAACCGGCCACCGACCACGCCGACGGACCGAATCACCTGCCTTCAGGAGATGATCGCCAACCGGCGAACGCCCCGAAAGTGTTTCGATGCCCGCTCCACCGGTTTTGCACGCATTCATCAACCGGACTTGGGCACGCTTCGGGCGCCCCCGGGGCGCCCCGCGATCAGCGCGGCCTAGCCGAACATCCGCGCCAGCGCGCGCTGCGCGACGGCGCCGACGGTCGTCCTGCCGACCTGCGATCCGAAGCGACCCGAGTGCACGAGCGGGATCATCGCCACCCGCGCCGCCAGCGAATCCTCGACC
Organism: uncultured Devosiaceae bacterium; assembly: GCA_964574935.1. GTDB lineage: Bacteria > Pseudomonadota > Alphaproteobacteria > Rhizobiales > Devosiaceae > JBBECE01. The sequence continues at coordinate 47,106 of CAZNOZ010000020.1, read as the reverse complement.
GCGATGGCGAACTCGCCGACCAGCTGACGAGCCAGCCGCCCCCTTATCCTCGCCTGGCCGACCTGCACCTCTATCTCGGTTCCGATCGGCGCCGGCGGCACGCCCTTGAGCCGGATGCCGGTGACCGAAATGTCGACCATGGTGTAGCCCTGCCAGCTCCCGCCGACCCCGAGCCACACCGCCCCGGTGCCCCGAAGCCGCTCGCCGTCCCGGTACCGTGGGCGCTCCACGCACACCCCGATCGCGGCGATGAGAACCGCGATGTTGTACCAGCTCCAGTAGAGCCCCACCGCCGCCGAATCCTGCCACGAGCGCGCCGGATCGAAGGTGAAGGCGAACACCACCCCGGCGACGTTGAGACAGGCGAGCGCGATGAACAGCCGCATCATCCGCCACTGGATGAACTGCTTGGAGCGATTGCCGCCCTTGGCGGTGACATGGAACTTGCGGTTCTTCGGGAACAACAGCCCCATCGCCGCCGTCGTGACAATCTCGCGCGCCGCCAGCAGCTGTGAGAGGTCCGCGATCACCGGCAGCACCCGCCGGTCGGTCAGCCAGGCCATCATCGCCACCTGGGCGATGAAGTAGGGCACGAAGTGCGAGATCGCACGCACGATGTCGACCTGCACCGCCCTGATGTCGAACAGCAGATAGAGCGCCGGCACGATCATGAAGGCGATCCTGACCGCATGCGCGGCGGTCCAGAACAGAAGCGATTCGATCAGGCTCAACCGGTCGACCAGGCCGAGCCCGTTGCCGACCGCGAACGGGCCGTCCCTGGAGCGAATGATCTGCATGAAGCCCATGCACCAGCGACTGCGCTGGGTCACGTATTCCCTGAGCCCTTCCGGGGCGAGCCCGAGCGACAGCAGCTCGTTGAGATAGATGGTACGAAACCCGTTGCGCTTCATCCTGAGCGTCAGCAGGTAGTCCTCGGTCACCGAGTCGGTTGGCATGCCGCCGATCGCCTGCAGCGCCTCGAACCTGAGCACCGACGAGGTGCCGCAGCAGAACGCCGTCCCCCAGGCGTCCTTGGAAGCCATCAGCACGTCGAAGAAATACCGCTGCTCGTCGGGGATCACCCCGGTGACGGCCAGATTGTTCTGGATCGGATCGGGATTGATGAAATGCTGCGGGGTTTGCACCACCCCGACATCGGCCTCCCGCGTCAACGCCACCGCCCGGCTGAGGAACTTCTCGGTCGGTACGAAATCGGCGTCCAGGATCGCCACGAAATCCGGCGGTTGCTTGAGACGGGCCACATGCGCCAGGCCGGAGTTGATATTGCCGGCCTTGGCGTGGGCGTTGTCGGGGCGGGCCAGATAGTTGCAGCCCAGCGCTCCGGCGAAGTCGCGAAGCCAGTCGCGGCCGCCATCGTCGAGCACCCACACCCGAAAGGCGGGATAGTCCATCGACAGCGCCCCGATGATGGTCCGCTCGAGGATGTCGCGCTCTTCGTTGTAGGTGCAGATGAACACGTCGACCAAAGGCGGCGCGGCCCGCATCCAGGCCTGGTTGGCGCTCGCTTCGCCCGACCGGTCGCTGGTCCGGGTCAACGAAACCAGCGACAGCAACCCTCCCAGAATGCCGGCCATCTCCAGCACCACGAAGACCAGCCCGGTGGCAAAGTCCGCGGTCAGCCCCGCCGGCGGCACCGTCTCGGTTATCCGCCACCAGGCGTAGCGAACCGTCAGCGCCATCACCAGCGCGATCGGCAGCGCCCGCCATCGGGTGTTGCGGTCCATCCACGGAAGCGCCAGCGCCAACGCGCCGGCGACCGCCAGGCCCGGACCCGAGCCTTCAAGAAGGGTGGAGACGAGTGGGTTCATCGCCGCTGCCCGGCCGACGCGTCGTCAGGAGGCGACGCGGCTGGTGTCGAAAACGACCCTGCCGGTGCGCCCTACCGCGCAGCCCGCCGAGCCGTCGCCCAGCCCCGGCACCGCCACCGCGACGCGGAAATGTTCGGCCCTCAGTGCCGAGGGCAGGATGGCGTAGTTGGCCGGCGCCGCCGACACCCCGGTCAGCTGCACCACCGTGCCGGCGAGCGGCTCGCCGCCCTCCCGGAAGGTGAAGCTCGCCGACATGCCCGGCACCAGCCGATTGTACACCGCTTCGGAGACGACCGCGGTGACGATCGCCAGCGAGCAGTCCATCAGGCGCACCAATTCCTGCCCCTCGACCACATGCTCGCCCGGTGAGGTCAGCATTTCCCAGACGCGCCCCCGCACCGGCGCCAGAACGGTTGCGTGCGCCTTCTGGTCGACGAAGGCCTGCTCGCGCTGCCGCGCCGCGATCAGGCGCGGATGCCGGGCGCGGTTGACCGTCAACTCGCCTTCGAGCCTGGCGACTTCCGTCGCGACCACATCGAGGCGCTGCGCCGAATTGGGCCGGTCGTTGTAACTGTCGCCGATGAAGATGCCGTTTCTGAGCGCGTCCAGCTCGATCCTGAGTTCGTCGGCGGCGTCGAAAGCGTCGGGACCGGCGGCGGTGCCGTTGGCGAGCCGCGCTTCGATCAGTTCGATTCGGGCCGCCCGGAAGTCTTCGAGCTGGGTCTCGAGCATCGCCTGCTGATCGCGCAGCGCCGCAAGGTCGGTCTCGATCCTGGTTCGCTCGTCGAGCGACTGCTCGACTGCCCGGATCGCATCCTCGAGCCGGCCACGGTCCACGCGCGGATTGGCGATCGTGAGCAGTGTCGCCCCGGCGGCGAATTCGCTACCCACGGTCGGCGGGTTGCCGTCGCTGGCGAGCGCCCCGCCGATCGGCGCCCGGAGCGTGACCAGCCGCGCATTGACCACCGCCTCGGCGCTGGCAACCTGCAGCAGCTGGCTCGCCGGCACCCATACCGCAAGCGCCAGCAGCAACAGCCCGGCGAGGCTCTTGACGAGCCGCCCGCCCAACCTGTTCCCGCCGGCCGCCTTGGTGGCGTCGGCATCGTCGGCCGCGGCCGGCTCGGTCCCCTCCGGCAACGGCTCCAGCGGGCGGTCCTCGATTTCGGGCTCGGCGCCGCCGCCCGGTTGCGATCGGGCGAAGCTCTTGGCCAACAGGGACTGCAGCGCGATGGCGTCGCCCAGCCGCTGGGCGGCACTGGCGCCACCATCGGCGTCCCCGGGATCCTGCCGGGCATCGGGGGTCTTGCGCTTGGCATTCAGGGTCGATTTCGTGCGCGCGGCCGCGGCGGTTTTCTTGCCGCCATTCCGCGACCGAACGCCGGTCGAGGCCTTTTTGCTCTGCGACGCCATTTGTTTCCCCTGCTGGCCCGGCGCCTCCCGTTCTTGGCGGGAGATTTCGTGCCTCCGGGCAAGTAGCGGAGACTAGGCGTGCCCCGTAAAATTTGAGGTAATGCGGTTAGTTAGGAAACCGTCTATGCGCGCCGCCGCACAACAACGGATTGCGCGGGAATTCCGTGGCTCTCGATCCGGCGACGGGGTCGCTAGCATCGGACGCGCGAAGGGCGCCCCTTTCGGGACGCCCCGTCGATTGAAAAACGCTACTTTTTGGCGCTTTTCGCGGTCGCCGGCTTGGCCGGCTTGCGAGACTTCGCACCCTTGGACTTTGCCATGGCTTTGCTCCGGGGAATCCGGCACCTTGCCGGATTTTGCGAGGTGACGCAGTACTGGCGGGCGTCGCCACTGCCGTTAGTGGCGCCAGGATGGTCTCTCGCGCAGGTCCGGAAGTTGGGCGGCACACCTGTGCGCCACCGCGCCAGAGTGCGCGCCCGGATTGCGGCCAATTTGCGGCGAGAACGCGCGGTGAAGGGCAAGGCGGTGCGGATTGCCGGCCTATGGTTGCCAAGTCGTTTACAGCGCCAGATATCCCCCATCCACCGGCAGGATGGCGCCGGTGACGAACTCCGCCAACGGGGACGTGAGGAACAGCGCCGGGCCGACGAGATCCGTCGGCTGTCCCCATCGGCGCAACGGCGTACGCGCCAGGATCGCCTCGTTGCGCGCCTTGTCGGCCCGCGCCGGCTCGGTCATCGCCGTCTCGATCCAGCCCGGGGCGAGCGCGTTGACCCGGATCCCGGCGTCCACCCAGGCAATCGCCAGAGACTTCGTCAGTTGCGCCACCCCGCCCTTGGACGACGCGTAGGCGGGAGCGTGGCCGGCGCCGTGAAAGGCGAACATCGAGGCGATGTTGAGGATCGCGCCCCCGCCGTCCGCCAGCCGGTCACGGCATGCCACGCACATGCGCATCACGCCGGTCAGGTTGACGCCGACAACCGTCTCGAACGCCTCGATCTCGAACTCCTCCCGCTGCAGATTGACGCCGGCGCAATTGACAAGAACATCGAGCCTCACGAGGCGGCCGGCCAAGGCCTCGATGGCCGCCTCGTCGCGCACGTCGAGTTCGGCATAGGCGATACCCGCGCGCGCCGGCGCCGCCGCCACTTCGGCATCGGTCGCGGCGGTCGCGATGACGTTGGCGCCAGCGGCCGCGAAGCCCTCGGCCAGCGCCAGCCCGATTCCCGAGCTGCCGCCGGTGACCAGCACCTGCCGGCCCTCGAAGAACGCGCGCGACCATTCGGTCAGGCTCTCGCTCACCTGACGAACTGTGTGACATGGTCGGCGCCCAGCCCGACCTCTTCATAGTGGGCTTGGCACATGTCGATCTTGGTGAACACGTCGTCGAGCGCCACCTGGCGGTCGTCCTCGTCGAGGTAGATCAGGCACCCGGAGATGTTGAAGAAGGTGATCATCTCCGCGCAATCCTCCGGGACCACCAGCGTGTGGATCTCGCCGGGCGGCTCGAAGACATAGTCGCCCGTCTCCGCCACCCAGTCGTGCTCGAGATAGCGCCAGCGCCCCTTGATGACATAGCCATGCACCGGCGCCGGATGCAGGTGCCGCGAGACCACCCCGGCGCGCCGCACCCGCAACAGGTTGCACCACTGCCCCAACACGGTGTTGAGCAACAGCGGCCGGAACCACACCCCGTCGGCCTGCGGCACCCACTCGCGCTCGTCGTCGGGGACGGCGGTGAGCGCCATCTCCGCCGCCGCCATGGCGTGGGCCGAGCCCTTCAGGTTCTTGTACATCGCCGGCCTCCGAAATGCGGCCGTTCGGGATCGCCGCGCTTTCATTCTTAGCGCCCCGGCGCGTTCGCGCAAGCGGGTCTGGCGATCGGCTATACGATGGCGATACACACCTGGGCGCGCCCGGCGCGCAGGAAATCGAGCCGGGCGGCGGCGGCCTTGGAGACGTCGATGATCCGGCCCCCGGTGAACGGTCCGCGGTCGTTGATGCGGACCCTCAGGGAGACGCCGTTGGCCTGGTTGGTGACCTTGACGATGGTGCCGAATGGCAGCGAGCGGTGGGCGGCGGTCAGATCGGCCGGGTTCATCGGTTCGCCGCTGGCGGTGCGATTGCCCGCCATGGCGTACCAGCTGGCGCCGCCGCATTGCCGGTCGCGGGCGAAATTCGGCGCGGCGAGCGCCGCCACCAAACCCGTCGCCGCCACCAGTAGAACCAGATCCCGCCGTCGCATCTTGCTGCCCCGTGCCTGCGTATGCCGGCGCGGCCTAAGGGGCGGGTGCGGCGGCAATTGGGACTCAATGCGGAAAGATTGGGGCGTTCGGTTAACGCGGCGTTAACGCTTGCCGCCGTTCAAGGTCCGGCGAGCCGGGCTTCAAGATGGTCCTCGAAGATGAGATCGGGATCGGCGGCCCGGGCCGCCTCGAAACTCCGTTCGGCTGCCAGCGACGTTTTCAAAAACGCCACAAACCCGTCCCGCGCCGCCGGTGACGCAAAGCGATAGCGCCCCGCCTCGAGCCGGGAAATCAGGCGCCGCTTGGTATCGGCATAGATCGGGCTCGCCCCGGCCGCGTTGCTGATCGAGTGCGGCTGCTTGCGATAGACGTGCAGCGGCTCGCCGATATGCACGCTGGCGGCAACGAACCCGAACGCCTGCAGGATCAATTCGAGATCGACCAAACAGGGCAGGGCGTCGTCGTAGGCGACTTCGATCGCGTCGCGGTCCCAGGCGAGCATCGAATCCATCGAGAGGTTGACCCGCTTGTAGCGATCAGCGTCGAGCATCGCGGTCCGCCCGGTGCAACCCACTTGCCTGAGCGGTCGATCGTCCGCATCGAGCACCTGCAGCCCGGTCGTCACCAGCGGGTGGCCCGCCAGCGCGACCGCGAGCTTTTCGAGCTTGCGCGGCTCGAACCGGTCGTCGGCGTCCAAAGTCGCCACCCACCGGTGATCGGCCGCGCCGAGCGCGACGTTGCGGGCGTGCGCCGAGCCGCTGCCGGTCGCCCCGGTCGTCACATGCACGATACGAGGGTCGGCGATGCCCGCCCCGGCCAGGACCGAGGCGTAGTCCGCCCCGTCATCGGCCGCGATCACCAGCTCGAATTCGGCGTGGGTCTGCGCCACAACGCTCGCGACGCTTTCCGCAATCGTCGCCTCGGCGCGGTAGGCTGGCATGACGACGGAAATCGCACCGCTCATGGCTCAAATATCGCTCAATTTGGCAGGGTTTTCACCGCCTTGCGGGGCTTGAACCGCCCGGTCCGCCGGACCATATGAAGGCCGTCCCCCGGTGCCGGAATGCGGGCCGGCGGGACACTGTCGCTTGGTCGCAAGGACAACCGAAATGACGCGCATGTCGCTGTTTTCCTCGCCGTTTTTGCTCGGCTTCGACGATATCGAAGCCCGCCTCGAGCGTCTCGCCAAGGGCGCCGACGGCTACCCGCCCTACAATATCGAGCGCATCACCGGCAACGACGGTGAAGAGCGCTTTCGGATCTCGATCGCGGTTGCCGGCTTCACCGCCGACGAACTCGACGTGGTCCGCGAGGATAGCCAGCTGACCATTGGCGGCCGCCAGTCGGACGAAACCGGTCGCGAATTTCTGCATCGTGGCATCGCCACCCGGCAGTTCCAGCGCACCTTTCTGCTCGCCGACGGCATGCGGGTCGAAAGTGCCGAACTGCAGGACGGTCTGCTGACGGTGAGCGTCGTGAGGCCACAAGCCGAAAAGGCTGCCGAGCGCATCGAGATTCGTACGCAGCCCGACCAGGGTCGGGGCGGCGAAGCATAGGAGTGCGTACCATGGTCGAGAACAATCGCCCCGCGCCAGACGCCGGAGCTGACGCCGAAGCCGGCGCGTCGGCCGCCGATTCGCTCAAGGGGCTGACAATGGAAGAGTTCGCCGCCCTGGGCGACGGCGAGGTGGTGTATCGGCGCACCATCGACGCGGTCGATTTGAGGCGCCTGTTCCCCTCGATCCGGGGTGCTCTGGACTCCGGGGCCTTCTATGTCCTGTTCGGTGCCGACGGGGCGCCGCGCTTCGTCTCCGACAACGAGCGCCAGGTGCACGATTGGCTGAACGAATCCGGACTGGGTGTGGCGACCCGTCACTGACCGTCGATTTGAGGAATCAACGCGCGTTGCTCGGGCGCCGGTCTCAGGCCGCGTCGTCGGCCTGCTCGGGCTCGACCAGCAGCGAATAGAGGCGATCGGCCTCGCGGCTGGCCCGCAACTGCTCGACGAGCCGGTCGTGGCGCAGGGTGCGCGCGATTCGCGACAGCGCCTTGAGATGGTCGGCGCCGGCACCCTGCGGGGCGAGCAGCACGAACACCAGGTCCACCGGCATCTCGTCGACCGCGTCGAACTCGATCGCCCGGTCCAGTCGAATGAAGACGCCGACCACGTGCTCCAGTCCCGGCAGCTTGCCGTGCGGGACGGCGATGCCGCCACCCAGGCCGGTGGTGCCGCATTTCTCGCGCTCGATGAGGGTCTCGAAGATTTCGTGAGCGGCCAGCCCGGTCGCCTCGGCGGCCTTGTCGGCAGCAAGCTGCAGCAGCTGGCGCTTGCTGGTCACCTTCGCGCACGGCACCACGTTATCCTTGGATAGGATATCCGTGAGTTCCATCGAAAACCTTTGTTCAGGGATTTGAGGAGGGGGACTGGTCGGCTGTCAGCGCCGGATCGATCCAGCCGATGTTTCCGTCGGCCCGGCGGTAAACCACATTCACGCCGCCATGTCCAGCATGGCGGAAAACCACGACGTCAAGCTGTTCCAAGTCCAACTCCATGACTGCTTCCCCCACCGACATGGTTCGCAGATTCGAAGTGGTTTCGGCAATCACCGCCGGCGAAAAATCCTCCTCCAGCTCCTCGAATTCCTCCAGCGAGGCCAGAACGTAGGACTGGGCGCTGAGCTCCGGATGCTCGCCGCCGCGGCGGTGGCTCTTGAGTTTCCGGTTGTAGCGCCGGAGCCGCTTTTCGATGTGGACCGTCACCGATTCGAACGCCGAGTTGGCGTCGCCCGCCGATGCCGAGGCCCTCAGGATGACGCCGGTATCGAGGTGCAGCGTGCAATCGGCCCTGAAGCCGGCACCCTCATGCTCGAAGGTGAGGTGCCCGTGGTGACCGCCGTCGAAATACTTCGAAATCACCTGCCCGATTCGGTCCTCGGCGCGCCCCCTGAGCGTGTCGCCGACATCCATTTTCTTGCCCGAAATCTGGATACTCATGCCTTCTCCTTGTTGTGAACGGTCTCAGCCGTGCGCTTGTGCCGCCTTCGGACCACGGAGGAGGGGATCCGCATCGCCTCGCGGTATTTCGCAACCGTGCGCCGCGCAATCTCGATTCCCTGCTCGCGATTGAGCGCCCCGGCCAGGGCATCATCCGAAAGAACGTCTCTGGGGTCCTCGGCTTCGATCAGTTGCCTGATGCGGTGCCGGACCGCTTCGGCGGAATGCGTTTCGTCGCCTTCGGTGGACCCCAGCGCCGTGGTGAAGAAGTATTTGAGCTCGAACATCCCGCGGGGCGTGGCGACGTATTTGTTTGCGGTGACCCGGCTCACCGTCGATTCGTGCATTTCGATCGCGTCCGCCACCATTCTCAGCGTCATCGGCTTGAGGTGCGCGATGCCGTGGCTGAGAAAACCGTCCTGCTGCCTGACGATCTCTGTGCTCACCTTGAGCACGGTCTGCGCCCGCTGGTCGAGGCTCTTGGTCAGCCAGTTGGCGCTTTGCAGGCAGTCCGACAGGAACCGTTTTTCACCCGCGTCGCGGGCCCGCTTGCTCACCGTCGCGTAATAGGCGCGGTTCACCAGCACCCTTGGCAATATGTCGGAATTCAATTCGACAAGCCAGCCGGCGTCATTGCCGGGACGCACGAACACGTCCGGCACCACCGCCTGAACCGGCTCGCCTTCGAACGCCAGCCCCGGGCGCGGGTCGAGGCGTCGAATTTCGCCGAGCATATCCTCAATGTCATCCGCCTGGGCGCCGATCGCCCGGCCAAGGGCGCCCAGCTCGTGCTTGGCCACCAGATCGAGATTGTCCAGAAGCGCTCGCATCATCGGGTCCAGCCGGTCTAGCTCGGCAAGCTGAATGGCCAGGCACTCGCTGACCGAGCGCGCGAACACGCCCACCGGCTCGCACCCCTGCACCTTGGCGAGGACCGCCTCGACCGCCGCGGGTTCGGCGCCGAGCTGCTCGGCGATGGCGTCGATATCGGTGGCCAGATAGCCGGCCTCGTCGAGGTTGGCGATCAGGTGCCGCGCGATCAGCCGCTCGGCGGGATCCCTGAGGATGAGCGCCACCTGTGCCGTGAGATGATCGGGCAGGGTCTGGCGGGCGCTCACGAACTGATCGAGGTCGACCGGCCCGGCGTCGAAGGAGCCGCCGGATCGCTCCGGCCATGACCCGCCGCCACTGTCCGATCCCACCTGTTCGGGAAAAACCTCGGCGAGCTCGGTGTCCATGGTTTCGGCGATGGTCTCGGCGCTCCGGTTGAGTTCGCCGCTTTCATAGGCATCCGGCGGGGCGGCCTCGTCCGTCATCGGCGCCGGCTCGCCGTCATCGGGGCTCGAAACCTCGTCGTCGGTCTTCTCGTCACGTTCGAGAAGCGGGTTGCGCATCAGCTCCGCTTCCACGAACTCGGCCAGTTGCAGGTGGCCGAGTTGCAGCAGCTTGATGGACTGCATCAGCTGCGGGGTCAGGGTGAGGGACTGTGTCTGTCGGGCCTGGAGCCGAAGCGACTGCGCCATTTGCCGTGCCGTCTTGGCGATCGGGCGGCCGTCGGCCGCCCATCGGTTTGCAACGTGCCACAATTCGGCGCCGCCATACAAGTTCCGTGCCATGAGCGGCGGAATTACGTATTCGCACGGGTGATTCCGGCGACCGGGCGGCGCGCCGAAGTCGCGGCTGGCGCCCCGGGGGGCGGGATGGTTGCCCCTCACAGCGAAAATCGCTCGCCCAGATACACGCGCCTTGCCTCCGGGTCTGCGGTGATCGTCTCGGGTCGGCCCTGGACCATCACCCGCCCCTCGTGAATGATGTAGGCGCGGTCGACCAGGCCGAGCGTCTCGCGGACATTGTGGTCGGTGATCAGCACGCCGATGTCACGGGAGGTCAGCTCGCCCACCAGCGCCTCGATGTCGACCACCGCGATCGGGTCGATGCCGGCGAAGGGCTCGTCGAGCAGCATGAATTGCGGATCGGCGGCCAGCGCCCTGGCGATTTCCACCCGCCGCCGTTCGCCCCCCGACAGCGACCGCGCGTCCTGGTCCCTGAGATGGCCGATCGAGAACTCCTCCAGCAGCCTGTCGAGTTCCACGCGACGTTGCCGGCGGCTCAGCGATCGCGCTTCGAGAATGGCCAGGATGTTGTCCTTGACGCTCATGCCGCGGAAGATCGAGGGCTCCTGCGGCAGATAGCCGATCCCCAGCAGACCCCGCTGAAACAGCGGCAGGGGCGTGATCACCTTGCCGTCGAGCAGGATGTCGCCCCGATCGGGCCGGGCAATCCCCATGATCATCGAGAAGACGGTCGTCTTGCCGGCGCCGTTGGGGCCCAACAGGCCCACCGCCTCGCCCCGCCTGACCGCGATCGAGACGTCGTGCACCACCTCCCGCCGGTTGTAGCTCTTGGCCAAACCGTAGGCGACGAGCCAGCCCTGCGGGTCGATGGGGTTGGCGGCCATCGCCCTATTCGCCCGGGGTGAACACGCCGGTCACCCGGCCGCCGTCGCCACCGCCGCCGAAGCGGGTGGTGCCGCGGGCGAAATCGACGACCAGCTCCTGCCCGGTAAAGGTGCCGTCTTCGTTCTCGACGCGGACATTGCCGATCAGCCTGAGCACGCGCGAGCCGACATCGAACTCGGCTCGGTCGCCTGCCGCGCTCTGGCCCGCATAGGTGATCCGCGTCCGGCCCTCGGATCTCAGGGACTTCAGATCCGAGTAGCCATCCTCGCCATAAACGACCACGACTTTTTCCGATTTGAGGGTGAAGCCCGCCTGGGTGACCACGACATTGCCGGAGAATTCGGCGCTGCTGTTCGCTTCCGCGATTTCGAACACGTCGGCCGTGATCTCCACCGGCGCGCTGGAGGCGCCGGGCCCGGAAAATGGATTTGTCGCCTGCCCCAGGACCGGCGCCGCCGGCAGCGCCACCAGCATGACCAGTGCGAGAGCGGCAAGCGGCCTCATGGCGCGGCATCCGTCGATGCCGCGGTCGGTGGCGGTACCACCGAAATCCGAACGTCCTCGAACCGCCAGCTTCCGCTCGTCGCCGCATAAGCCATGCTCGCGGCTTCGAGTGTCGAGCCGTCGGGGAACGAGAAGCTCACCCCGCCCTCGGTCGTGAACGACTGCTCGGCGGCGTCGATGACCCCGCCCAGGCTTTCGCCCCGAATGCCGTCGCTGGTCGTCAAATTGATGGTCTCGTCGATCCGCAATTGTCGGGTGGAGAATTCCAGCACCCCGGAATCGGCGTGCGCCCGAGCACTGCCCCCCTCGGTGAACCGCATATCGACATCGATGGCGGCCAGCGTCACTTCGGCGGCGTCCTTGAGGTCGGTCGAGGCCGTCTCGGCCGTCAACTCGTAGCGTCCCACCCCGGACAGCGTGCCCGTCATCGTGGGTCGGTCGACAATCAACCGGTCGCCCTGGAGCCGCGCGCCGGCGGCTCCGAGGCCGCCGCTGATCGAGGCGAGGTAGATCTGGGCCCCCAGCGCCACCAGCGCCACCACGCCGATCACCGGCACGGCCAGCCGCAGCAGCCGGATCAACCCGTGCCGGCGCCTGAGCTGCCGGAAAACCGTTGCTCGGTCCGGTCGCAGTGCGGCGGCGATCTCGCTCATCGCGTCAGGCCCGGAAATTCGCGTCGCGCGCGTTCGCCCCGGTCGGCCATCACCCGCCCCGGCCGCCGGTCAGCTGTGGGCAAAGATGTCGACCTCCGACCACCCGGCCAGATCCAGCCGCACCCGCGTCGGCAGGAACTCGAAACAGGACCGGGCGATCTCCTCGCGCCCTTCGCGCTTGAGCATGCGGTCGAGATGCCGGCGCAGATCGTGAAGATGCAGCACGTCGCTGGCCGCATAGTCGAGTTGCGCGTCGCTGAGGGACTCCGCCCCCCAGTCCGAGCTTTGCTGCTGCTTGGACAGGTCGACGTTGAGCAGCTCCTTGGCGAGGTCCTTGAGCCCGTGCCGGTCGGTGTAGGTCCGCACCAGTCGCGAAGCGATCTTGGTGCAATACACCGGTCCCGCCATCACCCCGAAGGCGGCGTTCAGCGACGCCATGTCGAACCGCGCGAAGTGGAAGATCTTGGTGAGGCCGGAATCGGCGAGCAGGCCGGCGATGTTCGGCGCCTCGGTCTGCCCCGGCGCGATCTGCACGATGTCGGCGGTGCCGTCGCCCGGCGACAGCTGCACCAGACACAGCCGGTCCCGCATCGGATTGAGCCCCATGGTTTCGGTATCGATCGCAACCTGGCCGGAATATTTGTCGACGCTCGGCAGGTCGCCCTTGTGCAAACGTACGGTCATCAAATGCCCTTTGCGCGAACTGTCCGATTGATGCCATAGCCGCTCGGGTATTAAAAGCCGCAGCCTGAGCGCATTACTGAGGCGCCTCCGCAATCGTCGCGGAGCCCCGTCTCCACCGACGTCCCGAAAGCGCGCGGCTCCGGCGGGAGCAACGAGCATGGTTCGAGCAGGCACCCCGGAGCTGTCGCGCGCCGACGCCGAAGCGCTGGCGCGCTCGCTGGCCCCCGCGCGCTACGAAGTCATACCCATGCCGGGCCTCGCCGACGAGCTGCGCCATCTGCCCGCCGATGCCGCCGTCACCATCACCACCACCCCGCGCCGAGGCCTGCCGGCGACGCTTGAGCTGGCCGCGCAGCTGCGCCAGACCCATCGCGGCCTGATCGTGCCGCACATACCCGCGCGCATGCTCGCCAGCCGCGCCGAGCTCGCCGAGCTCATGGGGCGGCTCACCGAACTGGGCATCGAGGAGGTTTTTGTCGTCGGCGGCGACCCGCCCGAACCGGCGGGCGCCTATGACAGCGCCGCCGCGCTGCTCGCGGATATGGCGAAGCTCGGCCACAACATGCGCGTCGGCATTGCCGGCTATCCCGAGCCGCATCCGTCGATCCCCCCCGAAGCGCTGCAGGCGGCGCTCGTCGAGAAGTTGGACTATGCCGACTATCTCGTCACCCAGATGTGCTTCGACGCCGAGGTCACGCGCCGCTGGCTGGCGGAACTGAGACGATCGGGGATCGGCCTGCCGGTGCGCATCGGCGTGCCCGGGGTCGTCGACCGCCCCCGGCTGATGCGGATCGGGCTGCATATCGGGATCGGCAAGTCGCTGCAATTGCTCGCCGGCCCCGCCGCCCGGCTCGTCGGCGGCTATCGCCCCGACCCTTACGTCGAGGGACTCGCCGGCGCCGTCGCCGACCCGGCGATGGGGGTCGCCGGCTGGCACATCTATTCGTTCAACGCCATCGGGAAGACCGAACGCTGGCGCGCCCGGGCAATCGCCCGCCTGTCCGCCACGCGTTGAGACCGATCGAGGATCGCGCGTCGGCGTCGGGCGGCCCATGGTGAATGCTTCGTTGCGGAACTGACCCACATACGAAGTAGCCCTCAACCCCGCGCCGATACTCCATTTACCGACCGTGCCTAGACTCTTCGCGACGCCCGGCAGCGGCTGCCGGCGAGCGTCGACGGGGAGGCCGGAGGACCGGACCACGCGGCGCGCCCGGACAGGGCAGCGCCGGGCTCAACTCTCCCCCCGGAAGCCAAGCCGACGCAAACGCAAGCAGGGATGTCGACCAGTGACCGAGCAAACCGCACAATATCTTGAAGCTGGGTGGCGCTGCGGATGGACAGCGAAGTCCGGCCGGCCGGCAGGTGGCCCGTCGTGACCGTCACGATGACCGGGATGGCCGCGGGGTTCCCGCGGGTCGGGTTCGCCGCCGGCACTTTCAGGCCGGCTGGCCGCGCGGTTCCGCCAATCGAGATCTCGATGGATGCGCAAAGTTGAGATTCGGACCAACGAGGATATCGTCGAGGCGCGCAACGCCTCCCGTGAGATGGCGGGCGCGCTCGGCTTTTCATTGATTGACAGGACCCGCATCGCCACCGCCGTCAGCGAGCTGGCGCGCAACGCGGTCATCCACGGTGGCGGCGGTGTCATGGAGATCGAGCAGGTGGCCGTCAACGGAAACAAGGGACTGCGATGCGTTTTCGTCGACAACGGGCCGGGCATCGCCGACACCGACCAGGCCTTGCAGGACGGGTTTTCGACCTGCCAGAGCGCGGGCATGGGTCTGTCGGGCGCCCGACGCCTGATGGACGAATTCCGGATTGACTCCGCCCTCGGACGGGGAACGCGCGTCGCAATTACAAAATGGAGCTGACCCCGCCAGCGGTGCGCATTGACGCCGATTTCGGCCGCGATCGCCGATCGGCCGAGCGAATCGCGGCGACAGCTGCAGTGGCCAGGGAGGTGAAACGATGAGACCGTCCACGCGCAACGTGGAGGATCTTCACACCGAGCTCGACGAAACCTACCGGAGCGTCACGCTTCTGACCGCCGAGGTTTCGCAGGTTAACGAGCAGCTGCGCCTCAGCAACCAGAAGCTCTCGGAGCTGTATTCGACGGCGCTTCAGTTTGTTGACAACGTCTCCCACGAATTCCGCACACCGCTGAGCGTCATCAAGGAATTCGCCGCCATCCTTCACGAAGGGATCGCCGGGGCGCTGAACGAAAAGCAACGCGAGTATGCCGGCATTATCCTGGGCCGCGTCGACGACCTTACCGTCATGGTTGGCGATCTGCTCGACATCAGCAAGCTCGAAGCGGGACTTCTCGGCCTGCACCGGCGGGCCCATGACTGTGCCGACATCGTCGACGGCATCTTGACCACGCTCGAGCATCGAGCCTCGGCCGGCGGAATTCGGCTCGAATTCGACTTCGCGCCCCACCTTCCCGCCGTCTATTGCGACTCCGAGAAAGCGGGCCGCGTCATCGTCAATCTGGTCATCAACGCCTGCAAGTTCGGCAACCAGGGTTCGAAGGTGACCGTCTGGGCGCGTCACGAGCCCGAACGCTCCGAGGTGGTGATCGGCATCAGCGATACGGGGCCCGGAATCGCCCCGGAGAAGGTCGAGGCGATCTTCGATCGCTTCCGGCAGCTGGGAGACGACATCGAGGGCGACACGGGCGGATTCGGCCTCGGACTGAACATCGCCAGGGAACTGGTACAGCTCAATCTCGGCGACATTGGTGTCGACAGCGAGCCGGGCAAGGGCAGCACCTTCACCTTCACCATTCCCACCTACGACCCGGTCCGGATCGTCAAGCGGTTTTCAAGGCGCATCGATGCCCTCAGGGCTGGTTCGGAGCACGTGTCGATTCTGACCGTGACCACCGACGACGGCATCGGCGCGGCGACGAGTGACGAATTGCAGCGCCTGCTCGAGCGGCAGATGCGTCGCAGTGATCTCGTGTTCAAACCTCGCGACCACCAGTGGCTGGTGTGTGTGGCGACCAGCCGGCCGAAGGTGCAGGACGTCGTCGAGCGCATTCAATCGGCGCCGGGCGAATCGTTGCATTTCGAGCTCAGCGACGGCCCCCCGAAACTCGAGGTCGCCATCAACGGCACCTGGAACCTGCTCGAGCGCGCCGATGCCTTCACATCCGCCTTCGCGGCCCTGTGGCATGCTTCTGTGTCGGAACCCGCCCCGCGCGCAAACCGCCGCGCGTTCTCGGGAGCCGCGCCGGCCGACGCGGATTCGGAACATGCGTGACAGGCTCAAGATCCTGGTCATCGACGACACCGTCGACATCATTCGGGCCATGAGCGTCAGGCTGGAGGCCGCCGGCTACCAGGTGCTGTCCGCACCCGACGGCGAGAGCGGGCTCAGGCTCGCCTTGCAGGCCTCGCCGGACGCCATCGTGCTCGACATGAGGATGCCGGGAATGGATGGCCACACCGTGCTCGTCCGGCTGCGGGAGGATGCCGAGCTGGGCGCCATCCCGATCATCGTGGTTTCCGCCAACACATCCGAGCAGGCCCAGAAACAGGCGCGTCAGGCCGGCGCGCGATACGTGCTCGAGAAACCCTATGACGCCACGACGCTGATTCGCGCCGTTCAGTCGGCGCTCGGTGATGACGGCATGCACCCCCGGGAGCAGGACCGAATCGAAGGGAGGACCCAAATGACCAAACCAGGCAATGTTCTGATCGCCGGAGCCAACCGGGAAGTCACGCGATCGCTGGCGGCCCGTTGCCGCGAGATCGGCCTTGAGGCGCACACCACGACGATCGGCGGCATCGCGATTCTCAAGGCCAGAAAGTCGCCGCCGGACATCATGATCGTCGATGTTGCCCGCGCCGAAACCGAAGGCTTCATGCTGTGCGAACGGCTCAACGAGATCCGGGCGTCGTTTCCGGTCATCGTGCAGCTTGCCAAATCCGACCCGGAATCCATTCGGCGTTGCGACGCCCTGGGCATGCATTTCGTGGTCAACGACGCCGAGGCCTGGACCCGGCTGGAGGCGCTGATGACGCAGCTGCTGCAAGCGGGCAAACTCGACTGGCCGACGGAACCGGACGCGCCGGCGGCGCCCGAGCCGGCCGGAAGCGGCCGGGCCGAGCCAAAGGTCCTGGTGGTCGACGACGATGCCGGCGTCACCAAGGCCATCGGCGTCCGCCTGCGCTATCACGGCATCAATACGCTGGAAGCCAGCAGCGGCCTCGAAGGCTACCGGGTCGCGCTCAAGGAACTGCCTGACGTCATCGTCACCGACTACAAGATGCCGGCGGGCTCCGGCGACCATCTCATGGTTCGCCTGGCCGAGCACCCCACCACGCAGTCGATCCCCGTCATCGTGGTCACCGGGCAGACCCTGGGCGGCAGGCAGGACGTGGCGCTCCGGCGCGACCTGTTGGGCCGCTGCCGGGCGACCGCTTTCCTCACCAAGCCGGTGGATTTCAACATGCTGCTCGAGGAATTGCGCCGCCACATCACGATCCGCGAGATCGCGACCCCGGGCGCCAACGCCATTTGATCGGCCTGGGCGGGCGGCCTCGCGGGCGGCCCGCGTTCAGGCCATCCGGCGCGATCGGCGCTCTCGGCGGCTTCGGTCGGCTTCCGTTCGCGGCGAGCGCCCGGTTTGTGCTCCGCTCGGGGTGAGGCGGGGCTGCCCGCCATCGGCCAAAGGTGGACGACTTCCGGCACTTGTGTGCTAGGCTGACGCCACGCCGCTGGCGTGGTTTTGAGGTTTTCCGCCCGCCAGCGCGCGTCGTCGGCCAATCCGGCGGGGCTCGCCCTGCAACCGGCGTTTGAACCGGCCCCAGGGCGCCGACATGATTGCCGTGACGAAATCAATTTCCCCGCCCCCGACGCACCATTCGTTCCAACCGCGCCCGGCCGGCCCGCAGCCGCCCCGCACCGCGGCAGCCCGTCCTCCCCATGAACAAGGGTGAGCCGCGCCCCGGCGGTCGCCGGCCGAGGCCGCGCACCGACGCCTTCCTGAAGGAACTGGCGCGCCTGGCGCTCTCGATCTACTACCGCCGCGTCGAGGTCGCCGGTGAGGATCGGATCCCGGCCACCGGTCCGGTCGTGGTGGTGGCCAATCACGTCAACGGCATGGTCGACCCGGCCCTGATCGCCGGCTTTCTGCCGCGCATGCCGCGCTTTCTGGCCATGGACGCGCTGTGGCGGCAAAAGCCACTGGTGCCGCTTCTGGAAGCGGCCGGAGTGACGCCGGTCTACCGCAAGCAGGAATATCCCGACGCCGATCCGAATCGCAACCGCGACACCTTCGCCAAGAGCTGGGAGCTCTTGGCCGCCGGTGGCGTGCTGGCGCTGTTCCCGGAAGGGGTGAGCCACTCCGAGCCGGCCCTGCAGCCGATGCGCACCGGCGCCGCGCGCATCGTTCTCGAGGCCGAGCGGGCCCATGGGCCGCTCGGGATTGTCATCGTGCCGGTCGGCCTCATTTTCGACGCCAAGGGGAAATTTCGCTCCCGGGCGCTGGTGCAGGCCGGCGACCCGATCGACCCGGCCCCGGAGCGCACCGCCTATCTCGAAGGCGACGAAGAAGCCCGGCGCCAGGCCGTCCGCGATCTGACGGCGCGCGTCGATCAGGGCCTGCGCGCCGTCACTCTCAGCTGGGGCTCCTGGGACGAATCCCGCCTGGTTGCCCGCGCCGCCACCATTTGGGCCCAGCGTCGGCCGGACATGCCGGAAAAGCTCCCCTTGTCCGAGGCGTTCGGTGTCCAGCAGGCAATGCTCCTGGGCTATGGCTGGATGCGCGAGCACCACCCGAAGTGCACCGCTTCGTTCGTGCGGTCGCTGGCCGAATACGACCAGCTGCTCTCCGGCGCCCGCCTGCGCGATGAGCAGGTGGCCGCCCGCTACGCGCCGGGCACCGTGCTGGGGTTCCTGGGCCGTGCCGCGGCGGCGCTATTGCCGCTCAATCTGGCGTTCCTGGGCTCGCTTCTGAACGCCGCCCCCTATTTCACCGTACGGTGGATCGGCGAGCGCCAGGTCGCATCGGACACCGCCACCTGGACGCTCTATCCGGCGCTGGTGGCGTTTCCCGCCTTCTGGCTGCTGCAGGGCGTTCTGGCGGGGCTGTTGGCGGGGTTCTGGATCGGCGTGGCGGTGGTGATCGCCGCTCCGGTGGCCGGCAGCGTGGCGCTCGCGTTTCACGACACCCGCCGGCGCCTGCAGAACGAAGCCCGCGCCTGGTTCATGCTGCGGACCCGCCGCCGCCTCGCCGCGCGGCTCGCCGCCAAGCGGCAGGAAGTCTTCGCTCAGCTCGACACCCTCGCCGGGCTCTACCAGAGCGAAGCCGGACCTGTCGCGGAGGGCTGAAGGCGCTCCGGGCAACCGGCGGCGACCCCGGGCCGCCCGCTTCGCGAGCGGCCTGCCGGTCACTCGCCGCGGCTCAACGAAGGATCGCCGCCCTCATATTGCGCCGTCAGGTTGACGAAGTCGCCGCCCCGGCAGCGTTTGAGGTGGTTCAGCGCGGCGATCTGTCCGGTCATCTCCAGGGCATCGCGATACACCGGGTCATGCCAGCCCTCGATATCGATGGCGCCGCTCCAGCCCGCGATGCGGAGCTCGGAAATGATGTCGGTCCAGTTGCTGTCGCCGAATCCGGGCGTTCGCATCAGTACGAAGGGGACCTTGCCGAAGATCCCGTGCTCGCGGATCACGTCCCAGCGCACGGTCGCGTCCTTGCCATGGATGTGGAAGAACTTGTGCGCCCATTTCCGGACCTGCGGGAGCGGGTCGATCAAATAGACCAGCTGGTGGCACGGTTCCCATTCAAGCCCGATATTGTCGTCGGGCGTCTCGTTGAACATCAGCTCCCAGGCATCGGGCGTGTGCGCGATGTTCCAGTCGCCGGTTAGCCAGTTGCCCTCCATCGAGCAGTTCTCGAAGGCGATTTTGACGCCCTTGTCGGCGGCCCGTTTGGCCAGTTCCGACCAGATCTGCTTGTAGCGCGGCAGGCTGTCCTCGATCGGCTTGCCGCGCACCCGGCCGGTGAAGCCGCCGACGCAGGTGGCGCCGAAGTGATGGGCATTGTCGATGCAGTCCTTCCAGCCCTGCAGCGTTTCGAGATCGGCCTCTTGTTCTTCGAGCGGATTGCCGAACATGCCCAGCGTCGAGATGGTGATGTCCCTGTCCCCGATCGCCTCCCGGCACCGCTTGCCCAGTTCGGCCAAATCCTGTCCGCCGGTGGTTTGCCAGAACATGGGCTCGAAGCTCTCGAAGCCGAGGTCGGCCAGTTCCGCGATGCGCTCGGCGGCATGTCCGCCGCCGGCGTCGATCATGGTTCCGATGCGGATGGACTGAACGGGATTGGACATTGCGTACTCCTAGACGGCGATGGGGACTCGTTGCTGGGTGGCGGCGCTGTCGATGGCCGCGAAGACCATGGCCAGGCTCTTGATGTTGTCGGTGCCCGCCGTCTCGGGCGTCCGGCCCGCCTCTATGGCGTCGACGAACTCGCTGAGGACGCTGGCGTGGCCGTGCGTTTGCCCGGCGTC
This sequence comes from uncultured Devosiaceae bacterium, assembly GCA_964574935.1. Classification (GTDB taxonomy): domain Bacteria; phylum Pseudomonadota; class Alphaproteobacteria; order Rhizobiales; family Devosiaceae; genus JBBECE01. Next base: position 26,804 of record CAZNOZ010000020.1, on the reverse strand, counting down.
GGGCGGCGGCGGCAGCTCGATCTCGCGCAGCGGACGAAAAAAGCCTTCCTCGCCGTCGACGACTCGCGCTTCGAAATTGTCCGCGCCGTCCCACAGCACGGAGCCGTTCGAGCCGATGATCCGCCACGAGGCGTCCCAGCTCGTGTTGGCGCCCTCGGCGCACCACGAGCCGCGATAGGCGAATACGACCTCGTCAGAGAAGTCGAACAGCGCATTCGCCGCGGCCCCGTGGGCGTACCAGGAGCCCTTGGGGTTGGTTTGCTGGCAGTAGACCCCCAGCGGCGTCTTGCCGGCCATGAACCGCGCCGCATCGAAGGTGTGAATGGCCATGTCCACAAGCAGCACGTTTTCCATGAGGTCGCGAAATCCGCCGAAATGCGCGCCGATGAAGAAATCGGCGTGAATGGCCGTCAGGTCGCCCAGCGCACCGCTCTCGATCGTCGCCCGCAGGCGCCGGACGCCGGGGTTGAACCGCCGGTTCTGCACGATCGCGTGGACGCGCCCTGCCGCTTCGGCGCCGGCGATGAGCGCCCTCGCGTCGTCCAGCGACAACGCCATCGGCTTTTCTGACAGCACATGGCAGCCATGGGCGAAGCCGGTCTCGACCACCGCGCGCCGCGCCGCCGGCGGCACCACGTCGAACAGCATGTCGGCGCCGGTTTGGGAGAGGATTTCCGCCAGATCGCTGCCGATGGCAGCGCCGCTCAGGCCGTGCTGGTCGGCACAGCGCTCCGCGGCGGTGCGATCGATGTCGACAAGCCCGACAATCTCCACGGCGTCGGCCAGTGCCGGCGTCGAGGCGATGGCCTCGAGCCACCCGTTCGACATGTTTCCGCAACCGGCAAGAACGGCTCGAAACGTCATTCGTTGGTATCCCCTCTGGCGCCATGTGTCGCATCGATGCCCCCGACTGGACCGATCTCTATCGCACCGCCCCCGCTCCCGAGGCCGACGCGACGCTCACCGCCCTGCCGTACTTTCTGTGGGCCAATCGCGGCCCCGGCTCGATGATGGTCTGGATCCCCGAGGCCTGACGCCGGCCGCCCCGCGATTGCCGCGGGAAAGGGGGAGGGCAGGAACGGGCCTCACCTGGTGGCGCGCCGCAATTGCCCGGGCGAGGATCCGCCGCTGCGCGGACGCAATCGTCCGCGCTCCGTCAACGTGCTGATAATATGGAGCTCTAATGTGTCCATCCCTACGCCGGGGGAGGGTGCTTGGTGCCCAGGAGAGGACTCGAACCTCCACTCCCTTGCGAGAACTGGCACCTGAAGCCAGCGCGTCTACCAATTCCGCCACCTGGGCGCCGGGGCCGGGTGCGCATGACTAGGTCGGCGCCCGGCCCTTGTCAATCGCGCCCCTTTCCGACCGCTTTCCCCGTTCCGACAAGCGCCGGCGCGCCGCCGCCCGGCGCGGCGTTGTCGCCCTCGACACCGGCGATGCGAACGCGATAGAACCGCCCCGCATTGACCTGGAGGAGGCGCCGATGCCCGCCCCCCATGATAAGCGGGTGACGATCTTCGGAGGGTCGGGTTTCATCGGTACCCGCCTGGTGCAGCGGCTCGCCCGTCGAGGCTACCGCATCCTGGTCGCCTGCCGCCGCCCCGATCTCGCCGGCCATGTCCGCACATTCGGGCAGGTCGGGCAGATCCAGCCCGTCCAGGCCAATGTCCGCCATCCCGAATCGGTCGCCGCCGCGGTTGCCGGCGCCGACGTCGTCATCAATCTCACCGGCATCGGCTTCGAGCGCGCCCGGCAGCGCTTCGACGCGGTCCATGTCGCGGGTGCCCGGGCCGTCGCCGAGGCCGCTGCCGCCGCCGGTGCCACCCGCCTGGTCCACATGTCGATCCTCGGCGCCGACGAGGAGGCGCCGAGCTTGTTTGCGCGCTCGCGTGCCCGCGGGGAACAGGCGGCGCTGGGCGCCTTTCCCGATGCCGTCGTCGTCCGCCCTTCCATCCTGTTCGGGCCCGGCGACGGCTTCTTCGTCCGCTTCGCCAACCTCGCCCGCCTGTTCTGGGTGCTGCCGGTCATCGCCGGCTCGACCCGCTTCCAACCCATCTATGTCGGTGACGTCGCCGAGGCTCTCGCCCGCGCCGCCGATGGCGCCGTCAAGGGCGGCCGGCCCTATGAACTCGGCGGCCCCGACATCGAGACCATGCATCAGCTCCTCGAGCGCATCTTGCGCGTCACCGGCCGCCACCGCCCGCTCCTGCCCGTGCCCACCTCGCTCGTCAGTTTCGGCGCCATCTTCACCGGACTCTTGCCCAAGCCCATCCTGACCCGCGATCAGCTCGCCCAACTGACCGTCGACAACGTCGTCTCCGACGACGCCAGGCGCCACAAGCGCACCATCGAGGCCTTCGGCATCGAGCCGGCGACCATGGACGCGATCCTGCCGACCTATCTTTGGCGCTTCCGCCCCCACGGCCAGTTCGACCGCCCGCTCTCCGGCGAGGGCAGCCGCTAGATCAGCGCGTCGGGCTCAGGACCTGCGCGGCGGATGCGCGGCTGGCGCTCGATGGCGATCCCCTGCCGTCGCGCCTGTCTGAGCCTTCAGCCCTGGCCGACACCGAGGAAAACCGTCGCCACCAGCCCCAACCCACCGACCACCAGCCGCCACCAGGCGAACAGCGCAAACCCGTAGCGCGACACGAAGTCGAGAAGGTAGCGCACCACTAGCGCCCCGGCGACGAACGAGGCGACGAAGCCGATAAAGATGTTGAGGCCGACCTCGGCGGTGATCACATCGAGATTGCGATAGAGATCGTAGCCGAACGCCCCGCCCATGATCGGCAGCGCGATGAAAAACGTGAACTCCGCCGCCGACCGCTTGTCGGCGCCGAAAATCAGCGCCCCCACGATCGTCGAGCCCGACCGCGACACCCCCGGCACGAGCGAGATCATCTGGAAAAGCCCGATGATCAGGCACAGCCACCAGGGATAGGCGTAGATGTCCTTGTATTTCGGCGAGAAATCGATCCTGTCGACCGCCATCAACACCACCCCGCCGGCGACCAGCGTCGCCGAAATCAGGATCAGGTTTTCCTGCAGCACCTCCTTGATGAAATCATGCACCAGCACCCCGGCGAGCGCCGCCGGTGCCGAGGCCAACGCCACCCCCAGCGCGAACCGCCAGGCGTAGCCACGGCCCCGCAGCGCATCGACGAGGAGGCGCCACAGGCGGGTGAAATAGATCGTCACGATCGCCAGCACCGCCCCGAGCTGGATGAGGACGACGAAGGTGTTGCGCGGATCCTGGAACCCCATCGCCTCGCCGATGAGCAGCAGGTGGGCGGTCGAGGAGACGGGGATGAACTCGGTCAGCCCTTCGATGACGCCGAGAATGAGCGGCGCGATCAGCCCCTGATAGACATCCATGCCGGTCTCCCTGGAAGCCGGGCCCCGGGGCCGATTGGGCCTTGTCGCGGCGCTCGAATGGCGGCACCTTGTAGACCGATTGTGCCCACCCTGTCATCGACCCGAATGAGTGCCGCACACCGCAGTCCGCCCGTCCCGCGGGGTTTTTGAGCGATGCCCGAGCTCCTCCAGTATCGGCTTCAACCGGCCGCACGGCTCGTCCGGCTGATGCTCGGCGAGTACGGCATCGAGCACGAGTTGACCGACGTCAGGCCCTGGCGACGCGAAAAGCCGTTCCTTCAGATCGACCCGTCCGCCGAGGGGCCGGTGATGCTCGTTGACGACGAGCCGCCCGTTGTCGGGGTGACCGCCGTGATGGCGCATATCGAGGAGCGTTTTGCCCACACCGCCGCCGAAACGACGCTCTTCCCCTCCGGCGCCGCCAACCGCGCCGAGACCAGGCGGCTGATGGACTGGGTGCTCTTCAAGCTCAACGACGAGGTCACCCGCTATGTCCTCGAGGAGAAGGTCATCAAGCGCGACCTGAGCGGACCGCCCGAGCCCGCCGCGCTGCGCGCCGCCAAGGCCAATCTCGGCGAGCATCTGGCCTATCTCGATTATCTGCTGGCGACCCGCCGCTGGCTCGCCGGCGAGACCATGACCCTGGCCGACTTCGCGCTCGCCGCGCATCTGTCGAGCCTCGACTATCTCGGCGACGTGCCCTGGGCCGAGGCCGAAGAGGTAAGAGGATGGTACCAGCGCGTTAAGTCGCGCCCCGCCTTCCGCCCGCTCCTGGCCGACCGCGTGACCGCCATTCCCGCCTCCACCCACTACGCGGACCTCGACTTTTGAGTGCGCCGGTCGCCGGCCCCGATCTTCTGGAAACGCTCCGCGAGCGGGCCGCCGGGCTGGGCTTTTCGGCCTTCGGCGTCACCTCGGCCGAGGCGCGGCCGGACCTGTTCGAAAAGCTGACGATCGCGCTCGACAATGGCTGGCTTGAGGGCATGGACTGGATGGGCGCCGCCCCGGCTCGCCGCGCCGCCCCGCGCCGCCTTTGGCCCGAGGCGAAATCGGTGATCGTGGTCGGCATGAACTACGGCCCCGAAGGCGACCCGATGGCCCATCTCGGCGACGACCGGGTCGGGGTCGTCTCCTGCTATGCGCGGGGCCGGGACTATCACCCGATCATCAAGGGCAAGCTCAAGGAGATCGCCGGCCTTCTCGCCCGCCGCACCGGCGCCGACGTCAAGGTGTTCGTCGACACCGCGCCGGTGATGGAGAAGCCCCTCGCCGAAGCCGCCGGGCTCGGATGGCAGGGCAAGAACACGGTCTTGATCTCCCGCGAGTTCGGGACCTGGCTGTTTCTCGGCGCCATCTTCACCGATCTCGAATTGCCCGCCGATGCCCCCCATCCCGAATCCTGCGGCGGCTGCACGCGCTGCCTCGATGTGTGCCCCACCAATGCCTTTCCGGCCCCCTTCCGGCTCGATGCGACGCGCTGCATCGCCTACCTCACCAACGAGCATTTCGGGCCGATCCCGGTCGAATTCCGGCAGGCCATCGGCAACCGCATCTTCGGCTGCGACGATTGTCTGGCGGTGTGCCCCTGGAACAAGTTCGCGCAGCTGACGCGCGAGACGCGACTGGCGGCCCGCGCGGACCTTCAGGCGCCTTCGCTGGTCGAACTCGCCGAACTCGACGACGCCGCATTCCGCTCGCGCTTCGCCGGCTCGCCGATCAAGCGCCTGGGGCGCGACCGCTTCGTTCGCAATGTTCTGATCGCATTGGGCAATTCCTCAGATCCCGATTCCCGCGACGCCATCGTGCCGCGTCTCGACGATCCCAGCGCCGTCGTCCGCGGGGCCGCCGTCTGGGCCCTGGCCCGCCATGTCGGGCCGGATGAGCTCGACACCGTGTGGCAGCGCCACGGCGAGTTCGAATCCGACCCCGAGGTGCTCGCCGAATGGCGGCTGGCGCGCGCCGGTGCCGCCGCGCCGGCGTGAGACGATGAAGCTGTTCTGTTTCGGTCTTGGCTATTCGGCGCTGGCCACCGGCCGCTGGCTGCGAAGGCTGCACGGCGAGGAATTCTCCTGGGCCGGCACCGTCCGCTCCGTCGACAAGGGCAAGGCACTCGCCGACCAGGGAATCACCGTGCACCTGTTCGACGGCACCGCCCCGAGCCCCACCGCCGCCGCCGATATCGGCGCCGCCACCCACCTCCTGGTCTCCGTGCCGCCCCAACCCCCGGCCGACCCCGTCCTCGTCCATCACCGCGCCGATCTCGACGCCGCCGAGAACCTCCGGTGGTTGGGCTACTTTTCCTCGGTGGGTGTCTACGGCGACGCCGGCGGGGCGTGGATCGACGAGAGCGCCCAATGCCGGCCGGTCAACCCGCGATCGAAGGACCGGCTGCAGGCCGAGGAGGCCTGGCGCGCCTATGCGCGGTCGCGAGACCTGCCGATCGCGGTCATGCGGCTCGCCGGCATCTACGGCCCCGGCCGCTCGCCGATCGACAAGCTGCGTGCCGGCACCGCCCGGCGCGTCGTCAAGGAAGGCCAGGTCTTCAACCGCATCCATGTCGAGGATATCGGCCGCATCGCGGCCAGGGCCGCCGTCGCCTTGCTCGATGGCGTCTTCAATCTCGCCGACGACGAGCCGGCCCCGTCCCAGGACCTCGTCGAATACGCCGCCGGCCTGATCGGTGCGCCCGCGCCGCCGGCGGTCGCCCTCGACGAGGCCGAACTCAGCGAAATGGCGCGCTCGTTTTATGCCGACAACAAGCGCTGTTCGAACGCCGCCATCAAGCAGGCACTCGATATCGAGCTGATGTATCCGACCTACAGAGAAGGGCTCGCCGCGATCTTCAAACGAACCGGCTGACGGCCTCCGCCAGCCGGTCGAGATCGGCCGCCGAGCTCAGCCGATGGTCGCCCCCCGGCACCAGGGTCAGGCTCGCCTCGTCGCTGAGCAGATGGCTCATCAGCTTGATCGCGTGCTCGGGCGGCACGTCGGTGTCCTCGGCGCCCTGCACGATCGCGATCGGACAGCCGGTCACGATCGGCGCCCCGAACATCAGATGCCGCGCCCCGTCCTCGATCAACGCCCTGGTGATGACGTCAGGCTCCTCGGCGTACGCGGACGGACGTTCGATGCGCCCGTCTTCCGCCAGTGCCTCGCGTTCCGCCTCGCTCATCTCGGGGACCATCAGCTCCTCGGTCATGTCCACCGCCGGCGCGATCAACACCAGTGCCGTGATCCGCGCGACGCCCCTTTCGCGCAGGGCGCGGTTCATCAGCAGCGCCAGCCAGCCGCCCATCGACGAGCCGACGACGATCTGCTCGCCGCTCGTGACGCCCTCGAACACCGCCATCGATTCTTCGAGCCACCGCGAGATGGTGCCCTCATCGAACGCGCCGCCCGAGGCCCCGTGCCCCGAGTAGTCGAACCGCGTCATCGCAGTTCCCCGCTCCGCCGCCAGCCGGTCGAGCGCCAGCGCCTTGGTGCCGTCCATGTCGGAGCGGAATCCGCCCAGCCAGAAGACCCCCGGCGAGCGTCCCGCCCGGTGCCTGAAGGCGATTCGGCGCCCCCCGACGTCGAGGAACCGGAGCTCGGGCTGTGGCGTTTCGATCACGATATGCGCTCCAAATGCATCCCGGGCGCCGATAACCGGCACACCCCGCAAACCCGTGTTGACTTTGCGGCGGTTTGACCAGAACGTAGCGGGCGTTTCGCAGTTTCCGTCAACAGCAAGAAGGATAACCTCAGATTCGTCGTCCAATGAGACAGGTCGCTCCCCAGAAAGAGGGGCCGCGAGCCAATGATGACATTACCGTCCCCGAAATCCAGCTCATCGATGCCGAAGGCGACAACCGAGGCGTAGTCGCCACGTCCGAGGCCAGGGATATGGCCGTCGACGCCGGGCTCGATCTGGTCGAAATCTCACCCAACGCCAGCCCTCCGGTCGCCAAGATCCTCGATCTGGGCAAGTACAAATACAAGGCCCAGAAGAAGGCCAACGAGGCGCGCAAGAAGCAGAAGACCATCGAGGTCAAGGAGATCAAGCTCAGGCCGAACATCGACGATCACGACTACGACGTGAAGATGCGGTCGGTCTCCAAATTCCTCGAGGAAGGCGACAAGGTGAAGGTGACAATGCGCTTTCGCGGCCGCGAAATGGCGCATCAGGAACTCGGGCTCAATCTCCTGCACAAGGTCCGCGACCAGATGGAGGAACTCTCCAAGGTCGAGGCCGAACCCAAGTCCGAGGGTCGCCAGATGGTCATGGTTCTGGCGCCGCTGGTCGCCAAATAGGCCCCCGGCGCGCCTTGCCGCGGCGCCGATCGCGCCCTCCCGGTTAAGTCCCCGCTCACAACTTCGGCGCCACAATCGGCCCTCGGTCGATGCGGAGCGCCGAACATGCAGGCCGGTCCGGCCCAAAAACGCCAGCCGCTGTGGGCCGGGCTATCGCTCGTCGCCCTCGGGCTCGCCGTCATGGCCGGCATGGTGATCAGCCCCGAGGGACTGAACGCCCCCTTCTGGGTCGCCGCCGTCGCCGTCTCGGCGTTCATTTTCGCCGGCATTTCCCTGACCGCGCACACCCTGGGGATCGGCTGGCTCAACACGCTTGCCAATATCGCCGTCGTCGGCGCGCTGGCGACGCCGGGCTTCTGGATCCTGCTCGACCCCGGCCCGAAGGCTTGCAGTGGCGGCTTCGGCCTCTTCGCTTCCGGGGCAGGTGGCGGCTGGTTCGGTGCGGCGGGCGAGCTTGATTGCCGGCTCGCCTTCGGCGCCGGCGCCATCGTGACCGCCCTGATTGCCGTGGCGCTGATCGTTTCCGCCTGGCGCCGTGTGCTCGGCCGCCGCCACAGGCCCCGATGACCGTGGATTTCCCCGCCGGGCTGGGCTAATCAGGCCACGCGAGCGGGACCCCGGGGGCGCGCGGCGTGGCCCGACCGGAACGCGTTCGCCCTTATGGCTGGCTCATGAGTTCGCGCGACGAGGCGGTGCCCCCGGCACGGCCCGAACCATCCTCCACCGCTTCCGGCTGGACCGGCGAAATCCGGGCCACGCTCGTGCTCGCCTGGCCGTTGGTGGTTTCGCAAGTGGCGCAGTTCGCGCTGCTGGTCACCGACATCATCATGATGGGCTGGCTCGGCCCTCAATTTCTCGCCGCCGGGACGCTGGCCAACGCGGTTTTGCACCCGCTCCAGCTCGCCGGCTTCGGGGTGGCCAGCGCCATCGCCGCACTGATCGCCCAGGCCATCGGGGCCCGGGAAATCCGCGCCATCCGCCGCATCACCCGTCAGGGCCTGTGGGCGATGGCCATCATGGCCGCGGTGTTGATCCCCGTCGTGATGCAGGTCGAACCGATCCTCGTCGCCGCCGGCCAGGATCCCGCCCTGGCCGCTCTCGCGCACGCCTACATGCGGTTTGCGGCGTGGTTCCTGATCCCGATTTTCGGGGTCGCGCTGTTGCGCGGCTTTCTGTCCTCGCACTCGGACACCTCCACCATCCTGTGGATCACGCTGGTCGGTGTCGCGGTCAACGCGCTGGGCAACTACACGCTGATGTTCGGCAATTTCGGTTTTCCGCGGCTCGAAATTGCCGGCGCCGGCATTTCGACAACCTGCACCGCGACCGTGATGTGCGCGTTGATGTTCGCCTATGTGCTCACGCACCGCCGCTACCGGCGCTACGCCATTCTGGCGCGCTTGCTTCAACCCGACTGGCCGCGCCTTCGCCAGATCTTCCGCGTCGGCCTGCCGACCGGACTGATGCTGCTCGCCGAGGTCGGCCTGTTCTCCGGCGCCGCGCTGCTGATGGGGTGGGTGGGCGCCGACCAGCTCGCCGCCCACGCGGTCGCGCTCAACCTCGCCGCCGTCGCCTTCATGGTGCCGCTGGGGGTCGGTCAGGCGGCCAGCGTGCGGGTGGGGCTCGCCCTGGGGGCCGGCAACAACGCCGGCGTTGCCCGCGCCGGCTGGACGTCGCTGGGGATCGGCATTGCGGTCATGGGCACCTCGGCGGTCTCATTCCTGGTGTTCCCGGAATTCCTCATGCGGCTCTATCTCGGCGCCCCGACCCCCGAACTCGCCCCGATCATCGCCTACGGCGTGAGCTTCCTCGCCATTGCCGCCCTGTTCCAGGTCTTCGACGGCGCCCAGGTCGTCATGGCCTTCGTCTTGCGCGGCCTGTCCGACACCCGCGTGCCGATGCTCATCGCCATGGTCGGCTACTGGCTGGTCGGCCTGCCGGTCGCCTGGGCGCTGGCATTTCCCGGCCGCATGGGCGGCGTCGGCATCTGGCTCGGGCTCGCCGCCTCGCTCGCCTTCGTGGCCGTCTTTCTGATTGTGCGTTTTGCGCGGCGCGAACGGCTGGGGCTTCTGGTCCGCCCCACCCTCTAGAACGCCGGCCCGGCTTCACCCCCTCCCGGAGCCCTTGATTCGGAAGCCCCGGTACCCGATCTTCTTGCCGCGTGGCCACATGCGGACCGTTCCGGCATGATTTTCCGTCAGCTCTTCGATCCCGTCTCCTCGACCTACACCTACCTGCTGGCCAGTCGGACCGGCGGCGAGGCGTTGATCATCGATCCGGTCCTCGACCGGGTCGACCGCTACCTCACCCTGCTCACCGAACTCGATCTGCGCCTCATCAAGGCCGTCGACACCCACGTGCACGCCGATCACGTCACCGGTCTCGGCGAACTGCGCGACCGCACCAGATGCATCACCGTGATGGGCGAGCAGTCCGGGGTCGACGTCGTCTCGATGCGCGTCGGCGACGGCGAACGGGTCGATGTCGAAGGCGTCAGCCTCAAGTCGATCTACACCCCCGGCCACACCAGTGATTCCTATTCGTTCCTCATGGGCGACCGGGTCTTCACCGGCGACACCCTGCTCATCCGCGGCACCGGCCGCACCGATTTCCAGAACGGCAACCCGCGCGACCAGTACGCCTCGCTTTTCGATCGCCTCCTCAAGCTCCCCGAGGAGACGCTGGTCTTCCCCGCCCACGACTACAAGGGAGATACCGTCTCCACAATCGGCGAAGAAAAGGCCTTCAACCCGCGCCTGCAGGTTTCCTCGATCGACGAATATGTCGAGATCATGAACGGCCTCGACCTGCCCAACCCAAAGATGATGGATGTCGCCGTGCCCGCCAACCTCGTCCAGGGCTTCAACCAGCACCGCGACGACATCGAGCCCTGGTCGCTCGAGCCGGCGACCGTCATCGGCGAAGTCGACCGCGGCGAGGCGGTGCTCGTCGATTTGCGCGACGATGGCGAGCGTGCCCGCCACGGCGCGATTGCCCGCTCCGTGCACGCCCCCTATCCGCACCTTGCGGAGCATCTGGCGCCCGGCGGCCTTGTCGCCGAACTCGCCCGCACGTCCGGCAGGCGGATCATCTTCTACTGCGCCTTCGGCGAACGCTCGGCGATGGCCACCCAGGCCGCCCACGAAGCCGGCCTCACCGGTGCCGCCCACCTGCGCGGCGGCCTCGACGCCTGGAAGGCGGCCGACGGCCCCGTCGTCGTCTGAAACCGCTGGGACGCGCCGTCCCATTCGCACCCCGCCCCTTGCCTTGCCGACCGGCGGCCCCTATAACCCCGCCGCCCGGGTGCGCGCCGCCCGGCAGCTTAGCGCCGAGGGTGCCGAAATGCCGAAACTGAAGACCAAGTCCGGCGCCAAGAAGCGCTTCAAGGTCACCGCCACCGGCAAGATCCTGCACGGTGTCGCCGGCAAGCGGCACCGCCTGATCTCTCACAACGGCAAGTATATCCGCCAGAATCGCGGCACGGTCACCGCATCGGCGCCCGACCGCAAGACGGCGCGCAAATACCTGCCCTACGCCCGCTAGAGGAGGCGCCCATGCCACGCGTCAAACGCGGCGTCACCTCGCACGCCCGCCACAAGAAGACCCTCAAGGCCGCCCGCGGCTATTACGGACGCCGCTCGACCACAATCAGGGTCGCCAAGCAGGCCGTCGAGCGCGCCGGCCAGTACGCCTACCGCGACCGCCGCACCCGCAAGCGCGACTTCCGGGGCCTGTGGATCCAGCGCATCAACGCCGCCGCCCGCCAGCACGGATTGACCTACGGCCGATTTATGGACGGCCTCAGCAAGGCTGAGGTCGCCGTCGACCGCAAGTTGCTCGCTGATCTGGCGGTCAACGAGCCCGCCGCCTTCGCGGCCGTGGTCGAAACCGCCAAGAAGGCGTTGGGCTATCTCGAAAAAGTCGAAGCGACGACCCACGCAAGGGTTCTGGCCTAGACCTTCAGCCAAACTGAGGCCGGAAAACCCCGTCCTCGTGCCGCTTTACTGATGGAGCGCGCCCAGAAAAAGTGGGAACCGGTTTTTCGGTTCGGGCGCGCGACCACCAGGGAAGGGTGGCGCGGGGCCGAACCCGTTTGTAAAAGCACTTGCGACGAAACCGGACCTCAATCATGCCTGACGCCGCCGATATCGACGAAACCCGAACCGAGCTCGAAGCCGCCATCGCGGCGGCCGCCGACGAGCGCGCCCTCGAAGCGGTCCGCGTCTCGGCGCTCGGCCGCAACGGCACCGTCACCGCCCTGCTGCGCTCCCTGGGCGCCATGTCGCCAGAAGAACGCAAGACCGCCGGGCCGGCCTTCAACGGGCTCAAGGCCGCGATCACCGGGAAGATTGAGGCCAGGGAAGCCGACCTGCGCCGCGCCGCCCTCGCCGAGGAGCTCGCCGCCGACGCCATCGACATCACGCTGCCCCTCAGGCCCGCCCCAACCACCGCCGGACGCATCCATCCGGTCTCCCAGGTCACCGACGAGATCACCGCCATTTTCTCGGACATGGGCTTCGCGATCGCCGAGGGGCCCGACATCGAGACCGACCACAACAACTTCACCGCCCTCAACTTCCCTCAGGACCATCCGGCGCGGGAAATGCAGGACACCTTCTTCCTGCGGCCCGGTCCGGACGGCGAGCGCAAGCTCCTGCGGACCCAGACCTCGCCGGTGCAGATCCGCGCCATGCAGCGTATCGACGAGGAGCTGCCCGCCTGGGTGACCAATGGCATTGAACCGCCGATCCGCATCATCGCCCCCGGCCGCACCTATCGCCACGATTCCGATCAGACCCACACCCCGATGTTCCACCAGGTCGAGGGGCTGGTGATCGACGAAAGCTCGCATATCGGCCAGCTGCGCTGGGTCCTCGAAGAATTCCTGAAGGCCTTCTTCGAAATCGAGGGCGTCAACCTGAGGTTTCGCTCCTCCTTCTTCCCCTTCACCGAACCGTCGCTGGAGGTCGATGTCGGGTGTGCCCGCTCCGGGGACGAGATCCGGATCGGGGAGGGGTCCGACTGGATGGAGATCCTGGGTTGCGGCATGGTCCACCCGGCCGTCCTGCGCAATACCGGGCTCGACCCGGATGTCTATCAGGGCTTCGCCTGGGGCCTCGGCATCGACCGGCTGGGGATGCTCAAATACGGCATGCCGGACCTGCGCGCCTTCTTCGAGGCCGACAAGCGCTGGCTCGACCATTACGGCTTCCGCCCCCTCGACCTGCCGACCCTGTTCGGGGGGTTGAGCTCGTGAAACTCACCCTGGACTGGCTCAAGGAGCATCTGGAAACCGACGCGCCCGTCGCCGAGATCGCCGACACCCTGACCATGATCGGGCTCGAGGTCGAGGATCTCGAGGACCGCGGCGAGCTGATGCGTCCCTTCACCGTCGCCCGCGTGATCTCCGCCGAAAAGCACCCCGACGCCGACAAGCTGAAGGTGTGCGTGGTCGATACCGGCGGCGAAGAGGTCAGGGTCGTGTGCGGCGCCCCCAACGCCCGGGCCGGCATGAAGGGGGTCTACGCCGCCCCCGGTACCTGGGTGCCCGGCATCGACATGCTGCTCAAGACCGCCAAGATCCGGGGCGTCGAATCCGCCGGCATGCTGTGCTCGGAGCGCGAGCTGATGGTATCCGATGAGCACACCGGCATCATCGAGTTGCCCGACGACGCGCCGGTGGGCCAGAGCTATGCCGATTACGCCGGCGGCGCGGTCGTCGTCGACATCGCCATCACCCCCAACCGCGGCGACTGCACCGGCGTGCACGGGATCGCCCGGGATCTCGCCGCCGCCGGTCTCGGCGAGCTCAAGGATCCGCCCGTCCCCGAGGTCCCCGCGACCGCCGGCCAAAGCCCCATCCCCATCGAGCTCCGATTCGGCGACGAGGCGAATCCCGCCTGCCGGATGTTCGCCGGCCGGCTCATCAAGGGCGTCAGGAACGGTCCCTCGCCGGACTGGCTGCAAAAGCGGCTGCTCGCGGTGGGGCTCAGACCCATCAATGCGCTCGCCGACATCACCAACTACATCGCCCTGGACCGCGGCCGGCCGCTGCATGTCTACGACGCCGACAAGCTCACCGGCACCGTCCACGCCCGCATGGGCAAAAAGGGCGAAGATTTCCTCGGCCTCGACGGCAAACGCTACGAGGCCGACGAGACCATGTGCGTGATCGCCGACGATTCCGGGGTCCTCGGCTTCGGCGGCATCCTCGGCGGCGAAGAGACCGGCTGCACCGAGGCGACCACGAATGTCCTGATCGAATGCGCTTGGTTCGAGCCGCACTCGATCGCGGCGACCGGGCGCAAGACATCCATCGTCTCCGACGCCCGCTACCGCTTCGAGCGCACCGTAGACCCCGACTTCGTCCGGCCCGGGCTTCAGCTCGCGACCCGCATGGTCCTGGACCTGTGCGGTGGCGAGCCGTGCGAGCCGACAATCGCCGGCGACGTCTCGGCCCCCGACCGGGTCATCGACTTCCCCCTCGACGAAATCGTCCGCCTGACGGGGCTCGAGGTGCCGTCCGCCGAGGCCAGGGTGATCCTGACGCGGCTGGGCTTCTGGGTCTCCGGCACCGGCGAGGTGGTCAAGGTCGCGGTCCCCTCCTGGCGCGCCGACGTCGCCGAGAAGGCCGATCTGGTCGAGGAAGTGATGCGCATCGTCGGCATCGATCGCGTGCCGTCGGTCCCGTTGCCGCGCCTCGACGCCGTCGCCCCCAGGATGCTGACGACGCTGCAGAACCGGCGCCGCCTCGCCCGCCGGGCGCTCGCTGCCCGCGGCCTCGACGAAGCGGTCACGTGGTCGTTCATCTCCGGGCCCGAAGCGCAGGCGTTCGGCGGCGGCGGCGCGGCGCTCAAACTCGCCAATCCCATCGCCGCCGAGCTCACCGACATGCGGCCCTCGCTGATCCCCGGCCTCGCCGCCGCCGCCCGCCGCAACGCCAATCGCGGCTTCGAGGATCTCGCGCTGTTCGAGGTCGGGCAGGTGTTCGAGAGCGCCGAGCCCGGCGGCCAGCACACCCATGCCGCCGCCATCCGCACCGGCACCGCCGGGCCCGACGGCGGCGGCCGCCACTGGCGCGTGCCAGCGCGACCCGTCGACGCCTTCGACGCCAAGGCCGACGCCCTGGCCGCCCTCGAGGCGCTGGGCGTCGCCACCGCCAATTTCCAGATCGTCGCCGAGCCGCCCCATTGGCTGCATCCGGGCCGCGGCGGGCGCCTGCAACTCGGCCCCGACCGGCCGGTGGCCTGGTTCGGCGAAATCCACCCCGCCACCCTCGAGGCGCTCGATCTTCAGGGCCCGGCCGTCGCCATGGTCATCGATCTCGACGCCCTGCCCGAGCCCAAGGGCACGACCCGCACCCGGCCGCCGCTGGAGGCCGCCGATCTGATGCCGGTGCGGCGCGATTTCGCCTTCGTCGTCGACCGCTCCGTCACCGCCGAGGCGATCGTCAAGGCGGCCCGGGCCGCCGACAAGCTGATCTCCGAGGTCACCGTCTTCGACGTCTTCGAGGCCGGCCGGCTTGGCGAGGGCCGCAAATCCGTCGCCATCGAGGTGACCCTGCAACCGCGCCAGCGGACCCTCACCGACGAGGAAATCGAGGCCGTCGGCAAGGCCGTCGTCGCCGGCGTCGAGCGGGCGACCGGCGGGGTGCTCAGGAGTTGACCCCACAGGACGGGCCTTCTGCGTTCACGCGGGGTGAGTTTCGGCGGGTCTTCGCGGCCAAGTATGCGGTTCTTCTCAGGGCCCTTTTCGACCCGGCGCTCAAGAAGTCCGTCCTCACCGACCCGGCAACCATCGAACGCGTTCTCGCGGACTACCGCGCACTTGCGCCGGTGGCCGCGCCCGCACCGGGCGGCTCGGACTTTCCCAAACATATATGGATGTTATGGCAGCAGGGCTGGGACCAGGCGCCGCCCATCGTCGAACTCAGCGCCCGCTCCTGGCGCGACGGCAACCCCGGCTGGCAGCTGCATCTGATTGACGAACGCTCGCTGCCCGAGCACGCCACCGGCTATGCCCGCATTGCCGCCCCGCGCGCCTCCCGGCAGGCCCGCGCCAATCTGGCGCGCCTCAGCCTGCTTGCCGAGCATGGTGGGGTGTGGGTGGATTCCTCGCTCTATTGCGCCCGTCCGCTCGACGACTGGCTGCCGGCCCTGGCGGCGGCGGGCCTGTTCGTCTTCTCCTGGCCGCGCCCCTATCGGCCTCTCGAAAGCTGGTTCATCGCCGCCGCCCACCCCTCGCCGCCAATCGAGACGTGGCTGCGGGTCGCCACCGACTACTGGCGCGGTTTCGCCCGCCCGCATCACTACTTCTGGATGGAGTATCTGTTCGAGGCGCTCACCCGGCGCGACCCGGCAATCGCAAGCGTCTGGGAGCGCATGCCCAAGCTCTCCGCACTCGGCCCACTGCTCGTCAACGCCAATGCCTTCGACCGCGATGCCCCTGCCGCGGTTTTCGAGGCCGTCCGCGATCGGGTCGTCCCGGTTCACAAGCTCAAGCACAAATGGCAACGCCTGGGCGACATCGCCGGCACGCCGCTGGGCGCGCTCACCGGCCTCGAAAGGCTGTAGCCGTCCCCGACCGGCCAAGCGACCCCGCGCGCCCTACCCGAACAGCCGCCGCCGCCAGCGGTGGCGCATGTAGCGCCAGAACAGCTCGTTGGTCATCACATGCCGGTAGACCCGCGCGAAGGGCAGCCCGGATCCGAACTTCCAGGGTTTCCTGACCCCGCCATAGTGCACGATGGCAGGCTCCAGCACCTCGACCGCCCGGCTGCGTGCCAGCATGTTCCAGCTTCCCTCCAGCGGCGTCCAGTTGTCCTTGAACAGCCAATTGAGGACGAGCTGGTCGTTGTGAAGGCGCCCCAGGGTCCCGTCGGTTTCGAGTTCGGCGAGCCTTGATTCCAGGTCCATCTGCCGCCACGCCTCGAGATCGATCGCCAGCACTCCCGAGTTGAAAAACGGGTCGGCCGGATCGAAAAGATCCCGGCGATGGCACGCGTCGCGCCCGTTGGCGAACCGCCAGGCGTTGATTTCCCTGACCGCCCCCAGCGGCTTTCCGCCCAGATCGATTTCGGCAAGCGCTTCGATGGGCGCCCGCACCATCACGTCGCAGTCGAGATAGACCAGCCGATCGATGTCGGTCGGCACGAGCCGGGCCAGCAATATCCGTCCGTACATCTCGGCCGACAGATGCCGGGTATGCGGCAGCACCTCCGCCAGATGGCGAAAGGTCTCGTCGGCATCGAGATCGTGGTCGACGAGCGCGGCCCCGAACTCCTCCGTGATCGATGAAAGGTCCGCCTGGTGGCGGTCGGCGAGCTTGCTGTGGCAAAGGTGAAACACCAACTCGCCGCGCCGGTGCGTCGCCAGGCACACCGATCGCATGGTCGCATAGGCGGGCGCCCAGTAGTCGTCGTTGAAGGCGAGGGCCACATGAATGCCGCCGCCGCCGTTCTCAGACATTCAGTCCCCCCTTTTGGCCGCGGCGTTCTAGCACAATTCGCCGCCGCGCGAAGGGCGGGAGGGGGCCCGACAAAGCCGGTAGCCGCCGCCGCCCCGCCACGCCATATTAGGAATCTCTGCCGCCTCGATTCGAGCGCCGGCGCGAAGCGGATGCGTGGCGACCGCGACGCGCCGCTTCGACCGACCCCGGGGCGACGACCCGCCGATGCCAAGAGCGAGACGGTGAGCACCAAACCGCGCCGCATTGAGGTCGAGCACTCGGCGGTTTTCCTGCCGCCCGAATCCGAACTGCGGCGCCGCCCCAAGGCCCCCGGCCGCCGCCGGCCGCCCGCCTTTTTCGAGGCGTTCGAGGACCGGGCGCTCTACTACGATGCGTTTTGGCACGCCGATGGCGAACGCGTCCTGCTGGTCGGCCCGCCGCCGCTCAATCTCGACCGCGCACTGGCCGCCGCCCGGTTCCACGCCCTGCCGTCCAACGCGCCCGCGAAGCCGAAAATGTACGCGAGCTGGTCGGTGATGGTCACCGCGCTGGCGGTGCCGGCCGGCACCACGGCGCTGCGCGTGCAGATCGGCCCGGAACGGCTGGAAATCCCCATCCGGCCCAACCTCGGCGCCGAGTTCGCCGGCGCCCGGGTACTGGGGACCATCAACCGCGACAACGAGCTGGCCTGGATCGACGAATGGGCCCGCTTTCACGCCCGCCTGCACGGCGCCGACGCGGTGGTGCTCTTCGACAACGGCTCCGAGACCTATTCGCCCGGCGAACTCGAAGCGTGCCTTCTCGCCGTGCCGGGGCTCAAATCGGTGGCGGTGGTGCCCTGGCCCTACCGGTTCGGCCCCGTCGATCCGGCAGTCGTCAACAATCCTTACTGGCCCCGGTTCCTGCAAATCTCGGCCTTCTCGGTGCTGCTGCGCCGTTTCTGCGCCGCCGCCCGGGGCCTGCTCAACTGCGACATCGACGAGCTCGTGGCCCCCGGCGACAAGACGGTCTTCGAGGCCGCTTCCGCGTCCCGCTGGGGGCTGGTGCGGTTCAGGGGAAGATGGGTGCCGCCGTTGGCCGCGCCCGACGCGCCCGCCTCGGGGTTGACCCACCGGCACTACCCGTTCCGCTATCTCGGCGCCGCCGCACCCAAACCACCGGACGGAAAATGGGCACTCGACCCGACCCGCGACTGGGTCGCCGATCTTGGCGTGCATCCCTATTGGCACTGGATCGAGGGCCGGCCCTGGCGGGCGCGGCGTTATGACGGCTCGTTCTTCTACTGGCACTTCCAGGCCATCAATACCGGCTGGAAGGACCAGAGGGCCGACGCCGGCGCCGTCGACCCCACCTCGGTCGAGCGCGACCCGCAACTGGCCGCCTGCTGGGAGCGTGCCTGAATGGGCGTGCCGGGCCGCCGCGCGCCGGCGATTGAGGCGGCGCTGGCCAGTGCGCTGTTGTTGATGGCGCTGGTGATGCCCCAGGTCGCGGGCCGGCCGGCGCCCTATCTGACCCTTCTGGTGGCGCTCGTCGGTGCCATCTATCTGGCGGTGCGAAGGAGCGCGGTCCCGCTTCTCGTCGACACCGCGGGCCGGCTCTTCTGGGTCGCGGTCGGCATCCTGGCGGCGGTCTTCGCCATCACCGCGCAAAGCCCGCACGACCTCATCTACGTGTTCAACTTCACGGCCCTGATGCTCTTCGTGCCGATGTACACGCTCCTGCGCCGGTTCGCGGCGCCGTCGGCCACGCTGGTTGTCGCTCTGCTTGCACTCATCGGCGTCGCGATGGTGTTCGCCAATGCGCTCCTCGACAGTCTCGTGGCGGGCATGGATCGCGTCAGTGCCCCCAATCGTGCCGCCACCAACGCCACCCTCCTCGGCTTCACGGCGCTCCTGGGGCTGCTGGCGCCGGTCGGGCGCTGGCGGGCGATTTTTCTGGCCGGTCCGGCGATGGCCGTGGCCACCGAGCTGCTCGCCGGTTCCCGCGGCGTGATCCTGGTGTTGCCGCCGCTGATGGGGCTCGCGATCTGGTTCTTGGTGCCCCGACACCGGCTTGTCGTCGCCGGCCTCGCCGTTGTCGCTCTTGTCGCTTGCGTCGTGGCGGCGGGCCTGTTCACCGAGCTGAGATCGGTGTCCTCCATCCGCATCCTCGAGGAAATTTTCACCAGCGGCCAGACCACAGACCCCAACGCCTCCGTCCGCCTGCTGCTCTGGCGCGCCGGAGCACAGGCCTTCCTTGAAGCCCCGCTGGTCGGCCATGGCTGGGCCCGCCTGATGCCGGCGGCGGTGGCCCATATCCCCGCCGCCGCCGCCGGCTCTGTCGCCACCTTGCCGCAACTGCACAACGACATCATCAACTTCGCGGTCACCGGCGGCGTCGTCGGGGTGGGCGTCTACTTTCTCATCGTGGCGACGCCGCTCTTCGCTGCCTGGCGCAGCGCCCGCGACGGCCAGTACCGCACGCGCCTGTTCGGCACCGCGATGCTCGCCTGCATCTTTCTGGTCCAGGGGCTGACCGATCTCACCGTCGGCTTCGAATACGGCACCGCGCAGTTCGCCGTCTTTTCCGCCATCCTGCTCGGCTACTGCCGCGACGGCCCTAGCGAAGCCACCCCGCCGGTCTCGGCCTGAGGTCCACGAGCGCCGGCTTGGTCGCCTTGTCGATGGCGGCGAGCTCGTCCTCGCTGAACGCGAGATTGTCGAGGCTCCCGAGGTTGTCCTTGAGCTGCTCGAGGGTCCTGACCCCGATCAGTGCCGCGGTCACCTCGCTTCTCCTGAGCACCCAGGCCAGCGCCAGCTGCGCCATCGACTGCCCGCGGGCGTCGGCGATCTTCTTCAGCGCCGTCACCGCCTTGCGCACCTTCGCCTGCGTGTGCGACTTGCGAAGCGTCGAGTTGGGCTCGTCGGCGCGGGTCACGCCCTTCGTCTTGCCGGCGTATTTGCCGCTCAGAACCCCCTGCAAAAGCGGCGAAAAGGCGATGATGCCGATCCCGAGCTCGCCGCAGGCGTCGATGGTCTTGTCGTCCTCGATCCAGCGGTTGAGGATCGAATAGCTCGGCTGATGGATGGTGACCGGCACCCCCATTTCGCCCAGCAGCCTCGCCGCCTGACGGGTTTGTTTCTCGGGATACGACGAGATCCCCGCGTAGAGCGCCTTGCCGGATTTCACCAGGCTCGCCAGCGCCCCCATCGTCTCCTCCAGCGGCGTCGTCGGATCGAGCCGGTGCGAATAGAAGATGTCGACATACTCGAGCCCCATGCGTTTGAGGCTCGCCTCGCAGCTCGCGATCAGATACTTGCGCGATCCCCCGTCTCCATAAGGACCGTCCCACATCCGATAGCCGGCCTTCGAGGAAATGATCATCTCGTCCCGATACGGCTTGAAATCGCGGGCCAGGACGGTGCCGAAAAGCTCCTCGGAGGACCCCGGCGGCGGCCCGTAATTGTTGGCGAGGTCGAAATGGGTGATGCCGTGGTCGAAGGCGAAGCCCAGGATTTCCATCGCCCCCGGATAGTCCCGGTTGCCCCCGAAATTCTGCCACAGGCCCAGCGAAATCGCCGGCAGGGTCAGCCCCGAACGGCCCGAACGTCGGTACTCCATCTTTTCGTAGCGGCTGTCCGCGGCGCGGTAGGTCATCGCTGTCTCGTCCCTCCTCATCGACCGTTTCAGGCTATGGCATGCCCGCCGGCAGTCCCGCAAGCCGCCGCCCGAGATGCCCGTCGCCTGTCGCGGCGCCGGGCGCCGCACCAAAGCGTGCGTTGCCGTGGCGCGCGCCGGCCACTATGAGAGGGGTCGGCGCGTCGGGCGCGCCGGCTCGGAATGCAGGTTGCGTCGAAGTGCGGAGTTCTGGCGTGAGGCGCGAGCAGGGGTTCGACTTCATCATCGTCGGCGGCGGGTCGTCGGCCTGTGTCGCCGCCATGCGGCTCGTCTCCGAGTTCGGGTTCTCGGTCCTGGTCATCGAACGCGGCCCCCGGCACACCTCCCGCCTCATGCGCCTGCCCGCGGGCTACCTCAAATACCTCGCCCGCGACGATTTTCTTGAGATGCACAAGACGGTACCCCAGCCGCAGCTCGACGGCCGCGCCCCGATCGTGCCGCAGGCCAGGGCCCTGGGCGGCGGCAGCGCCGTCAACGCCATGGTCTACATGCGCGGCCAGCCCCAAGACTACAACGGCTGGGAACAGTATCTCGGTCCCGGCTCCGGCTGGTCTTACGCCGACATGCTTCCCCACTTCACCGCGCTCGAGGCCAACACCCGCTTCAACAACCGCTATCACGGCATCGACGGGGCGTTGGCGGTCTCCGACCCGGGCTACATTTGCACGGCCACCGAGGACTTCGTTCTCGCCGCCCAGGGGCTGGGCTACGATCTCAACCCTGATTTCAACGGCGAACGCCAGGCCGGCGTCGGCATCATGCAGCACACCATGGGCCGCCACGACGGCCGCATGCGCCGTTCGGACGCCGCCACCGCTTTCCTCGATCCGCTCCGGCGCGACCGGCGGCTGGCCGTCATCACCGACGCCAGGGTCGACCGCATCGTCATCGAGCGCGGCCGGGCGGTCGGGGTCCGCTATCGAGGCACCGCAAGGGGCGCCGCGGTGACCGTCCGGGCCCGCCGCGAGGTTCTTGTCGCCGCCGGCGCCTACAACACCCCCAAGCTCCTGATGCTCTCCGGGCTCGGCCCCGCCGACCATCTGGCCGATAACGGAATCGACGTTGTCGCCGATTTGCCCGGCGTCGGGGCCAACCTCCAGGATCATCACGAAGTGCCCCTGATCGCCGCCGCGCGCGTCAAGTACGGCTACTTCCGCCAGGACACGGGCTGGCGCATGTGGCGCAACGGCCTGCAATACATGGCTTTCGGCACCGGTCCGGTGACCACCACCGGCATCGAGGCGTGTCTATTCTACGATCCGGACGGCGGCGACCGACCCACCATCCAGCTCTACTGCGTCCCGACCGTCTATCTGGACCGCGACGTCGCCAGCGCCCGCCCGACCTACGGGGTGACGCTGACCTCCTGCCTGTTGCGCCCCAGGGCCCGCGGCTCGGTGCGGCTGGCCAGTGCCGACCCGGATGCCCGGCCGCTCGTCGACTGCAATTTCTTCGGCCACCCCGAGGATCTCAGGCTCACCATCGCTTCGATCCGGGTGGCCCGGCAGCTGCTCGATACCGAGCCGGTCGCTTCCAAAATCGCCCGCGAACTTCTGCCCGGCGACAAGCTCGTCGCCGACGAGCGGCTCGCCCAGTTCTGCGCCCGCACCGTCAAGACCAACTATCACCCGGTCGGCACGGCGCGGATGGGCCCGTCCCACGATCCGCTGGCGGTGCTCGACAATCGCATGCGCGTCAAATCCGTCGAGGGTTTGCGGGTCATCGACTGCGCCGCCATGCCCTTCATCCCTTCCGGCAACACCAACGCCCCGGCGATGGCGCTGGGCTCCCGCGCCGCCGAGCTGATCGCCGCCGACCATCGCGAAGCGACCGCACCGGCCCCGGCGGCGGCAGAGCTCACTCGGTCCTAGAACCGGCCCGTTCGAGATGGACGAGAATGGCGCCCCTGACCTCCTCGGGGGCGTCGAGCTGCGCACAGTGGCCGGCTTTCCTGACCTCCACGAGGGTGAAGTTTTCGCGCCCCCGCATCGCCTTGAGGGTCGGCGCCAGACCCTGATTGACCGCCCGGTCGAGCCCGCCCCGGATCAAAAGGATCGGCCCGGCATATCTCAGCGCCGCCTCGCGATAGTCATAGGCGCCAAGATTTTCGAGGGTCGGCGCCAGCGCCTGCGGGTCGCGGGTCATCAGAATATGCCGGATCAGCTTGCGCACCCGCGGATTGCCGCTGGTGAACCGGGCTGTCACCCAGGCCAGAAGCCTTGAGCCGAATAGCCCGGCCCCCAGCGGCACCAGGCGAACCGCCCATTTCGGGGTCTGCAGCGTGTAGAGAGTTCCGAAGCTGGCAAAGCTCATCATGCGCTCCGCCTGACTGTCCATCAGCGCCAGCCCGATGATCCCCCCCAGCGAATTGCCGACCCAGTGATAGCGCCTCACATTGAGCGCATCGAGAACGCCGACGACGTCGGCGGCCATTGTCGAAACCGCGTAGTCCGCCGGCCGCGGGTCCGGGGGCGAGCCCGAACGTCCGTGGCCCCGCAAATCGGGCAGGATCACGCGATACCCTTTGGCGGCGAAGAACGCCGCGTCGTCGGCGAACTGCAGCGCGCTCGCCGACATCCCGTGGCAGATCACCAGCGGCACCCCGTTCCTGGGCCCGATGCAATAGAACGCGATCCGCACCCGCCCCGGCTTGATGAACTGCGGCGATGGCAGCGGCGCGTAGCCCGCGACGGATTCGATACCCTCAGCCATTGCCGATCAGGATCCCCGCCGCGAACACCAGCGAGCCGCCGAACACCACCGTCACCGCCGCCCGCCAGAACGGCGCGTCCATATACCGGTTCTGGATCCAGGCGATGGCCCACAGCTCCACGACGACGATCGCGATGGCGATGGAAGTGGCCGTCCAGAACGGCTCGACGAGGTAGGGCAGGGTGTGCCCCAGCCCGCCCAGCGCCGTCATGATCCCGGCGGCGAACCCGCGGATGATCGGCGAGCCGCGGCCGGTGAGCTTGCCGTCGTCGGAGGCCGCCTCGGTGAAGCCCATCGAAATCCCCGCGCCCACCGACGCGGCGAGCCCGACAAGGAACGTGGTGTGGGTGTTCTGGGTGGCGAAAGCCGTCGCGAAGACCGGTGCCAGGGTCGACACCGACCCGTCCATCAGCCCCGCCAGCCCCGGCTGCACGTAGGTCAACACGAACCGCCGCCGCTGCTGATGGCGTTCCTCGGCCTTCGCCTCCTCGTGCAGGTGCGTTTCTTCCAGCCGGTCGGCGGTGGCCTTGTGGGCCTGCTCGGCGGTCGCCAGATCGCCCAACAGCTTGCGGGTGCCCGCGTCGGTGGCGCGCTTGGCGGCCTCGCGATAGAAATTGCCGGCCGCCTCCTCCATCTCCCAGACCTGCTGGCGGATCGTCTCGATCCCGAGATTTTTCATCAGCCACAGCGGCTTGCGCTCGATGAACCCGCTGACATGCTCGCGCCTGATCAGCGGGATCACTTCCCCGAACCGCTCCCGGTAGCGCTCGATCAATCGCCGGCGATGGGCGTCTTCCTCTTTCGCCATTTCCTCGAACACCGCGGCCGACGCGGGATAGTCGGCGCGCAGGCTCTCGGCGTACGCCGCGTAGATCCTGCCGTCGTCCTCTTCGGAGGAAATCGCCAGCGCCAGGATCTCCTTCTCGCTCAGATCGCCGAAGCGCCGCCGTCCGCGCCCCAGCACTCTCGCCAGCATCGCTCGACCCCGTCGGTTGATTTCGCGCCCCTCGGCGCCCGGCCGGTGTCTTGCCACCCGCCGTCCGCCACCGCAACATGCCCGAAGGGATATCGAGGCGCACGCGGGGATTTCAATGCAACACGAGCCGGCGATCGCAATCATCACCGTCGCCCTGCTCGGCTACGCGCTGGCCGCCGAGTGGATCGAACGCTCGCCACTGTCCGGGCCGATGCTGTTCACGGCGCTCGGGATCGCTCTGTCGCCGCTCGGCGCCGGCCTCATCGGCGACCTCGATCGGGGCTGGATCGTGCCGGTCGCCACCACGACCCTGGTGATCGTTCTGTTTCGCGACGCCGCCAACATCCGTTTCGCGATGGCCGGCTCCGGGCGCCAGGCCTCCGCCATCGCGGCGCGGCTGTTGCTCATCGGCATTCCGCTCACCATCGCCGCCGGCACGCTGGCGGGTGCCGGGGTCCTGGGATTCGCGTTGATCGACGCGGTCATTCTGGCGGTGGTGCTCACCCCCACCGACGCGGCGCTGGCGCAGCCGGTGATCTCCAACCCGTCCGTCCCCGAGGTGCCGCGGGAGGCGGTCAAGGCCGAATCCGGGCTGAACGACGGACTGTGCCTGCCGCTGCTCCTGATCGCGCTGCAGTTTGCCGCCATGCGCGGCATGGGCGGGGTCGAGCATTTCAGGATGTTCTTCGTCCAGGTCCTGTTCGGTCCTGTCGTCGGGGCCGGGGTCGGCATCGTCGGCGGGACGCTGGCGCGCCGCGCCTTCGACCTCAAGATCGCCCGCCCCGTCGGGCGTACGCCCGCCATGGTCCTGCTCGCCGCCCTGGCTTATGTCGGCGCCGAATATATGGGCGGCAACGGCTTCCTCGCCGCCTTCGTCGCCGGCATCTTCTTCGCGATCTGCCTCGGCCAGGAACGCACCGAGGAAGCCTCCGGCTTCGCCCTGACGGAAGGCACCATTCTCACCAACCTGACCTTCGTGATTTTCGGCGCCCTGTTCGTCCCCGCCGCCCTTGCCGCGCCCGTTATTCCCAATCTGGTCTACGCGGCCCTGAGTCTGACGGTGGTGCGCATGCTGCCCGTGTTCATCTCGCTGGCCGGCACCCCGATCACGACCCCGGGCAAGCTCGTCATCGGCTGGTTCGGCCCGCGGGGGATCGCCTCGATACTCTATCTGCTCGTGGTCGCCACCGAGGCCGACTACCACCCGATGGTCGACATCCAGAACGTCGCCGTGTGGACGATCCTGCTCTCGGTGCTGTTGCACGGGGTTACCGCGCCGTTTGCCGGCCGCGCCTGGTCGCCGGCGCGAGTGGATTGAGTTTTTTAAGGGGTTGTGGACCAATGTGGCCCGGGAGGCGCGGCCCCGGCGAGTAAATGAGGGCCGCCGACGTCGACAGGCATGGGATACAGGATCGAACCGGCCGAGGAGCTTGGCGAGGCGTTCAGGCGCGTCGCCCGCGAGCAGTTGGCCGCCGTCATCACCGGGTTGATATTCGCCACCGGCGACAAGCGCGACGCCATCCACAACGCGCGGCAGCGCTTCAAGTCCCTGCGCGGGCTGTTGCGTCTCGTGCGACCGGCCGACGAGAAGTTCTTCGCGCGCGAGAACCGGCGATACCGCGATCTCGGGCGCCTGCTGGCGCACACCAGGGAAGCCGGCGCCCTCGTCGAGGCCGTTGACCGGCTGGCCGCGCTGCCCGCCGCCGCCGACGCCGAACGGACGCTGTCGGCGGTCCGCAAACGCCTGATCGAGCGCGAGCACCGGATACTTGGCGAAATGGAGGGCCCGGAAGTGGCGATGGCCGAAGCCGCCGCCGGCTGCCGCGCCGGCCTCAGGGCCCTCGATGATCTGGCGCTGCCCGCCAGGCCGCGCCGTGCCGCCGCCATCGTCGGCCGCGGCATCAAAACCACTTACGCCGGCGGCGTCCGGGCGCTTGCCCGGGTCCACCACGCCGGCCGCCCCGAGCATTTCCACGCCCTGCGCAAATCGGTCAAATATCACTGGATGCATCTCAGGCTCGTACAGCCCGCCTGGCCCGGGCCGATGAAGGCCCGCCGCCTCGCCGCCAAGGCGCTGGCCGACGATCTCGGCGAGCTCAACGACATCGCGATCATGCGCGCCCTCGTGATGGATGACCCGCGCGCCTTCGGCTCCGGGGACGAGCTCGAGATCCTGGCCGGGCTTCTTGACCGCCGCCGCCGCACGCTTGAGCCCGCCAGTGTGCGGGCCGCCGATCGCCTCTTCGCCGAAAGCCCCAAGGCCATCGGCCGCCGCTTTGCGCGCTACTGGCACCTGGCCGCCCGGGAGGCGCGCCAAGGGGCGACGCAACAGGCGCCCGAAGAGGCG
>CAZNOZ010000019.1:229-49084 GCA_964574935.1 uncultured Devosiaceae bacterium | reverse complement strand
CTTGGCCATGAATTGCGGGTGGGTGCGGGAGAGGAAGATCTGGGGCCCGCGCTGCTCGCGGCGGACGTCGTAGATGTAGGCGCGGACGCGGTCGCCGTAGCGGAAGGCCTCGCGCGGAATGAGCTCGTCGCGGCGAATGATCGCCTCGCCGCGGCCGAGATCGACGATGACGTTGCCGTATTCGACCCGCTTGACGGTGCCGTTGACGATCTCGCCGATGCGGTCCTTGTACTCCTCATGCATGCGCTCGCGCTCGGCGTCGCGCACCTTCTGGACGATGACCTGCTTGGCCGACTGCGCGGCGATGCGGCCGAACTCGATGGGCGGCAGCGGCTCGGTGATGAAGTCGCCGAGCCGGGCGGCGGGCTGCTTGGCCTTGGCGGATTCGAGGTCGATCTGGCGGGCCGGCTCCTCGACGTCCTCGACGATCTCCAGCTCGCGCCACAGCTTCAGCTCGCCGGTCTTGGGGTTGATCTCCGCCCTGACCTCGGTCTCGGCGCCGTAGCGGGAGCGGGCGGCTTTCTGGATGGCGTCCTGCATTGCCTCGATGACGATCGTCCGGTCGATCGACTTCTCGCGGGCGACCGCATCGGCGATCTGCAAGAGTTCCAGCTTGTTGGCGCTAACGGCCATTTGAGTTCTCCTTCACAAAGCCCGGCGGGCCGGCCGTCGGGCGGCCCGTGGGGTGAAATCTCGGTTGGGTGTCTCAGGCATCCTGCCTCACCTCGCGCTCGGTGCCGTCGCCCGGGGCCGCATCGCCGCGCGCGCTGGCACTGGATCTGGCCTCGGCGATGAGGGCGTCGGTGAGCACCAGCTTGGCCTCGGCAATGGCGGCGGCGGGGATGGCGGCGACCGGGTCGGCGTCGGCCGGCGCATCCTTGAGGCGGACGCGGACGTCCTCGCCCGCGACGGGTTCCAGAATGCCGCGAAAACGGCGGCGTCCGGCAATCGGCTCGAATGTCTCGATCTTCGCCTCGTGCCCGGCAAAGCGGTCGAAATCGGCGAGCCGGACGAGGGGACGATCGATGCCGGGCGAGGAGATCTCGAGGCGATAGGCCCGGCCGATCGGGTCCTCGACGTCGAGGGCCGGCGACAAATCGCGGCTCAGGGCCTCGCAGTCGTCAATGGTGAAGGAGCCGTCGCGGTTCTCGGCCATGATCTGCAGGGTGCCGCCGTCGCGCGGGGTCACCCTGACGCGTACCAGCCGAAAGCCGAGCGAGGCGGCCACGGGCGCCGCGATGGCGGCGATCCGGGTCTCGAGCGGGCTTTCACGCCCGTAGCGGCGGTCGCTGTCGGCGATCTCCTGCATCGGGTCCTTCGTTCTCCGGCGGGCTCCGGGGGCGCGCGGAAGTAAACAAAAAGAGCGGGGCCCGGGGGCGCCCACTCTCAAAAAGGAGCCTGAGATGTTGACGGTGATATAGCGCCGCAGCCCCCTGATTTCAAGGGGCAATAGCGTTCAGCGCTCGAAGGTCACCGAATCGGCGCGGGCGCCCATTGCCTCGAGGATGGCCCGGACGTCGCCGACCATCTCGTCGGTGCCGCAGACATAGAACCTGCCGCCCGGATCGCTGACGTGCCGGCGCAGGAATTCGGCGTCGATGCGGCCAAAAGGCAGGCCCGGCGCCGGCTCGTCGGTGAGCACCCAGAGGCGCTCGAGATCCGCCATCGCCTCGAATTCCTCGCGCAGGATGATGTCGCGCTCGGTGCGGTTGGAGAAAATCAGGGTGTTGCCGGCGAGCGCGCCCTGGGCGGCGAGCGAGCGAAAGATCGCGATGAACGGCGTGATCCCGGCGCCGCCGGCGATGAAGGTGCCCGGGCCGGCATACTGGATGGTGCCCCACGGATCGTCGATGAGCACCCTGGCCCCCGGCTCCAGGCCCGCGAGCCGCTCGGTGACGGCGTGGCGTTCGGGATAGATCTTGATGGTGAATTCCAGCTCGTCCCAGTCATTCAGGGAGGTGAAGGTGAAAGGGCGCGTGCGCTCGCGCCAGCCCTCCTCGTCGATCGCCACGTCGGTGGCCTGACCGGGCTCGAACTTGTAGCCCGGCGGCTTCTCGAGGCGGAAGCGGCGGACATTGTGGGTGACCCAGTCGTTCTTGAGGATGGGCACGGAATGGGGCATGGGCGGTCTCCTCGTCTGCCGGCACGTTATTGGAGAACACCGCCGGCGGCCAACCTCATCCGTTGATATCCCGCGCGGGTGCGCGAAGGCCCTTCGCCGCCGCACATCGTGTGGGTTCAGCCCGCGGCCAGCCGATCCTCGAGCATGGCGCCGGAGACGGCGCCGGGGGCGAGCCGGCCGGCGACTAGATCGCGCGCAATTGCCGAAAAGCAGACATTGAGCGGGGTCGGCACGTCGTGCAGCCGGCCGAGCCAGACGATCTCGCCATTGAGCCAGTCGGTCTCAATCGACCCGGCGCCGCGCTCGAGGCTCTGCAGGGTCGACGAGCCGGCGCGGCGCACGCCGTCGATGGGGCGCACCTTCATCAGCGTGTCGCGGCGCGGATCGGTGGCGAGATCGGCAAAGCCGATGCCGGCGGCCGTGAGCACGGCCCGCCCTTCCTCTCGTACCCGCGCCATCCAAGCATCGGCCTCGGCGCCCTCGCCGAGGGCGGCCTGCACGATGTTGCCGAGGTTCATGACCAGCTTGCCGTATTTCGAATGCATGATGTCGGGGTGGGCGAAAGCGGCAATTCCGGCGGCCTCGCACATCGCGACAAGGCGGCGCACGGTGTCGTCGCTGCCGGCGGGATAGCGGCCAATGTCGAATATGCCGCGCCTGGGGGCGCCGAAGGCGGCGACCTCGCCGGGGGTGGCGTAGGCGGCCGGCATCATCACCGTCAGGCCGTAGACGTTCGGAAACCAGCGCAGGGCCATGGGCTCGTTGGCAACCCCGTTCTGGGCGCAGACGATCGGCTGGTCCTCGATGCCGGCGGCGACGAGGGCAAGCAGGGCCGAGGCCGTGTGCTGGCTCTTCATGGTCAACATGACGACGTCGCCCGATCGCCAGTCCACCTCGTCGGGCGTGCCGTAGCAGTCGAACCGCGCCCGGTGGGCGCCCTCTTGGGTGCGCAGCAGCAGCCCCGCCTTGCGGATCGCCGCGAGCTGGGGTCCGCGGGCAATGCCGGCGACCTCCTGTCCGCCGAGGGCCATGGCGGCCGCGACGGTGCCGCCGATGGCGCCAATGCCGTAGACGACAAGCCTCATCGGTCCCCTCCGGCACGGGTGAAGGTGAAATAGAACGGGGCGCGGGCAGCGCGGGTTTTGCGTTCGTAGCGGGTGGGTGTGTAGTCCGGCCAGGGGTGGCGCCAGCGGCCGGGAGCGGCGGGGGTCCAATCGAAGCGGGGCTCGCGAAGGACATGGGCCAGGGTCCAGTCGGCATAATCCTCGACGTCGGTGGCAAACCGCCATTCGGCGCCAGATTTCATCGTGCGGGCCAGCTCGGCGAGTGTCGTGGGGTTCACGAAGCGGCGCTTGTGATGGCGGGTTTTTGGCCACGGATCGGGGAAGACGAGATCGACCCCGTCGAGAGCGGCGTCGGCCGTCGCCCTGAGCAGGATCAGCGCGTCGTCGTCGAAGATGCGGATGTTCGCGAGTTCCTTGTCCTCGATCAGCGCGAGCAGCTTGCCGATGCCCTCGACGAAGGGCTCGGCTCCGATGAAACCGGCCTCGGGGCTGGCGGCGGCACGATGGGCCAGAAACTCGCCGCCGCCGAAGCCGATCTCCAGGAACAGCGGACGCGCGGCGCCGATCAGGGTTTTCGCGTCGATCGGGGCGGCGCCCAGATCGACGCGCAGGGAAGGCAGGCGCGCCGCAATGAGCCGCTGGCGGCCGGCGTGCAGCTTGCGGCCGCGGCGGCGGCCGAAGAAGGCGCGGTCGGCCCGACGGCCGTTCTCAGCGCGGTCGGGGGACATGAAGGCGGATATCGATGGGGGCGCGGGCGGCGGTGGCGCCTTGCGCCGTCAAGCGATCTGGCGCTGGCCGGCGCCGGCGGCGACTTGCTTGAGGGTGGCGCGGAGGGATTTGACGAGATCCGTGCGTTCCCAGGAGAAGGAACCGTCGCGGCCAGGTTTGCGGCCGAAGTGCCCGTAGGCGGACGTCTTGGCGTAGATCGGCCGGTGCAGGCCGAGATGGTTGCGGATGCCAGTGGGGGAGAGGTCCATGACCTCGCGCAGGACTTCTTCGAGGAGCGCTTCGTCGTGCTTGCCGGTGCCGTGCAGATCGACATAGACCGACAACGGCTGGGCGACGCCGATGGCGTAGGCGAGCTGGATCGTGCAGCGATCGGCCATCCCGGCGGCGACCACGTTCTTGGCGAGATAGCGGGCAGCGTAGGCCGCCGAGCGGTCGACCTTGGTGGTGTCCTTGCCGGAGAAGGCGCCCCCGCCATGGGGAGCGGCGCCGCCATAAGTGTCGACGATGATCTTGCGGCCGGTGACCCCGGCGTCGCCGTCCGGCCCGCCGATGACGAACTTGCCGGTCGGGTTGACGTACCACTGGCAATCGGCCGCCAGCGGCATGTCGTCGAGCGCTTCGAGGACGAATGGCTCGACCACCTGGCGAACCTTCGCCGAATCCCAGCTCTCGTCGGTGTGCTGGGCGGAGATGACCAGCCGCGCGACCTCCTTGGGGTGGCCGTCGACATAGCGCACGGTGACCTGCGACTTGGCGTCGGGGCCGAGCTTGCCGGCCTCCCCCTCGCCGGCCTTGCGGGCGGTCGCGAGGCGCCACAGGATCTTGTGCGCATAGTAGATCGGGGCCGGCATCAGGGCCGGGGTCTCGCGGCAGGCATAGCCGAACATGATTCCCTGGTCGCCGGCGCCCTCCTCGCCCTGGCGATCGCGGGCGCTGTCGACGCCCTGGGCGATGTGCGAGGACTGGAAATGCAGCAGAACGTCGATCCTGGCCTTCTTGTAGTGGAAGCCCTCCTGCTCGTAGCCGATCGACTTGATGGCGCGGCGGGCGACCGAGCGGAAGCGCGAGGGATTGATGACTTCCCTGCCCTCCCGGTCGAGCTTGACAAGCGAGGGCGGTACCCTGACCTCGCCGGCGATGATGACCCGGTTGGTGGTGCACAGGGTCTCGCAGGCGACCCGGATGGCGCGGGGGTCGGTGTCGGTCTTGATGGCCTCGCGATAGATCAGGTCGACGACCTCATCGGAAATGCGGTCGCAGACCTTGTCCGGATGACCTTCGGACACCGACTCGGAGGTGAAAAGATACGTCGATCTCGGCAATTGGCACCCCGCTGCAGGCCGGACGGCGGGATTGCCGGGCCGGCGGCTGCGGAGCCGTTTTGCCAGCGGGCCCGACCGAGGTCAAGTTGGACATAAAGAACTTGTTATATCAGCGCGTCTGGCGCGACTTGGCTTGCGCGGCGAGTTGCTCGGCGAGCTCGATCAGATTGCGCCGTGTGGCTTCGTCGTCGATGCGTTCGAAGGCGGTGGTGAGCCGCACGATGTCGGCGCGATCACCGAGCAATTGCGCCTGTTCCTTTTCGCTGAGCCCGGCCACCGGGTGTTCCCAGCCGCTGTAGAAGTAGCCCGGCTCGACCCCGAGCACTTTCGCCAGGCGGTCGAGAGCGGAGGCCGAAATGCGGTTGGTGCCCTTTTCGTATTTCTGAATCTGCTGAAAGGACACGCCGATCGAATCACCGAGCCGCGTCTGGCTCAGCTTGAGCTGGCGCCGGCGTTGGCGAATGCGCCGCCCGACATTGACGTCGGCGGTATTCGGTTTGCGGGTGATTGTGCTCAAACCTGTGCTCGTTGCCTGCGTTCGGCGTAGTTGCGGACCAGTGTCACCGCGAATGCGACAAGCAGGATAATCGCCAGGGGACCGTTCCGATAGCGCGCGAAAAGGGTGGGGTTAATCGGTTCGCTTAACGCGCCGTCCAGAATACCGGGCTCATCGGTCGGCAATTGCGCTTCAATCCGTCCCAACGGGTCGATGAAGGCGGTCACTCCCGTGTTGGCGAGCCGCACCATGGGCAGGCCTTCTTCGACGGCGCGCATGCGGGCGTGATGGAAATGCTGGGCGACGCCGATGGAGCCGGCGAACCAGGCGTCGTTGGTAAGGTTAAGTAGCCATTTTGCACCGGGCAGGTGCGGGCCGAGGTCGCCGGCGAAGATCGCCTCGTAGCAGATCAGCGGCACCAGCGGCGGGGTGGCGCGGGGCGCGAACGGGCGCGGTGTTCCCGCCCCGGGCACGAAGGAGGACTGATTGGCAACGAGCTCGGAAAGACCCAGCGACCCGAAGAGGCCCGCGAAGGGCACGAACTCTCCGAACGGCACAAGCCGCAGCTTGTCGTAGCTGGCGATGATCTCGCCGGTGTGGTCGATGGCGAGGATGGAATTGAAGACCGGCCGGTCGCCCTGGGCGTCGGGCGGGGCGGTCAAATCCTCACGGGCGGCGCCGGTGATCAGGACAACCCCGGGCGGCAGGAGCCTGGAGATCCGCGCCAGGGCGTCCGGGTGCTCGGCGACGAGAAAGGGAAAAACCGATTCGGGCCAGACCAGATGGCTGACGCCAACCAGACCGGGATCGTCGGGTCCGGTGCGGCCGGCGGACAGGTCGAGCAGCGACTGGAAGATCGCCTCCTCGTTGCCGGGCCGCCACTTTTCGGCCTGCGGAATATTGGGCTGGACGAGGCGCAGGCGAATGCCCGCCGCCTCCTTCACCTCGGTGGTCGCCAGCCGCCACTGACCCCAGGCGAACATCGCCGCCAGCACCACGACGCCGGCGACCAGCGGCGTCAGGCGGCGGCCGACGGGCGTGGTATCGGCCGGCCAGATGAGAGCCGGGGTGGCGGCCACGAGCAGGGCGACGAAGGAAAGCCCGTACACCCCGACAAGCGAGGCGGATTGCAGCATCGGGTCGGTGCCGGCGAGCGCGTAGCCGGGCAGGTTCCAGGGAAAGCCGCTCAGAAGGTGACCGCGCAGATATTCGGTGACGGTCAGGGATGCGGCGAGCACCAGGATGCGCTGGCCGCCGTCGCCCCACATCAGATGCGCCAGAGCGGCGCCCAATCCGAACGACACACCCAAAGCCAGCGCCCCGGCCAGAAGCGCGAACGGCATCACCCAGGCGGTGATCTCGGGCTCGACGAAGAACGCGACCCCCACCCAGTGCATGGAGACCAGGAAGTAGCCGGTGCCATAAAGCCAGCCGATGCGGAAGGCGGGGCCGAAAAGACGCCCGGTGATCGAGCGCTTCGCCTCGGCGCCGTCGAGCAGCCAGACCACGACAGGCAGGCCGACGAACAGCGCCGGCACGATGAACAAGGGCGGCATGGCCAGCGCGCTGATGGCGCCGGCGAGAAATGCCAGGCCGTAGCGAACAAAGCCGCTCGACAGCATCACGAACTGGGCCAGAGCGGTCACGGGCGGATCCGGGCAACAGGGGGCGGGCCGAATTGCAGCGAGTGGTCGCCCGGCCCCGAAATCCCGTCAAGGGGTCTTGTGGAAATACCTATTCGGCGGCGGCCTTGCCGGAGGCGGGCGGTGCCTTGCCATCGGCCTTCTGGGGCGCTGGCTTGGCGCGGTCGGCGCGACGGCGGCGGGTGATCTTGACGGTCCGGATGCGGCGGGGGTCGGCGGCCAGGATCTCGAACTCGAACCCGCGCAGGCGGGAAATGACCTCGCCGCGCACCGGCACCCGGCCGCACAGGGAAAACAGCAGTCCCCCCAGCGTGTCGATGTCCTCGGCGTGGCGCCCTGGATCGAAGTCGCCGCCGATCGCGCCGGCCAGCTCGTCGAGCTCGATGCGGGCGTCGGCGATGTAGGTGCCCTCGCCGACCGTGCGAACGAGATCGGCGTCGGCGACGTCGTGCTCGTCCTCGATGTCGCCGACCACCGCCTCGAGCAGATCCTCGATGGTCACCAGGCCGTCGGTGCCGCCATATTCGTCGACCACCATGGCCATGTGGATGCGGGTGGCCTGCATGGACTGCAAGAGATCGCCGGCCGGCATCGAGGGCGGCACATAGAGCAGCTTGCGCACCAGTTTGGTGCGCGAAATGGGGCTCTTCAGAAGCGCCGAACGAAGCCTCACCGGGAGCGCCGAATTGGCGCCGTCCGGGCGGTCTTCGGCGAGAGCGGCGAGCAGGTCCTTGATGTGGACCATGCCGATGATGTTGTCGAGATTGTCCTCGAACACGGGCAGGCGCGAATGGTCGGCGACCCGGAAACGGCGGGCGAGATGGGCAACCGTTTCACCGGCCTCCACCGCCACGATGTCGGCGCGCGGGACCATGAGGTCCTCAACCCGGACCTGGCCGAGATTGAGCACGTTCTCGATCAGCGAACGCTCGCCGGCGGAGAAGGGCGCGCCGCCCTCACCGCCACTGGACCGCAGCGCCTCGCGCAGATCGTCGCGCAGCGAGGCGGGACGGGGGCCAATAAGGGATTTCAGGCGCGACCAGATACCGGTGTGACCGGGGGTGCCGGGAGTAGGTTTGTCGCCATCGGGGCGATGCGGCCGAAGCGCCGCGGCGCTAGATTGGTCGATGTCGTTCATTTTCGGGAGGCCGCGCCTTGGCGGGCGGCCGATATTCTCCTTCTAGCCGGCGTCTGCCGAAACCGATTCGGCGGCGGCGTAGGGGTCGGGAATCGAAAGGCGGCCCAAGATACGGGTCTCCAACGCCTGCATGCGATCGGTCTCGGCCCGACGCGCGTGATCATAGCCCAGAATGTGCAAAAAACCATGCACCAACAGATGGGCGAAATGGTGCCGGAGGGGAATCGATGCAAGGGCCGCTTCGCGCTCGACGGTCTCAAAGGCAAACGAAACGTCCCCGATCAGCCCCTGAAACGGCGCCCCCGGTTCGATGGCGGGGAACGACAACACATTGGTGGGCTTGTCGATTTTCCGCCAGCGCGCGTTCAGGCGCCGTTGCGCTTCGTCGGAGGTGAGCAGGACCGAGAGCTCGGCGGGGCCGGCGAGTTGTTCGGGCACGACGTCAAGGCTGGCGGCGAGGCACTCGTCGGCGAGGGTTTGCAGATCCTTCGGCCAATCCGCGCAATCGTAGCGGAGATGGCAAACAATCCGGGGCGTCATGGCTTGTCGGCGGCGGGGCCGAGCAGGTCCGGCCCGGCGGCTTCGGCGGGGGCGGTGCGGGCGTCGTAGGCCGCCACGATGCGGGCGACGAGATCGTTGCGGATGACGTCGCGCTCGGTGAAACGGATGATCTGCACTCCATCGACCCCGTCGAGGATATCGATTGCGTCGATGAGCCCGGAGACCTGGCCGCGGGGCAAGTCGACCTGCGAGGGGTCGCCGGTGACCACCATCTTGGAGTTCTCCCCCAGACGGGTCAGGAACATCTTCATCTGCATGCCGGTGGTGTTCTGAGCCTCGTCTAGGATGACCACGGCATTCGAAAGGGTGCGCCCGCGCATGAAGGCGATGGGGGCGATTTCGATGATCCCGGAGGCGATGCAGCGCTCGACATGCTCGGGAGCCATCATGTCGTAGAGGGCGTCGTAGAGGGGCCTGAGATAGGGGTCGACCTTCTCCTTCATGTCGCCGGGCAGAAAGCCGAGCCGCTCGCCGGCCTCGACGGCGGGACGGGAGAGAATGATCCGGTTGATCTCGCCGCGCTCGAGAAGCATGGCGGCGAGCGCCACCGCCAGATAGGTCTTGCCGGTTCCCGCCGGGCCGATCGCAAAGACCAGATCCTGGCGGTGCATGGCGCGCACATAGGCGTCCTGGCCGGGGGAGCGGGCGACCATGGTCGCCTTGCGGGTGGCGATCTGGGCCATGCGGATGCGGCCGGACCCTTCCAGGCTGGGCAGGGTGAGCTGGCTGTCCTGGGTGAGGATCATCCGGATCGCCCCGTCGACATCGCCGACGACGACCTGGCGGCCCTCCTCGAGCGTTTCGTAAAGCGACTCCAGCACCCGCCTTGCCTGATCGACCCCGGTCGCCGAGCCGCGCAGCATCACGTGATTGCCGCGCGGGGTCGCCTCGACGCCGAGCTTCTGCTCGACCAGGGCCAGGTTCTGATCGAACTCGCCATAGAGCTGGGAGACCAGGCGATTGTCCTCGAAAGCCAGCTCGAGGTGGGCGGTATCGGGCTTGCCGTCGACGGACGGAAGGGGCTGGGTCACGCAACGGTCTCCATCGGTACCAAAATGCTCACTGCCAATATCACTGAGCGGCAGCCGGTTGTGTGACAATGTCGCCGAAAAGTGAATTCGGCGCCGCGCGCGCGATGCGAACGTCGGCGATGGTACCGAGCATTTGAAGGCCGCCTTCGGCGAGTACCGTCTGCAGCCACGGCGAGCGGCCGGCGAGCTGCCCCGCCCGGCGGCCGGGCTTTTCGAAAAGGACGGGCACCACGCGCCCCTCCAGCGCCGCGTTGAAGGCGCTCCGATGGGCCTCGATGCGGGCCTGCAATTCGGCCAGCCGTTCGGCCTTGAGCGGCTCGGGGACCTGGTCTCCCATCTCGGCGCCGGGGGTGCCGGGACGCGGCGAATATTTGAACGAAAACGCCGAGGCGTAGCGGACCTCGTCGACGATCGCGAGGGTGGCGGCGAAATCGGCGTCGGTCTCCCCGGGAAAGCCGACGATGAAATCCCCCGAAAGCGCGATGTCGGGCCGGGCGGCCCGGATGCGCCCGACCGTGGCGAGATACTCGGCGGCGGTGTGGCGGCGGTTCATGCGGACGAGGACGGGATCGGCGCCGGACTGCACGGGCAGGTGCAGATAGGGCATCAGTTTTTCGAGATCGCGATGGGCGGCGATGAGCGAATCGTCGACGTCGCGCGGGTGCGAGGTGGTGTAGCGCAGCCGCTCGATACCGGCGATGCCGGCGAGCTCGCGCAAAAGCTCGCCAAGGCCGATCGGCCGGCCGGCCCGGTCGGTGCCGTGCCAGGCGTTGACGTTCTGGCCGAGGACGGTGATCTCGCGCACCCCGGCTTGAGCGAGTTCATTTGCCTCGTCGAGGATCTGCGCGCGCGGGCGGGAGAATTCGGCGCCGCGGGTGTAGGGGACCACACAGAAGGTGCAGAACTTGTCGCAGCCTTCCTGGATGGTCAGGAAGGCGCTGGGGGCGCGGGCGATGGCGGCGCGGCCGGCGGGGGACGGCAGGCGGGCAAATTTCTCCTCGGCGGCGAAGTCGGCAGCGATGACGGGGCCTGATTCGGCGCGGGCGAGAAGCGCCGGCAGCTCATGGTAGGTCTGGGGGCCGAAGACCAGATCGACGGAAGGGGCGCGGGCGATGATCTCGGCGCCCTCGGCCTGGGCGACGCAGCCGGCGACGCCGATCATGGTGGGCTTGCCGGCGCGGGCGCGGGCTTCACGGATCTTCTTCAGGCGCCCGAGTTCGGAATAGAGCTTCTCGGCGGCCTTTTCGCGGATGTGGCAGGTGTTGACGATGATCAGATCGGCTTCGCCCGGATCGCTCGTAACGACATGGGTCCCGGCCAGCGCGTCGGCCATCCGGGCGCTGTCATAGACATTCATCTGGCACCCGTAGGTGCGGATGAAAAGCTTGCTCATGGCCGGGTTCCCTACACTGAATCCGCGGCGGACGACAATGCGAGCGCATGACGCGCGAGAATGCGCACCGGTGGCGCCTCGATAAGCGTCAGGTGGTCGAGCCTGGCCTCGAGCGGCCAGGGGTTTTGGCCGACTTCAGCGACGGCACGGCCGAGCACATCGGGCGCCACGTTCATGGCCAGGGTCACGTGAGGCATCCATCGGCCGGGCCGATAGTGATCCCAGCATGCCGCGTCCGCATTGCGAAAGGCGTCGTGATACCGGCGATGCAATTCGATCAGGGCAGCGCCGGGTACCGGTGCCAAATGCAGGACGGACTGCTCGCCGGGGAAAGCCGCGACGCTGGAGAGCGTGATCGGCAATGTTCGCGCGGCATCGGCGAAGCGAGCGAGCCGCTCCTCAAAGCCGGCGCCGGGCAGCCGATCGTAGACCGCCAGGGACAAGTGATGCACGTTGCCGAGCGCAACAATTGTCTCATCGCATCCCACGGCCTCGAGCCGCCGGTCGATGGCCCGCAGCACCGCCTGAGCGTCCGCGTCCAGGTCGAGACGGACCCCGTAGTGCATGCCTCCGCTCAGCCCGTATGCACCGGCGGCAGCTCGCGCCGCCGGTTGATGGCGACGAGCATTTCGCGGACCTTGATCTCGGCCAGGCGGGCGACGACCTTGCGGTCGGTCGACGGCTCGATGATGATCGGAGTGCCGAAGGCCACGGTGACCGACTTGGTGCCCGGCCCCATGATGTGGCGCAGATTGTCTCCCGCCCCCGTGCCTTTCACCCAGGCGATCAGCGAGCGGTCCGTGCGTCCGATGGGCAGCCCCGAAATGTGCGTGTAGGCGATGGTCACCGGCTGGATGGCCATGCGCTCGGCATTGGAGGCCGCCATTGCCGCCTGGGCGGCCCCGACGAGCGCCGAGCGGAAGGGCAGCACATGGGTGCCCATGCCGGAAGCGCCCTCGGCAAACAGGAGCACGGCGCTGCCGCTGGCCAGCCGGGCGGCCATTTCGGCGCTGGTGCGCTTGGAATCGGTGCGGCGGCGGCGCTCAACCCAGATGGTCTTCTGCAGGGCCGCAAACAGACCGATCACCGGCCAGCGCCTGATTTCCGACTTGGCGACGAAGCTCACCGGCGCGATCGAAGCCAGCACGGGGATGTCCATCCATGAAATGTGGTTGGCGACCAGGAGCGTCGGTGCCTCGACATAGGGCTTGCCGACGACCGTGACCTTGATCGACAGCATGCGGCAGATGAGCCAGTGAAAGCCGCGCGGCAGGACGTTCCAGCCGGGCAGGGAGAGCAAGGTGATCAGGAGCTGCACCGGCAGGAGAAGGACGGTGTAGGGCAGCAAAATGAAAAGGAAAAAGGCGAACCGCGCGATCATCGGGACCGGTCGGAGTTCTTGTCGGGGTTCCTGGACGGGGCATCCAGCGGCACACCGTAAAGCTCGAGGCGGTGATCGACCAGCCGATATCCGAGCTTTTTGGCGACTGCCTCCTGGATGGCCTCGATCTCGGAGTTGGAGAATTCGATGACCTTGCCGGTGCGGATGTCGATGAGATGGTCGTGATGGGTGCCGGGGGCCTGCTCGAAGCGGGCGCCGTGACTGTCCTTGAAGTCGTGCTTTTCGATCAGCCCGGCCTCCTCGAAAAGGTTGACCGTCCGATAGACGGTGGACAGCGAGATATTGGGGTCGACGGCCGAGGCGCGGGCGAAAAGCTCCTCGACGTCCGGGTGGTCGGCGGAGTCCTGGAGAATGCGGGCGATGACCCGGCGCTGCCCGGTCATCCGGATGCCGCGGGCGGCGCACTGCTCTTCGAGAGTCGGCTCGGCGGTCGGCATTTGAACATTCTGGGCGGGTGCGCGGCGCGAGTATCGACCGCCGGCTAGCCCAGATCAAGGCGCATGACAAGCGCCGTGGCCGGCTTGCCGTCGGCGGTCTGGTAGTAGTCGCGGCGCATATCGGTGCTGAAGAATCCGCGCCCGGTGTAAACGGCGAGCGCCGCCGAGTTGGCCTGATCGACCTCCAGAAACAACGTGGTAACCGGAGAATTGTGCAGGTCATCGATAACCGCGTCGAGGAGTGCGGTGCCCAAGTGCTTGCCGCGCCAACGTTTTTCGACCACGACGGTAAGGATCTCGGCCTCCGGGCCGACCGTGCGCGCCATCGCGAAGCCGACGATGCGGCGGCGCGCGTCGCAGACCACATAGCCCGGGGTCACCGGATCGGCGAGCCAGGCCGCGAAGTCGGCGGCCGGCCAGCCGCGGAAGAAGGCATCGGCGTGCAGGGCCGCCAGCCGCTCGGCATCGTCGGGACGGGCCGGCTCGACGTGAAAGCCGGCGGGGGCGAGCCAGACCCTCATCTCGCACTCATTTGCGGGCCACCGACTTCGATGCCTGGGAGCGGACGTCGGGCGGCCTCAGATAGAGCGGCTCGGGCGGAAAGTCCTCCGGGTCGGCGGATTGCGCAAACCGCGCCATCGCCTCGATATCGACGAAAACCACCGGCTCGTCCGGGGTTTCGATGTCGAGACCGGCGGTCGCGGCGGCATCGGCGGCGAGGGGGGCGGCCGATCCGACCACCATTTTGGCCTCGCCCAGTTGCGACAGCGCGACGGCGAGCGGCAGCCGCTCGGGGCCGACCGCGGGCGCGCCGGGGCCGGCGAAGCGCTGGCACCACACTTCGCCGCGGCGGGCATCGATGAGCACCGCCAGGGGATCGCCGGGCCGCCCGGCGAGCGACAGCGCCACCATTGTCGGAATGCCCAGGACCGGAATGTCGAGGGCGAGGCCGAAGGCGCGGGCGGCGGAAAGGGCGACCCTGAGGCCGGTGAAGGAGCCCGGGCCGGTGGTGACGGCGACGCGCCCCAGATCGCCGAATTCGAGCCCGGCGCGACTCAGAAGCGCCTCGATCTGACCGATCAGGGCTTCGGCGTGCCCGCGGTCGCGGTCCTCGGCAATCGAAAACGTTTCGCCGCCGGCGCGCGCGACGGCCGACTGGCAGCGCGGCTGGCCGGTGTCGATGGCAAGGGTGACGGGCGCAGGCATGCGCCGACGCTTAGCTGCCCGGGTAGGTCAAGTCGAGCGCGACCTAGATCTCGGCGACGCCCTGGACGCCCGGAACGAAGTGGCGCAGCAGATTCTCGATGCCGTTTTTGAGAGTGGCGATCGAGGAGGGGCAGCCCGAGCAGGCGCCCTGCATATGCAGATAGACCATGCCGTCCTTGAAGCCCTTGAGCGTAACGTCGCCGCCGTCCATGGCGACGGCCGGGCGCACGCGAGTCTCCAAGAGTTCCCTGATGACCTCGACGAGCTCGGCGTCTTCGGGCTCGAAAAAAACTTCTGAATCTTCGGGGCTGGCCTCGGAGGCTCCGGCGAGCACCGGATTGCCGGCCATGAAATGCTCCATGATCGCCCCGAGGACGGCGGGCTTGAGATGCGCCCAATCGCCGCCGTCCTTGGTGACGGCGACGAAATCATGGCCCAGAAACACCCCGGTCACCCCGTCGATGGCAAACAGTGCCGAGGCCAGCGGGGAGACGGCGGCGTCCTCGAGGTTGCGAAAGTCGCGCGGCTCGCCCTCGAGCACCTCGCGGCCGGGCAGGAATTTGAGGGTCTGCGGATTGGGTGTGGCTTCGGTCTGGATGAACATCGCGTATCTTTCCGGGCGCCGGTGGCGAGGCGGGCGCTAGATTAGAATGGTTCCAACAAGATAGTGGATCGGGGCGGATTGGCAAGACCATTGCGCCCGCCGCCCGCTAGCTGAGGGCCTCGATCTCCTCGTCCGAAAGGGTGCCCGGGACGATGGCGACCGGGATCGGCAGGGCGTTGGCGCCCCGCGAGGCGATCGAGGAGACCAGCGGTCCGGGGCCCTCCGCGGAGGTGCCGGCGGCGAGCACCAGAATGACGATGTCGCGATCCTCGTCGATCAACGCCTCGATGGCGTCGGCGCGGGCGCCTTCGCGCACAACCCGCTCGACGGCGATGTCGCCGCAATCACGGATCTTCGATTCATACTGCTCGAACAGGGTCTCGGCGATCTGCATGGCCTCGGCGCGCATGACCTTCTCGACGCCGATCCAGTGCTGAAACTGGTCAGGTTCGATGACCACAAGCAACGCAATGGTGCCGCCCGTGCGGCGCACCCGGTAGGCCGCAAAGGTCACCGCCTTGCCGCATTCCTCGGTGTCGTCGAGCACCACCAGCCATTTGCGCGTGTGCTCGCCCCGCCGCTCGGCCTCTTCGGAGCTCATCGGCGCATGCTGCCATTGGCGGGGAGCTTTGCCAAGCCGATTGGCACGCCGTCGCCGGGTCAGCCGACCAAGCCGATGATCGCCTTGGTCTCCTCGAGAATCGGGGTGGCGATCGCTTCGGCGCGGGCGGCGCCGTCGGCGAGGATGCGGTCGATCTCGGCGGGATCGGCCATCAGCCGGCGCATTTCGTCTGCCACCGGGGCCAGCTTGGCGACCACCAGCTCGGCGAGGGCGGGTTTGAATTCGGAAAAGCCTTTGCCGCCAAATTCGGCCAGCACCTTGTCGACGCCGCCGCCGGCGAAGGCGGCGTAGATGTCGACGAGATTGGCGGCTTCCGGCCTCCCCTCGAGGCCCTCGGGGTCGGAGGGCAGCGGCTCGGGATCGGTGCGGGCACGCTTGATCTTGTTGGCGATGGCGTCGGCATCGTCGGTCAGAAAGATGGTCGCGGCTTCCGAGGGCTCGGACTTCGACATCTTGCGGGAGCCGTCGCGCAGGGACATCACGCGCATCGCCGGGCCGGCGATCAGCGGTTCGGTGATCGGGAACCATTGCTCCGGGTGCCCGCGGGCGGCGATGCGGGCGGCGAAGTCGCTGTTGAACTTCTGGGCGATGTCGCGGGTGAGCTCGAGGTGCTGCTTCTGGTCGTCGCCCACCGGGACATGGGTGCCGTGATAGAGCAGGATGTCGGCGGCCATCAGTGTGGGGTAGGCGTAAAGCCCCACCGACATCGCCTCTTCGTTCTTGCCGGCCTTGTCCTTGAACTGGGTCATGCGGTTGAGCCAGCCGACTCGGGCGACGCAGGCGAAGATCCAGGCGAGCTCGGAATGAGCCGGCACCCGCGACTGGTTGAAGACGATGTGGGCGGCCGGGTCGATGCCGGCGGCGATGAAGGCGGCCGCCACCTCGCGGGTGGCGTCGGCGAGTCGGTCGGGGTCCTGCCAGACGGTGATGGCATGCAGATCGACCACGCAATAGATGCACTGATGGGTTTTCTGCAGGGGGACGAATCGGCGGATGGCGCCGAGATAGTTGCCCAGATGCAGCCGGCCCGAAGGCTGGATGCCGGAAAAGACGCGGGGGACGAACTGGGCCATCGCTGGCTCCTCGGGCGCAATCGGGCGGCTTATGGCAGCAGTTGGCGGCCGCTGGCAAGCGGGCTCACGCCGAGCCGCGGAAGGCGGCGAGAAGCGAGCCGATGCGCTGGGCGCCGGTGAGATGGGTGACCGCGAAGTAGCTGAGCGCGCCGACGGCGATCAGGCCGGCGAGCGCCGCGATCTGAGTGAGCGCGGGGCTCGAAGGCCTCAGAGCCGGGTCCAGGGGAAGCGCCGCGACCATCAGCACGACGGCCATGACGGTGGCGGCGATGACCAGGTTGGCATAGCGGCGCAGCTGTGCCGGGGTGGGCTGGAATTGCCGGCGGCGCGTCAGGGTGGCGGCCAGCAGAACCAGGTTGGTCCAGCCGGCGATGGTGGTGGCGAGCGCGATGCCGACCTGCGCGTAGAGCGGGAAAAGCGCCACAGACAGACCGATATTGACCAGGGCGGAGACGCCGGCAAACGCGGTCGGGGTGCGGGTGTCCTCGCGCGCGAAGAAGGCGGGCTGGAAAACCTTGATCATCACGAAGGCGGGGAGCCCGGCCGCGAAGGCAACCAGGGCGGCACCGGTGGCGGCGGTGTCGGTCGGATCGAAGGCGCCGCGTTCGAACAGCACCCGGATGATCGGCTCGGCGATGACGATCAGCGCCAGGGACGCCGGCAGGGTCAGCAGCAGGCCGAGGAACAGCGACTGGTTCTGCGCCGCGGCGGCTTCTTTTTCGCGGCCCCCCTTCAGATGCCGGGAAAGTTCGGGCAACAGCACCACGCCGATGGCGATGCCGACGATGCCCAGGGGCAGCTGATAGAGCCGGTCGGCGTAGTAGAGCCAGGAGATCGCCGAAGGCCCCTGGGACGCGATGACGGTGCCGATGAAGATGTTGATCTGGGTGATGCCGCCGGTGAGGATGGCCGGCAAAGCCAGGGCCCAGAAGCGGCGCACGTCCGGGCCGAAGCGCGGCCAGCCCATGGCCGGCAAGTGCCCGCTGCGCGCCAGGCCCCAGGCGACGAGGGCCAGCTGAACAACGCCGCCGACAAGCACGCCGGTCGACAGCGCGATGCCGGCGTCGGCGGTGCCCGCCTCGGCCCACAGCACCCAGGCGGCCAGCACCGCGATCAGCACGACGTTGAGCAGCACGGGAGCAAAGGCGGCGGCCAGAAAGCGCCTGAGGCCGTTCAGAATTCCCCCGTAGGCCGCCATCAGCGACATGCAGGCCAGATACGGAAAGCAGATGCGCGTCAGCGTGACGGTCAGATCGAACTTGTCCGGATCGTCGAGAAAACCCGGCACGAAGGCGGCGACCACCGCCGGCATGAAGAGCTCGGCAAGCACCGTGACCACGAGGAGGG
Organism: uncultured Devosiaceae bacterium; assembly: GCA_964574935.1. Taxonomy (GTDB): domain Bacteria; phylum Pseudomonadota; class Alphaproteobacteria; order Rhizobiales; family Devosiaceae; genus JBBECE01. The sequence continues at coordinate 30,894 of CAZNOZ010000019.1, read as the reverse complement.
CCGCGATCAGCCATGAGATGATGCGCCGGGAAAAGGCGCGGGCCGCGTCCTCGCCCTCCCGCTCGAGGGCCTTGGCGAACAGCGGCACGAAGGCGGCGTTGAAGGCGCCCTCGGCGAACAGGCGCCGGAACAGGTTCGGAAACCGGAAGGCGGCGAAAAAAGCATCAGCGACGGGGCCGGTGCCGAGAACGGCGGCGAGCAGGATGTCGCGGACGAATCCGAGCACGCGCGACAGCGCCGTGGCGCCGCCGACGGACGCGAAGTTGCGCGACATGGAGGAAGGCGCGTCGGTCAAGCCACGACGGGCGGCCGGGCGGCCCGCTCGGCGGCCTGTGCCGGATCGAAGACCGCCAGCAGCCGCTCCCGGATGCGTTTGATGCGGGCCTTGTCCTCAACCCGCATGCCGGTGAGATCGGTGACGTAGAACACGTCCACCGCCTTGGCGCCGTAGGTGCAGATATGGGCCGAGCCGATGGTCAGGTTGAGGTCCGAGATGACGCGGGTGAGATCGTAGAGCAGTCCGGTGCGATCGAGGCCGGAAGCTTCGATGACGGTGAACTTCTGAGAAAGCGAATTCGCCACCTGCACCTCGGCGGGCACCGAGAAGGGCTTCAGGCGCCGGTTGTGCCGGGAATCCCGGCCGAGGTCCCGGGGCAGGTATTTCTGGCCGTGCAACAGCCGCCGGACCGATTCGACGATGCGCTCGCCGCGGATGCGCTCGTCCTCGTCGCTGTCGAAGGCGCGCTGCAGCCGGAAGGTGTCGAGGGCGTTGCCGTCGCGCATCGAGAATATCTGGGCGCCGGTGATGTTGGCCTCGGCCATCGTGCAGGCGCCCGCGATCACCGACAGGAGCCGGGGATGGTCCGGGGTGAAGAAGGATATCTCGGTGACCGCCTCGAACCGCTTCGGCCTGACGAAGCCGGCGAACGGCGCGCCCTCGGATTGGGCCTGGCGGATCATGCGGGCGTGGTCGATCTGCAAATCGTGCTCGGCGCGCAGCCAGTAGGCGGTGTATTGGCGGCCGATATAGGCGGCGAGCTCCTCGGCCGACCAGTCGGACAGCGCCTCGGCGAGCGCCTGCTTGGCCTCGGCGACCCGGTCTTTCTGGCGGACCTTGGAATGGCCGCCGGAGAGCAGCGGCTCGGTCTGATAGTAAAGCGCCCTGAGCAGGGCACCCTTCCAGCCCGTCCACACGCCGGGGCCGACCGCCCTTATGTCGCAGGCGGTCAGCACCAGAAGCAGATTGAGCCGATTGGGGCTTTGCACGATGTCGGCCAGCGCCTGGGAGGTGGCGGGATCGTGGATGTCGCGTTCCTGCGCGTACTCGCTCATGACGAGGTGGTATTCGACCAGCCAGGCGACGGTTTCGGCGTCGGCGGGGCTGAGCCCGAAGCGTGGGCACAGGCGCCGCGCGATGCGGGCCCCGGCGATCGAATGATCTTCGAGGCGTCCCTTGGCGATGTCGTGCAGGAACAGGGCCACATAGAGCAGCTTGACGTCGGCGAGATGCGGCAGAAGCTCTTGGGTGAGCGGCAGCTCATCGGCGAGCTCGCCCTGGGCGATGCGGGCCATCACCCCGACGGCGCGGATCAGATGCTCGTCGACGGTGTAGTGGTGATACATGTTGAACTGCATCTGGGCGACGATCTTGCCGAATTCCGGAATGAATCGGCCAAGCACGCCGGACTCGTTCAGGCGCCGCAAAATGCGTTCGACGGATTGCGGCGCGGTCAGGATATCGAGGAAATAGGCGTTGGCGCGCTCGTTCTTGCGCAGGGCCGGGTCGATCAGGCGCAACGAGCGGGTGACCAGCTTGAGGGCGTCGGGATGGAACATCAGCTTCTGGCGACCGGCGAGCCAAAACAGCTTGATCAGGTTGACCGGATCGGCTTCGAAGACCTTGTCGCCGGCGACATTGAGGCGGCCGCGCTCGATGACGAAGTCGGTCTCCGACCTGATGCGGCGGGACACCAGGAACTGGTCCATGACGCGGCCGAGCATGTCGAGCCGCTTGCCCTGGCTGAACTCCAGCGACGTACAGAATATGCGGGTGAGGTCGCCGACGTCCTTGGCGACCAGGAAGTAGCGTTTCATCAGTCGTTCGACGCCGGAAAGCCCGTGGCGGCCGGCGAATTTGACGCGGTTTGTGAGTTCGCTCTGCAGCTCGAAACTCAGTTTCTCCTCGGCGCGGCCGGTGATGAAATGCATGTGGCAGCGCACCGCCCACAGGAAGTCCTCGGAGCGCTGGAAGAGCCGGTATTCGGCGGCGGTGAAGACGCCACGATCAACGAGTTCGGCGGCGGTCTTGACCTGGTAGAAATACTTGGAGATCCAGTAGAGGGTGTTGAGGTCCCTCAGGCCCCCCTTGCCCTCCTTGACGTTGGGCTCGACAACGTAGCGGGCGTCGCCCAGCGCTTCGTGCCGCGCGTCGCGTTCGGCGAGCTTGGCGGCGATGAATTCACGGCCGGTTTGGGCGACGATGTCGCGGTTGAATCTCTCTTCCAGGCGATCGAAAAGCTCGCGGTCGCCGGCCAGATAGCGCGCTTCCAGGGTCGCGGTGCGTACGGTCATGTCGGACTTCGCCATGCGCAGGCAGTCCGCCTCGGAGCGCACCGCGTGGCCGATCTTCTGGCCGAGGTCCCACATCACATAGAGAACGTATTCGGTGACGCGCCCGCCCCAGGGCGTCTGCCGGGAGGGCAGGATGAACAACAGGTCGATGTCGGAGCCGGGGGCAAGGGTGCCGCGACCGTAGCCGCCGACGGCGGCGATGGTCAGGGTCTCGCCGGCGCCGCGGGAGGCGAGCGGATAGACATCCTCGGTCGCGAAGATGAAGGCGGCGCGCACGATCTCGTCCTGGGCGGCCGAGAGATCGCGGGCGCAGCGGGTGCCACGGCCCGAGGCCAGAAGGTCCGCTTCGGTCTGGGCGCGGGCCTGGGCGAGGGCCTGGCGCAGGCGAGCCAGAAGCACGACGCGCGCGGCGGCGGCACCGGCGGGCGTGTCGCCGAGCTCGTCGCGGACGGCGGCAACGATGTCGGCGGCCCGGGTCAGGGTGAACGCGCGCTGGCGCGGCTGCCGCGCGGTACGCTTGTCAGCGGTCGCGACGGTCATCGCCCGGCCTTCTGGCTCAGCCTTTTGAGCTCGTAGAGCATCTCGATCGCCTGCCGCGGGGTCATCTGGTCGGGGTCGGCCGCCTCGAGCATTTCGGCGAGGCGGTCGGGTTCGGGCGCCGGGGCCGGCCGCCGGGCGGTGAAAAGCGGCAGGTCGGTGCCCACCGAGCCGGAGGTGTCGGCTCGCGATTCGAGATGATTTAGCACCTCGCGCGCGCGCTCGACAACGGCCGCCGGCAGCCCCGCCAGGCGGGCGACGTGAATGCCGTAGGAACGGTCGGCGGCGCCCTGGGCGACCTCGTGAAGAAACACCACGTCGCCGCGATAGTCCCTGACCTTCATGGTGTGGTTGGAAACCCTGCCGAGGCGGCCGGCAAGGGCCGTCAGCTCGTGGAAATGGGTGGCGAACAGGGCCCGGCAGCGGGTGGTTTCGTGCAACGCCTCGACGCAGGCCCAGGCAATGGACAGGCCATCGAAAGTGGCGGTGCCGCGCCCGATCTCGTCGAGCACAACCAGCGAGCGGACGGTGGCGCGGTCGAGAATGGCGGCGGTCTCGATCATCTCGACCATGAAGGTCGAATGGCCGCGGGCGATGTCGTCGGAGGCGCCGACCCGCGAGAACACCCGGTCGACCAGACCGAGGCGGGCCGAGGTTGCGGGAACGAACGATCCCATCTGGGCCATGATCGCGATCAGCGCGTTCTGGCGGAGGAAAGTCGACTTGCCGCCCATGTTGGGGCCGGTGACCAGCCACAGGGCGCCCGCGGTTTCCTCGTCGGGGGCGGTCAGGTTGCAGTCGTTGGCGACGAAGCCCGCGCCGGCGCGCTTGAGCATCGTCTCGACGACCGGATGCCGGCCCCCGACGACCGCGAAGTCGAGGCTCTCGTCGACATGTGGGCGGCAGTAGTCGCGCTCCAGGGCGATGAGGGCCAGGGCGGCGCTGAGATCGGTCTCGGCGAGCGCCGCGGCCAGCTTGTGCAGCGTCTCGGTCTCAGCAAGCACCCTGGCCCTGAGCGCGGCGAAGATCTCGAGCTCGATCGCCAGCGCGGCGGCGGCGGCGCCGGCGATCCGCGCCTCGAGGTCGCCGAGCTTCGTTGTCGAGAACCGCATCGCATTGGCCATCGTCTGGCGGTGGATGAAGGTCTCGGCAAGCGGCGGCTCCATCAGCTTCGGGCCGTGGGCGGCGAGGACCTCGACGAAATAGCCAAGCACGTTGTTGTGCTTGATCTTCAGCGACTTGACCGCGGCCAGCTCGGCGTACTCGGCCTGCAGCGAGGCGATGATCTGACGGCTTTCGCTGCCCAGCCGGCGTTCGGTATCGAGGCGCTCGTCATAACCGGAGCGAACGAAGCCGCCGTCGCGGGGCAGCAGAGGCAGGTCCTCGCCGAGGGCGTCGGAAATGGCGTCCGCCACCCCTGCCGGCGCTTCATCCAGGTTGGCGGCGAGCCGGGCGATGCCCTCGGGCTGCATCTGGAGGCCCGAGACGGGGGCGGCGAGATCCCGGGCGCCGGAAATTGCACCGGCGACGACCCGCAGGTCGCGCGGGCCGCCGCGCTCGAGGGCGAGGCGCGAGAGCGCCCGGGCGAGGTCGGGCACCGATTTCAGGCGCCCCCGGAGCCCGTCCAGGACCCCCGTGTCGGCGGCCAGGCTGGCGAGCATGTCGAGGCGGGCGTTGACGGTATCGACATCCGAGGAGGGCGCCGTCAGCCGGGCGGCCAACAGCCGCGAGCCGGATGGGGTCAGACACGCATCGAGACAATCGAGAAGCGCCCCCTCGGGCTTGCCGGCCTGGGTGCGCACGAGTTCGAGCGAGGCGCGGGTCGCGGCGTCGATCACCATGGTGGCGCGGCTGCCGATGTCGGGAACCGCAAGCGGAACGCTGGCGCCCCGCTGGGTGTCGTAGATGTAGCCGGCGAGCGCCCCCAGCGCGGTGCGGGCCGCCCGGGTGAAATGGGTGGGGTCGAGCCGGTCGGGGGGCCAGATGGCGCCGACGCGGCCGGAGGCGGTTTCGGACTCGAAAAGCTCGGCGGGCTGGACGATGAGCCGCTCCGAAAGCGGCGCGGGCAGGGAGTTGGTCTCCTGAAGTGCCTCAAAGGTCGCTTCGGTGACGATGATCTCGGCGGGATCGATGCGGACGAGTTCGTCGGTGAGTTCGTCCGCCGTCAGGTCGGCGCAGTGCGCCTCGCCGGTCGATATGTCGGCCCAGGCGGCGCCGAACTCGGCCTCGGTGTGGCGCAGCATCGACAGCGCCAGGAGGAAATTGTTGGCGCCGGCGGGCAGCAGCTCGTCCTCGGTAATCGTGCCGGCGGTCACCAGGCGCACCACTTCGCGACGAACCACCGATTTGGCGCCGCGTTTTTTGGCCTCGGCGGGAGGCTCGATCTGCTCGCAGACCGCGACGCGGTGGCCGAACGCGATGAGCTTTCTGAGGTAGTCGCGGGCGGCGTGCACCGGCACCCCGCACATCGGAATGTCCTCACCCAGATGCTTGCCGCGCTTGGTCAGCGCGATGCCGAGGGCCCGCGAGGCGACCTCGGCGTCCTCGAAGAACAACTCGTAGAAGTCGCCCATGCGATAGAACAAGAGGCAGCCCGGATTGACCGCCTTGATCTCGAAATACTGCGCCATCATCGGGGTCGAGCCCTCGGGCGCGGTTTTCGGGCGGGCTTTGGCCGTTGAGGCGGCGGGGGCGTCGGTCATCGGTCAGGCGGCCGGGCGGCTGGTGGCACGGGCGAGCCTAGTGCGTTGCTTGAGCCCTGCCAACCGCCGGCAACCGGGGGGGCGGTCAGTCCATTCGTAGAACCTGACGCCAGGAATACTGCGGATCGTAGCCGAGCATTTCTCGGGCCTTGGAAATGCCGATCAGCGTCTCGTGGTCGGAGGTGCCTTGCTTGAGCTTGCAATCGGGAAAGACCGCCATGACGAGCTCGGCGTTGGTCTGGCGCATGATGGTGTCGGCGGCGGCGATGGTGAATACCTCGGCTGTCGAAATGGAGGACTCGAGCGCCTTCTGCACCGCCTGGGCGACGTCGCGGACATCGACATAGCCCCAAAGATTGAACATGCGAGACTTCGGGTCCTTCCAGTAGCCCGGGATGAGCTCGTAGCGGGTGGGGTGCTCGGGATTGTCGTAGTGGATGTTGGAAAATCTCAGCCCGACAAACGGAATGGAGTAGCGGCGGTTCATGTGCCGGGCGAGATCCTCGCATACCACCTTGGCCATCGCGTAGGCGTTCTCGGGGACCGGCGGGCGCTCGTCGTCGGTCGGCAACAGCGTCGGGGCGACGCGGTCGAAGGGAAAGCCGAGGACGGTCTCCGAGGAACCCCAGACGACCCTCTCCATGCCGAGCTCGGCGGCCGCCTGGAACACATTGAAGGTCGACAGCGTGTTGTTGTGAAAGCGCTCGGCGCCGGTGAAATGGTCGAAATCGGGTTCGGCCTGGGCGGCGAGATGGACGACCGCGTCGCAACCGGTGAGCGCCGCGAAGGTATCGCCGTAGTGGGTCAGATCCACCTTGCGGAAATCACGGTCGGTGACGTCGTGCACTCGCCAATCGAGCTTGCGCACCGCATAGCCGGCTTCGACGAGATGCCGCGCGACGGCGGGGCCGGCTCCCCGGTCGGCGGAGCCGGTGCTGCCTGTGACTGCAATCAACTTCATTCGGTGGCCTCAAGGTTGCGGAGCGCTACGCGGGCGGTGCCTCGGCCTCATCGCGCAGCGGTCGATAGGAAAAATGCGAGAAATCGGCGGGCCGTGCGGTGCCGTTCAGATCGTGGGCGGCAACGCCGACGAAGGCCCCGGTGAAGGAACCGTGGGCGCCTTCCGAACCGGCTTCGTCGGAGAGGATCGAAGCGTCCAGGGGCGGCCCTATGGGGCGCGGCTCGCCGCCCTCCCCGAGGTCGGAATAGAACTGCATCGTGGCGCGCTCGATGCGCATGGCGAGGCGCACGGCGCCCTCGGCGGCAACCGGAACCGGTTCGGCGGGGGTCGTCACACGCCCATCCGGCGTGTCGGGCAGGCCGCTCACGATGAGGAGCCGGCGGGCGCCGGTGTCGTCGGCGGTCAGGGCCAGATAGTGGAACTTGCGGCGGTTGTAGTAGGCGATGAGGCCAGCCAGCTGACGCTCGTCGGCGGGCGCGAACTCGATGCTGGTCTCGCACTCGGCGGCGAAATGGGTCAGCCGCCGGGCGACCAGCGCCTGCTCGAACCACGATCCCATCGATTCGCGGCCAAAAAGGCGCAGGCTGCCGGGGCTGGCGGCGAGCGAAAACAACCGGTCGGGCTCGGGGCTTCTCAACCACTGGAAATCGGCCGGCAGGTCCGCGGTCTCGAAGCGGTAGTCCTTCGGGGCCCAGAAGCCCTCCTCGTCGAAGGTGCCGGGGACCTCGACCTCGAGGGCGGGCAGCGGGCCGTCCTTGACCCACAGCCAGTCGTCGTCGCGCCATTCGGCCTCCTGCATGGCCGACTCGCGGCCGAGGGGACTTGTCCTGGTTTCGGAGAGCGGGCGGCTTGTCAGATGCACGAGATAGACCCCGCCGTCGAGGGTCTCGACGAAATCGGCGTGCCCGGCGCGCTGCAGGGGGTGCTCGGGATTGTGGCGGGCGGTCACAATATGGGTTTGGGGGTGCAGTTCATAGGGACCCTCGATGGCGCGCGAGCGGGCGAAGCAGGCGGCGTGGTCGTAGGCGGTGCCGCCCTCGGCGGTCATCAGGTAGTACCAGGGGACCCCGTCGGCGCCGGGGCGCTTGTAGAGATGCGGGCCCTCGGTCAGGGCGAGCTCGGTGCCCTCGAAAATGTTGCGCACCTCGCCGATCAGCCGCTTCTGGGCGACCGAATATTCCTGCAGGGCGATACCGGCGAAGGAATTGTAGTCGGGCCGATAGTCCCAGATCTGGTTGACCAGCCATTTGCGGCCGTCGTCGTCGTGGAACAGCGAGGGGTCGAAGCCGGAGGAATTCAGGTAGATCGGGTCCGACCAGGGGCCGGTGATTTCGGGAGCGGTGACGAGGAAGTTGTGGGCGTCCTTGAACGAGCCCGAGCGGCGCTTCATGTCGGTGTAGATCAGCCAGAACATCCCGTCGGCGTGGGTGAGGCAGGGCGCCCAGACGCCGCAGGAATCGGGTTCGCCGCGCATGTCGAGCTGGCTGGCCCGGTCGAGCGGGCGGCAAGCCAACTGCCAGTTCGCGAGATCCCGGGAATGATGGATCTGGACGCCGGGATACCATTCGAAGGTGGAGGTGGCGATGTAGTAGTCCTTGCCCACGCGACAGATCGAGGGGTCGGGGTTGAAGCCGGGCAGAATGGGATTCGGTCTTTTCGGCATGCGAATGTCCTTGGCGCCGGAGGCGGGGGCGGGGTTTACCGTTGGCGCCGACGATCCGCCCGGCGCCCACCTGCCTAAACGAAACGGTTGATGAGGTTCTCCAGATACTCCTGGCGGCCCGAGCGCGGCTCGGGCTCGATGCCTTCGGCCTCAACGCGCGCGGCGAGGTCCTCGAGGGTGCGCTCGCCCTTGAGCATCGCCTGCGCCTCGGCCGCGTCCCAGCCGGCGTAGCGGTCGTCGACGAACTTGTCGTAGGTGCCGTCCTCGATGATCGCGGCGGCCGCCTTGAGGCCGCGGGCGCAGGTGTCCATGCCGCCGATATGGGCGTGAAGCAGGTCGGCGGCGTCGATCGACTGACGGCGGACCTTGGCGTCGAAATTGGTGCCTCCGGTGGTGAACCCGCCGCCCTTCAGGATGTGGTAGTAGGCCAGCGCCACTTCCGGCACGTTGTTGGGAAACTGGTCGGTGTCCCAGCCCGACTGGAGGTCGTTGCGGTTCATGTCGACGGAACCGAGAATGCCGTTGGCGGCGGCGAGCGCCAGTTCGTGCTCGAAGGTGTGTTTGGCGAGGAAGGCGTGGCCGACCTCGATGTTGACCTTCACGTCGTTCTCCAGGCCGTATTTCTTGAGAAAGCCGTACACGTTGCCGACGTCGTAGTCGTACTGATGCTTGGTCGGCTCCTGCGGCTTGGGTTCGATCAGGATGGTGCCGTCGAAACCGATCTTGTGCTTGTACTCGACGACCATGGTGAGCATCCGGCCCATCTGGTCGAGTTCCTGGCCGATTTTGGTGTTGAGCAGCGTCTCGTAGCCTTCGCGGCCCCCCCACAGCACATAGTTGACGCCGCCGAGCCGCTGGGTGACGTCCATGTTGGCCTTGATGGTCGCCCCGGCATAGGCGAACACGTCCGGGTCCGGGTTGGTGGCGGCGCCGGACATGAAGCGGGGGTTGGAGAAGAGATTGGCGGTGCCCCACAGAAGCTTGACCCCGGTCTCGGCCATCTTCTTCTCGAACAGATCGGCGATCTCGTTGAGCCGTTTGACCGAGGCGGCGTAGGTCTCGCCCTCGGGACGCACGTCGGCGTCGTGAAAGCAGAAGAACGGCACGCCGAGCAGCGCGAACATCTCGAAGGCGACGTCGGCCTTCAGGCGCGCGGCATCCATGGAGTCGTTGAACCACGGCCGGTGGAAGGTGTCGGATCCGAACGGGTCGGTCGCTTCGCTCGCAAACGAATGCCAGTAGGCCACCGCAAAACGCAGATGGTCCTCCAGACGCTTGCCCATGACCACTTCGCCCGGATCGTAGTGGCGGAAAGCCAACGGGTTGTCCGACTGCGGCCCTTCGTATTTGATCTTGTCGATACCTTTGAAGAAGTCGGTCACCTCAGAGCTCCCTTGATGGCAGGATAGAGCGCCCGGTAGCGGGCGTAGCGTTCGGCATAGGCGTCGGCGAAAGCCGGGTCGGGCTCCACCGTACGGGCAATCGGCGGCATCGTCATCACCTCGGCGGGTTTGGCGCCCTCGGCGGCGCACAGGCCCAGCCGGGCAGCGCCATAGGCGGCGCCGAAATCGCCGTCGGCGGGCATCAGGATATCGGTGCCGAGGTTGGTGGCGATGAGCTTCAGCCAGAGCGCCGAGCGCGAACCGCCGCCGACCGCCACGAGCGTCGAGATCTCGGTGCCGGCGTCAGCCAGGACCCGCTGGCAATCCCTGACCGCAAAAGCGACGCCCTCCATGACCGCCTGGGCGAGCCGGGCCGGATCGGAAAGATGGGAGAGCCCGGCGAAGGCGCCGCGGGCGGCCGCGTCGTTGTGCGGGGTGCGCTCGCCGGAAAGGTATGGAAGGAACAGCTCGGTGGCCGGACCCTTGAACGCCTCCTCGGCGGCCGCCGAGAGCATCTCGGGCTGCTGGCCGGTGACCGAGGCCAGCCAGTTCAGACTGTCGGTGGCCGAAAGGATCACCCCCATCTGATGCCAGACGCCCGGCACGGCGTGGCAGAAGGCGTGCACGGCGCCCTCGGTGTTGGGGGAGAATTTGTCGTTGGCGACGAACAGCACCCCCGACGTGCCGAGGGAAACGAACCCCTCGCCGGCCCCCAAGGCGCCGATGCCGCAGGCCGAGGCGGCGTTGTCGCCACCGCCGCCGGCGATGGGCGGGGGATCGGCCATGTTCCAACGCCCGGCCAGCTCCGCGCTGAGGGTTCCGGAGACCTCGGTGCCCTCGACCAGTGCCGGCATGTTGGTGCGGCTGAGGCCGGTGACGGCGAGCAGTTCTTCGGACCAGTCGCGCTTTGCAACGTCGAGCCACATGGTGCCCGCGGCGTCCGACATGTCGGAGACCATGTCGCCGCACATCAGGTAGCGCACGTAGTCCTTGGGCAGCAGGACCTTGTCGATGCGGGCGTGGATTTCCGGTTCGTGATTTTTCACCCACTGGATCTTGGGAGCGGTGAAGCCGGGCATCGCGATATTGCCGGTGATCTGGCGGAAGCGCGGCAGCGCCGCTTCGATCTCAACGCATTCGGCTGCCGAACGGGTGTCGTTCCAAAGGATCGCGGGGCGCAGGACCTCGCCATCGGCGTCGAGCAACGTCGCCCCGTGCATCTGCCCGGACAGCCCGATGCCGCGGGTGGCGGCGATTTCGTCGGGATGGGCGGCGGCCAACGCATCGACACTTTTGAGCGTCGCGAGATACCAGTCGGCGGGGTCCTGTTCCGAATAGCCCGGCGCCGGACGGGACAGATCGAGGGGCGCGGTGGCCTCCCCGATCGCCTTGCCGTCCGCCCCGATGAGCAGCGATTTGACGCCGGAGGTGCCGACGTCGATTCCGAGATAGCTCGCCGCGGTCATCGATCCGGCGCTCCGCATGCCCGCACGCAATGAGCCAAGACCGATACCTTCCCCCGTCAAAAATGCGGCCGGCTCGGGTCCGGCCACATCGATCGGCGGTCGTTGCTTTGCGCGCCGCCGCCGCCGAATTAGACTGCAACGGTGCCTGCAAATCAAGCTGTTGTCCGGCGCCCGACAACAGGTATCGGGCTGCGCTCATTTGCCGCTGGGCGAGCGCGCGCGGATCGGGGGGTGGGTCGGTATCGTGCCCGGTCTGACTGAGGCGAAGAGGGAGGAACCCGTGAGCGTCAGCGTCACACCGATCGGCACCCATGATGACGAAGAGGTGCGCGAGGCCAATCTGACGAGCGACAGCGGGGTGTCCCTGGCGATCATCGGCTACGGCGGCAGGGTTCGCGATTGGCGGGTGCCGGTCGGCGGCGCGCCGAGGCCGGTCGTGCTCGGGTTCGAGAACTGGCAGCGCTATGTCGCCGACAGCACCTATTTCGGGGCGATCGCCGGGCGGGTGGCCAATCGCATCGGCAACTCGCGCTTCACGCTCGGTGGCCGCGAGTACCAGCTCGAGCCGAACGAAGGCCAAAATCAACTGCATGGCGGGCCGGGCGGACTGAGCAAGCGGGTGTGGACGCTGGAGCCGGACAGCGAAGGCAATGCGGTCAGGCTGGCGATCACCAGCGCCGAGGGAGACATGGGCTATCCCGGCAGCGCCGAGATCGAGGTGGTCTACGCGCTGGCGGGCAACCGGGTCAGCATCGCGATGACGGCCCGGGTCAGCGAGACGACGCCGATCAATCTCGTCCAGCACCACTATTTCAATCTGGCGGGCGAAGGGGACGTCCTGGGCCATCGGTTGCAGGTCGAAGCGGATCGCTTCACGCCGGTCGACGACGAGCTGATCCCGACCGGCGAAATCGCCGAGGTCGCCGGCACCGAGAACGACTTCACGAGCCCGCGCACGATCCTCGAGGCCGGGGGCGGGAAGCCCCGCCCCTACGATCTCAACCTGGTCCTCAAGGAAGGCCGCGACGTTGCGGCGCCGGCGGTGACGCTCAAGGCGCCCGACGAGGCCCTGACGCTCAGGCTGTGGACCGGGCAGCCCGGCGTGCAGTTCTACAACGGGGCCTATCTCGACGGCGTCGCGGGCGGCCTGGACGGTCGGACCTATCCCGCCTTCGGCGGCATGTGCCTGGAAGACCAGGGATTCCCCGACGCGCCCAATCATTCGAATTTCCCCTCCATCCTGGTGACGCCCGACGCGGACTACGAGCACCGCCTGGAGATCGAGATCGGCTGATGGCAGGCGGTCTGTGGCGCCCGGGGTGCGGAATAAGGCCCCCGGTGCGGTGTTGACGCATGTGACATGACCGCGCCTGAGCGCCGAAAGGCGATCGCGTTTGCCGCCTTGGCGGTTCGGTCGCGGCCGAGCATCGCGAAGGAGGATACCTTGAAACCCAGGACCCTGACCGGGGCGGTTGCGGCTGCCTTGATGAGCTTCTCGATCGCCGGGGCGGCGCTGGCCATCGATTCCGGCGGCGGAGGAGGAGGCGGATCGAGTTCCAGCTCCAGTTCGTCTTCGTCGAGTGCGTCGCGCAGCGCGCCCAGCATCGAAGAGGCCCGTGCCCGGATCGACCAGGGCCGGTGCACGGCGGCCCTGCGCATCCTCAACCAGCTCGTCGAACTCCAGCCCAACAACGCCGACGTCTACAATCTGATCGGCTTCTGCCTCAGGGAGAAGGGCCGCTATGGCCAGGCCGAGCAGTACTATCTCAAGGCGCTGCAAATCGACCCGAACCATCTGGGCGCCAACGAATATCTCGGCGAGCTCTACGTGAAGACCGGGCATCTCGACCAGGCGCGGCAGCGGCTGGCGGTGCTGCAACAAGTGTGCGGCTCGTGCGAGGCCTACGATGAACTCGCCGAGGCCATCGAAGAGGCCTCCTAGCCGTTCGATCGCCAATCGCGGCCGCCGGTCGAGTGCGCCGGCGGCTCAGACCGATGCGAAGCTGAGCCGATAGCTCAGCGCCTCGGCGATGTGCGGGCGCCGGACGGTTTCGGCGCCGGCGAGGTCGGCCAGGGTCCGCGCGACCTTGAGCACGCGGTGGTAGGCGCGCGCCGAAAGCGAGAATTTCTCCGCCGCCGCGACCAGCAGATCGCGGCTTTCGGCATCGGGGGAAGCGACCTGCTCAATGAGCGTGGACGGGGCGGCCGCGTTGGTGTGGATTTCGGGGGCGCCGGCACGCAGGTAGCGCTCCTGCTGGCGCTGCCGCGCCGCCGCGACGCGGGCGGCGATGGTCGAGGAGGCCTCGCCGCCGCCCGGGGTGATCATGTCGGCGGCGCTGACGGGCGGGACATCGACCCTTATGTCGATGCGATCGAGGAACGGCCCGGACAGCCGCGCCTGATAATCGTCGGCGCATCTGTCGCCGCGTCGGCAGGTATGGCCCGGGGTTCCCGCATAGCCGCATTTGCAAGGGTTCATCGCCGCCACCAGCTGGAAGCGCGAGGGGTAGGCGACGCGGACATTGGCGCGGGCGATGACGGTCTCGCCGGACTCCAGCGGCTGGCGCAGGCTGTCGATGACAGCGGGCGCGAATTCAGGCAGCTCGTCGAGAAACAGAACGCCGTTGTGAGCCAGGGATGCCTCGCCCGGCCGGGCGCGGATGCCGCCGCCGACCAGCGCCGCCATCGAGGCGGAATGGTGCGGGGCGCGGAACGGGCGCCGGTCGGAAAGGCGCCCCCCGGCGAGTTCGCCGGCGATCGACTGGATCATCGAGATATCCAGAAGCTCCCGGGGCGAAAGCGGCGGCAGGATCGAGGGCAGCCGGGAGGCCAGCATGGACTTGCCGGCCCCGGGCGGGCCGACCATCAAAAGGTTGTGGCCGCCGGCCGCGGCGACTTCCAGGGCCCGGCGGGCGAGCTCCTGGCCCCGGATATCGCCGAGATCGGGAAGCACGGCGGTATCGGTGGATTTCTTCGGGGTGGGCCGGGCCGTCAACTGGGTGCCGGCGAGATGATTGACCAGCGAAAGCAGGCTCGAGGCGGCAATGATGTCGATCTGATCGCTGGCCCAGGCGGCCTCGGGCCCCGAAACCTCGGGACACACGATACCGAGCTCGGCGGAGGCGGCGGCGATGGCCGCCGGCAAGGTGCCGGAGACCGCCATCAGCCTGCCGTCGAGCGCCAGCTCCCCGAGCACCATGTGGCCGCCGACGGCATCGGTGGGAACCGCCCCGATCGCCGCCATCAGGCCGAGCGCGATCGGCAGGTCGTAATGCGAGCCCTCCTTGGGAAGGTCGGCGGGCGCCAGATTGACCGTGATGCGCTTGGGCGGCAGCGACAGGCCCGAGGCGATGAGCGCCGCGCGCACCCGCTCACGGGATTCGGCAACCGTCTTGTCGGGCAGCCCGACGATCGTGAAGGCCGGCAGGCCGGGCGAGACCTGCACCTGGACGTCGACGGGGACGGCCTTGATCCCCTGAAAGGCAACGGTCCTAACGCGGGTTGTCATGGCCCCCGACCCCTCAACAACGGGGCGAGGTTAGCACACGGGCCATGCGCTGCCAAGAACATTACGAGAACATATGCAGCGCAGCGGCAGGGCTACCCCCTGGACGGCTCGGGGCGTGGCGTTTGTCGCCGGCGCTATCGGGCCGCAGGAAGACGGGTCAGCGCGTCGGTGTCGAAGCCCCTGACGATGAACCAGAGCGCCAGCACCATTTCCTGCACCGCCAGCGGCGCGACAAGCACGATGGCCACGGTGTCGGGAACGTCCGCGAAAAGAACGGTGACCGCGAGCCCACCCAGAACGAGCGCGGTTACAATCCCCCAACCGGAGATCCAACGGGGGACCAGAGTCGCCTGCCAGAGCATCCAGTTGAGCATCAGCATGCCGATGACGAAAACCAGGTTGTAGAACGTCCCGGAAATGCCCGACCATGCCTCCCCTCCCGAAAGCGCCTGAGCGAAAAGCTCGAGCGCCCCGACATCGGTGGACGGCGATGCGGCGGCGGCATCGGACAGCGCCAGAACCAGCATCCTGTCGATTTCCTGACTGGCGAACAGCGCCGCTTCGAACAGGCGGAATGCGACGTAGCCGACCGCCAGCATCGCGGAAACCCGGCTGAGCACTGGGTAGAGCACGATGGCGATCAGCGGGATGGCGAGGACGCAGGTAAATTCGATCAATATCCCCAACACGATCCGGTTTCTAGCCGGGCCCGCACTCGCCAGCAGGTCGGGCGCGCTTAGAGGGGGTCCGTATAACGCCTGGCCGACAAACAGGAATGCGGTCGCGATGATAAACAGAATGCCCGCCGTGATGGCGTGCCGGCGATAGGATTGTGGCTCGTCCATCGAGGCTTTCCCCCTTTCACAGTCAGGCTGGTTGATGCCGCGTCGCGCCCACGGCGGCATTGAGACACGTCAATTCCGGCGGGACTTCAGCCGGTCCCGGTGTCACGCGGGGGACCCCGTGCGCCCCGACCCCTGAACGGCCGCGGAAAACCACAGCCAACGCCGCCGGCTGGAAAAAGCCGCTGCCGCGTTCAGGGATCGGGCGTTAAGACCGTCGCCGACAATTCATTTTGCGCCGTGCGGGGGCGTGATATGGTTTCCAAAACGTTAACGCGTCAGGTTCGCATCAGGTTCGCAGATGAGTATTCGTCCAGTTGTCATCGGGGCAGTGGCCCTGGGACTTCTCCTGGCCGCCCCGGCGGCCCGCGCCCTCGAGGCCGCCGGCAGTGCGGTCGGGGTCGATCCGGACGCGGTGGTGGAGGGTTCGAGCGACACCCGAACCATCGAGATCGGATCCGACCTCTTCCTGGGCGAGCGGGTGGTCACCACCCGGTCGGGCCTGGTGCAGATCCTCTTCTCCGACAATACGCGAATGGTGGTCGGGCCGAATTCGCAGCTCGTCATCGAGCAGTATCTGATGCGCAACGATGAGACGGTCAGCCGGTTCGCAGTTGACGCCCTGGCCGGCTCGTTCCGGTTCATTACCGGCGACAGTCCCAAGAACGCCTACGAGATCAACACGCCCACGGGCACGATCTCGGTGCGCGGCACCGCCTTCGATTTCGATGTCGACCAGGACACCGGCGAGGTGTTCAGCGTGGTGTTCAACGGTATCGTGCGGCAATGCCCGGACGACGCACCGAGGTGCATCGAGTTGCGGGTGGCGTGCCAGGTCGGCGTGATGGAAAAGCAGCATGGCGCGCATGTCATCGGCCTGGTGCCCGAGCAGCTCGCCGCGTTCGAAGATCATCTTCCCTTCACTTCGAGTTCGCAGCGGGCGTTGAGGCGGGACTTTCGGGTGAGCAACGCCAGTGACTGCCGGCCGCAGCAGGTCGCGGAAGGCCACGCCGCTCCTCCGCCGCCTCCACCTCCACCTCCGCCTCCACCTCCGCCTCCGCCTCCGCCTCCGCCTCCGCCTCCGCCTCCTCCGCCTCCGCCTCCTCCGCCTCCGCCGCCCGAGGACGACCACCACCACGACAACAACGGCTGGGGAAACGGCGGTGAGGGAGACGAGGGAGACGAGGAAGGTGGCAATCCGGGCCGCCGCGGCTTCGGATTCGATCATGGCCATGGCCACCACTAGGCCAGCGCTCGCTCGCTGCCGGCGCCGGCGGCAATCGCGTGCCGGCTGGTTTGCGGACTGCTCGGGCTGACCTTGCGCTTCGGGTTCGCCGGGCCGAGGATGTGGGACCACCGGTGCTGGCGGGCGGCGCCGGAGATCGGGTTCGTCCCCGACGCCGAGCGGGCGCCGTGGCGGCGGCGCCGAGCCGGCCCGCCGCCGGCAATTGACGGGGGGGATCGGCACGTTCGTGAGAATGCAGCGGCGGCTATTGGGGGGTCTGTTCGGGCTGGTGATCGTGGCCGGCGTGATCGCGCTGAGGGGCTGGGACCCGTTTCCGGTCGAGGCGGTCCGCGATATCGGCTTCGACCTCTATCAGCGCCTGGCCCCGCGCCCGGCCGGCCAGTTCCCGGTCCGGGTGATCGATATCGACGAGCGCTCGCTCGCCGAGACCGGGCAGTGGCCGTGGTCGCGCGATGTGCTCGCCAAGCTCACCGACCGGCTCACCGGGCTCGGGGCGGCCGCCATCGCCTACGATATTCTGTTCGCCGAGCCCGACCGCACCTCGCCGAGCCGGATCGCCCAGACACTGAGCGCGACGACGGCCGGCGGGGCGGCGATCGCCAATCCGCGAGCGCTGGCGGACTATGACCGGGAGTTCGCGGCGGCTCTGGAACGCGCCCCGAGCGTGCTGGCGTTTTCGGTTTCGGCGGCTGCCGTCGACCTGCCCGAGCAACCGAAGGCGGGCGTGGCGATCAGCGGTTCGGACCCGACCGGGGCGGTGCTGCAGATGCCCGCGGCGGTGCTGCCGCTCGCGGAGCTCACAGCCGCCGCGCACGGGCTGGGCGCCGTCAATCTGGCACCGGCCGACACCGTCGAGGTCGTGCGCCAAGTGCCGCTGGCGTGGTCGAACGGCACGACGCTGTTTCCGGCGCTGCCGGTCGAGGCGCTCCGGGTGGCGCTGGGCGCCGGGGCGCTGATCGTCAACGGCGAGATGGCCGACCAGAGCGCCCAGGGATATATGAGCGGGCTACGGGTTGGCGAATTCGAGATCCCGACCAGCGGCGACGGGATGATGCGGCTGTACTACAGCCGCGACGTGCCCGACGCGAGAATCCCGGCCTGGGCAGTGCTGGGCGAGGACTATCAGGGATTGGCGCCGGGGATCTCCGACCACATTGTCTTCGTCGGCACCTCGGCCGAGGGGCTGCTCGACATCAAGGCGACGGCGCTTGGCGAAGACGTGCCGGGGGTCGCCATCCACGCCCAGATCATCGAGCAAATCCTCTCGGGCCAGTTCCTGACCCGCCCGACCTGGATCGAGGCGGCCGAGTACTACGCCTTCGCGCTTGTCGGGCTGGTGATCGTTGCCGCCATCCTGGCGTCGGGCCCGCTTGCCTCGCTGGCCATCGGCGCCGCGCTCGTGATTGCCGGGCTCGGGGTGAGCTGGATGGCGTTCCGCAACTACGGGCTTCTGGTGGATGTCAGCTTTCCGTTCGGCGGCGGGTTCGCGGTGTATGCCGCGATGATCTTCTTCCAGTTCACCATCACCGATGCCGACAAGCGGCAGATCCGGCGCGCCTTCGGTCACTATGTGGCGCCGGCGGTTCTCACCCAGATCGAGAAATCCGAAAGGCTGACACTGGGCGGCGAAGAGCGCGATCTGACGATCATGTTCATCGATGTGAGGAATTTCACCTCCATCTCCGAGGCGATGACGCCCGAGGCGCTGGTTTCGATGCTGAACCGGATGTTCGAAGTGCTGGGCGGCGAGATCACCGCCACGCAAGGCACCATCGACAAGTTCATCGGCGATGCCATCATGGCGTTCTGGAACGCGCCGCGCGACGTCGAGCGGCACGCCCTGAGGGCCTGCGAAGCGGCGCTGAAGGCGCGAGGAGATATGGTGCGGGTGAACGACGAGGACGCGTTCGGGCTGAAGGCGGCCGGGCGCCAATACCAGGAACTCAGGATCGGGATCGGCATCGCGACCGGCCAGGCGCTGGTCGGCAATATGGGGCTCAAGACGCGGTTCGACTATTCGTGCGTCGGCGACGTGGTCAACGTCGCCTCGCGGGTCGAGGGGGCGTGCAAGACGGTCGGCTACGACATCGTGGTGGCGCACGCAACGCGGCGTGAGGCAGGCGAGCTGGCGTTTCTCGAGGCCGGATCGCTGGCGCTGAAGGGCAAGGCGGAGCGCGAACCGGTGTTCCTGCTGGTGGGCGATGCCGACATGGCGGGGAGCGAAGGATTTGGCGCTCTCGGCGCGGCGCACGAGCGCCTGGTCGCCTCGGCCTCCGAAGGCGTGATCGACGAGCAGCAGCTGGCGCGGTGCCAGGCGCTCGCCGCCAATGTCGAGCCGCGGCTGGGCGAGTTCTATCGGCTGCTGCCGACCCGGCTCGAAGACTTCTCGATAGACGGCCTGGACGAGGTCACCCGGGCCGCCGACTGACCCGGGCAACCGGGGTTGGCCGGCCTGACGTCAAAGCGCCCGGCACGGGGCCGGGCGCCTGATGGGTGATGGGGACAAGCGCTAGAGCAACACCGGGAGGTCTCCGCCTCCGCCGTCGTCGCCATCGTCGCCGTCCTCGACTTCGACCTCGGCGGTATCGTCCTCCCACAGCGCCAGCAGATCGTCGATCGTGCCGTCGAAGTCGCCGACGCCGAGGATTTCCTTGGCCCAGGGGACCAACCGATTCAAATCCTCTTCCGTATAGTCCCGGCTGGGATTGGCGCCGGCGATGAGCGCGGCGATGAGCGCGTCGTCATCGGTACCGACCGCGGCTGCGTCGGCATCGGTTGCGGCCTGACCGAGATCGGCCAGCTCCTGGCTGGCGAGCACCGCGTCGAGAACGCCCTGCAGGTCCATTGAGGTTGGATCGGTGGGATCGCCAATCGCGTCGATCGCGGCTTGCAAGGCTTCCGGCGACAAATCGCCAAAGCCCGCCGGATCGAAGCCGGCGTCCGTCAGGAGCCCCCCGACATAATCGTCGTAGGCCATCTGGGCGCCATCAAGCGCCTGCTGCGCCAATTCGAGATTGGCGTTGGCAACCACGTAGTCGCGGAACCCGTCCAGTTTCTCGTCGCCGCCGTTTAAAAAACCGTTGATGTTGCGGCCAAGAGAATTGAGGCCTCCGGCCAGGGCGTGGATGTTCTTCTCCTTCGCCTGGCCCGGCGGCACCCAGCCCTCCGGCTGGCCGTCTGCCAGGGCGACATCGCCGTCGCCCGGGGGGGCGGCGGAATGGCCGTGACCGGCGTTGGCGTTGTTGGCGTGAACGCCCGAGGTGCCTTGTCCGGAATTGCCGTGGTCCGAATTGCCGCCGCCGTGATGGCCGTTGTTGGACTTGTTGTTCTTGGCGTGCGCGGCGGTATCGCCCAGGCCCGGCCAGCCGAGCTCCGCGGTCATCAGGGGCGCGGCGCTCCAGGCCAGGGCCGCCAGGCCCAAAAGACCGGCGCGCCCGAATGTAATCGACATGTCTGCCTCCGGCAGGTGGTAAGGGTCGACGCCCACCTTCCGCCTGGCATTTCAACAAAACTGGAACAGCGCGAGCGAACTTTGATTCAATTGGCGGCGCCGGGCGGCCCCGAACCGGCGCCAGCGCCTATCGGGCGGCGCGTTTCCGGGCCCGCTCGTAGAGCGCGAAAAAGTCCGGATCCGGGACATTGAGGTCTTCGAGCCGCCCGGCCAGCTCTTCGAGATATTCGAGGTTGGTGCCGAGTACGCCCGAACCGGTCGCGACGATGGCGGCGGCCTCATCGGCGTCGAGCTCGCCAACATATTTGTCCGAGCCGGTGTCGGCCACGAACGCCAGGGCCTCAACGGTTCCCTCGGGAGTGGCGACGTCGACGAAATCGGCCCGGTAGCCGCTGGTGATCATTTCGCGGCGAAACAGCATGTCGGATTCAGTCTCGATCCGTTCGCGGGCGATCCGGAAGGCCAGCCCGTGGCATTCGCCGCCGGTGTCGAGGGCGACCATCAGCGCCGGCGAACCCGGCGCGCCGCGGCCGAGCTCGATCCTGAGGCAGAAACTGCGACGCAGCCCGCGGACGGTGGCGCAACGCAACTCTTCGAAATAGAAGGCCGGGTCCCACATCAGCGAGCCGTAGGCGAACACCCACAAATCCTCGCCGAGGCGGCCGGCGAGGGCGCGGGCGCGGATCTCATTGCGCCGATCGTCGGAAAACCGCCAGCCGTCCGGATAGCCGGCCTCCTCCGCCACCCGGTCCCAGAACTCGACGCCTTCGCCGTCGAGGCGAAAGCGCGAGCGGGCGGGATCGGCGATGTGGCCGCGCAGCCACGGAAGACGGGCGAACGGGTCCGGGTCCAGTGCCATGCGGGATTTCTCTTTGCGCATCGAGCGGCGGGTTTACCTCACTGGCGCGCGCCGGAAAACCCGCACGATGCTCGCCCGCTCAGCGCAGCCGGCGCTCGATGGCGTCCCAGATGCCGACGGAAAGATCGGGACCACCGAGCCGCGTGATGTCGCGCAGGCCCGTGGGCGAGGTGATGTTGATCTCGGTCAGATACTCGCCGATCACGTCGATGCCGACGAAGATCAGGCCGCGCTCGAGAAGGGCCGGCTTGAGCGCCGCGCAAATCTCCCGGTCGCGGTCGGTGAGTTCGGCGAGCTCGCCGCGCCCGCCGACATGCAGGTTGGAGCGCGCCTCGCCTTCGAGCGGCACCCGGTTGAGCCCGATCTCGGCCTCGCCGTCGACAAGGATGATGCGCTTGTCGCCGGCCCGGACCTCGGGGACGTAGGCCTGGGCGATATAGGGCTCGCGCCAGGCACCCTCGAAGATCTCCATGAGCGCCGTGAGGTTGGCGTCATCGGCGCGCAGGTGAAAGACGCCGGCGCCGCCGGCGCCGAACAGGGGCTTGAGCACGATGTCGCCATGGGTCGCCCGGAAGGCGCGAACCTCCTCGCGGTCGCGCGAGATCAGGGTCGGCGGCATCAGGTCGGGAAACTGCATCACCAGGAGCTTCTCCGGGGCGTTGCGGACCGCCACGGGATCGTTGACGACCAGGGTCGCCGGCTGCAGCCGCTCGAGCATGAAGGTGCTCGCGACATAGGCCATGTCGAAGGGCGGGTCCTGGCGCAGCAGCACCACGTCGAACCCGGAAAGATCGGCGGGCTCGGCCTTGCCCAGGGTGTACCAGGCCCCGGGGGCGTCGCGCACGCCGATCGGGGCGCAGCGGGCGGTGATGGCCTCGCCGGTCTGGCTGAGCCCGGCCGGGGTGAAATAGGCGAGCGAATGGCCACGCCGGGTGGCCTCCAGCATCAGCGCGACCGTGGAATCCCCGGCCGGCTTGATTGTCTCCACCGGATCCATCTGCACGGCGATCTTCAGCGCCATCTGGCCCTCCTCCCGTCGTCGGCATCGAACGCTCCCTTGACATGCCGGGGCAGCGACATCGGTGCAAGTCCGATGACATCGAATCGCATGCTGGATTGTGAAAAGCGGGGGTTGGCGGCGAGCCACCAGGCGGCGGCCGAGGCGATGCGCGAGCGGTTGACGGCGGCAAAGGCCACGTCGCGATCGGCGGCGGTGCGGCGCGACTTGACCTCGACGAAGGCCAGCGTCGTGCCCCGCGAGGCGACAAGGTCGATCTCGCCGACCGGTGTGCGCGCCCGCATGGCGCGGATGCGGTAGCCGGACGCGACAAGCCACATCGCGGCAACCAACTCACCGAGCCGGCCGAACCGTTCGGCGCGGCGGCGGGCGGCGGGGCGCCTAGCCATCGGCGGCGCGCCTGAGGGAAAGCGCCGCCTGGTAGACCTGGCGGCGGGACACATCGAAAGACGCGGCGATCTCGTCGACGGCTTCCTTCAGGGGCCGGTCGGCGACGAGTTCGGCCAGCGCCGCCCGCCATTCGCCGGCATCGGGAGCGGCCGGCGCACCGCCGACCACGATCACCGCCTCGCCCTTGAGATCGGCGTCGGTCAGTCGGCCGGCGAGCTCGCCGAGCGTCCCGGCGTAGTGGGTCTCGAACTTCTTGGTGAGCTCGCGGGCGACGGCGGCCGGCCGGTCGCCGCCGAACGCCTCCGCCAATGCGGCAAGCGACGCCGGCAGCCGCCGCGCCGCCTCATAGAACACGAGAGTCTCCGGCCGTGTCGCGAGCGGCGCCAGGGTTTTGGCGCGAGCCGCCTGCCGTGCCGGCACAAAGCCGACGAAGATGAAACGGTCGGTGGGCAGACCCGCGGTGGCGAGCGCCGCGAGAAGCGCCGAGGGGCCCGGCAGGGCGGTGACCGCAATGCCGCGTTCCCGGGCCGCGCGGACGAGCGGCAGGCCCGGATCGGAGATGAGCGGAGTGCCGGCATCGGAAATCAGGGCCACCGCCTCACCCTTGCCGATACGGGCGAGGACGGCATCGATCAGCCCGGTTTCGTTGTGTTCGTGATAGGCCTGACGCGGCGTCGCGATGGCGTAGCGCGTCAGCAGGGTGCGCGAGGTCCTTGTGTCCTCGCACAGGATCAGATCGGAAGCGGCGAGGGTCTCGAGTGCCCTCAGTGTGATGTCGGCCAGATTGCCGATCGGGGTCGCCACAACATAGAGCCCGGCGGCCAGAGCCGGCGCGACGTGCCGCTGGCCGCCGATTTCGTAGACCTCCGAGGCCATCCCAAGTGCCGGGTTAATAATTGGTGATTGAGTCTTTAAGCACCCGGGCCGGTTTTGTATAGCTGAGCCCACGCACCTTTGGCTCGCTTGGCCGCGGCCCGGCGGAACGCCATGGGTGCCTGCGGCGGAATTTTCGACAGGAGCGCTGAACGTGGCTTCGGATGTGCGGGCCGGCACCATCGCCAATCCGGCCGCTTCATGGCGCGCGGTCAATCTCGCGGCGCTGTGGGCGGCCGCCTTCCTGATCCTCGCGCAGCTCGGCTCGTGTCCCTCGGTCGATATTTTCGGCCCCCGGACGGCGCCTTCGGCAGGTACCGCGGCCGGCGACGGCACGCTGCCGCTCGTCGAAGGCCAGGTGATCGGGTCGGGGCCGGTCAGGGTGGCACTGCTGCTTCCCCTCACCGGCACCGAGGGGCTTGCCGACGTCGCGGCGTCGATGCGCAACTCGGCGAGTCTGGCCATGCAGACCATCGCGCAATCGGAAGGGATCGAGGAGAACATTCACCTGGTCATCAAGGACACCGCCGGAAACGCCAGCCGCACCCGGCAGGTCGCTTCGGAAGCCCTCGCGGAAGGCGCGAGCCTCATCCTCGGACCGCTCAGGGCCGAGAATGTGAGGGCCGCGGGCGCCGTCGCGCAGGCCAGAGGGGTGCCGCTGATCGGCTTTTCCAACAACCCGGGCGTGGCAGCGCCGGGGGTCTATTTGCTCAATATCCTGCCCGAATCGGAGGCGCAGCGCTCGGTGGCCTACGCGACCGGGCTCGGGCGGCGCTCGTTCGCCGCCGTGATCCCCCGTTCGGCGTTCGGCGAGATCCAGCAGGCGGCCTTCGCCGTCGCCACATCGCAGCAGGCGGTGACGGTCAATGCCCTTTATCAGTTCACCACCCAAGAGGACGCCGAGCAGGCGGTCGTGCAGCTCGCACCGTTCCTGCTCAGCGGCGCCATCGATACGGTGTTCCTGCCGGACCGGGCGACCGCGCCCTCGATCGCGGCGCTGTTGCAAGGGGCGGGCGTAGACAAGAATGCCATCACGATCCTGGGATCGCAGGACTGGGACGGCGACGCGACCATCATGCAGACGCCGTTCCTGGCGGGGGCGTATTTTCCGGCGCCCGACCCCGCCGGCTACGAGCGGCTGCGGTCCGAATATGTGGCGGCATTCGGCAGCGACCCGCATCCGCTTTCGACCTTCGCCTACACGGCGGTGCTGCTGGCCAACACGACCGCACTGGCGACCGCCGCCCCGCGCTACGATCGGACCCTGCTGACCCGGGAGAGCGGGTTCCAGGGCCGCGACGGGGTGTTCCGGTTTCTGGAGAACGGCACCAACCAGCATGCCCTGGTCATCAAGCAGGTGACCATCGGCGGCGATCAGATTGTCGATCAAGCCAAGTTGCCGGTCAGCGGCGGCGGGCTGCAGCCGGTTCAGTAGGGCCCTGCGGCAGCCTCAGGCGGCGAGATCGGCGACGACCGCGTCGAGAACCAGCCACCCCTTGTCGGTAACCGCGAGATTGCCGTCGGGCAGCGCGCGGATGAACCCGACATCCGCGAGCGCCTCGATCTGGGACGGGCGAAGCGGCCGCCCGGCCAGCGAACGGTAACGCTCGGGGTTGACGCCGGCGGCGAGGCGGAGCCCCATCAGGAGATATTCGTCGGCCTCCTCGGCGGTCGAAAGCGGCTCGTCGACGACGAGCCCGTGGCCGTCGCGGGAGACCCGGGCGGCCCATTCGAAGGGGCGCTTTTCGGTGGCGGTGGCGTGGCGCGCGCCGTCGACAATCAGCCGACCGTGGGCGCCCGGGCCGATGCCGGCATATTCGCCGTAGCGCCAGTAGACCAAATTGTGGCGGCTTTGCTGGCCGGGGCGCGCGAAATTGGAGATTTCGTAGGCGGGCAGGCCGGTGGCGGCGCACAGCTCCCGGGTGATTTCGAAAAGTTCGGCGGCGGTCCCGGGATCGGGGGTCACCAGCCGGCCGGCCTGGAAGAGATCGAAAAAGCGGGTGCCCTGTTCGATGGTGAGCTGGTAGGCCGACAGATGCCCGGAGGACATCGCCAGGGCTTCCGTGAGCTCGTAGCGCCAGGCTTCAGGGGTCTGGCCGGGGCGGGCATAGATGAGATCGAAGCTGACCCGATCGTAGACCGACTGCGCCAGGCGCAGGGCAGCGACGGCTTCGGCGACGGAGTGCTGACGGCCCAGGGCCGCCAGGTCGTCTTCGACCAGCGACTGGACGCCCAGCGACAGGCGGTTGACGCCGGCGGCGCGATAGCCGCGGAAGCGCGCCGCCTCGACGCTTGTGGGATTGGCTTCCAGGGTGATCTCGGCCTGTGGGTCGAGGTGCCAGTGCGTCGCGATCGCCTCGAGGATGGTCGCGACCGCCTTGTCGCTCATCAGCGAGGGGGTGCCGCCGCCGAAATAGACCGAAGTGGCGGTGCGTGAGGGCACACGGGCCGCAACGGTGGCGAGTTCGGTGAGATACGCGGCGACGAATTCGTCCTCGTCGAAGGCGCCGTGATGGACGTGCGAATTGAAGTCGCAATAGGGGCACTTGGCCAGACAGAATGGCCAGTGGACATAGACCCCGAAGGTGGCGGGCTCATCGCTCACAGCAGGCCTCGACAAATTTGGCGAACGCCCGGGCGCGGTGCGAAAGCCCCGGCTTGCCCGGCGCGTAGGCGTGCTTTTCGGCCGCGTCCATCTCCCCGAAGGTACGGGTGTGGCCGTCGGGCAGGAAGATCGGGTCGTAGCCGAAACCCCTCTCGCCGCGCGGCGGCCAGACCAGGGTGCCTTCGACCTTGCCCTCGAATGAAGCGCATTGGCCGTCCGGGGCGGCCAGGCACAGGACCGCCACGAACGCGGCGCGGCGGTCGGCCGGGGCGTTGGCGCCGGCGGCTTCGAGCGCCTTGTTCACCTTTTCCATGGCGGCGCCGAAATCGCGCCCGGGTCCCGCCCAGCGAGCGGACCTGATGCCGGGCGCCCCGCCCAGGGCGTCGACGGTGAGCCCGGAATCGTCGGCGAGGGCGAACGCCCCGGACGCAAGGGCGGCGGCGCAGGCTTTCAGGCAGGCGTTGTCGGCGAAATCGGTGCCCGACTCCTCGGGCTCGTCGAGGCCGAGCTCGGCGGCGGAGACGAGGGACAAGCCGAAGGGGGCGAGCAGGTCGGCGATCTCGCGCAGCTTGCCGGAATTGTGGGTGGCGATCACCAGCCGCTGCCCCCGCTTCAGGTTCGGGGCCTCCATTCAGCCGGCCAGCGCCGCCTTCTGCGCGGCGACGAGCTCGGCGGCGCCCTTGCGGGCCAATTCAATCAGTTTTTCGAACTGACCGGAACTCAAAGGATGAGCCTCGGCGGTGGCCTGGATTTCGACGAAGTCGCCGGAACCGGTGAGCACGAAATTGGCGTCGGTGTCGGCCTCGGAATCCTCGGCATAATCGAGATCGAGCAGCGGGGTGCCGCGGAATACGCCGCAGGAGACGGCGGCGCAGTGGTCGCGGATGGCACCCTCTGCGGCGAGCTGGCGCGCCTGCATCCATCTCACCGCGTCCGAAAGGGCAACGAAGGCGCCGGTGATGGCGGCGGTGCGGGTGCCGCCGTCGGCCTGGATGACGTCGCAATCAACGATGATCTGGTTTTCGCCCAGGGCGCCGAGATCGGTGACGGCCCTGAGCGAACGGCCGATGAGGCGCTGGATTTCCTGGGTGCGGCCGGACTGGCGGCCGGTGGAGGCCTCCCGGCGCATGCGGGAGGTGGTCGAGCGCGGCAGCATGCCGTATTCCGAGGTCACCCAACCCAGCCCCTGCCCGCGCCGCCAGGGCGGCAAGGTCGTTTCGACGCTGGCCGTGCATATCAGCCTCGTCTGGCCGAATTCGACCGCGCAGCTTCCCTCGGCGTAGGGCGAAATGCCGCGTTCGAGGGTGACCTCGCGCAACTGGTCGGCGGCGCGTCCGGAAGGCCGCATGAGATGTCCCCTCTCGCCGGCGAATGGAGTTGGAGCCTCATAGCGTTTACAGTTCGGATCGACAAGCGAGGCGGCTCGGGCGCGCTTGGCGACGCCCGCAACAGAGCCTACATAGCCGCAGCAAAGACCAGGCGAGGCATCAATTGGCGCCCCAGACCGACAACGACGATTTTTTGAGCGCCCTGAACGAACGCGCGCAGGAGATTTTCCGGCGGCTGGTGGGCCTCTACCTCGAGACCGGCCGGCCGGTGGGCTCGCGACAGCTTTCGCGCATGCTCGAGGTGTCGCTGAGCCCCGCCTCGGTACGCAACGTGATGGCGGACCTCGAGGATCTCGGGCTGATCGCGGCGCCGCACACCTCCGCCGGCCGCGCGCCGACGCAGCGGGGCCTCAGGTTCTTCGTCGACGCGATGCTGGAAATCGGCGGCATGGACGAAACCGACCGCCTGGCGATCGCGCGCTCGATCGAGCACACTGCCGACGCCGGCAACGTGGAGGACCTGCTGACCGAGGCGAGCACTGTGCTCAGCGGGCTCAGCCACGGCGCCGGACTGGTCATCGCCTCCAAGGCGGACCCGGTGCTCAGGCATATCGAGTTCGTGCGTCTGGACCCGGAAGCCGCGCTGGCGGTTCTGGTGGGCGAGGACGGGCAGGTGGAAAACCGGGTCTTCGCCCTGCCGGCCGGGTTGGAGGCGGGAGCCCTCAACCAGGCGGCCAACTATCTCAACCACCATGTCGTGGGGCGGACGCTGGCCGAGGCGCGCAAGCTGCTGGACCGGCAGCGCGCCCGCCAGCAGGCCGAACTGGACGAATTGACCGGCAAGCTGGTGGAAGCGGGGCTGGCGACGATCTCGGCGGCGCAGTCGGCGTCCAGCCCGACGCTGATCGTCAGGGGCCGGGCCAATCTCATTGCCGAGGCCATGGCGTCAGAGGAGATCAAGCAGGTCCGGGAGCTTTTCGACGAGCTGGAATCCAAGCAGGCGCTGATCGAGATCCTCGGTGAGGCCGAGGCCGCCGAAGGGGTGAGGATCTTCATCGGTTCGGAAAACAAGCTGTTTGCCCTTTCGGGCTCCTCGGTCATCGTCAGCCCGTATCGCGACGCGGCCGAGAAGGTGATCGGGGTCGTCGGGGTGATCGGGCCGACCCGGCTCAACTATGCCCGCATCGTGCCGGTGGTGGACTATACCGCGCAGGTGGTCTCGCAACTGATCGGCGGGCCGCGGCAAAGCGCTTGAATTCTTCGTGCCGTTGGCCGATATGCACGGTCACCTCCGCTCCATTTTGCAGAATTTCCGGCGATGATCGACGACGACGACATTCGCGGCGAGGCATCCGACGCCGAGGTCGCTAACGAGAACCGCGCCGAGCCGTCGGCTGACGGCGGCGCCGAGACCGCAGATCCGGTGGCGCGGCTGGAGGCCGAAAAGGCCGAGCTTCGCGAGCAGTTGCTGCGCGCCGCGGCCGAAATTGACAACATCAGAAAGCGCACGGCGCGGGAGCTGGCCGACGCCCGCCAGTATGCGATCTCCGGATTCGCCCGCGACATGCTCACCGCTTCCGACAGCGTCAGCCGGGCGCTGAGCGCGCTGCCGGAGAGGGAGCGCCACGGCGCCGAGGGGACGCTGAAGGCGCTGATCGAGGGCATCGAGCTTACCGAGCGGGAAATGCAGCGGCTCCTCGAAAAGCACGGCATTTCCCGTATCGACCCGAAGGGCGAGCGGTTCGACCCGCATCTGCATCAGGCAATGTTCGAGGTCGCCGACACCGACGCCGATGACGGCACCGTCGTCGAGGTGGTGCAGTCCGGCTACCTCATCGGCGAGCGGATGCTCAGGCCGGCGATGGTCGCGGTGGCGCGCAAGGCGCGGCCGTCGGAACAGGGGCCGGCCAGCGGTGAAGCGGAGTCCGACGAGCCGGGCGACGGCGGGATCGACAAGTCGGTCTGAGCCGGTTGCCTCAGACGGGCGGATCGACCCTTCTCAGCGTCAGATTAAGGCGGCCGCCGCCGGGGAAGAGGTCGGGCCACCGCTCCAACAGATCCGAGGTCACCGGCCAGATGCGGTCGATGCCATGGTAGGCAAGCCTGGTGGCGCCCTCGAGAACCACCACATCACCGGAGTTGAGGGTGACCGCGCGGGTCGGGCCGCGACGGGTTGTGCCGCCGACGCGGAAGCGGGCGCGATCGCCCAACGACACCGAGACCACGGGGGCGTCGGCCACCTCGTCGCGGTCCTGATGCAGGCCCATCCTGGCGCCGGGCGGATAGTGGTTGATCAGGCACGCCTGGGGCGGCGCCGGATAGGCCGCGAGTTCGTCCCAGAGCTCAAGGAGCGAGACGGGAATGGGCGGCCAGCTCTCGCCGGTCGCAGGATGGGTTGGCTGGTAGCGATAGCCGTCCCGGTCGGACACCCAGCCGAGCGGGCCAAGATTGCTCATGCGGACCGAAAAGGGCTTGCCCGTGCGCGGCATTGTCGGGGTGAAGAAGGGGACGCGGGCGAGAAGCGGGATGAGCTCGGCCAGCAGAGCCGATTGCGCGGGGGCATCGAGATGGGCGGGCAGATGCCGCATGGGCCGTGCGCCTTGGTTGACCGATCGCGTATCCGCGGGCGCCGCGAGGGCCATCGAAGGGCAAGGCCTTGCAGAACCCGGCAGAATTGCCGGGATGCGCGCTTGAAGCGAATTTGGGGCGCCCTTATATACGCCGGGAAGTCACGTCAGGTGACCGAATTCGCCCAAGAGGGGCCCCAGTGGTCAGTTGACCGTTGAAAGCTGCCGGCAACGGGGCTTTCGGAGGGCCCGCCGAAGAGAGGTAGAAAATGGCTAAAGTCATTGGCATTGACCTTGGCACGACCAATTCGTGCGTCGCGGTCATGGAGGGCAAGGACCCCAAGGTCATCGAAAACGCCGAAGGCGGCCGCACCACCCCGTCGATGGTCGCGTTCACCAAAGACGATCGACTGATCGGCCAGCCGGCCAAGCGCCAGGCGGTCACCAATCCGGAAAACACTTTCTTTGCCATCAAGCGCCTGATCGGGCGGCGCCACGACGATCCGACCGTCGAAAAAGACAAGAAGCTCGTCCCCTACAAAATCATCAAGGCCGACAATGGCGACGCCTGGATGGAAGCCAATGGCGAGAAGTACTCGCCCTCGCAGATCTCCGCATTCGTGCTCCAGAAAATGAAGGAAACCGCCGAGGCCTATCTCGGCGAGGAGGTCGAGCAGGCGGTCATCACCGTGCCGG
>CAZNOZ010000019.1:0-219 GCA_964574935.1 uncultured Devosiaceae bacterium | reverse complement strand
CCGGCCTACTTCAACGATTCGCAGCGCCAGGCGACCAAGGACGCCGGCAAGATCGCCGGGCTCGACGTGCTCAGGATCATCAACGAGCCGACCGCGGCGGCGCTGGCCTACGGGCTCGAAAAGCGCGAGGGCGGGACCATCGCTGTCTTCGACCTGGGCGGTGGGACCTTCGATGTTTCGGTCCTTGAGATCGGCGACGGGGTCTTCGAGGTCAAGTCG
>CAZNOZ010000018.1:0-51850 GCA_964574935.1 uncultured Devosiaceae bacterium | reverse complement strand
GGGCACCACGACCTGGTGCTGGCGATCACCAGCCACGTGCCGCACCTGATCGCCTACAACATCGTCGGCACCGCCGAAGATCTCGAAGGGGTCACGCAGTCGGAGGTCATCAAATACTCGGCCTCCGGCTTCCGCGACTTCACCCGCATCGCGGCCTCCGACCCGGTGATGTGGCGCGACGTGTTCCTGACCAATCGCGAGGCGGTCCTGGAAATGCTCGGGCGCTTCACCGAGGATCTGACGGTGTTGCAACGGATGATCCGCAACGGCGACGGGACGGGGCTGGAGACGCTGTTCACCCGTACGCGGGACATCAGACGCAAGATCGTCGAGGCCGGGCAGGACACCGACACCGCCGATTTCGGGCGCCAGCACTGAGACCTAGAACAGGGGGCCGATCTCGAGCCCGGGCAGCGGCACCGGCAGGTCGCCGGCATAGACCAGCCCGCCGCGCAGCGAGAGCTTGGTGAGATAAGTTCCGTCGGCATCGGGAATGCCGAAGACGACCGGCGCGAAGGCGCCGAACAGCTCCGGATCGATGCGCTCGACCAGACCCAGCGAGTAGACGCTGAGGGTGCCACTGGGCCGATTGGCCCCGTCGAGCCGCGCCGCGCCGGTGGCCTGAAGCTCGATCCCGGTGGCGGTGAAAGCGAGTTCCCGCAGTTCGGCTTCGCCGCCACCGGCGGCCCATCGGCGCATCGGGTCCGGCTCGGTCCAGTCGGCGAGGCGCCGGGGAAAATTCGTCAGCCGCGCGGTCGCGGTGAGCCTGGCCTCGGCGAGATCGGCTTCCGGATAGTCGAGGCCGGCCGCGGTGGCGAAGACCATCAGATCGTCGGGCTCGGCCCCGGCCTCGTCGCCCGCCAGCACATGCAGCTCGGCGGCGTCGAAATCGAGCAGCCTGCGCTTGCCCAACAGAACGTCGTCGAGCGCCGCCGCCTCGAGATGAATCGACAGGCGCGCCAGCGCCAGCGTGTCGGGCATCAGGCCGTCAAAACGAATACTGGCCTCGGCGAGGTCGAAGGAAAGTGCCCGCTCGGTGGCGAAAAAGGCGTCCGAGATGGCGATCGGCGATTGCGCGAAGGCGAGGATATGGGCGGGCCGGTAGACCCGCGCGGTGGCCGTGATCTCCGGAATGCGCACGCTCAGGTCGATGCGCCGAAGCGTCGCCCCGGTGCAGATGACGTCGAAGCGGAAGGGAAACCCGGCGAGCGTCACCTCTTCGCATTCGAGACTGAAATCGTCCCCGCCCGCGAGCGCGGCAACCGCCTGCCGGATCTGTCCGGCCGCGTAAAGCCAGCCGGCGGTCCAGGCGGCAACGACAAAGACGATGACGGAGGCGAGGATCGCGAAGCGCCGCATGCGCCTCTCATACAGGCTCGCCCATGGGCCGTCACCCGTTGCCAGAGGCAGCCGCGTTGCCTACACCGTCGGGCGGCATCGGGCGGAGGCTGAGGTGGGCGAGACGCGTTGGGTGTTCGGCTACGGCTCACTGATGTGGCGCCCGGGTTTCGGGTTCCGGCGCAAGGTGCCGGCGCTGCTCAGGGGCGCGCACCGCCAGCTGTGCATCTACTCGCACCACTACCGCGGCACCCCGGAGCGGCCGGGGCTGGTGATGGGGCTCGAGCGCGGGGGCTCGTGCCGGGGCATCGCCTACGAGATCGCCGGATCCGACTGGGGGGAGGTGTACGCCTACCTGGTGAAGCGCGAGCAGCGCCAACAGCGCGATGCGGTGTATCGGGAGAGCTGGCGGTCAGTGCGCCTCGAGGGTGGCGAGCGGGTGAAGGCGCTGGCGTTCCTGGTCAACCCCGATCACCACCAGTATGCAGGCCGGCTGCCGCGCGAGGTGCTGTTGCGGCTGGTCAGGCAGGGAACCGGCGAGATGGGCCACAACGCCGAATATGTGGTCAATACCGCCCGGCATCTGAGAGAGATGGGGATGCCCGACGCCGAACTGGAATGGCTGAGCGAGGCGCTCGGGGCCAAACACTAGGCAGGCGCAACGCTCAGGCGGCGTGGCGGGTCCGCGGCGCCAGGGTCGATTCGAGATCCCAAAGCATGGTTTCGCGCTCGGTCACATCGAGAGGCGAAGGCATCCGGTAGGCGCAGTGGGCCCGGGGCATCGCCGCCCGGAACAGGGCCCGGCTCGACGGATCGCCGATAAGCGATTGCGCCGTGCCCGACCAGACGACGAGCTCGCCGTCCGCGGTGAGTGCCGTGATCAGGAAAATGGCGTCCTCGGTCACGTGCAGATTGGCGGGTGCCACCGGGGTGAGCCGGTAGCTCGTTCCCGAACGGCCCGTCCACACGACGGTGCCGGTAGCGGCAGTGATGGGGCCCTGGTGCATCGAACCGTTTCCTGCGCGGGGTTTTCCCCGCAGCTTTTGTGAATGGAACAAAACTAGAACAAATTCGACTCAATGTCAAAGTCAGTGGGAGCTGACTCAAGATATATGGCAACACTAAGACGCCATTGCCAGATGATGTGGGTGCATCCCGGCAACCGGCGGCGGGTCATCGGTCCGGCGGCGAACGCCAAACCCCTCAGGGCGCGATTCGGGTCAGGAAGCGGTAGACGGTCAGCCGGGAGGTGGCGGCGGTCAGAACCGCGATCACCAGGACCAGCGCCACCAGGCCCAGAAGTCCGCCGAACCCGGGCAGGAAGCGATCGAACAGGATCGTCAGCTGGGTGGCGCTGGGATCGGGCAGCACCGTGCCGGTGACAAAACCGGCGGCGAGGAAGAAGACGATGGCGCCAACGCCGCCGATGGCGCCGCCCTTGAGCCCGATGGAGAGGAACCGGCCCTGGAATTCGGCGGCGATGAAGCGGTTCGAGGCGCCGATGAAATGCAGAACGTCGACGATCTCGCGGTTCGAGGCCATAGTGCCGCGGGTCGCGAAGACCACCGCCAGCGCCGTCGCGATCAGGATGAGGGCGAGCACCAGCAGCCCGGCGACGACGACGGTGCCGGCCATGGCGTTGATCTGCTGGCGCCACAGGGCGTGGGTGTCGAGGGTGGCGCCGGGAACCGCTTCAGCGAGGTGGCTGGCCAGGGTGGCGAAATCGGCGCGCGCGGGATCGGAAAGCTGCACCACCACCAGGCGTGGGACTTCGAGGCCGGATAGATCGACCTCGCCGAGCCAGGGCTCGAGCAGGGCTTCGCCCTCCTCATCGCTGAGCGCGTAGGCGCGCGAGACGCCCTCGGTCGCCTCGGCCAGCTCGATGGCGACGCGCAGGTTGGAGTCCATCACCTGACCTTCGATGGGGCGGATCTGGATGGTCACCTCGCGCCCGACATCGGCCGACCAGGCGACCGCCGACTGTTGGACCAGCACCACTCCGCCGAAGGTCACGCAGCTCAGAAACGTCATGATCGAAACCAGCATCATCAGCGTCCGGCCGGCGACGGATTTTTCCGGCACGATCTGGAAGCCCGCCGACTGGCCTGTGAGAAGCCCCTCAAGCATCGGAGACCAGCCGGCCCTCGTTCAGCGACAGGCGGGGGAAGTTGAAGCGCTTGAGGAACCCCAGCTCGTGGGTGGCGACGATGATGGTGGTGCCCATCCGGTTGAGCTCGACGAACAGGCGCAGCAGGCGGTCGGACAGCTCGGGGTCGACATTGCCAGTGGGCTCGTCGGCCAGCAGAAGGTCCGGCTTGGCGATCACGGCGCGGGCGATCGCGGCGCGCTGTTTCTCGCCGCCGGACAGCAGCTCGGGATGCACGTTCATCTGGTCGCCCAGTCCCACCCATTCGAGCAGTTCGGCGACGTTGGCGCGATACTCCTCCAGCGGCTGGCCGCGAACCCTGAGCGGCAGCGCCACATTCTCGAATGTCGTGAGATGCCCCAGCAGGCGGAAATCCTGAAAGACGATCCCGATATGCCGGCGCATCTCGAGAAGCCGGTCGCGAGCCAGGGCGCTGACATTTTCTCCGAACATCTCGATGCGGCCCCGGCTCGGCTTGAGCGAGAGCAGCAGAAGCCTCAAAAGCGAGGTCTTGCCGGCGCCGGAGGGGCCGGTGAGGAAGTGAAAGGAGCCGGGGCTGATCCGGAAGCTCAAGTCCCTGAGAATCTCGGGGCCGTAGCCATAGCGAAGCCCGACATCGTCGAACTCAATCACCCGTTCCCCCCGAATCGGTTTGTGCCGCGATCATACCAAGGCGTCGCCCACGGCGGCCGCCGCAAGGCCCTGTTTCGGGACTGTTAACAGAATCGTGGCTTGGTAGGCGACCTTCCATTCTCGCCGCGCCAGATGATCATCACCTGCCCGCACTGCAAGACCCGGTACACAATCGCCGACGGCGCGATCGGGGAGGCCGGCCGCCACGTTCAGTGCGCCAAATGCGGCAACTTCTGGCTCGCCGACAAGGCCAGCGCCGAACCCTCGCCGCCGCCGGCAGCCCCTCAATCCCAGGCGACGCCGGGCCCGCTCGACCCGGAGGCCGAGGCGGACGCCGAATTCAACGCGCTGGAGACCGCACAGGACCAGCCGCGCAAGGGCCCCGGGCGCAAGCGCGGCGGCCAGCGGCGCGCCCGGGCGCGCGCGATGGCGAAGCGGCATCGCGACATCGCCAGGCGCCTGCCGGCGGCGCGCATGCGCCAGTATCTCGGGGTCGGCTCGGCGAGTGTCGCGGCGCTGATCGTGGCGGTGCTGTTCGGTTCGCGGGAGATGGTCGTCAGCAGCTTTCCGGATCTGGCGTCCTTCTACGGGCTGATGGGTATGCAGGTGAACGTCGTCGGGCTCGAATTTTCCGAGGTCAGGACGGTGCGGGCGGTGCAGGACGGCATGCAGGTGCTGTTCGTGGAGGGACGTATCCGCAATGTCGGCGGCCGGACCGAGGCGCTGCCGCCGATCCGGGTGTCGCTCTATGCCGAGGACGGCACCGATATCTATGAGTGGCGCGCCGCGCCGGGCGCCTCGGCGCTGGAGACGGGCGAAACCCTGAGATTCGAAACCCAGCTGACCGAGCCGCCGGAGGGTGTGGCGCGGGTGAAGCTGAGATTCGATCCGGGTTCGGCCGAGGCCGCACCCGGCACGGTCGGGGACAGCAAGGGGGACGGGTGATGGCGAGGATCCTGTTGGCGGAGGACGACCGATCGGTCCGCGCGTTCGTGGCGCGGGCGCTCAGAATGGACGGGCACGAGATCGTCGAGGCCGACGATGGCGGGCTGGCGCTGGAGATCATGGAAGAGGCGGCGGGCCGCTTCGATCTGATGCTCTCGGACATCAAGATGCCGGTGATGGACGGGATCGCGCTGGCGCTTTCGGTCGCCGACCGGTTTCCCTCGGTTACGATCGTCCTGATGACCGGCTTTGCCGAACAGCGCGAGCGGGCGCACGGACTCGACGCGCTGATCCACGACGTCATCGTCAAGCCCTTTGCGCTGGACGAATTGCGGGCCCGGGTCGATGCGGCGCTCGGCGCGCCGGCGTGGCTAGCCAGGCCGGTCAGCCGCCGTCAATAAGCCCGGTCACAGCCAGTCGGGGACCGAATCCAGGGCGATCAGATCTCCGATGGTCTGGCGGGGCCGGATCACGTGATGGCGGCCGGCGTCGACCAGCACCTCGGGCACCAGTGGCCGTGAATTGTAGGTCGAGGCCATCACCGCGCCATAGGCGCCGGCGCTCATGATCGCCAACAGGTCGCCGGCGGTCGGCGTCGGCAGCTCGCGGGCACGGGCGAGATAGTCGCCGCTTTCGCACACCGGTCCGACGATGTCGGCGGTGATCAGCGGCGCGTCCGCCGCCGGTTCGGCAACCGGCCTGATCTCGTGGAACGCTTCGTAGAGCGTGGGGCGGATCAGATCGTTCATCGCCGCGTCGACGATGACGAACGAATGGGTCGCGCCCTGCTTGAGATGGTCAACGCGCGTGAGCAGGATGCCGGCATTGCCGACCAGCCAGCGGCCGGGCTCAACGATGAGATCGCACTCCAGCGGGCCGATATGGCGGCGGACGATTTCGGCGTATTGGCTGAGATCGGGCCTGTGGCCGAGCGGCTCGTAAACGATCCCCAGGCCACCGCCGATATCGACATGGGCGATCTTGTGGCCGGCGGCGCGCAATTCCCGCACCAGTTCCGCGAGCAGCGCGAAGGCGTTGCTGAACGGTTCGAGATCGGTGAGTTGGGAGCCGATATGCAGGTCGACGCCGACCGCTTGGAGGTTGGGTGCGGCGGCGATCTCGGCATAGACATCCAGTGCACGGCCAAACGCGATGCCGAACTTGTTTTCGGCCTTGCCGGTGGAAATCTTGGCGTGCGTCCTGGCATCGACGTCGGGATTGATGCGCACCGAGACCGGGGCGACCTTGCCCATTTCACCGGCGACGCGGTCGAGCCGATGAAGCTCGTGCTCGCTTTCCAGGTTGATGCAGCGGATACCCAGTTCCAGCCCGCGGCGCATCTCGATGTCGGCCTTGCGGACGCCGGAGAAGACAATCTTTTCCGCACGGATGCCGGCGGCGACGGCGCGTTCGAGCTCGCCGAGCGAAACCACGTCGGCGCCGGTGCCTTGCTTGGCGAAAACGCTCAGCACCGCCTGATTGGAGTTGGCCTTCATCGCATAGGCGATGAGCGGGTTCATGTCGGCAAAGGCGGCGCGCAAATCGGCGAGCCGGGTGCGCAGCGCGGTGGCGGAATAAACATACGCTGGCGTCCCGACCGTGCCGGCAAGCGCGGTCAGATCGACATCCTCGGCGAAAAGCCGGCCGTCCCTGTAGGCGAAACGGTGCACCCGCCTAGCCCTTGCCGGCCAGCTGCTGGCGCCAGCGCGTGATCTGAGCCCGGACATTGTCGGGCGCGGTGCCCCCATAGCTCGTCCGCGAGGCGACGGAGGCCGCCACCGAAAGAACCTTGAAGGCGCGGGCGTCGAGACGTTCGTCGACCGACTTGAAGTCCTCGATGGTCAGCCCCTCGAGGGCACAGCCCTTCTCTTCGGCCATCGAGACCAGCTTGCCGACGATCTTGTGCGCTTCGCGAAACGGCACCCCTGCCTCCCTCACCAGCCAGTCGGCGAGATCGGTGGCGGTGGCGAACCCGGCGCCGGCGGCCGCCGCCATCGCCTCACGGTCGAACGCGATGTCGGCGATCATCCCGGTCATGGCGCTGAGGCACAGCGCCAGGGAATCGAGGGCGTCGAAGGTTGCCTGCTTGTCCTCCTGCAAATCCTTGGAATAGGCGAGCGGCAGCCCCTTCATCACCACGGTGAGCGCGGTCAGCGCCCCGAGGATCCGCCCGGTTTTGGCGCGCACCAGCTCGGCGGCGTCCGGATTGCGCTTCTGCGGCATGATCGAGGAGCCGGTCGAGAACCTGTCGGAAAACCTGACAAAAGAGAAGCCGGCGGTGGACCAGATGACCAACTCCTCCGCCAGCCGGCTCAGATGCAGCGCGGCGATCACGGCGGCGGCCAGCGTTTCGATGACGAAATCGCGGTCGGAGACGGCGTCCAGCGAATTGGCCATCGGCCGGTCGAAGCCGAGCTCGGTGGCGGTCATTTCCCGGTCGATGGGAAACGAGGTGCCGGCCAGTGCCGCGGCACCCAGCGGGCTTTCGTTGAGCCGCACCCGCGCGTCGGCGAACCGCCCGGCGTCACGGCCGAGCATCTCGACATAGGCCAGAAAATGATGGCCGAGGGTGACCGGCTGGGCCGACTGCAGATGCGTGAACCCCGGCATCACGGTGGCCGCCTCGGCGTCGGCGCGATCGAGCAGCGCCGTCTGCAGGGCGACGATCTGACCGAGAAAACCGTCGATGGCGTCGCGGACGAAGAGCCTGAAGTCGGTCGCCACCTGGTCGTTGCGCGAGCGGGCGGTGTGCAACCGCCGCCCGGGGTCGCCGATCAGCTCGGTGAGCCTGGCCTCGACATGGGTGTGGATGTCCTCCAGGGCGCGCGAGAATTTGAACGCGCCGCTCTCGATCTCGGCCCGCACCGTGGCTAGACCGGTAACGATGGCGTCCCTATCCTCCGCCGAGATGATGCCGGTGGCCGCCAGCATGTCGGCATGGGCGATCGAGGCCGTGATGTCCTGGTCAAAAAGCCGCCGGTCGAAACCGATGGAGGCATTGATCTCCTCCATCGCCGCGTCAGGTGCGGCGGCAAACCGGCCAGCCCGAAACGAATTGTCCATGGCACCCTACCGGAGACGCTATGACCGAGAATGAAGTGCAACGGCCCGGGCCGCGTTGGCGGCGCTTGGGATTGGTCTTGGGCCTGGTTGCAGTGGCGCTAGGTATAGCGACCGTCCAATGGCTTAGCAATGGCGGCACCGGCGGGCCCGGCGCTACCGACTGCGTGGCCGACGAAGAGGTGCACACGGCGATCGACGCGGTCGCGAGGGGCGAACTGGCGGCCCTGCAGGCGACGGCCAGGGGGCAGGGCTTTGACGATCTGAGTTTCCTCGACCCGCAGGGCAACCCCACCGACCTGACGGCCTTGAGGGGGCAGGTGCTGCTGGTCAATTTCTGGGCCAGCTGGTGCGGGCCGTGCCGGCGGGAAATGCCGGCGCTCGCCGCACTGCAGGCGCGCTACGGCGGCGACGACTTCGTGGTCGTCACGGTCAATCTCGATACCGGCGAGGACGCGGCGGCCAAGGGACGGGCGTTCCTGGTCGAGGTCGGAACCGACAATCTGCCCTTCTACTCGGACCCCAGCTTCAAGAGCTTCGAGACGCTCAGGCAACGGACGGTGGCGCTGGGGCTGCCGACCACCCTCCTGCTCGGTCCGGACGGGTGCGAATGGGGGGTGGTGGCCGGTCCCGCCGAATGGAACACCCCGGACGGCCACGCGGTGGTCGAGACCGCGATCGGGCTCGCGGCGCGCTAGGCGGTCTTGTCGATCCGCAAACCGGTCCCGGGGGCGGGCCTGGGGCGGCCGACGCTGCGCAGCAATTCGGCTTGCATGCGGCGTTCGGCCCGTGCCACCGCGATGCGGGCGGCGAAATCGGTCTTTGCCACGATCAGTGAGACGGCCTTGTCGACGAACGGGGCCTGCATGCGATCGAGGTTGGCGCGCAATCCCTAACGATCCGTGGCGGCGATGCGCCTCATTTGCCGAGAATGGGAACGTCGGCGCGCTTGAGAAAGAGCACCAGCGCCGCGCCGGCCGCCAGGCCACCCAGATGCGCCCACCAGGCGACCGGCTCCACCGAAGGGGCGAGGGCATAGAAGACCTGCAGGATGATCCACGCCCCCAGGGCCCAGATCGCCGGAATCGGCACCGGCAGCGGGATGATGATGCGCACCAGCATGTAGACCGTGACGCGCGGGTAGAGCAGCAGATAGGCGGCGATGACCCCGGACACCGCCCCCGAAGCCCCGATCAGCGGACCGATCGAGCCGGGGTTGACCAACATGTGCGCGAGGGCCGCGCAGGCCCCGCAAACCGCATAGAAGGCCAGGAACTTCCCATGCCCCATGGCGTCCTCGACATTGTCCCCGAACACCCACAGGAACGCCATGTTGGCGATCAGGTGCCAGGCGTCGGCATGCAGGAACGCATAGGTGAAAACCGTCGCCCAGGCCGGCATGGCGGGGAACGGGTCGACGGCCGCGTTGCCGACCACCGCCGGGATCATCCCGAACGAGAGCAGAAAGGCACGCTCGGCGCCCCCGGGCAGCGTCGTCTGGACGAGGAAGATGGCGACGTTGGCCGCGATCAGCGACCAGGTCACCCAGGGGCGGGCAATGTGGCGAATGGGGTTCTGGTCGTGGATCGGAACGAACAACTCGGCTCAGCTTCCGGACTTTTTCGCATCCGCATATCGGCCCGGCGCCCACAGGACGTCGCGATTGCCGTGGTCGTTGGCGAACCGGGCGAGCACGAACATCAGGTCCGACAGGCGGTTGAGGTAGCGAACGGCGACGGGGTTGACGTTGGCTTCGACGGCGGCGAGGGCGACCGTGGCGCGCTCGGCGCGGCGCACCGCGGTGCGGGCCAGATGCAGGTGCGCCGCCGCCTCGGAGCCGCCGGGCAGCACGAAGCTGGTCAGCGGTTCGAGTTCGCGGTTGAACTCGTCGATTGTCGTCTCGAGCCAGGTCACCTGGGCATCGGTCACCCTGAGCGCGGGCTCGTCGAGCTTGGCGCCGCCGGGGGTGGCGAGATCGGCGCCGAGGTCGAACATGTCGTTCTGTACCCGGCCCAGAAGCG
Source organism: uncultured Devosiaceae bacterium (assembly GCA_964574935.1). Taxonomy (GTDB): domain Bacteria; phylum Pseudomonadota; class Alphaproteobacteria; order Rhizobiales; family Devosiaceae; genus JBBECE01. The sequence goes on along the minus strand of CAZNOZ010000018.1, from coordinate 41,707 downwards.
TCGTCACGCGCACCATGCCATGGGCGGCGGTGCGGGCGAGCCCGATGGCGGCGTTGGCTTCATCGGCGGCACCGATGGCCTCGATCCTGGGGTCGGATTTCCGGCGCCGGGCGCCGGCAACCAGGCCCGTCGTGCCGTCATCGCCGGTGCGCGTGTAGATCCTGTTGAGCTTGACCATCATCCTTCGTCATCTGGGCGCGAACATCCACACCGCGAGCATCAGCAGCATGACGGCCACGAACTGTGCGGCGACCCGGGCGCGCATCAGTTTCTGGGACAGATTGGCCGGTCCGCCGCGGAACATGTTCCACAATCCCCAGCCCAATATCACCACCACGGCCGCCATGGCGATGACGATCAGAATATTGATGACTGAATTCATACCTGGGTGTCCGCAGTGCTCCCGGTCTGCCTCGGCGGCAGGCGCGGTTCGCGAACCTCAATATAGGCCGTGATGATCTCGGCCAACAGTTCATAGACCACCCGGATGCGGCGCGAGTGGGCGAGCTCGCGGTGGGTGGTCAGCCAGACCTGCATCGGCGGAATGGCGAGATCGGGCAACAGCGGCACGATTCCCGGGGTCGTCTCGACCAGCGGCCTCTGATTGAAGGAAATCCCCAGGCCGGCCTTGGTCAGCTCCCAGATCTGGGGGTGGCTGTCGGTCCTGAGGGCGAAATCTTGGCGATTGAGATCATGGCCGAGTGATTGGGCGACGCGCAGGATATCGTCCTGGCGGTCGAGCCCGATCAGGTCGTGGCCGTCCAGTTCGCCGATCGAAGACGGTGTGCCGCGCCGCTTGAGGTAATCTTCGTGGGCGCAGGCGATGAGCTCGATCTCGCCCAGCTTGCGGGTGACGACATCGAGCTGCCCGGGGCGGAACATGCGGATGGCGATGTCGGCCTCGCGCAGCAGCAGATTGTCGGCGGTGTCGGTGGAAACCAGCTCGAGCTGGATTTCGGGATAGCGATCGCGGATCCAGTGCAGGCGCGTCGGCAAGACGGCGTGGGAGACGGCGTTCGAGGCGGTGATGCGTACCGTGCCCGCCAGATCTTCCGCCGCGCCGGCGGCCAGGACGCGGGCCGTGCCGAGCGCCTCCTGCGCATGCCGCACCGGATCGACCAGCTTGAGCGCGGTCGGCGTGGGGTGCAGGCCGCGGCCGGTGCGCTCGAACAGCGTCGCGCCCAGATCGCGCTCGAGCTCTTCGACGTGGCGCCCCACCGTCGGCTGCGAGGCCCCCAGCCGGCGGGCGGCGGCGCTGAGCGAGCCGGCCTCGATGACGGCCAGAAACGACCGCCACAGAAACCAGTCGGGCTCGCTCGCATCGGGCAGGGTCACGGGCGGCTTCTCGGGCTATTCATTGGTGAATATGTATCATGCAAAGTTTGGGAATTTCAATTCATCTGTGAATGGGCGATATCGCTCCCGCCACGCAACCAGGCAACAAGGAGTGTCCGCCATGTCCAACACCGTCACCGTTCTCGGAATCAACGGCCGCATCGGCCAGTTCACCGCCGATGCCTTCGCCAAGGCGGGTTGGACCGTCTACGGGTTCGGCCGCAGCAACCGGGCGCGCCTGCCCGGTGTCACGTTCATCAAGGGCGACGCCGACAGAGTCGCCGATCTGAAGGCGGCGGTGGGGCGGGCCGAGGTCGTCGTCAACGCGCTCAACCTTCCCTACCACAAGTGGTCCGGGGGCCGGGCCGAGGCGCAGAACGCCCGCGTCGCGGACGCCATGGCGGGGACCGGCAAGACGCTGATGTTCCCCGGCAACATCTACAATTTCGCCGCCGACACGCACCAATTGCGGCCCGATACCGAGCAGCGCCCGGCCACGGAGCGCGGCGCCATCCGGGTCAGGATCGAGGAGCACTTCCGCCGCGCCGCGGAGGCAGGCGGGTTCCAGGCCATCGTCATCCGGGCCGGCGACTTCTACGGACCGGGCACCAGGGAAAGCTGGTTCGATCTGTCCATCGCGCGCGCCTTCGACAAGGCCACGATCACCTATCCCGGCGATCCGAAGCTCGGGCACAGCTGGGCGTATCTGCCCGATCTGGGGCGGGCTTTCGTCAAGCTCGCCGAGCATCGCAGCGAGCTGGCGGCGTTCGAGCGGTTTCACTTTGCCGGCCATTTCGTCACCGGCGATCAGATGATCGAGGCGGTGCAGGCGGCGCTGCCGGAGCCGTATCGGGTCAAGCCGATGCCGTGGGGCGTCATGGGGTTGCTGGGGCTCTTCGTGCCGGTGGTCCGGGAGGTCATCAAGATGCGGTATCTATGGCGAAACCCGCACCGATTGGTCGACCCGCGCCTCGATGCGATCATCGGCGAGGGCACGCCCTTCCGCCGCGCGGTTATGGAAACGACCCAGGCCTATCTCGCCGCCGAGCCGGCCCGCATCGCCGGTGCCGGGCGCCCCGTCTCCGTCTAGCCCGGGCGGTCGAATCCCAGACGGCGGCGGACCTCTGCCGCCGTCCAGCCCGCCTCCCGCAAGTCCCTGAGCGATACCGAGCCCGCGGACTTGGCGAGCTTGTGCATGTCGGCGTCGACGATGAGCCGGTGATGGCACCAGGCGGGCGCCGGCAGGCCCAGCAGCGCCTGCAGCAGGCGATGGATGGCCGTGGCCTCGAAGAGGTCGCGGCCGCGGGTGACATGGGTGACCCCCTGGAGGGCGTCGTCGACGACAACGGAGAGATGATAGCTGGTCGGGGTCTGCTTGCGCACCACAACCACGTCGCCCCAGGGCTCGGGATGGGCGGCGACGTTTCGCGACCCTTCGAGATTCCGGCCCAGTTCCCGCCACTCGAGCGGTCCGGTCCGCGCCGCGGCGGCCGCGATGTCGAGCCGCAGGGCGTGCAGCTCGCCCGCGGCGATCCGAGCGGCGCGCTCGTCCGCCGACAGACGCCGGCAGGTGCCGGGGTACAGCGGCGCGCCCTCAGGGTCCGTCCGGTCATCCGCCGCCTGCCGTATCTCGGAGCGCGTGCAGAAGCAGGGGTAGGTGAGACCGAGCGCCGCGAGCCGGCCGGCGGCGGCCACGTAGTCGGCGAAATGCGCCGACTGGACCCTCACGGGCTCCTCCCATTCGAGCCCCAGCCAGTGCAGATCGTCGAAGATCGCGCGCGTGAACTCCTCCCGCGAGCGGTCCAGGTCGATGTCCTCGATCCTGACGAGCATGCGGCCGCCCAGGCGCCGCGCGGCGTCGGCGGTGAACAGCGCCGAGAAGGCGTGCCCGAGATGCAGATAGCCGTTGGGGCTTGGCGCAAAACGCAAAATCGGCTCAGATGCCTTGCCCATCGCCCCACCCATTTCGCTCAGCAAGGTGCGCGCCTCTAGCATGCCGTCCGACCCGTTCAAAGCGCGCATCACCTCGAATGCGGCCCTGCAGCGGCATTTGGATGCCCTCGGCAGCCTCGACCGGCGGCTGGCCGCGGTGCGCGCGCAAGTCGGCGAGGTGCCGCTCAGGCGCGGGTTGGGCGGCTTCGCCGGCATCGCCGCCATCGTCGGCGCGCAGCAGCTTTCGGTGGCCTCCGCCAACGCCATCATGGGCCGGGTCGAGGCCCTGGTCGGTGAGATGACGGCGGCGAAGTTCGCTGACCAACCGGTCGAGGCGCTGCGCGGCTGTGGGCTTTCCGCCGCCAAGGTCAGGACCCTCAGATCGATCGCCGAGGCCGAACTCGCCGGCCGCATCGACTTTGCCGCCCTCGCGCGCTTGCGGCGGGACGAGGCGATTGCGGCGCTCACCGCGCTGCACGGGGTCGGCGTCTGGACCGCCGAGATCTACCTTCTGTTTCATCTTGGCCATCCCGACATCTTCCCGGCCGGGGATCTGGCGCTCAGAAAGTCCGTCGGCCGGGCGCTTGACCTGCCCGAGCCGCCCGGCGAGGCGGGCTGCCGCGAGATCGCTTCGGACTGGACGCCGCATCGCAGCGCCGCCGCGCGGCTGTTGTGGCGGTACTTCCGTTTCGTCAATCAACGGGAAGGCGTTGCCGCATGAACGGTTCGCAGCTTTCGGCCGCCACCCTGGCGCCCGCCGCCGGCACCCCGGATCGGCTAGTGGTGCTCCTGCATGGCTACGGGGCCAACGGCGAGGATCTGATCGGGCTCGGTGCGCAATGGCGATCGACGTTGCCGCAGGCGCTGTTCGTGGCGCCGAACGCGCCCAATGCGTGCGCGATCAACCCGGGCGGTTTCGAGTGGTTCGATTTTTCAAACCCCGATTTGAGCCGCATTCCGCCCCTCGCCGCGGCGGCGCGGCCGATCGTGGTGGAGCTCCTCGAGGCGATCTGGGCCGAGACGGGGCTGACGGTGGACCAGACCGTCCTCGCCGGCTTCTCGCAAGGGGCGATGATGGCGCTGGAGGTGGGGCTCAGGCTGGCCGAGCCGGTCAGCGCGATCGTCGGGTTTTCCGCCGCCTTGCCGTCGGTGGCGACGCTGGCCGGCGAAATCCGTTCGCGCCCGCCGGTGTGCCTGGTTCATGGCGATGCCGATGAGGTCGTCCCTTACGCTTATGGTCGCACCGCCGCCCAGGTGGTGGAGGGTCTGGGCGTGCCGGTCGAGTTCCACACCTCGGTCGGTGCCGGGCACATGATCGCCGAGGACGGATTGGCGGCAGCCACGGCGTTTCTGGCGCGCCATGCGGGGAACGGCCGGAAATCCGAGTCCTGACAGTTGCTTACCTTTGGCTTCACACGGCTGACGCAACCGGCTAACAATGCTCCCAAGAGCGCAGAAACAAGGTGCTTTGACGAGGAAGGCGTGAGCATCCACGTATCACCGGAGGCGTTGCCGGCGCTGGTTCTGAACGCCGACTACCGGCCGCTGAGCTACTATCCGTTGTCGCTGTGGTCTTGGCAGGACGCGATCAAGGCGGTGTGCCTGGACCGGGTCAATATCGTCTCCGAATATGACCGCGAAGTGCGCAGCCCCTCGATGGCGATCCGGTTGCCCTCGGTGGTGTCGCTGAAGGCCTATGTGCGCCCGGCGCGCCATCCGGCTTTCACCCGCTTCAACGTCTTCCTGCGCGACCGGTTCCAGTGCCAGTATTGCGGCACGACCGAGGATCTGACCTTCGACCACCTGGTGCCGCGCTCGAAGGGCGGCCGCACCACCTGGGACAATGTCGTCACCGCCTGCGCGGAGTGCAATCTCTCCAAGGCCAACAAACTGCCGCGGGATCTTGAGCGGCTGCCGCTGCAGAAGCCCTACCGGCCCACCGTCCACGATCTGCACAACAACGGGCGGGCCTTTCCGCCCAACTATCTGCACGAAAGCTGGATGGATTTCCTGTACTGGGATACCGAGCTGGAGCCCTAGGCGGCCCGCCTGTCGCCGTGGTGGGGGGCGCGGCTACCGGCGCGCCTGCCGGGTCGCGGCCACGCTCAGCATCGCCACCAACACCACCGAGATCACGGCATTCCAGCCGGCAAAGCTCAGCCCCAGGATGCGGATTTGCGGGGTGTCGCAAGGCACGACGCGGCTCGAATCGAGATCGGTGAACTGGTCCATCGACAAGCTCTCGCCGAGCCCGGTGCATCCTGTCGGCCCGGGCCAGAAGTGCCATTCGACTCCGGCGTGGTAGCCGGCCAGCCAGGCGCCCCAGACGAAGACGAGGGCGACCACGGCGCTCAGAACCGCCGGGACGATCGGCGCCGAGCGGTCCCACAGGTAGACCGTCGCGGCCAGGATCGGCAGGCCGATATAGTAGGGCCAGCGCTGCTGGTAGCACAGCTCGCAGGGCAGGAAACCGCCGATCAGCTCAGAGCCCCAGGCGCCGGCAATGGTCGCCAGCCCGAGCAGAAAGGCGGCCAGGGCAAGGGTCTTGGGGGTCGGTTTGGGCATCGGCGACAACCTCACAGCAAATAGCGCACAAGGACAAATCCGCCAATCAGCAGCGCGCAGAACAGCGTGAACATCAGTCCCAGCCGTTCCTCGATGAAGACGCGGATCGGCGGTCCGAACAGGTAGAGCAGCCCCGCCACGATGAAGAACCTGATCCCTCGCGCGACGATCGAGGAGACGATGAATACCGGCAGGTTGAGCCCCGTTACTCCCGAGGCGATGGTGATCACCTTGTAGGGAAACGGCGTCAGGCCGAACACGAATACGATCAGAAGTCCCCATTCGTTGAATCCGGCGCGGAAGCGCTCGAATTCGTCGACCAAACCGTAGAATTCCAGGATCGGGGTGGCGATTGGATCGAAGGCCCAGACCCCGATGGCGTAGCCGGCCATCCCCCCGATCACCGAGGCGATCGTGCACAGGATCGCCAGTCTGAGCCAGGCGCCGCGCTCGGCGAGCACCATCGGGATCAGCATCACGTCGGGCGGGATCGGAAAGAACGAGCTTTCCGCAAACGACACCGCCCCGAGCGCGGCCGGGGCCTGCCTGGAGGCGGCGAGCGACATCATCCAGTCATACAGGCGACGCAGCACGGGCGGGTTCCGCTGGGGTTGGCGGGCGGAAGGTGTAGCCGGGCAAGCGCCCAAGTCAATGCGCGATTGACGGGCGCGATCCATTCGCGATAGTCGGGCCCGGCCGCGGGCGTGGCGGAATTGGTAGACGCGCCAGACTCAAAATCTGGTTCCGGAAACGGAGTGCCGGTTCAAGTCCGGCCGCCCGCACCAGGTTCCGGCGCCAACTCAGCACGCCAGTGTCTGCGGAGATCAGTTCAAGCCAGGTCGCGGCCTACTCTGTCCGGGCGAGCCCGACTTGTCTCGCTCACTCGACGTCGGGCGCCTCCCTCGGGCGTCGGCATTTGCGTGGATACATTGTCAGCGCGGCCCTCGGCGGAGTGCCCGCCAGCCTCCCCCTGCGGGTCATCGCTGCCGGCGCGATCTGTGATAGCGTTGAGTGATGAGCTCACTCTCCTTTCAGCTCGAGCGATACGGCCTCGGCAAATACAGTGAGCTTTTTGCCGAGCACAGCATCGACCTAGATGTCCTTCCTGACCTGACCGACGCAGACCTTGAGAAACTCGGCATTCCGCTGGGAGACCGCCGTCGCATCTTGAAGATGGCGACGCAACTGACGGTTGACGAAAAGGGACCGGCGCCCGCGCGGGGCAGGCAGGCGGAACGCCGGCAACTCACGGTGATGTTCGCCGACCTCGTCGATTCGACGAAGTTCGCTGCCCGTTTGGATCCGGAAGATATGAAGGACGTCATCGCCAGATACCAGAAAGCGGTGGGCGACGAGGTCGCCCGCTTCGGTGGCTACGTCGCGAAGCCGCTGGGCGACGGACTGCTCGTTTACTTCGGCTGGCCCCAGGCTCACGAGGACGATGCCGAGCGCGCGCTGCGATCCGGTTTGGCGGCAGTAGCCGCGGTCCGGCGGTTGAAAGGTCCGACGGGCGAGGCCTTGGCGACGCGGATGGGAATCGCCACCGGCGAGGTTGTCGTCGGAGATTTCGTCGGCAAGGGCGTCGAGGAGGAGGGTGCCGTCGTCGGTGAGACGCCAAACCTCGCCGCCCGTCTGCAATCCATCGCGGGCGAGAACTCGGTCGTCGTGGCCGAGCAAACGCTGAGACTGGTCGGACGCCAGTTCGTGTTCTCCGACCTCGGCATCCATCACCTCAAGGGTTTCGACGAGCCGGTGCGGGCATGGCGTGTGGACGGCGAGGGGGCAGTGGAGAGCCGCTTCGATGCCCTCCACGCCGGCCACCTCGGCAAATTCATCGGTCGTGAGCACGAGATCGGCTTTCTCCTGGAGCGCTTTGACGAAGCGCGCGAAGGGGACGGGCAGGCGGTTCTGATTTCGGGCGAGGCAGGCATCGGCAAATCCCGCCTCGTGTCCGAATTTGTCGCCCGGCTTGCGGCCGGGGCCACCGACCGCTTCGCCTACCAAGGCTCACCTCTGCACGTTAACACGCCCCTTTATCCGGTAACCCACCAGCTCGAGCTCAGGGTCGGGCTCGAGGCAGACGACTCACCGGACGCCAAGATCCGGCGGCTGCAGGCGGCGATTCCGTGTGAGACCGAACGGGACCGTGCGGCACTGTCGTTTCTCGCCGAACTGATGTCTCTGAGTGGCGAGAGCCGGCCCGAGTCATCAAGCGAGCAGAGGGAAGCGGCGCTCGACCTGCTGGCCTCGATGATCGTCAGGGAGTCCAAGAGATCGCCGGTGCTTGTCGTCTTCGAGGATGCCCACTGGGTGGACGCCACCACGCAGGAACTTGTCGGTCGCTTGATCGAGCAGCTGCTCGATCGGCGCTTGCTGGTGCTCGTGACCTACCGCCCGGAGTTCGCACCGCCATGGGCACAACACGCCAATGTCGGAACCTTGACGCTAAGCCGCCTTGGGCGTCGCCATTCTCAAGCCATCGTTGCCGCCCTGACGACGGCGAGCGATGGCCTTTCGGAAGAGGCCGCGAGGGAAATCATACAGAAGAGCGACGGTATCCCGCTGTTCATGGAGGAGCTTGTCGGCTCGGCCGTGGAATCCATGCGCTCGAGCGAGGATGGCGGGATTCGCATTCCTTCGACCTTGCGCGACTCGCTCTCAGCGCGCCTCGATCGGCTTGGCTCGGCCAAGCAAGTCGCACAGATCGCCGCCGCCTACGGACGCGAATTCTCGTCCAGCCTGCTCGCCGCAACCCTGGCCCGCGCCGAGACGGAACTGGCCGAGGACCTCGACAAACTCGTCGCGATCGGCGTCGTGTTCCGGATGTCAGGGACACTCGACAGATTTATGTTCAAGCACGCGCTTTTGCGGGACGCCGCATACGAGAGCCTGCTCAAGAGCAAGCGGGCCGAGATTCACCAACGGATCGTGGAGGTGCTGCTGCGGGATCGTCCGGAGATGGCCGAGACGGAGCCTGAGCTGCTGGCGACCCATCTGGCGCGCGCGGGGGACACCGCCGGGGCGGCCGAGTGCTGGCGCAAGGCTGGCCACCTGGCGCTCAGGAACTCGGCGTACCGGGAGGCAATCGGTGCATTCAAGAACGCGCTGCCCCTGTTCTCGGACGATGACGCGTCCGCGCGCGCCGACACCAATCGCGCCATCGCATCCGCATACTTCGCGGTCGGCGATCACAAGTCGGTGCGCCAGCATCTTGAGCACGCCGCCAGCGACGCGGAAGGCGCCGACGATCGGGTGATGATGGCCGAAATCGCCGTGCAGCAGAGCCACGACCTCATTCACTACGGCGGCAGCCTGACGGACGCTGTCCGCTTCGGCGAGCGCGCCCTGGAAATTGCAGATCGGCTCGATGACGACGCGTTGGCGTACGGCGCGCGCTTCAGCCTCGGCCAAGCGGCCTGGATCGGCGGGAACTTCGCCGACGCTATCGGCTTTCTGACGGCGAACCTGCCGGAGAACCTGCGCGATCCCGAACGGGTCCGCGATTTCGGCACGGCGGGCTCGTTGATCATGGACTCCGTGTCGATCCTGGGTGCGACCTGCGCCTATCTGGGCGAATTCGATCGCGCGTTTGGCTTCCTCGATCGCGCCCTCGCCCTGGCCAGCGACGGCGCGTTCGATGTCTCGGTCGTCCAATACCATCTCACTCGTGCCCATCTGCAGCGGAGAGACGCGGCAACCGCCCTGCCGCTGGCAAGAGCGGCGATGAGACACGCGGCCGAAGCGGGCCTGACGTTCACTGTGCCGTGGCTTCGGGGCATCCTCGGCTACGCTCTCGCATTCACCGGCAATGTCGAGGAGGCGATCGCGCTTCTGGAGAAGGCAGTGCAGGAGAGCGATGCCATGCACCAGCCCACCTCGAACGTGCGGGCGCGGGTATTTCTCGCCGAGGTGTTGGCACCCGACGACCCGGAGCACGCTCTCGAGGTGGCGGAACCCGGACTGAGCAAGGCAAGGGCGATCGGCTACCGCGCTCAGGAGGCTGAGTTGCTCCGGATCAAGGCCGCTGCCCTAGCGAGTGCGGACGGTGTTCGCGCCGAGGAATTCGCGCGGCAGGGGCTAAATCTGGCGCGAGAGTTGGGAATGCGGCCCGAGCAGGCCCATGCCGAGCGGGTTCTTGGCGATATCCTCGGCAGCCAGGGCAAAACGGCGGCTGCCGGCGAACATGTGGAGCGCGCAGCAGCGCTCTACCACGAGCTCGGAATGGCATCCCGGGTCGAGGGACCTGCATGAACCGATCGGGCCCCGGGGGGTGTTGGCCGGGCTCTGGATGCCGCGGGAAGAGTGCCGATTTACGTCGCAGGCAGGCAGGAGCGGCGCCCCGGTTTGACGTCGCCTTTCGGCGCATAGCGGAAGCGCTTCGACGCCGGGCGACTTCCGGAGATCATCCGAAGCGGACGCCGGTCACCCTGATCGAATGGCGCGCCGATGAGCGTCGCCTATTCACGGGGCCCTTTGCCCAAGTCGAACGAAATCGCTCGTCTGCCCTTCACCGGATCCTGCATATTGCCGCCAGCCAACAAGATTACTCGAATGATATCAGCGTCTTCTCATCTTCGCCGACAGACCCGAAATCCGGTTCCGGAAACGGAGTGCCGGTTCGATTCCGGCCGCCCGCACCAGGTACCGGCGCCATACGCGGCAAGGTGGTTCGCCCCTAGTTCTTGCCGTGTTCGCCCAGAAGCTTTTCGAAATCGACGGCCGGCAGGGGTTTGCTGAAATGAAATCCCTGCAACTCGTCGCAATCGTTGTCGCGCAGGAATTCGATCTGTTCTTCGGTCTCCACGCCCTCCGCGATCACCCGGAGATTGAGCTTCTTGCCCAATGAAATCACGGCGGTGGTCACCGCCCTGTCATGGGCGTTGGCGGGCAGGTCCTTGATGAAGGTGCGGTCGATTTTCAGGCGGGCGACGGGGAATGTCTTCAGCGCGCTGAGGGAGGAGTAACCGGTTCCGAAGTCGTCGATCGAGAGCTGGACGCCGATGTCCTGCAGTTCGGCCATCGTCGCAACCGCGTGATCGACATCCTGCATGAGCAGGCTTTCGGTCAGCTCCAGTTCGAGATACTGCGCGTCCAGACCGCTTTTGTGCAACGCGCTGGCGACCCGGTCGACGAAGGTCCTCTCCTCGAATTGCCGGGCCGAGACGTTCACGCACACGGTGACCGGCGGCAATCCCGCGTCCTGCCACTTCTTGTTCTGGCGGCACGCTTCGTGGAGGACGAAGTCGCCGATTTGGACAATCAGGCCGGACTGTTCGGCCATCGGGATGAACTTGGCCGGCGGGACCAGCCCCAGGGTCGGGTGGTTCCAGCGCAGCAACGCTTCGACCGCGAAAATGCGGCGTTGCGGCAGGTCGATCTGGGGCTGATAGAACAGGACGAATTCTTGACGCGCGACCGCGTTGCGCAAGCCCTCGCGAAGCACCAGTTCTTCGCGGGCCCTGACGTTGAGCTCCGGCGTGAAGAACTGGAAATTGTCGCGCCCGGTTTCCTTGGCGCGGTACATCGCCGCGTCGGCGTTGGCGAGCAGCGTGTCGGCGTCCTTGCCGTCGTCGGGGTAGTTGGCGACGCCGATGCTGCTGGTCACGCGCAGCTCGCGGCCGCCGATCTGGTACGGCTCGGTGATGGCGGTCTGGATCTTCTCGACGACGGAGGAGACGGTGTCGAGGGCCTTCGGCTGATCGAAAAGCAGGATGACGAATTCGTCGCCGCCGAGCCGCACGACCGTGTCGATCGCGCGCACGCAGCCGACCATCCGCTTCGCGACCGCCTGCAGGAGCTCGTCGCCCATATTGTGGCCAAGGGTGTCGTTGATGAGCTTGAAGCCATCCAGATCGGCAAACACCACCGTCGCCCAGTGCTCGTATCGCTGCGCATAGAGCAGGGCCTGGGCGAGGCGGTCTTTCAGAAGCACGCGATTGGGCAGTCCGGTCAGCGCATCATGGTTGGCCATGAAGTTGATCCGGTCCTCGGCCAGCTTGCGTTCGAGGGCGATCCCGGCGATGCGCGTGGCGATATCGAGCAGACGCGTCTCGGCCTGCGTCGGCTCGCGCGCCGACTGAGAATACACAGTCAGGGCGCCCAACGCCTTGCCCTGTTGTGAGACGATCGGATTTGACCAGCACGAGCGATAGCCATACTCGGTGACCAGTTCGCGATGGTCTTCCCACAACGGGTCATCGGCGATGTCGGCGACGATGACGGGCTTCTTGCGAAACACGGCCGTCGCGGACGAGGCCGCCTTTTCGCCGACGTGAATGCCGTCCATGGCCCGGCTGAAGTCGCTCGCCATGCTCGGGGCGGCGCCATGGCGCAGATGGACGCCATCGTCGTCGAGCAGCACGACGGAGCCGGTTATCCCGGCAAGCTGCGATTCGACGAGACGAACGAGATGGTCGAGCACCGTCTCCAGCGCCGCGCCCGAGGCGATCTCCTCGAGAAGATGCGCTTGCCCGTCGCGCAGCAGGTTGGCCTGCCGGCGCTCGGTAATGTCCCGGGAGACGCCGACGAGCCCGAAGATGTCACCCTTGTCGTTGCGCAACGGTACCTTGGTGGTGAGGATCCAAGTCTTCTTGCCGAGCGCGCCGACAACGTATTCTTCCTTGTCGATCATCGGTTTGCCGGTCCTGAGGACTCTGTGCTCGTCGGCGAGGTACTCGCGGGCGGTTTCCGGCGGACAAAGCTCCAGGTCGGACTTGCCGATCAGTTCCTCGGGTTCGGTCTTGCCGGTTCGGATCGCCGTGGCCCGGTTGGCGACCACGAAGCGGCTTTCGACGTCCTTGACCCAGAGACTGTCGGGCACCCAATCGATCAGCGTCTGCAACGAGATCTGCGCGTCCGCGTCGGTGCGCGGGGATTCGGCGAGATCGTCGTGCGTCGATACCCAGCCGCCGTCCGGCATCGGCAGGTGGGTGATCTCGATGGCGCGTCCGTCGCGCAGCGAAGCGGTCCAGGTTTGGGGGGCGCCGCCGGCATTTATCGATTCGCACAGCGCAAGGTACTCGTTGACGGGCATCGGGCAGGTGCCGATGGAAGCGCACTTGTCGGCGATCGCACGCAGCGTGGTGCCGGCCGGCAATTGATCGGGCGAAAGCAGGTAGATCTCCGCGAAGCGGCGATTGCACGAGATCAACCGGGTGTGTTCGTCGAAAAAGCACACACCCTCGGCGACGGCGTCGAAGGCCGCCTCGGCGCGCGCCGCCATCGCCTGCAGGGCCGCGATCGCGGCTTGCTGTTCACGGGCGAGCGTGTCGTGGGAGTCGCCTGCCACGCGCGCGAGGTTCGCGATCCCGGATTGTCCGGCGGCGTCATCGGACGACGCCGTCCGATTTGGCGGCGAATCCGGCTTTCCCACGCGCGATCCGCTCAAGGCAATCTGATCCATATCTGACGCAGAGGCCTTTTACGCTAGACCCCGCCCGCTTAACGAAGCGTGGATCAGGGACGTCGCAACATACCTAACGCGGAAACCCAACGGGCTTGCGGGGCGTCGTTCGAACCGCCAGGACGGCCACGCTGGCGCGGCGGACAAATGCCGGTCGGTGAACGAGGCGCCGGTTGCTTGTCGGCGCGGCGGATTGCTAGAAGACCCGCTGGGGATTCGGTTAGGCAACGGCGAGGATGCGATGCGGCCGGAGTGGTTGCGTCGAGGAATGATGGTGCTGGTTGTGGCGTTGGCCGCGGCGGTCTCGCCGGCCCTCGCCAGCCCGCAGCTTCTCATCGACACTAGAAGCGGCCAGGTGCTGTTCGAGGAGGATGCCGGCGTGCCCTGGCATCCGGCCTCGCTGACCAAGCTGATGACCGCCTATCTCGCTTTCGAGGCCATCGAGGACGGGCGGGCGTCTCTCGGTACGCCGGTGGTGATGAGTGAACATGCCCTCGAGGCCCCGCCTTCGAAAATGGGGTTTCCGGTCGGCACCGCGGTCCGGCTCGAGGACGCGTTGTTCCTGTTGATCGTCAAGTCCGCCAACGACGTGGCGGTGGCGATCGCCGAGACGCTGGCCGGAACCGAGGCGGCATTCGTCGACGAGATGAACCTGAAGGCCTCGATGCTGGGAATGACGGCCACCCATTTCACCAATCCCAACGGGCTGCACGATCCTGACCAGGTCACCACGGCGCGCGATCTGGCACTCCTGGCGCTGACGATCCGGGCCCGCTACCCGCAATACGACCCGATCTTCGAGACCGGCATCGTGGAGTTCGGCCGCCTCAGATTACACTCGTACAACAATCTCCTGAGCCACTATCAGGGCGCCACCGGGATGAAGACCGGCTATGTGTGCGCCTCGGGGCTCAACATGGTCGCCACCGCCGAGCGCGGCGATCGCCAGTTGATGGCGATCATCCTGGGGGCCTCCTCGGCCCGCGAACGCGGCGAACTGGCGGCACGGCTGCTGGACCGCGGCTTCGCGTTCACCGCCGGCGGGGCGCTGCCGTCGGTGCTCACCATCGCCAATCTCAACGCGCCCCCTGTCGACATGCGCCCGCAGGTGTGCGGCCGCGAAGCGGCCTCCTATGCCGCCGAACGCAAAGCGGCGTTTCCCTTTGGGCTCGAGGGCGAGCCGAGCTATCTCAGCGACGACATCGAACCGCCTTCGGTCCGCGTGACGACGATCGAACCCGGCGCCGCCGCGCCGCGGCTGGTCGCCGACGTGCCGTTGCCGCGCCCGCGCCCGGGCTATTTCGCGGTGGCGCTGGCCGAAGGCGCGATGTCCGAGGTCGAACTCAGCTCACCGGTTCCGCTGCCCCGGCCGCGCCCGCTGCGCTGACCGCCCCCATCGCCGAAATTCCCGCCGTTTGCGGCCCCCGGCCCGGGCTTTACGCGCCGGTCGCCGCCGTTGGCCTCTGCATGAGGCATTTACGCGCCATTAAGTCTCGGCGCCGATTGCGCCCCTCCGGCCGCCTCGCGAACACCGGGACTTAACGGCCCAGCGCACACGATCGCGTCCGAAACCGGCGATTTCCCGCCGGTCATCGGAGGCAAAGCCCATGCCAAGCCTGGCCCACCAGGTGCCCCGACCCATACTGGCCGGCGCCGCCGCGGCGGCCCGGGTCGGAGCCGGCGGCATGCTGGCCCGGATGGCGCCGTTCACGCATCTTTTCCGGCACGCCTTCGAGATCGAGGCGCTGGCCGCGGTGGCGCTCGATCCCAATCCCGGCTACCGCCCGGCGGTCATCGCGGCCGAGGCCGCTGCCGCAGGGCTCGGCCCGAGTGTCCGATTGCTGATGATCCACGATCCCGAGGGGGTGCTGAGGGCTTTCGCGCCCATTCGGGTGCCATCTCTTGGCGAGCGAATTGCGGGGCTTCCCCGGGCCCTGACGGTGACCGACCTGGCCGATGCGACGCCCCTGATCGATGTCGGGCAGCCGGCAGCGGCGCAGGCGCTGGTCGAGGCGCTCAGCGGGTACGGCGGCGCCCGGTTCGACGGTATCGCCGCCACCGGCCGTACCGGGGGATGCCTGGTCGAGGCGGCCGAACGCCTCGACGGCGTCAAGACGCATCTTTGGCCGGCGGGGGATCGGATGGTCCTCGACTGCGCCGATCCGAAGGCCGCGCGGGCGCGGCTCGACGCCGACTACCGGGCCGATCTCAAGTCCGCACGCGCCGCGCTCACCAGCCGGTTCGGTCGCCTGCGGATGGAAAAGATCGTCGACGAACCGAAATTTTCACGGGCGCTGGCGCGCCTGCGCACCATGGTCGGCAGCCGTTCGGCGATCGGCGCCGGCCCCCTGGATACGCTGGCCCGCGCGCAGCCCGATGAGATGTGTCTTTGCCTGCATCGGCTAAAGGCCGGGACGGCGGAGATCGGAATGGCCCTGGGCCTGGTGGGCGCCGGCGCTTGGTGGTCGCTTGCGGTTGGATTCGACAGCGCGATGGATGCGCCTACGGCGCCGCCCGTCATGGCGGCGATGCTCGCCGCGACCCTGGCCCGCGACCCGCAAATCCGGCGCGCTGTCGGCGGCGCCGATATTGCCACCCCGGCCTGGCAGAGCGAGCCTACCGTCGGTCTGGCGGTGGGGCCGGCGATGAAACTCGATGCGATGCGCGCGATTTCAGGGCTGGGGACGCTGATGGCACGGCGCCCCAGCCACTAGCCGGTCAGGTGCCGGCGTAGATCAGCACCCAGTAGGTCCCGAACTCGGAATCGGGATCGTAGATGACGCCGATGCCGGCCCGGCGCGCCCATGGCGCGTTGATGGCCTCGGCGTCGTTGGGGTTGTTCCGCCAGCCCGAGAAGGTTTCCGCGAATGTCGCCTGGCCGGCCGACACCATCTCGGTCGCCTGGGCGTCGCCGTCGACGCGGTCGTCGATCGGACCCAGCCGTTCGCGTCCCGACGGGATGTCGGTCGCGTCGGCATAGGCGGCCGCCGCGGCCGCCGCCGCCGCGTTGAGCGCCGGGTCGAGGACCACCAGCGCGACCCCCGAAGCAGCCCGGTACTGGTTGACCAGCTCGACCGCGGCGGCGCTGTCCAGCGTCGCCCCCGGCTGGTCGAGCCGGGCGTTGATCGAGGGGGAAAAGGACGGGGTGCCGAAACAGGCGGCGAGGGTCGCCGTCAGCACGGCGGCTGCGAGGGACTTCAGAAGCGAACGCAAGGGAACCATCCTTTCGGTTTCTCACGGCATCGATAGCACGAAGCGGCGACCGGCGGGTGCCGAATACGCCTCAGAACGCGGAGCCGTCGCGGCCGGCAAGGTAGGCCAGCTCGGCCCGCGTCGATTTGCGGCCCAACGCCGCGTTGCGCTTGGGATAGCGGCCGAACCGCGCGATGACGTCGCGATGCCCGCGCTCGAAGCGAAGCACGTCCTTGTTGCCCAGCGCGCGGAACAGGCGCACCGCCTGGCGATGGACGGCGAGCGACTCCGAGTGCATGAACGGCATGTAGAAGAACATCCGCTGTTCGGGAGGCATCGCGCGGTCGGCGCCGGCCCGCACCACCTCCTGGGCGAGGGCCAGCGCCATCGCGTCGGAGGCGAAGGCCGCCGGCTTGCCGCGATGGATCTGGCGGGAGAACTGGTCGAGCACGATGATTTCGGCGAGCCGTCCCTCAGGGCTGGCGCGCCAGGCGCTCAGTTCGCCGGTGGCGGCGGCGGCGTGCGTGGCGCCGAAGCGCCTCTTGACCAATGCGTCGAATTTTCGTCCGCCGCCGAACCAGTCTTCGCGGCCATGGTCGTCGAACCAGAATTTGAGGACCTGGCGTGGGGTCGCGCGGCGCGTGGCTTGCCGCCGGCGCCCGGACGGGGGCGTTTTGACACGGGAGCCGGCGGCTGGGCGGGCGGTCGGCACTTTGGCGGTCGATTTGGCTGGCATCGGTGTCCCCTTGCGCGGGCACGCTAGCAAAGCCGCTTGCCGGGCAACAGCCCCGCGGCGCTGTCGGCACCCCCGGAGGTAAACCCGATGCGTCGAGCGCCGCCGATCGCATTAGGGGCGGCTTAAGGGAGACGCCCCGATACTGACTGCCTACCGGGGAGAACGAGATGCGCCGATTGACGGAACTTGTCCTGTCCAGCACCGGCCTGGCCGGCATTCGTCTGCTGACCTTCGCCGTGGTGTGCACGGCGCTCATCGCGGGGGCGGTGAGTTTCGTGCTCGCCGACACCCGCGATTCGATCGAGAGCTATCTCGACGTGCTGAGCGGTTTCGCCGCCAACGAGGAGCGATCGGTCACCGAAACGCTCGAGATGCTGCGCGCCGACGTACCGGACGGTCCGTGCACCGTGGCGACGGTGACCGCGCTGGGGCGCGTCGGGCTCCTGCCGGACGGCATCGGAGAGATCGCCTACCTGCCCGAGGGGCGCCCGGCCTGCTCCACCCGTGTCGGCGCGTTGCCGGAGCTTACCCTTCAGGCGCTGGGCGGTCCCGACGCCGAAGGGCTCGGCCCATTTTCGCTGTCGATCTGGTTCGACCGCGATTTGGCCGGGACAGGGCTGGGTGACATCACCGCCAATCTGGTTTCCGACGGACGGTTCGTGGTGGTGGTGCCGTTCGATATTCCGCGTCGGGAGAACGTCGTCTCGAGCGCCTTGCCGGGTTGGCTGGCGCTGGAACTGGGAATGAAGACCCAGGACGAGCAGTGGATCCACCGGGCCGGCGCCTTTCACGCCGAACCGGCGGGCGGTGAGACCGGCATGCTGTGGCAGATCGGCGAGTACCGCCTCGCCGCGTGCGGTACGCTGATGCCCTATTGCGTTCTCGCCAGCGTCAATCTCGCGACGATCTTCGAGCGCAATCGCGCCCTTGTCCTGTTCGCGCTCGTGATCGCGCCGCTGATGGCGCTGGCCGCCGGCAACGGCGTGCAGGGGGTCGTCAAACGCCTGTTTTCGTTCGAAGCGCGGTTCGTGCGCTCGCTGCGGCGCGGGCGGATCGAGTGCTACTACCAGCCGATCCTCCAGGTCGCCGACAACCGCATCCGCGGTATCGAGGTGCTGGCGCGCTGGCGTGACGTCGACGGCGTCCCGGTCAGTCCCGACCGGTTCCTCGAGATCGTCTCGCGGCGGAACATGACCGTGCCGTTCACAAGGGCGGTCATCGACACGGCAATGACCGAGATCATCGAGCGGCTCGAGGCATTCGCGCCCCTGGAGGTGCAGTTCAACGTCTTCCCGCGCGACTTTTGCGCCGCCACCATCGTTCCGATGCTGAAGCCGCATCTTGAGCGGGCCAGGTGGATTACCGCGTCGATCGAAATCACCGAAGAGGACCGATTTGACCCGGCTCTGGCGGAGACCGAAATCAAGGCGCTGCGCGAGCAGGGGATCAAGACCTACATCGACGACTTCGGGATCGGCTATTCCAACATCGGCCATCTCGCCGGCCTGTCGGCGGACGGGATCAAGCTCGACCGCTCCTTTGCCATGGCGCAACCGGGCTCGGTCCACGAAGTCCTCATGCGGCCGGTCATCGAATTGGTCCGTGGCGCCGGCCACCGGCTGATCGTGGAGGGGGTGGAGTCGGAGGCGCGGCTGGAGGAACTGGACCGCCTCGGGGTCGATGCCGCCCAGGGCTATTTCATCGCACCGCCCATGCCCATGGATCGTCTGATCGAGATTCTCTCCAAACGCATGTCTCCGAAGCTCAGCGTTCTCGAACCAGTGGCCCGCGCGTCCTGAACGTCCCCACGAGCGCCGCCCCGCGGCCGATTGCGGCATACTCCGCGCTGTGCCAAAACCCGGGCGGCAGGGAGGGCCCCGAACATGCCGAAGACCATCGCCGGCTTCGACCGGATCGGGGAGGAGAACGCCTTCGCCGTCCTGGCCCGTGCCAACGCGCTGGCCGCCCAGGGGCGCGACATCGTCAATCTCGGGATCGGCCAGCCGGACTTCCGCACCCCCGACAATATCGTCGAGGCGGCCGTCAAGGCGCTCAGGGACGGTCATCATGGCTACACGCCGGCCACCGGCATCCCGACGTTGCGCGAAGCGGTGGCGGCGGATATCGACAAGCGCTTCGCCCTCACCGTCTCCCCGGACCGGGTCATGATCACCCCCGGAGGCAAGGTGGCGATGTTCGCGGCCATCGTGATGTTCGGGGAGCCGGGGGTGGAGATCCTCTACCCCGACCCGGGCTTTCCCATCTACCGCTCGATGATCGACTTCACGGGCGCCACCGCGATCCCCGTGCCGATCCGGGAGGAGAACGATTTCGCCTTCTCGGCGGCCGAGACACTCGATCTGATTACCGAGCGTACGCGGCTTCTCATTCTCAATTCCCCGGCCAATCCCACCGGCGGGGTGACGCCGCGGGCCGAAATCGAGGCGCTGGTCGCCGGCCTTGCGACGCGTCCCGACGTCGCGGTGCTCTCCGACGAAATCTACGACCAGATGCTCTATGACGGGGAGGAGCACGTCACTCTCCTCGGCTTCGAGGCGATCGCCGACCGGCTGATCCTGCTCAATGGCGCCTCGAAGACCTACGCGATGACGGGCTGGCGGATCGGCTGGTCGGTGTGGCCCGATGCCCTGTACGACAAGATGCGCAAGCTGGCGGTCAACGCCTGGAGCTGCGTGAACGCCGCTACCCAGTACGCGGCGATCGAGGCGCTCACCGGCCCGCAGGACGCGGTCGGAGAGATGGTCGCGGCGTTCGATTCCCGCCGCAAGGTGATCGTCGAGCGGCTCAACGCGTTGCCGGGGTTCTCCTGCCGGGTGCCCAAGGGGGCCTTCTATGCCTTCCCGAACGTCTCCGACATCGGCCTGCCGGCCAAGCAACTCGCCAGCTCGCTTCTTGAAGAGGCCGGCGTCGCGGCTATCGGGGGGCCGGATTTCGGGACCCTCGGGGAGGGCTACTTGCGCTTCTCCTACGCCAACTCCGTGGAGAACATCGAACGCGCCGTCGAGCGGATCGCCGAGTGGCTCGGTGCCAACGCGACGGGCTAGTCCGGCCCGCTAGCGCGGCGTGACGCGCCAGATGGCGAGCTTTTCGTCGAGGGCCTCGATGGGGGCGGCGACTAATTCCCGCTCGAGCCCCAGCGCATCCATGAGCGGCCAAAGCCGCTCGCAATAGGTGCACGCGAGCCAGTAGGGAACCGCCCGGTCGAAGGCGGCAGCGGCGATGTCGGTGTGGTGCCGGGTCGACCAGTTCACCGGCCCGATCTCGAGCCCCGAATTGCCGCTCGTGTAGCGGAAATCGTGGGCGGCGGCCGGGGCGGAGAAGGACTGGTCGGGCCACACGACCACGGTTTTCGGGCCCAGCGCTTCGCCCGCTTCCGCCGCCGCCGCCGAGAGGGCGTCATAGGCCGCCCAGGCCCCCGAATAGGGCACGTTCACAGCCTGGTCGAGGCTCTGTGCCGTGGCCCAGAGCCAGGGCAGGAGCAGGATGGCGGTGCGCCACCCTGTGGGCCGGGGCCGGGCCAGCGCGAAGCCGGTGAGCACCAACACCGGCATCATCGAAAGGTGCCGGGCCGAGTTGCCGAAAACGAAATAGGTGAAGCACGCGAACAGCACCGTGGCGGCGAGGAGCGCGGCGAGCGTCACCCGGTCGCCGCGGAATTCCTGCGCGATGAGGACGACAATGGCGACGGCGACGAGCGGCGCGAAAGGGGTGTCCATGCCGAAGCCGGCGACGAAATCGAAGACGGGTCCGAAAAAGGGCGAGTCCAGGGTCAGCGCGCCATCCGGATTGCCGCGGGCCGACAGGACCGCCAGGAGCGCGAAGACCGCCGCCAGCCCCACCGGCCCCAGCAGCGGCAGGATCCGATGCCGGCGTCCGAGCTGGACGAGCCCCCAGAGCCCGAAGATGAAACTGGCATAGAAGTGCAACCCCGCACCCAGCGCCAACACCCAGGCGGCCGCCACCGTGCGTCCCTGGCGCGTGAGGATCAGGGCGACGAGAGTGAGCGTGAGGATGAGCGTATAGGGGCGGAACGTCACCCCGTAGAAGAACAGCGGCACCGCCGTCGCAAGCACGACGGCGAACAGCCAGAACCGGTCCTTGAGCAGCTCGCGCAGCAAAAATCCATTGAGGACGGTCAGCGCCAGATTGAGATAGCGCGCCGCGTCGAACGGCATGACCCAGGTCATCGGCTTGAGCAGCCAGAACCACAGCGGCGGGTGGCCCTCGCCGGGGACGACAAAGAAGTCACGGAGCGAGGAGAGCTCCTTGGCCCACAGCCAGGCCTGGCCCTCGTCGCGCCAGGGCAAATGCATGAAGAACAAAAACGCCGCCAGCGCGACATAGACGCCGAGGGCGGCGAAGAACCACCAGGGTTTGGGTTGCGGAAGGGCGCGGGCGGCGTTCAAGAGGGCGGCTCTCACGCCGCGGACCGGGGCACGAGCCTTTCCTCGAGTGCCTCGGCACCGGCCTCCCCCGCCTCGTGGTAGGCGGCGTCCTGGTTGACCGCCCAGACGTCGAACTTCGCCTCGCCGGCGACGATGTTGCGGGCCGTCAGCAGCCCGGTCATCATCGCGTGGTCCTGGTTGTTGTACTTGTGCATGCCGTTGCGGCCGACCAGGTGCAGGTTGGTGAAGCGTTCGGCGAGTCCCCGGCGGATGGCCTCCACGCGGGTCGCGTAGTCTTCGTCATAGACCGGATAGGCCTTCTTCTGGCGGATGACCGTTCCGTCGACGATGTCCTCTCGCCTGGCGAGCCCGAGCGCCGCGATCTCCCTGGTGGCGAGCTCGATGAGGTCCGCGTCGGACGTCGTCCACAGCCCGTCGCCCTCGAAGCAGAAATACTCGAGCCCGTAGCTGGAGGTCCGGGCGTCCGGCACCATGTCAGGGGACCAGGACTTGAAATTCTGGATGCGCCCGACCCTGACCGACGGGTCGTGGACATAAACCCAGTTGTCGGCAAATTGCGGCTCGCCCCGCGCGATCAGCCCGACGAGGAGAAAGTCGCGATAGCGCAGCGCGCGGGCCGCGCCCGTGACGCCGGCGGGCAGCCGGTCGGCGACCAGATCCACGAGCTCGGAAATCGCCGCCGAGGAGACCAGATGCGTCGCGGCGATCATCTCGACGGTTCCGTCGGGTCCGGCAATCGCGATCTGCCAGCGCCCGGCGGCATCCTGGGCGATGGCGTCGACGCTCCAGCCCTGCAGCACCTCACCGCCCATTTCCTCGATCCGGTCGCGCGCCCGCTCCCACATCTGACCAGGGCCGAAGCGCGGATAGCGGAAGGAACCGATGAGGGTCTTGACGGCCCCGGCACCGCGGCGCGCGCCGATCCCCAGGCTCGAGAGCACGGCGCGGTGGAGATTGAGACCCTGGATGCGCTGCGCCGCCCAGTCGGCGGAGATTTGCGCGCAGTCCATCCCCCAAACCTTTTCGGTGTAGGTCTTGAAGAAGATCTCATAGAGGCGCCGGCCAAATTGATTGATCACCCACTGTTCGAAATTGCGCGCCGGGCGGTAGGGGGCGACCCGCGCCTGCAGGTACGACCACACGCACCGCGCCGCCTCGAACGGTCCGAGTTTGACCAGGGCGTCGGCAGCCTTGAGCGGATAGTCGAACAGCTTGCCGTTGTAGTAGATGCGCGAGGAGCGCGGGCGGTCGAGCATCTCGTCGCCCAGAAGCTCGGTCCACAGCGCCTCGATTTCGGCGCTCTTGGAGAAGAACCGGTGGCCGCCGATGTCGAAGCGGTAGCCGTTGTGCACGACCGTCCGGGAAATGCCGCCGACATAGCGTTCATCGCGCTCGACGACGAGCACGGAGCGGTTCTGTTTGGCGAGCTCGTAGGCGGTGGTGAGCCCGGCCGGTCCGGCGCCGACGACAAGGGTCTCGACCTGCCTCATGGCGCCATCCGCCTTCTGAGCCAGGCCCGCACGCCGCCGGAGAAGGAGACGTGCTTGTGGGCGAGGAAGGAATAGACCGCAACGATCCCCATGGCGCCGAACTGCGCCACGCGCGCCGGTGCCGCCGGATCGGGCAACGCCGCGAACCAGTGCCCGAGCACCAGGGTGAAGCCGGTCAGCAACAGATAGCCGACCACGAGCTTCAGCCCGAGCGTCGTGAACGCGATCACGAAGAACGATTGCATCTGGTCGCCGGCGGGGCGGGTGTCGATCTCGAACACGAAGCGCCGCGACAGCAGGAAATTGACGCTCATGCCCGCCAGCGCGCCCGCCGCCACCGGCACCGCAAATCCCGATCCGGACCCCAGCGCGGGCACGAACAGGAGCGACTGGGCGATCGCCAGATCGGCGAGAGAGGCCAATCCCGCGGCCATCAGATAGCGGACAAATCGGTGCATCGGGGGTTCCCTGCCCGCGCCACGCTTCGGGAACGGCAGTTTAGGCGCCAGGTATTACCCAATCCCTGCCGCCTCCCGGGCCCCGGGCGCCCGCAGGCGGGGGATTTCGGGCCCGGATGACGGCCACGGGGCGTTCAATTCGTTAACAAACCACCGCTACGTGTATTGAAGCGCGACCGCCCTGGCGCTAGATGGGAGGAGGCGGGACATTGCCGCCACATCTTTATCGGCCACGGGACGAACGGATGACGGCAAACTGGATCCGGATTATCGGCGCCGTCGGCATCGCCGTTCTGGCAGGGGCGGGGGCGGCACGGGCCGAGGGGATTTCCGCCGGGCAGGTGCTGACCACCTACGCCAACATCGCCCAGGCGGCCTATCAGGATTCCTATTTCGCGGCCGTCGATCTCGACGCGGCCATCGATGCGCTGATTGCCGAGCCGAACCAGGAAACTCTGGACGCGGCGCGCCAGGCCTGGCTCGACGCAAGGAAGCCCTTCCTGCAGACCGAGATCTACCGGCTCTCCAGCACCGAGGCGGACGCCTGGTACCACCGGGTGAACGCCTGGCCGATCGCGCCGGACGCAATCGTCGAGGCGCTCGACAAGGGCGATGCCGCCTCGGTCGCCTCGGGCTATCACGTCATCGAATTTCTGCTGTGGGGTGACGATCCCGACGAGCCCGGCGCCGGCGCGCGGGTGGCCGCCGACTTTGCGGTCGCACCCTGCGAATCCGGCGATTGCGCGGCCATGGATGACTATCTGAAGGCGGTGTCCGTGCAACTGCTCGCCGATCTCAAGGAGATGGCGCTCGCCTGGGCGGCGGACGGGACGGCCCGGCAGGGGCTGGTCGAGCGCGAGCCGATCGACGCCCTGACGATGGTCGTGAGCGCCATGGGCCAGCTGGGACTCGACGAGCTGGCGGAAGCCGGGATGCGCCAGGATCTCGTCACACGGGATCCGGCGCTTGAGCAGGACCGGTTCTCCGACAACACTCACAACGCCTACTATCTCAACGCCATCGGCATTCAGAACGTGTATCTGGGCGCCTATCTGAGGACCGACGGCAAGCTGATCGACGGGCCCTCGCTCAGCGACTATGTCGCCCAGGCCGATTCCGGTCTCGACCGCGAACTGCGCTTCAAGCTGGGACTGACGATGGCGCGCCTGAAATCGATGGTCAGCCGGGCGCGGGGCGGCGAGACCTACGAAGAGATGATCGCGGCCTCCAATCCGGACGGCAATTGGACGATCATTGCGGCCATCGCCGGGCTTGAGGACCAGACCCGCACCCTCGAACGGATCGCCGAGATCCTCGGACTGGGCGAACTCGCCTTCGAGAGCTGACGCCGGTTCGGGCGCGCGGGGCCGCTCAAAGCTCGGGCCACAGCTCGCGCAGCGGCTTCTGCATCGTATCGCGGACCTGGATGAGCTCGCCGTGGTTGAGATGGCTGGCGATCACGGTCAGGACCGCCGTGATCGCCGCATCCGGATTGCCGAGCGGGTCGGTTTTGAAATCGGTCTGCAGCCGGGCGACGAAATCGTCCCTGTTGCGCTCGGTGACCGGGGTCGCGGAGGGGTTCCAGCCTTCATAGTAGATGCCGCGCACCAGCATCGGCAGCTGAGCGCCGAGATCGGCGGCTTCGTCCGGGTTCATCCAGTCGCGCAGCGCGTGCAGCACCGAGCGCAGCAGGCGATAGGAATGCTGTTTGTCGTCCCAGTGCATGAGGTCGGTGAGCTCATTGAGCCAGACATTGACCTGGTGGGTGGCGTTGTCGAGGGAGGCGATCCCGGTGTCGGCCATGGCATCTCTCCTTGTTGAGACCTGCTGCTAGCGCGCCCGGGCGGGGGCCACATTGACCCTGGTCAAGCGGGCCGCCCGCGTGGGCGGCGCGGCTATTGGGCGGCCTCGGAAACCGCTGTCGAGCGGGCGAGCGGCGGGAAATCGTCGGGGGTGACGGTTTCCTTTTCCAGGAGCAGTTTGGCACCGGCTTCGAGGTCCTCGCGGTGCGCCTCGAGAATCGATGTTGCCCGCTCGAAGGCCTCTTCGACCAACGCCCGCACCGCCAGGTCGAGCTCCCGGGCGGTCAGCTCGGCATAGTCCCTGGTGGGTGGCGCCATGACATGGTCGCCGAGGAAGGTCTGCCTTTGCTGCTCGAGCACCACATGGCCGAGCTCCTCACTCATCCCGAAACGGGCGACCATCTGCCGCGCGACGTCGGTGACCTTGGCGAGGTCGTCGGCGGCGCCGGTCGAATACTCGCCGAAAATCAATTGCTCGGCCGCCCGCCCGGCCATCAGCACCGCCATGCGGTCCTTCAGCTCGTCGGCGGTGATCAGGAACCGATCCTCGGTCGGCCGCTGCATGGTGTAGCCCAGCGCCCCGATGGTGCGCGGGATGATCGAGACCTTGTGGACCGGGTCGGCCCCCTTCAGCGAGGCCGCGGTCAGGGCGTGCCCCATCTCGTGATAAGCGACCCGTTGGCGCTCGTCGGGGCGCATCAGGCGGCTGCGGCGCTCGGCGCCGGCGACGATGCGCTCGACGGCCTGGGTGAAATCGTCCATCCCCACCTGCTTCGCGTTGCGGCGGGTGGCGACGATGGCGGCCTCGTTGACCAGATTGGCGAGATCGGCGCCGGTGAAGCCGGGGGTGATGGCGGCAACCTGATCGGGGTCGACGTCGGGGGCGATGTCGACGTTCTTCATGTGCACCTTGAGGATCGCCGCCCGGCCGATCCTGTCGGGTCGGTCCAGGACCACCTGGCGGTCGAAACGCCCGGCCCGCAAGAGCGCCGGGTCGAGGACCTCGGGGCGGTTGGTGGCGCCCAGGAGCACGATCCCGACCCTGGGGTCGAACCCGTCGAGCTCGGCGAGGAGCTGGTTGAGGGTCTGCTCCTTCTCGTCGCCGCCGCCCATGCCGGCGAACGGCGTGCGGGCCCGGCCGAGCGCGTCGAGCTCGTCGATGAAGATGATGCAGGGGGCCGCCTTGCGGGCCTGCTCGAACAGATCGCGCACCCGCGCCGCGCCGACGCCGACGAACATCTCGACGAACTCCGAACCGGAGATCGAGAAGAACGGCACCCCGGCCTCGCCGGCCACGGCGCGCGCCATCAGCGTCTTGCCGGTCCCCGGCGGGCCGACCAGCAGCACGCCCTTCGGGGTCCTGGCGCCGAGCCGGGAGTAGGTCTTCTTGTCCTTGAGGAACGAGACGATTTCCTGGAGCTCGGCCTTCTGCTCCTCGACCCCGGCGACGTCCTCGAAGCTGACCCCGGTCTTGGTCTCGACGTAGATCTTGGCCCCGGAACGGCCGATATTGGTCAGACCCCCGAGGCCGCCGACGGCGCGGCGGAAGACGAAGTACCAAAGCCCGAACAGCAACGCGACCGGCAGCACCCAGCTCAGGAGCGTGGTGAACCAGTTTTGGTCGCTGCCGCCGGAGATTTGCACCCCGGCGTCGGTGAATTCCTGTTCGATTTCGGGATCGACCCGGTGAGTGATGAAGTAGTCGTAGCCGTTCTGAGGCTGGGTGAAGCGCCCCTCGATCACCGACTCGGTGATCGTGACTTCCGCGATCACGCCGGCGTCGCGATAGTCGAGCATCTGGGAGTAGGTGATCTGGGCCACCGACCGGTAGCCGATCCACAGCTGGAACAGCGTGAACGCGAGCAGCGCCGCGATTACGTAGCCAAGATGAAATTGCTGCTTGCGGTCCATCCCGGTCGGGGACTTCGTGGGGGGTCTTGTCGCCATCGCGCACAATGTGGTGGCCGCATCGGCCGCGGTCAATCTCTCGCCTGATCGCCGCAGCCCGGGTTTGACGCACCGCAAACCGCACCCGGGGGCGTTCGGGTATGATTGAAAATCACCGTTGACGCGGAGCACGGCCATTTTCGAGCGCAGATTCCGCAATCGGCAATCGGCCGGCGAGCAGCTCGCCAAGGCGCTGGGGCCCTTGCAGGCGGCCAGCACGGTGATCTTCGCGTTGCCGCGCGGCGGGGTGCCGGTGGCGGCCGAAGTCGCGCGCGCCGCCCGGGCGCCGCTGGAGGTGGTGCTGGTCAGGAAGATCGGCATGCCCGGTCAGGAAGAGCTTGCCCTGGGCGCGGTGGTCGATGGCGACGATCCGGTGGTCGTGGTCAACGAGGATCTGGCGCGCTCGGTGGGCTATTCGCATGCGGATGTCGAGGCGATGGCGGCCCCGCATCTCGAGGAGATCGAGCGCCGCAGGTCGCTTTATATCGGTGATCGGACACCGGCGCCTGTGGCCGGCAAGCGCGCCATCGTCGTTGACGACGGCATCGCGACCGGCGCCACCGCCCGCGCGGCGATCGAAGCCCTGCATCGCAGGGGCGCGGCCTCGGTAACGCTCGCGGTGCCGGCGGCGCCGGCGAGCACCGTCAAGGAGATCGCGGCGGAAACCGACGCGGTCGTATGCCTTTCCCAGCCATCGCCCTTCTGGTCGGTCGGCGGGTGCTACGAGGATTTCTCGCAGGTCAGTGACGAGGAAGTGCGCACCACGCTCGCGGAAGCGGCCGCACGGCTGGCTTCCGAGGGCACACAAAAATCGACGGGCGCCCCCGGTCCCGATTGACCGGGCGCGCCCGCCGCATTCAGCCGCTACGCCTTGACGGCGATCTTGGCGGGCTGTTTGACCGCCTCGGCGGGCTTCGGGATGGTGAGGGTCAGGATCCCTTTTTCGAATTTCGCCTCAACCTTGGCGGGTTCGATCTCGAACGGCAGGGTCAGGGTCCGCGCGAAAGCGCCAAAACCACGCTCGCGGCGGTAGAAGTCGCCCTCCTTGCGTTCGAAATCAGATTTCTTCTCGCCGGTGACCTTCAGCATGTCACCGATCGCTGTGACTTCGATTTCCTTTTCGGCGACGCCGGGCAATTCAAGCGTCAGGACGATCTTCTTCTCGGTGTCGAGGACGTCCATGTCGGGCACGAACTCGAACTCGTTACCGGTGAAGATGTCCGGAATCCGGAAGTTGCGCGGGAATTCGCCGAAGAACCGGTCAAGCTCCTTGCGCACCGAGCCGAAAGGCTCGGTTCTAAGCATGTCCCGACCGGCGCGTTCGCCTGTGGAGACGTGCACGTTCATCTTGATTGCTCCTTTCCGCGCTCGAGTTGCGAGCGCATCTTCGATGTTCGTTCACTTAGAAGATTGCGCCGGCGGGCGCATTGACCCCGGTCAAGAGCCGGAAGAAAGCCCCTGGCGGCGGTCGGGCGGACCCCTCAGGTGCGTGCCCAGCCGCCCACGAAGCGCGGATAGAAGTAGCAGGGGTCGGCGGCTTCCGCCTCGGCGATCAGCCGCGCGGCCAGGGTGTCGATATCCACCTCCGCCGCCGTGGCAATGGAGAGTTTCTCCATCGCCGGCAGAAGGGAGCGAACCGACTCGGTCAAAAATCCGAAACCGGCCCGGTCAGAAGGTGAGCCGACGCGGGTGAAGGCGGCGAGCTCCGGCCGCAGCGCGGCGCCGCGGAAGGCGGCGTAGAGCTTCGAGCCCATTTCCGGCTCGAATCCGGTCTTGCGGTAGGCCTC
Organism: uncultured Devosiaceae bacterium; assembly: GCA_964574935.1. GTDB lineage: Bacteria > Pseudomonadota > Alphaproteobacteria > Rhizobiales > Devosiaceae > JBBECE01. Next base: position 12,634 of record CAZNOZ010000018.1, on the reverse strand, counting down.
GATGATCCGGGCGACCTGCGCCTCGAAAAGCGGCGCGGGCGCCGTTGCCGCGGCGGAGCCCAGATCGAATTCGGCGAAGGCGATCGCCGTGCCGGGTTTGGCCGCGCCGGCGATCCTGGCGATTGCGGCGGCCGGGTCGGGCATGTGAATGAGAATGAACCTGCCGATCACCGCGTCGAAACCGGACCAGTCCTCGAACTTTTCGATCGCTTCGACAGCGAATTCGACGCCGCTCCTGCCGGCGGCCTCGGCCCGGGCGCGCGCCAGCTCGATGGCCCCTTCGGAAATGTCGATGCCGACCACCGAGCCGCCGTCGCCGACCAGATCGGCGGCGATGAAGACGCCATCGCCCACCCCGCAGCCGATATCGAGAACTCGCATGCCCGCCCCGATCCCCGCGCGCTCGAGGATCTGACGGGTCATGTCGGCGAAAAACCCCGCTTGCTGTTCGAGCCGCTCCAGCTCCCGGAGCGAATGGCCCAGCACGTAGCTTTCGCCCGCGTTCTCACTCATATTGGAACTCCTCAACTCACTGATCGTACTCGTTTTCATGGCCGTTTACGCGGCCGTGCGGGCCCGTGCCAATCGGCTTTGTTTACTACGCCGCTATACCCTCCGTACATCTCTGAGTGGCATGTTTCGCAGCGCGAAAACCGAAGTGCGGTGCAAAATGCCGGTTTCCGACAAGATTATCCGAACCCGCCACGCGGACATTTGCGTGAGCGAAAGTGCTGGCGAGGGCTTTCCGATCGTCATGATCCACGGCTCGGGGGCCTCGCGGGGCGTCTTCGCCCGGCAGATGGAGAGCCCCCTGAGCAGATCCCACCGGATGGTGGCACTCGATCTGCCCGGCCACGGCGATTCTTCCGACGCCTGGATTCCCGCCGAAACCTACACGATCAAGGGCTTCGCGACGGTTGTCGGCGAAGTGCTCGACCGGCTCGGTATCCAGCGGGCGGCGATCTTCGGATGGTCGCTGGGCGGGCATGTCGGGATCGAACTGATGAGCTGGCATCCGGCGGTCGCCGGGCTGATGATCACCGGCGCCCCGCCGGTCTCGCGCGGGCCCTTGGGCATGCTGCGCGGCTTCCAGACCCATCGGGACGTGTTTCTGGCCTCCAAGCCGAAATTCTCCGAAGCGGAGGCCAGGCGCTTCTGGACGACGTGTTTTGGTGAAACCGGCACCGAGGATTTCCTCGATTCGATCCGGCGGGCCGACGGCAAAGCGCGCAAGATACTGTTCAATGGCATGATGCGCGGGATCGGCGCCGACCAGAAGCGGACGGTTGAGGAGGCCGATGTGCCGATCGCCGTCGTCAACGGCGCCGCGGAGACCTTCGCGCGGCTGAATTTCGTTGCCTCGGTCGCCTACGGGAAGCTGTGGGACGGCAAGTGTCATGTGATCGACGGCGCCGGCCACGCGCCTTTCTGGCAGAAGCCCGAGGAGTTCAACGCCCTGCTCGCCCGCTTCGTCGAGGACGTGGCCGCGGGGGAGGCCGAACGCGCCGAGCCCGCCGCGGAGCGCTTCGCGCAATCGGCCTGAGCGTCGCGGTGCGCGCCACCGCCTCAATTTCCAACTGACGATTGCAGCGCCGTCGCCCGGCGCGACGAACGGCCGGTTCGGGTGCCTGGTCTTGCCGGGTTCGCCGACCTCACCCAAATGAACTAAACGGAGGGCGCCGAAGGTGTGCCCGCGATGGGCCGCCGCCGCCGGGAAGCCAGATGAGCGTCGAAGACGCCGATACCGCGATCGCCGGACCCGATGGTGTGCCGCTGGACGCCCCGTACGCGATGGCGGCCGACGCGGTCCTCGGCGTCCTGGATGTCACGCCTGCGCAGGGGCTTTCGGCGCGCCAGGCGGCGCGGCGGCGGGCGCAATACGGTCCCAATTCGCTGCGCCAGCGCCGCGCGGTCAGCGCCTTGCGCATCCTCGTCAATCAGTTCCGGAGCCCGGTCGTGTTGTTGCTGGCGATGGCGGCAGCGGTGGCGCTGGCCTCGGCGCATTGGACCGAGGCGCTGACCATCGCCCTGGTCCTCGTCATCAACGCCATGATCGGGTTCTTCACCGAAATCCGCGCCACCCGGTCGATGGAGGCGCTGCGCGTTCTCGGCTCGCCGATGGCGCGGGTCAGGCGTGGCTCCCAGGTGCGAATGGTGCCGGCCCGGGCGCTGGTGCCCGGCGACATCGTGATCGTCGAGGGCGGCGATGTCGTCGGCGCCGACATAAGGCTGGTCGAGGCCGCCAACGTCGCGGTCGACCAGTCGGCGCTCACGGGCGAGTCTGTCGCCGTCGACAAGGACACCGCAAAGGTCGGCGACGACGCCCCGGTGCCGGATCGGAGCCCGATCCTCTACCAGGGAACCTCGGTGGTGCGCGGCAGCGGCGTCGGCGTGGTGGTGGCGACCGGCATGCGCACCGAGCTCGGCCAGATCTCGCGGCTGGTCGAGCAGGCGGCGCCGGAAGCCTCGCCCCTCGAACGGCAATTGACGCGCCTTTCCGGGCAACTGATGTGGCTGACGATCGTCATCGTGATCGTCATCGGCGCGGTGGGGATCCTGACGGACAAGGACCCCTTCGTGATGATCGAGGCGGCCATCGCGCTTGCCGTCGCAGCCATCCCCGAGGGGCTGCCGGTGGTCGCGACGATGGCACTGGCCCGCGGCATGCTGCGGATGGCCCGCGCCAACGCCCTGGTCGAGCGCCTGTCGGCGGTCGAAACGCTGGGGGCGACGACGGTCGTTATGACCGACAAGACCGGGACCCTCACCGAGAACACGCTCACGGTTGCCGAGATCGTCACTGCGTCGGGCCGCCACGCGCTTTCCGGCGCGGCGGAGGCGGAAGAGGCGCCGCGGCCGCCCGGGGATGAAGCGTTCGCCCGCGCCATCCGCGCCATGGTGCTGTGCACCAATGCCGAGCTCGGCGGCGACGCGGGCGACGCAAACGCCGAGGGCACCGGCGATCCGCTGGAATTGGCGCTCCTGAGGGCCGGCCGTCGTCTCGGCGAGGAGCGCCAGGCGCTGCTGGCGCGCTTTCCCAGGGTCCGCGAAGAGGCGTTTGCCTCCGAAACCAAGCGCATGGCCACCGTGCATTCGGCCGACGGCGGCTGGCTGGTGGCGGTCAAGGGCGCCCCCGAGCAGGTGCTCGCCGCGTGCGCCGCAATCGTCACGGCCGAAGGCCGCCGAACGCTGACCGAAGCCGAGCGCGCCGAATGGCTCGAGCGCACCGAAGCGCTGGCCCTCAGCGGCCGCCGCGTGCTCGCGGTCGCCGGGAAATCGATGCCGACGCCCGATGCGCCGGTTTACGAAGGGCTGGACTTCCATGGCCTGGTGAGCCTGCTCGACCCGCCGCGTCGGGACGTGCCCGAAGCGCTTCAGCAATGCCATGCGGCGGGCATTCGCGTGGTCATGATGACCGGCGACCATGCGCTCACCGCGCGCACCATCGCCGAGTCGATATCGCTGACGCCCGACACCCCCGAGATCGTCTCCGGCGATGCGCTCAAACCGCTCGGCGAGCTGTCGGACGAGGAGGCCGAAACGGTCCGCCGGGCGGATATCTTCGCCCGCGTCAGCCCGCACCAGAAGCTCGACCTGGTGACCGTCCATCAGCGGGCGGGCGACATCGTCGCGGTCACCGGCGACGGGGTCAACGACGCGCCGGCGCTGAAGAAGGCCGATATCGGCATCGCCATGGGGCTGCGCGGCACCCAGGTGGCGCGCGAGGCCGCCGCGATGGTGCTGCGCGACGACGCCTTCGGCACGATCGTCAAGGCGATCCGCGAGGGGCGGGTCATTTTCCGCAATATCCAGACCTTCGTGACCTACCTGTTGTCGTGCAACCTCTCGGAGGTGCTGGTGGTGGGCCTGGCGGTCCTCGCCGCCCAGCCGCTGCCGCTGCTGCCGCTGCAGATTCTCTTCCTCAACCTGGTCACCGACGTCTTCCCGGCCTTCGCGCTGGGGGCCAGCGAGGGCGAGGACGACGTGCTCCGCCAGCCGCCACGCGACCCGAGCAAGCCGATGCTTACCCGATCGCTATGGATCGAAATCGTCGGCTATGGCGTCCTGATCACCGTGGCCACTCTCGGCGCGCTGGTGATCGCCGAGCGCGTTCTGGGGCTGACGGGCGACGCCTTGGTGACGGTGTCGTTCCTGACCCTCGCCTTCGCGCAGCTGTGGAACGTCTTCAACATGCGCGACCCCAGGGCGTCCCTGTTCATCAACGCGGTGACCCGCAACCCGTTCGTGTGGGGGGCGTTGGCGCTGTGCACCGGGCTGATCCTGGCGGTCACTTATGTGCCGGCGACTGCCGAGGTGCTGCATCTGGTGCCGCCGCGCACGGACGCCTGGCTCCTGGTCCTCGCCATGAGCGCGGCACCGCTGGTAATCGGGCAGATCGGCAAGGAGGTTTCCGGTTGGCTGTACCGACGCGCGCATCGCCAAGGCCTGGCGGGCGCCCGGTCGGCATGAGCGGACGCCGTCAGCGGTCGTGGTTGTCGCCGGCGAAGCGCGGATCGGCCATGAGGACGTCGTAGACCCGCGCCGCGGCGCCGGCGAGGGGCCGCTCCATCTCGCCCATCACGTCGTTCATCTGGTCGATTACCGCCGCCACCTGCTCGAGCTCGGCCACAGATGCGCCGGTCGCGATGATCTCGGCGATTTGCTCGGCGCCGAGGCCGCGGAACAGGCGGCTGACGTCGTCGCTGGTGACGGGTGGCTGGGACATCGGATTTGCCTTGAGCTGAGGGTTCTCACTCACAATATCATGTAGGACGGCGCCAGAGGCGCGGCCCCCGAGCCGTCGGGAACGCAATCCCTAGCAGAGCCCGGGCGGCGGGTGCTTGCGCTGCGTCAATTGCCGCGGTTTCAGGCCGCCTATGGTGGATGCATGGCTGAGCGGTCAAGCGAAACAACAACCGATCCCGGCGCCGGCAAGGCACCGGCGGTACCCCGGACGACGGCGGGCGATCTCTCCGCCAACCTCGCCATCGCCGAACGCTTCCGCGAAGCGGCGACGCTTCTGGGCGCGCAGGGGGCCAATACGTTCCGGGTCGCCGCCTACCGCCGCGCCGCCGACACCGTGGCCGGGCTCGACCGGCCTGTCGCCGAGATCGCGGCGCGCGGGGGGCTGGGGGGGCTCGAGGCGCTGCACGGGATCGGCCCGTCGCTCGCCACCGCCATCATGGAGATGATCTCGACCGGCCGCTGGCGGGCCCTGGAAGGGCTGCGTGGGGAAGCCGATCCCGAGCGGCTCTTGCAGACGGTGCCGGGCATCGGCCCGGTGCTGGCCGCCCAAATCCACGAGAAGCTCGGCGTCGAGACGCTCGAGGCGCTGGAGCTTGCCGCCCATGACGGAAGGCTCGATGCGCTCAAGGGCCTCGGGCCCCGGCGGACCGCGATGATCCGCGACGGCCTGAACCGGATGTTGGGCCGGGTGCGGCCGGGACGGCCGGCGGGCCCGCCGCCGCGAACCGACGAGCCGCCGGTCGAGCTGCTCATCGACGTCGACCGTGAATATCGCGCCAGGGCCGAAGCCGGCGAGCTCCGCACCATCGCGCCGCGGCGGTTCAATCCGACAGGCGAAGCGTGGCTGCCGATCCTGCACACGGAGCGCGGCCCCTGGCAGTTCACGGTGCTGTTCTCCAATACCGCCCGTGCCCACGAGCTGGGCCGCACCCGCGACTGGGTGGTGATGTTCTATCATTCCGACCACGAACCCGAACGCCAATGCACGGTGGTCACCGAAACCCACGGCGACCTCGCGGGCAGGCGAGTGGTGCGCGGTCGCGAGGCGGAGTGCCGGGAGCTGTCCCACGCCCGCGCCGCCGGCTGAGCCGGCCGGGGGTTAGTTTTCCGGCGGGTCGGTCGTCTCGAACTGGGCGCCGGCGGCCTGCATCTCCCTGTCGGCGACCTTGCCCCCTTCCTCGGTCACCGGCCGCACCGCGTCCTTGATGAGAATGACCTCGAAGCCGGCCTCGATCGCCCCGAGGACGGTGGCGCGCACGCATACGTCCTCGGCGAGCCCGGCGACCCAGAGCCGGCCGACCCCGTCCTGCCGCAGGCGTTCGGCAAGGCCGGTCTCGTCGAATGCCGAATACTGGTCCTTATCGAACCGCACCCCCTTGGTGACGATCACGGCGCCTTCGGGCAGCTTGAGGAGGGGATGAAAGGCAGCGCCCTCGGTGTCCTGCACGCAGTGGCGCGGCCATTCGCCGCCGGCGGACTTGAAGCTCGGATGCCCTTCCGGGTGCCAGTCGCGGGAAGCGTAGACCGGCAAATGCCTCTCGCCGGCGGTCGCCAGCCAGCGGTTGACCACCGGGACGACCTCGTCGCCGGCCGCAATCGGCAGCGCCCCGCCGGGGCAGAAATCGTTCTGCACGTCGACGACGAGAATGCCGTCGCCTTCCGCCAGCGCTTGTTCAGGCGTGCTCATGGACGTGTCTCCATCGTTCGGTTCGGCCGCCCTATCGCGTGGCGGCCTCGGTGATCTCGTCGCGGTAACGGGCGAGCTCGTCGCTAATCCCGACCGGGTAGGGCGGGGTGGCCGGCGCCAACGCCCTGACCGCTTGCGGCAGCCGGGCGATCTCTTCTGCCGCCCGGGCGCGGGACCGATCGAGCGAGGGCGCCGCCCCGGTGCGCGCGCCGCCCCGCATCACCTGTTCGAGCAACGCCCGGCCGGGCAGTTGCTCGTCGGCCCGCGAGATGAAATCGCCAACGTCTGCCTCACCCTCCGAGACGCGGAACAGCTGCTTGCGCCCCGGCAAGACCGGCTTGCCGGGGGAGAGCTTGAGCCGCCCGACGCCGGCGTATTCGCAGAGCTTGTAGGCGATGTCGAGGTCCGGCGCGTCCGCGGAGACCCCCATTTTCGTGCCCACACCGAAGCCGTCGATTGGCGCGCCGGCCGCCAGCAGCCCGGCGATCGCAGTCTCGTCGAGGCCGCCGCTGGCGAAGATGCCCACCGAGGTGAGCCCCGCCGCGTCGAGTATCTGGCGCGCCCCCACCGCGAGCTCGCCGAGATCGCCGGAATCGAGGCGCACCGCCGAGACCCTGAAGTCGTCGCCCAGTCTTGCGGCCAGTTCGACGACCTTCCGCACCCCCTGCAGCGTGTCGTAGGTGTCCACCAGCAACACCGTTTCGGGAAACACTTCGGCGAAGGAAGCCAGCGCTGCGCTCTCCGAGGAGTGCGCCTGGATGAAGCTGTGCGCCATGGTGCCGGTGACCGGCAGGCCGTAGCGCTTGCCGGCGAGGACGTCGGAGGTCGCCGCCACCCCGGCGATATGGAAGGCGCGGGCGGCCTTCAATGCCGCGTCGGTGCCGTGGATGCGCCGCGCCCCGAAATCGACAACCGGCTTGGCCCCCGCCGCCGCGACGACCCGCGCCGCCTTCGAGGCGAGCAGCGTGCCCAGATGCATCTGGTTGATCACGAAGGTCTCGACATATTGCGCCTCGGCGATCGGCGCGGCGATCTCGAGGATCGGCTCGTCGGCGAAAACCGGCGTGCCCTCGGGCACCGCGAAGACGTCGCCGGTGAAGGAGAAATCCCTCAGCCAGTCGAGAAAATCGGGACCGAACTTCTCCAGCGAGCGCAGATAGTCGAGGTCCTCGGCCGAAAAGCGCAGCGTCTCGAGGAAGTCGAGCACCGGCTCGAGCCCGCAGGCGAGCAGGAAATTGCGCGCCGCCGGCAGCCGCCGCACGAACAGCGAAAAGACCGCCTGCCCGGTCATCGCGTGCCGGAAATAGGCCTCCAGCATCGTCAGCTCGTAAAGGTCGGTAAACAGCGCCAGCGGCTGCCCGGTGCCGCCGCCGACCGGATCGACGGCGCCGCCTTCGGACCGCGCGCGGGCCACCTCTTGTCGCATTCGATGCATTCGGCCCCCCGCTCGAGCCTCTTGGCCCGACAGGCCACGCGCTCTTGGCCGCGCTGTCAAGGTGTGAGGGCTGGCAGAGGTTGGCGATCCCGGCAGGATTCGAACCTGCGACCCCCAGATTAGGAATCTGGTGCTCTATCCGGCTGAGCTACGGGACCACTGCCGCCGAACATAATCAATGGGGTGGCGCCACGAAAGCCCGGGGTGCCCGGCGGAACCCCCGCGAGGTGCCGCCTACTCCACCGTCGGCTCAATGTGTTCGGCGGGCGGCGGCGGTTGTTTGGCGGGCTTGGGCTGCGGGCGCCTGGTGACGCCCTTGATGTTGCGGGCGACGTCGAGCTGCAGCAATTGCCGTTGATAGTCGGCGGCGTCCAGCGAGGCGCGCGTCATCGCCGCCAGATTGATCAGGACCAGCCCGCCGATCGCGGCGCCCACCGCCGTCGGCACGGAAATCCAGTCGACAAGATGCGCGTAGGCTTCCAGCCGCCCGATGCCGAGCGCCAAGGCGATTGCCGCCAGGCCGACCAGGATGATGGCCCAGCCGATCAGCGCGGTCAGCCAGGCGAGCAGCCGCGCGCCGGCGTAGCGCGGGTAGAGTTTCGGCTTGAACGGAATGGCCGCGTTCGCCGTCAGCACTGAATCGAGGGCCCGGTCCAGTTTCGCCAGCAGCGCCTGATCGCGCGCGGTGCGCGGTGCTTCCTCGTTCATCGTGGCGCCCCCAATGCGCTCTACTCGGTACTTCACTGGCTGCAAGTTAGCACCACGGGCGCGATTGTGGAGCGTCATGTGGTCGCCCGCAGGTGATTTTCGCCGCAATTTGGTGCAAGCTGGCGGTCTCCTGCCGCCGGGGTTTCCCTTCAAAATGAGGCTAATGCCGATCGTGGCCGGCGTGATAATGGCGACGTCGATCTCGGACCCCGGGCTCGCCTGTGCGGCGCTAAGCCCCGGCCCGACGGGGCGCGTCACTGAAGTCGTCGACGGCGACACCGTCATTCTCGACTCCGGTGTGCAGGTGCGCCTGATCGGCATGCAGGCCCCCAAATTGCCGCTGGGACGGGAGGATTTTGTCACCTGGCCGGGCGCCGAGGAAGCCAGACAGTTCCTCGAGGCGCTGGTCCTCGGCAGGCAGGTCGAGCTGCGTTATGGCGGGGAGCGTCAGGATCGCTACGAGCGGGCCTTGGCGCACGTGTTCGTCGCGGAAACCGGCGCCTGGGTGCAGGAGGAGGTGATCGCGGCCGGCTGGGCGCGTGTCTACTCGTTCGCCGACAACCGCTTTTGCCTTTCCGAACTCTATGAGGCCGAGCGGCGGGCGCGGGCCGACAGGCTCGGCATCTGGACGATGGACTATTACTCTCTGCGCGCCGCCGATCGCCCGGACGCGCTGGCCCGGCTGGAGGGCCATTACGAACTCGTCGAGGGGCGCGTGCTCAATGCGGCGCGCGCCGGCCGGCGGGTCTATCTCAATTTCGGGCGTCACTGGAAGTCCGACTTCACGATCGTCATTGACCGGCCGGCCCAAAGGCTGTTTGAAGAGGTCGGATTTGACCCGCTCGCCCTGGACGGCGAGTTCATCCGGGTGCGCGGCTGGATCGAGCTCGACGACGGTCCGCGCATCGAGGTCACACATCCCGAGCAGATCGAGATCCTGGCGGCGCTGTAGGCTCCAATGACCCTCGAAATGACGTTTCGGAAGTTGCTCGGCGCGGGCCTGGCGCTCGCGGTGGCGGGCTGCACCTCGCTCACCGGTGAGCCGGAGATCGGGGTCCAGCGCACCAGCGACCTGCCCTCCGCCGCCGCGGTCAGCGCCGACGCGCGTGAGGCGGCGGCGACCGCCAGCGAGCGACAGCGGATTGTCGAAAACTACGGTGGCGTCTACCGCCACCGCGAGGCCGAAATCCTGGTCGCGCAGATCGCCGGGCAGCTCCTGACCGCCGCCGAGCAGCCCAACCAGGCGATTTCGGTGACGGTGATGGATTCCCCGGAAGTCAACGCCTTCGCGCTGCCGGGCGGCGACATCTACATCACCCGCGGCATGCTGGCGCTGGCCAACGACACCTCCGAGATCGCGGCGGTGGTCGCCCACGAAATGGCGCATGTGCTGTTGCGTCACGCCCAGGCCCGCTCGAGCCGGGCCCGCACCAACGAAATCGTCGACCGGGTGCTGGGCGGCATTCTGGGCGTCGATGTGGAGACCGACCAGGCGTCAAACCGCGCCCGGGCGTCGCTGGCGGCCTTCTCGCAACAACAGGAACTGGAAGCCGACGCCGAAGGCATCGCGATCGCCGCCAAGGCCGGCTACGACCCGTTCGCGGCGGCGCGCTTTCTGGGCGTGATGGGGCGCTACGCGGCCCTCACCCAGGGCGACAACGCGCCAGGGCTGCGCTCGGGGGATTTTCTTAGCTCGCACCCCTCGACGCCCTCGCGCATCGAGAAGGCCATCGGCGGCGCCGAAGAGATCGGCGTGGCCGGCGGGCTCAGGGGCCGGGCCGAGTATCTGGCCGCCATCGACGGGATTTCCTTCGGCAACAATCCCGATACCGGCGCCATCGTGGGCAACCGCTACGTGCACAAGAATTTCGATCTGACCTTCGAAGTGCCCGAGCGCTACACGCTGACGCTCGCCGACGACGCGGTTGTGGCGACCTCGCCGGACGGCGCCGCGATGCGCTTCGATTCCGCCAACGTGCCCGCCGAGATGGGGCTCGGGGAATATCTGGCCTCGGGCTGGATTGCGGGGCTGGTGCCGGAGTCGTTGCAGATCCGCCGTGTCGGCGGCACCGAGGTGGCCCAGGCCGACGCGCTCACCGAGCAGTGGGTGTTCCGGATCGCCGCGCTCAGGCACGAGGGGCGGCTCTTCCGGTTCATCTTCGCCGCCGCCCAAGATTCCGACCAGTTCAAGGCCGACTTCCGCAACACCATCGGGAGTTTCCGTGGCGCCCGGCTCGCCGACACGCGGCGCATCCGCAGCTTCGAGATCGCGGTTGTGGAAGCCAAGCCCGGCGACACGGGGCTGACCCTGGCGGCGCGCATGGAAGTGAACAAATACGGCCCGGAACTCTTCTATTCGCTCAACGGCCTGTTCCCCGAAGATCCGCTGGTCGTCGGCGCGCCGTACAAGATCGTCGTCCAGCGCTAGGCCGCCGGGCGCGATCAGGGGGCCGCGCGGCGAGCCCCGATCTGCACCAGATTGCCCTCCGAATCCCGGAAGATCGCGAACAGCTCGTTGTTGTCCCACGGGGTCTCGGTGGGCGGCCTGGTGAATTCCACGCCCTTGGCACCGAGCTCGGCGGCGGCTTTTTCCACGTCGTCGACGATCAGGGTCAGGGCCGGCTCGTCGGGATCCGGGGCGGCGCGCTGGCGCTCGAAGAGTAGGCGGGTCTGGGCGCCGGGCAGCGAGAACTCGATCCAGCGCCAGCCGCCCGTGCCCTGCGGGTCGTCGATTTCGAGCTTGAGCCCCAGCGTGTCGCGGTAGAAGGCGAGCGCCCGGTCCTGGTCGGCGACGGCGATGGGCGCGAATTTGGGGTATTTGAACATCGGCCTCTCCTGAGGTGGGCGAGCCTAGCCGATCGGATCGTGGCGCCGCAATTGACAGCAAAAGGCCGGCGCCTGGTGCGCGCCGGCCTCGAAAAACTTCTCCAGGGCGGAAACCCCGCTAGGCGGCGGCTTCCTCGGCGCCGGAATCCTCGGTCTTGGCGGCCCGGCGCGGGCCCTTGGCGAGGTTGGTGTGAATGAGCTTGACCGCTTCGGTCAACGTCAGCTTGTTGACCGCCCCGATCTCGCGCGACATGCGGTCCATCGCCGCCTCGAAGAGCTGGCGTTCGGAATAGGACTGCTCGGGCTGGTCCTCGGAGCGGTACAGGTCGCGGACCACCTCGGCGATCGCCACCAGATCCCCGGAATTGATCTTGGCCTCGTATTCCTGGGCCCGCCGCGACCACATGGTGCGCTTGATGCGGGCCCGGCCGGTCACCGTCTTGAGCGCCTTGGTGACGGTCGCCGCGTCCGAGAGCTTGCGCATGCCCACCGACTTGATCTTGGCGATCGGGACCCTGAGGGTCAGTTTGTCCTGCTCGAAGACGATCACGAACAGCTCGAGCTTGATACCGGCGACTTCCTGCTGCTCGATTTCGGTGATCTGGCCCACCCCGTGCGCGGGATAGACGATATATTCGCCGGTCCGGAACCCTTGCCTTTGTACTGACTTTCTTGCGGCCATTTTTACCCCAACTCCTGCCTTCGACCCCCTTGAACGCGCCGTTTTGTCTTCACGGGTGGCCCCGTCAAGCCCCACTCGAAAAACCCGTCGAACCGCCCACGGCGCGGTTGGCGCCGCCTGGATGCGCACCGGGTGTCTCGAAAAAAAACGTGCCCTTTGGCACGACTGCGGGAACGATCTCGCTCACTGGCTGAGTGATTTATATACCACAATTTTCGGACAAAATCAAAAGCCTCCGTTCGCAGCGTTAACGATGCGCTGAGGCGATCCTGGGGCGCTCAGGCGTCCCCTTCTCCGGGGTTTTCGGAGAAATACTTCTCGTATTTGCCCTCGACCCCCTCGAACTCCTTGGCGTCCGGGGGCGGATCGCGCTTTTCGGTGATGTTGGGCCAAGTGGCGGCGAACCTGGCGTTCACCTCCAACCAGGTTTCCAGCCCCGGCTCGGTGTCCGGCTTGATGGCGTCGACCGGGCATTCGGGCTCGCACACCCCGCAATCGATGCACTCGTCGGGGTGGATGACGAGCATGTTCTCGCCCTCATAGAAGCAGT
>CAZNOZ010000017.1:6263-55128 GCA_964574935.1 uncultured Devosiaceae bacterium | reverse complement strand
CGCCTGCCCGGGGCTCGATTACTGCGCCCTGGCGACGGCGCGCTCGATCCCCATCGCGCAGGCGATCTCAAACCGGTTCGCGTCGCCCGAGCGGCAGGCGGAGATCGGCGATCTGAAGATCAAGATCTCCGGCTGCATCAACGCCTGCGGGCACCATCATATCGGCCATATCGGCATCCTCGGGCTCGAGAAGAAGGGCGTCGAGAACTACCAGATCACGGTCGGCGGGGACGCGACCGAAAATGCCGCGGTGGGGACCATACTGGGCCATGGCGTGCCGGCCGAGGACGTGCCGGAGGCGATCGAGAAGTTGGTCGACACCTATGTCGCGCGGCGGCAGGGGCAAAGCGAGACCTTCATCGACGCCTTCCGGCGCCTCGGCCCCGAGCCGTTCAAGGAGGCGCTCTATGGCGCTGGCTGAGGACGTCCGGGCGGGTGGCCAGGCGGCCACGGTGAAGCAGCCGGACAAGCTCCGGGCGCTCGGGATCGTGGCGCTCAACGGCATGTTCGGCGAGCGCGACGCGCCGGGGGTGTTCAAGCAGGCCGCGGAGCTCCTGGCCGGCGACCTGGCGGTGGTTTCCTCGTTCGGTGCCGATTCGATTGTGCTTTTGCACATGGTCGCCGAACTCGACCGCGACCTGCCTGTCATTTTCCTCAATACCCAGAAGCACTTCGACGAGACGCTCGCGTATGTCGAGACGGTCGAACGCGAGCTGGGGCTGACGCGGGTGATCTCGCTCGCCCCGGATCCGGCCGATCTCGAGCGTTTCGATCCGAACGAGGTGCTGTGGGAGACCGACCCGGACTCGTGCTGCCATATCCGCAAGACGGTGCCCCTGCAGGCGGCACTGGAGGGATTCGGCGGCTGGGTCACCGGCCGGCGCCGCTACCAGACCTCCGACCGCGGGGTGCTGCCGCATTTCGAGCTCACCGGCGACGACCGCATCAAGATCAATCCGCTCGCCTACTGGACCTACGAGGACATCGACGCCTACAAGACCGCGCACAAGCTGCCCGAGCATCCCCTGGTCGGCAAAGGCTACCGCTCGATCGGCTGCGCGACCTGCACCAGCGCGGTGGGGCAGGGCGAGGACCCCAGAGCCGGGCGCTGGCGGGGGCTCAACAAGGCCGAGTGCGGCATCCATTTCGACTTCAACGCCGAGATCGCCTCGCCGATCCGGCACGCCGAATGGACGCTGTTCAAGTCCGGCCGGTTCGTGGCCGACCCCTGGCGGCAATGGGAAGAGGGCGACGATCCGGCAACCGTGCGCTTCACCCACGTGCCGCTGGCGGTGTGGCGCGATCACCGGGACAAGTTCGCCGGCAATCCGCATCCGGTCGGGCTTCTGATCGAGCCGGCCGAGGGCGACCGAGTCGAGACCGTCGGCGACGATCTCAGCCACTTCAATTCGGTGGCGGTCGGCTTTCCCGCCTTCACCGACGGGCGGGGCTATTCGGCCGCCCGCCTCATCCGGGAGCGCTACGGCTATCGGGGGGAACTCAGGGCGGTGGGCGACATACTCGCCGACCAGGCGGCGTTCTACCGGCGCTGCGGCTTCGACGCCCTGGTGGTGAGAGACGAAGCGGCCCGCAGGCTGCTCGAGGCCGACGCGGTAGCCGAGGTCTCGGTCTATCTGCAACCCGTGGGCGCGGGTCGCGAAGTTCCGGTGGGCACCCGGCCATTCCTGAGGCGCCCTGTTCGCTAGCACGCTGCCGGTTGCGGCGGCCAACGATCAAAGATACCAGCCATGTTGATGAAGAACGAAGTCAAGACGGATGTGGTGATCATCGGCGCCGGGCCGGTCGGCCTGTTCGCGGTGTTCGAGCTGGGCCTTCTGGACCTGAGCTGCCACGTGATCGACATCCTGGACCGGCCGGGCGGGCAGTGCGCGGAGCTTTACCCCGAAAAGCCGATCTACGACATTCCCGGCTACCCGGTGATCTCCGGCCAGGAGCTGACCGACAAGCTCATGGAGCAGATCAAGCCGTTCGCGCCGGAATTCCATTTCAACCGCATGGTCACCTCCCTGGCGCGCCAGGAGGACGGCTCGTTCGCGGTGACCACCGACGAGGGCGAGATCTTCCGCGCCAAGGCGATCGTGGTGGCGGCCGGCGGTGGCTCGTTTCAGCCCAAGCGCCCGCCGATCGAGGGCATCGAGGCCTTCGAGGACATTTCGGTCTTCTATGCGGTCCGGCGCATCGAGGAATTCCGCGACCACGACATCGTCATCGCGGGCGGCGGGGACTCGGCGCTCGACTGGACGCTCAACCTGGCGCCGGTCGCCAGGTCGCTTACCCTGGTGCATCGGCGCGACACTTTTCGGGCCGCCCCGGACTCGGTGAACAAGATGCAGGCGTTGGTCGAGGCCGGCGAGGTCGATCTCGTCATCGGGCAGATCGCGGGGCTGGAGGGCGCCGATGGGGCGCTTTCATCGGTCCGGATCAGGACCGCCGAGGACGAACTCAGCGTCCCCGCCGACCGGCTGCTCGCCTTCTTCGGGCTGACCATGAAACTCGGCCCGGTCGCCGAGTGGGGGATCAACCTGAATGAAAACCTCATACCGGTCGATACCGAGAAATTCGCCACTTCCGAGCCCGGCATCTTCGCCATCGGCGACATCAATTCGTATCCGGGCAAGCTCAAGCTCATCCTCTCCGGCTTCCATGAGGCGGCGCTGATGGCGCAGGCCGCGAAGCGGATCGTGCATCCGGACGAGAAGGTGGTGTTCCAGTACACGACCTCCTCGACGTCCCTGCGCAAGAAGCTCGGGGTCATCTGATGGAGCTTATCGTCGTCGACGAGGAGGGCGTCGAGCACGCCCTCGAAGCCCTCGATGGCTGGCGGGTGATGGAGGTGATCCGCGACTGGGGATTGCCGATCAAGGCCGAGTGCGGCGGCGCCTGCGCCTGCGCGACCTGTCACGTCTATGTCGACGCGGCCTGGCGCGACAAAATCGCCCGGCCGGGCCCGGAAGAAGAGGACATGCTCGACCTGGTGCCCGACACCGCCGACGGCTCGCGCTTGTCGTGCCAGATCCTGATGAACGAGCGCCTCGACGGGCTGAAGGTGCGGCTGGCGGCCTCGAGCCAGCCGGAAGAGGCGGTGGCCTGAGAGCCGGGCGACGGGCGCAATCGGTTGCGAATGGAGGAGCGCTCCCTATTTATGAGGGGCGCGCCCACGTCCGGACAAGGCCGGCCATTCGTCCCGCCGGTGAGTGGGGCGGGGGCGTCCGTCATCATAATGTCCAATCGCAAGGACAAAAGAGATCCGGCAGCTGAGACGGGATCTGGAATGCAACCGATAGCCGTAGTCTCGAACCGGACGCCGTCGAAGAAACCGGCCGCGGGCGGTCTGGCGGTGGCGCTGGGCAAGGTGCTTTCCGAGCGCGACGGGTTCTGGATGGGCTGGTCGGGGCAGTTTGCCGAGCATCCGCAAAAGGAAGCGGCGTTCGAGACGGTCGGCGGGGTCAGGGTCGGCAGGCTCGATCTGACCCGCGAGGACTGCGAGGGCTACTACGAGGGCTTCGCGAATTCGGTCCTGTGGCCCACCTTTCACCATCGGCTGGACCTGGCCAATATCGAGCCGGGCCTGTTCGACGCCTATATGCGGGTGAACCGGCAGTTCGCGGCGGCGCTGAAGCGGGAGTTGAGCGACGAGCATCTGATCTGGGTGCACGATTATCACCTGATCCCGCTGGCCCGCTGTCTGCGCGACCTGGGCGTGGAAAACCGCATCGGCTTCTTCCTGCACATTCCCTTCCCGGGCCCGGAGCATTTCGCTGCGGTGCCGCACTCGATCGACCTCTTGCGCCAACTCGCCGCCTACGACGTGGTCGGGATGCAGGCGGAACGCGATGTGGCGGCGCTCAAGCGCTTCGCGGCGTTGTCCAAGAAGGACTGGTTCGCCGCCGGCGGGCAAATGACGGTCTCCGACCGCTGGGACATCGCCGATGTGTTTCCGATCGGCACCGACCCGGATGCCTTCGCCAGGCTGCTGGACTCGAAAAACGCCAAGCGAACCGCGACGCTGGTGCGCAAGTCGATCGGTGACCGCCAGCTCATCCTGGGGGTCGACCGGCTCGACTACTCCAAGGGGTTGCCCGAGCGGATCGATTCCTACGAGCGGTTTCTCGAGATCTTCCCGCATTGGCGGCGCCATGTGCACATGCTGCAGATCGCGCCGCCCTCGCGCGCCCAGATTCATGAATACCAGGAGATCGCCGCCTCCCTCGACGTCGCCTGCGGCCGGGTGATGGGGCGGTTCGCCGAGCCCGACTGGCCGCCGCTCAACTACGTCCGGCGCGCCTATCCGCAAAGCGCGCTGGCGGGCCTCTACCGCGCCGCCAAGGTGGGTCTGGTGACCCCGCTCAGGGACGGAATGAACCTAGTGGCGCACGAATTCGTCGTCTGCCAGGACCCGGACGATCCCGGAGTGCTGGTGCTGTCGAAATTCGCCGGGGCGGCGGAATTGTTCCACGAGGCGCTGCTGGTCAATCCCCATGACGTCGACGAAGTCGCGCAAGCGCTCGACGAGGCGCTGAAAATGCCGATCGAGGAGCGCCAGGCGCGCTGGAAGCGGTTGAACCGGACCGCGCGCCGGCATTCGGTCGACAACTGGGCGGCGAGTTTCCTCAAGGCGCTTGAAAAAAGCGGCGAGCCGAACGCCGAAGATGGCGCCAGGAAGGGTGCCGAGGACGGTGCCAAGAATAGTGCCAAGAAGGGCGCCGAAGCCGGTGACCCGCGGGCGGCGTGAGGGCTGCTAGCTTGCGTTCCGTCCCGCCCAGCCCATGCCAGCAGCGATGATCGGCAGGCTCAGATAGCGGATGCCGATGTCGTAGAAATAATCGGTCAGCGAGGTGCCGGACATCGGCAGGAGCACGACGATGTCGAGCCCCCAGTTGAGCACGAGCCAGTAGAGGCCGATGACGATGCCGCTGGTCAGCGTCGCCTGAAAGCGGCGAAACATCCACACCAGCAGCGCCACGCCGACCGCCGTGCCCACGACGACCATGATCGACTTGAACAGCGGCTGCGGGACAATCAGCCCGCCGGCCGGGCTGAAGAAGGGAAATGAAGCGAAGAACGGGATCGCCCAGGACAGCACCCCCGCGACACTTGTGCGCCAGTCCATGAAGATCGTCCGGAACATCGAGTTTTGCCTCCCTTGCGGCGCGCGATGGAACGCTCCATGGCGCCCTAGCCCTGAAGATACGCGGCGAGCCCGTCGAGG
Source organism: uncultured Devosiaceae bacterium (assembly GCA_964574935.1). Taxonomy (GTDB): domain Bacteria; phylum Pseudomonadota; class Alphaproteobacteria; order Rhizobiales; family Devosiaceae; genus JBBECE01. Next base: position 49,898 of record CAZNOZ010000017.1, on the reverse strand, counting down.
CAACCCAGCCAGCCCTCCAGGTGCATCCGGGTGACTTCCGGCGCCGGCAGGCGTTCGTGATGGATGACGATTTCGGTGCCGTCTTCGTGGTCGCGGAACTCGACCGTCACGCGTGAGCCGGTCTCGCCATCCGGGTCGGCGTCGATGAACCAGGAATAGACCAACGTGTGCGGCGGCTCGACGCGTTCGAATTCGCCGCGGAAGGTGGTCAGGGTGCCGTCGGGGTTGCGGTTGGCGATGGAATAGCGGCCACCCACCGAGAGGTCGAAACGGGCCTCGGGACAGGTGACGGCGCCCGGTCCCCACCACTGCTCGACGTCCGACGCGGTCGTCCAGGCCTTGAAGACCCTTTCCCTGGGGGCCCGGATGACCCGCCGGATACGGAGTTCGGTGGCGTCGGCCTTCGCGTCGTCGTTCACGGCTTCTCCTTCATCGCGCCGCGTTGCGGGCGGGCTGCCGCGAAGCCTCGCGGTCGCTCGGCGCCACCGGCGCTACTCCATCTCGTCTTCGACATAGCGGGCGAAGCTGTCGAGCTGGCCTGTCCAGAAGGACTCATAGTGGCGCAGCCAACGCTCGGCATCGGCCATCGGCGCCGCCTGAAGCGCGCAGGAATGGGTGCGCCCGGTCACCGTGCGGGACAGGAGACCGGCGCGTTCAAGCACCGCGAGGTGCTTTGAGATGGCGTTGAGCGACATGCCGAAGGGCCTGGCAAGGTCCGTGACCTTGGCGGGACCGGCGGCCAGCATCGCGATGAGGGCCCGCCGAGTGCGGTTGGCCAGCGCCTGGTAGACCAGATCGAGCCGGTCGTCGGCGGACATCGTGGTGACCATCGCTGGCGATGCGGCGCCCGGCATCCGGTTCTCCTCCATTATTCAACCGTCAGGTTGACAATCATCGCGGATCGCGTCAAGGTCCGATCATTCAACCAATCAGTTGAATGTCTACTTGTGCGACTTTTCTTTTTGGGAGGAGATGATCGGTGGCTAGGACCATCCATCAGGAAGTGACGATCGCCGGCAGCCCCGAGGCGGTTTACGACGTGCTTGTGAGCTCCGACAAGTTCACCGCCATGACCGGCAACAGAGCCGCCAGCATCTCTGCGAAAGTCGGCGGAAGGTCGACGATGTTCGGCGGCGATATCGAGGCTCTGAACGTCGAACTGCAGCCCGGCAAGCTGATCGTGCAGGCCTGGCGCTCGAATGCCTGGCCGGAAGGGGTCTATTCCATCTGCCGGTTCGCGCTGACGCCCGAAGACGGCGGCACGAAGCTGGTGTTCGACCAAGCCGGCTATCCGGACGAAGGGCACGACATGCTCGAGGGCGGCTGGCACCAGATGTACTGGCAGCCGCTCAACACGATGCTGGGCGGCGGCTAGGTCGGCGCGCCGGCGTCAGTCGATCGGGCGACCGTCCTCATCCCATTTGAACTCGGTGATGAATTCGCCGTGGTCGTACATGACGTGGCGGGCCCACAGGGGCCGGATGATCCAGTGCACCAGCCCTTCCCATTTCAGGCGCGCCTGGCCGTCGGGAAAGGTGGTCAGATACACCTCCCTGAGGGCGAGATCGGCCGGCACGTCTGGATCGAGCAGGCGGCCGTGTCCGTCCATCTGCACGGTCTGCTCGCCGGGGCCGGACCAGACCAGCGCGGCCCGCGGGTCGTGCATCAGGTTGGGGTGTTTGCGGGTCGCCGAGAGGGTATCGAAGACGAGCTCAAGGCTCTCCGAGACCGCCACGCCCACCAGCGCGGCGCTGGGGCCGCCTTCGGAATCGATGGAGGCGACGACCGCGTGGTGGTTGTTGCGCAGATAGGCGTGCAGATCCTGGCGCGTGAACGGTTCGGGCATGGGCTGGGGTCCATCTGAGCGTGGTCGAGGTCCGGCGTGCCAGTGTGGCATCGCGCCGGCCGGCGCGGCAAGGGCGGCGCGGCGCCTGAATGCGGCGTTCGGCGAAGGCCCGCCGGCGCCGCGGGCGCGGGCCGTTTGTCCGAAGCGGGGCCGGTGGGCTAGTGTTGCGTTCCGCCGACGGAGGCACCGATGCCCATATTCATGGATCGCCACCAACTCGAAGGCGTGACCGCCGAGCAGATCGCGAAATTGCACGAGATGGATCTGCAGATCGAGGACAAGGTCGGCGTGCGGATGCTCACCTACTGGTTCGATGAAGCGCGGGGGACCGGGTTCTGCCTGATCGAGGCCCCGAACAAGCAGACCGCCGTGAAGGTGCACGCCCTCTCGCACGGCAATATCGCCGCCGAAATCATCGAGATCGAGCTGTCGGCGGTGGAAGCGTTTCTGGGCCGCATTGCCGATCCGGTTGCCGAAACGGGGCCCAAGCGGCCGAGTGCCGATCCCGCCGTCGATCCCGCCTTCCGGGCGATCATGTTCACAGACATCGTGGAATCGACGGCGATGACGGCCCGGCTCGGCGACAAGCAGTCGGTGGAAATGGTGCGCAGCCACGACTCCATCGTGCGGCGCAAGCTCAAGGAAACGGGCGGCCGCGAGGTCAAGCACACCGGGGACGGCATCATGGCCTCGTTCGACGACGTGGTGGCGTCGGTCGAGTGCTCGTGTGCGATCCAGCGCGGTCTGCAGTCATTCAACCGCGACAGCCGGGAAGAGCTGCATGTGCGCATCGGGGTGGATTGCGGCGAGCCGGTCGAGGACAGCAACGATCTGTTCGGCGGCACCGTGCAGATGGCGGCGCGGCTGTGCGAGCGGGCCACCGCCGACGCCATTGTGGTGTCGGACAGGGTCGGCGACGAGCTGCCCCGGCGCTTCGCCGTCAAATCCCTGGGAACGAGCAGCCTGAAGGGGTTTTCGGCGCCGGTGCCGGTGTTCGAAGTCGACTGGCGATAGCCCGGCCAACCCCCGCCGGGGTCTAGTAGGTATCCTCCTCGACCCCGATCCTCGCGATGTCGAACGGGCAGGTCTGGTAGATCTCGTTGATCCAGTTCTGGAACAACAGGTGCCCATGTGAACGCCAGCGGTTGAGCGGCTCGCGGGACGGATCGTCGTCGGGGAAATAGTCGACGGGGGGCGCGGTCTCGAGCCCGGCCTTGATGTCACGCTCGTATTCGTCGGCGAGCGAGCGGGCGTCGTATTCGAGATGGTTGAGCATCATCAGCGCCCGGTGCTTCGGATCGCCGAGCATGCAGATGCCGACCTCGTCGGAATCGATGAGGATTTCGAGCGAGCCGTCCTTCGGGAGGGTCGCCGGATCGATGTCGTTGTAGCGCGAAACGGGAATGGCGATGTCGTCCGAGAACCCCCTCAGATAGGGCGAGGTGGTATTGACGACATGGTGCCGGAAGACGCCGAAAGCCTTGGCGGCGCGCCGGCGGCGTTCGATACCGTAGAAATGATAGAGGGCCGCCTGAACCCCCCAGCAGATGAACATCGTCCGGTGCACGTGGGTCTGGGTCCAGTTCATGATCTCGACCATCTCGTCCCAGTAGCGCACCTCTTCGAACTTCAGATGCGCGATCGGGGCGCCGGTGATGATGAAGCCGTCGAACTTGCGATCGCGGACGGCCTCCCAGGTCTCGTAGAAGGCGTCGAGATAAGCCTCGGGCGTGTTCTTCGACTTGTGGTCGGTGATCCGGACGAGCGAGAAATCGACCTGCAGCGGGGTGGCGCCGACGAGCCGGGTGAACTGGGTGTCGGTGCGCTCCTTGTTGGGCATCAGGTTGAGCAGCCCGATGTTCATCGCGCGGATGTCCTGGCGGGCGGCGCGCGATGAATCCATGACCATCACGCCCTCGGCCTCGAGGATCTTTCGGGCCGGCAGATGGTCGGGGATCTTGATGGGCATGGTGGGTTTCCAGAGTGGTATCGGCGGCGCGTCGCCCGGTGCAAGCGGACCGGTGGGTCAGGCCGCCTTGCGGCGGGAAATGGCCTTGCGCATCAGATCGTTGAAATCGGCGCTGTCGCGGACCGAGGCGAGATCGGCGGCGCCGACGGTATAGCCGTGGCGGCGGGCCAGCGCCTGATAGCGCGGTGTGCGGTCCGCCAGGATGGCCTGGAAGCCGAAGATGCCGAACTCGGCCGGGTCGACGTCTTCGTCCCGATCGATGCCCTGCAGGGCCTTGAATTCGGCCCACTTCTCATCGAGCAGCACCGGCCGGTAGTACATCGGCTTGGGATTGGCGCGGAAGCGCTCGAGAAGCTCCTCGCCGCGCTCGTGGGCGTCCTCGATATAGACCAGCACGGTGTGCTCGGTCAGGGTCTTGACGGTCGGGTCGTCCGGGTCGTCGAGGTCCATGACCTCGATCAGGGAGCCGCCGGAATCGACGATGAGATTGTCGTATCCATAAAGCGATTTGGCCCGCTCGATGAAATAGGGGACATCCTGCACCGCCAGGATCTCCGCCTTGCGGTGCTGCTCCTGGCGCCGCTGATATTCGGCGAGCGGCAACCCGCCCTTGGCGGGGTCCCCGGGCAGGCCGAGATAGGCCGAAAGCGGCTCGAGATTGTCGAAGGTGATGTTGGAGCAGATGTAGATGGAATCGTTGCGCAACAGCTCCCTGAGCAGCGGCACCTTCATCGCCTCGCGCTTGCAGTTGTCGACGATGTAGTCGCCCATGTAGCGGGTGCCGATGCGGTAATCGACCGAGAAGTGGAACCAGCCGTCCCAGCGCAGGCGCGAGGCGAGCCGGGTCTTGCCGGCGCCGGCCATGCCGAAGACGGTGACCGCATGGCGATCGGCGTTGACGTAGTCGTCGGCGCTCTCGAACAGCATCGATGAAGTCTCCGCGGAGCGTCGAGTGATTAGACGAGAAGCGGGGGGCGGGCAAGCGGGGCGGGGGGCTCAGCGGCGGATGGCGGGGCGCAGCGCACGGGCAGGGGTGGGCCACGGAACATCGGCCCGAATATCGGCCAAAGCCAGGGGTGTCTTGTTAATGTGATTGTGATATCAGGTTGTTGTCAGAAATGAAGATCGGCCAGTTCTTCGGCCAGCGACTATTCGCGAGATCGGCCACGCGATCGGTCACAGACTGCCGTCGATGCGGATTATGCGTTGAAATGCAGCGAGCTTGGCGATGAGGAGACCGGCCAAAACCGAAGTCGAAAGCCTCGACCGCATCGAGCCGACGCGCCTCGAAGACATCCCGGAACGCCTGGCCGATCTGGCGGCTCAGGTAGCGGAATCTGCAGCGGTCTTGGGGCACCATCTGCACACCAGGACGGCGGCGCATCTTGCCGGTCTCGTGCGCATCATGAACGCATATTACAGCAACCTGATTGAGGGTCATGACACCCGACCGCGCGACATCGAGCGCGCACTTGCCGGCGAGTTGGACATCGACACGGGTCGCCGCAATCTGCAGCAGGAGGCGGCGGCGCACGTGCGCGTGCAAGCGGCGATCGACGCCAAGGCGCTTGACGGGACGTTGGCCGAACCCGCCACCAGAACCTTCGTCCGCTGGCTGCACGAGGAATTCTACAGGGATGCGCCGGATGCGTTCGTGCAAATTGGGGAGGGCCTGGCGGCATTCACCATGGAGCCTGGAAGGTGGCGCAGCCGCCCCGAGCACGACAACGTGGTCGGCCGTCACATTCCGCCTTCGAGCCACCGAGTGGAAGCGTTCATGGTCCGGTTCGAACAACGCTATCGATTGGATGGCCTCGGCAAGGCGGCGCGCATTCTGGCCATCGCATCGGCCCACCATCGCTTCAACTACATTCATCCATTTCCCGATGGCAACGGCCGCGTCAGCAGATTGATGAGCCATGCGATGGCGTACAAGGCTGGGATCGGTGCCGGCGGGTTGTGGTCGATTTCACGAGGGCTGGCGCGCGGGATCGACAGCCGTCTGGAATACAAGCGGATGATGGATATGGCGGATACGCCGCGCGAGGGAGATTATGATGGCAGGGGAAATCTCTCCCTCAGAGCACTGATCGAATTCACCGAGTGGTTTCTCAGGGTGTGCGTCGATCAGATAGGTTTCATGTCGACGCAGTTCGACCTCGACAATCTGGCTGCCCGACTCTCCGAATTTGTCGCGCGCACCCCCGATCTCAAGCCGGAAGCGGCCAGACTGCTGCACGAAGCCCTGTCACGCGGTGAATTCGAGCGCGGCGAAGTCTCGCGAATATCGGGTCTGCCCGAACGCTCGGCGCGCCGCCTGCTGAGTGAACTTGTCGAGGCTGGCGTTTTGGCGTCGTCTACGCCCAAGGGACCGGTCTCTCTGCGGTTTCCGCAGTCGGCGCTCGAAATCCTGTTTCCGCGCCTGTATCCCCACACCTGACTTCCCGCCCGGGTGGGCAAAGGTTGCCGCCTGGCGGGGAAGCGGCTGCCGTTGCCGCGGGTTTTGCCGGCCGGGCCAGGGGGCTTTTCCCCGGAATCCCGGGCATTCGCGGGTTGGCATCGCACTTGCAACGATTTCGGGCCAAGGGCGGCGTGTGCGCCTGGACGAGTTGAGGAGAGTAAGATGGGAATCTATGGCGCGCTGGCGACCGCGGTCACCGGGCTGAGGGCGCAATCGTTCGCGCTCGAGCACATTTCCGGCAACATCGCGAATTCGCAGACGATCGGCTACAAGCGGATCGAAACCGACTTCGTTGACCTCATTCCGGACGCGCCGCCCCGCCGGCAGATCGCCGGCGCGGTGCTGGCGCAGTCGCGTTCGACCAATGACGTGCAGGGCGACATCCAGGTCGCTTCCCAGGACACCTACATGGCGATCAACGGCCCCGGCTTCTTCATCGTCGAGAACCAGATCGGTTTCAACGACGGGGCGGCGATCTTCTCGGGCACCGATTACTACACCCGGCGCGGGGACTTCGACATCAACAAGGACGGCTACCTGGTCAACGGGGCCGGGTATTTCCTCAAGGGCCTGCCGATCGACCCCTCAACCGGGAACATCTCGGGCTCGATCCCGGAGGTCATTCGGCTGTCCAACTCCTTCCTGCCGGCCGAAGGCACCGACCGGATCGACTATCAGCTCAACCTGCCGGAACTGCCGAAGACGCCCGCCTACGATCCGAACATCCCGGACTCCGAGCTGCTGGTTCCGGGCGACTTCGCAGCCGACCCGACCACCGGCGGCGGTGGGGTGGTCGAGGGCGACGACGTGCCGATCTTCCTCGACCAGTCGATTTCCGGCGGCGCGATCACCGTTTACGCCGACAATGGCGCCCCGGTGAACGTGCAGCTGAGATGGGCGAAGATCGACAGCGCCGCCTCGGGCGGGTCCGACACGTGGAACCTGTTCTACCTCACCGACGCCGACGCCACGGGCACCGACCCGGCCTGGATCAATGTCGGCACCGACTACACGTTCGGCGCCGACGGCTCGCTGAGCCCGGCGGTGACCTCGTCGACCGTCACGGGCATGACCGTCAACTCGGTGTCGCTGGGGGACGTGGATTTGTTCCATTCCTCCAACGGGGTGACCCAGTTCGCCGACGCCAACGGCACCGCGCAGGTCACGCAGCTTTCCCAGAACGGCTACGGGGCCGGCGAATTCGTCTCGGTCGAGGTCAACAACTCCGGACGGATCGTCGCCAGCTATTCGAACGGCCAGCGGGTTGAGCTCGCGCAGGTGGTGACGGCCAACTTCAACGCCGCCAACGAACTGCGCCGGCAGGACGGGGGCATCTTCAGGGCGACCTCGGAATCCGGCGATGCGATCCTGGACCTGGACGGCTCGATCGTCGGCTCGGCGCTTGAGAATTCCAACACCGACATTTCCGAGGAATTCACCAAGCTGATCGTCACCCAGCAGGCCTACGCCGCCGGTACGCGGATCGTCTCGACTTCCGACCAGATGCTGCAGGAAGCGCTGAACATGGTCCGCTAGCGGACCGCACAGATCCCGCCGGCCCGGTTGTGAGATCGGGCCGGCCCCCCGCCCGGGAGTGAACCGATGGGCCTGAGTGTATCGCTGGCCAATGCGCTGACCGGGATGCTGACGAGCCAGTCCGGGCTCGAAGTCCTTTCGCGCAACGTCGCCAACGCCGGCACTCCGGGGTACCACAAGCAGTCGCTCACCATCGACGAGCGGTTCACGGGCGTCTCCTCTTACGTCCGCGAAGCCGGCGTCGAACGCGCCTTCACGGCGGCGCTGGAGGCGCAGGCCCAAACCGAGACCGGCCGCATGGGCTATGCCGATGTGCGCGCCGATTTCCTCAGCCGTCTCGAGCTCTATCTCGGGATGCCGGGGGACGCCAATTCCATCGATACGCGTCTTGCCGACTTCCAGAGCGCCCTGCAGGCGCTCACCACCAGCCCCGACGACTACGCCACCCGCGCCCAGGTGCTGGCCCAGGCGCAGGGCATGGCCGAGACGCTGAATTCGCTGTCGACCAACGTGCAGACCATGCGGCGGGAGGCCGAGGGCCAGATCGCCGACGCCGTGGGCAATCTCAACCAGTCGCTGAGCTCGCTCGAGCGCATCAACGGCCAGCTTGCGGACACCACCCGCGACGGGGGGTCGCGGGCGGCCCTGATGGATGAGCGTGACCGTTTGGTCACCTCGATTTCCGAGCTCATCGACGTCAGGGCGCAATATGGCGGCGACGGGCGGGTGGCCCTGTTCACGCGTTCCGGGATCGGCCTGATCGACGAGAAGGCATCGCAGTTCGTGTTTTCCTCGGGCGGTAATCTGTCGCCCAATTCGCTCTATTCGCCGGACGACGCCGCGAACGGCGTCGGCACGCTGGCGCTCAGGACCCCGGCCGGGTTCGAGATCGATCTCATCGACAATCGCGTGCTCAATTCCGGGCGCCTGGCGGCGCTCGTGGAGCTGCGCGACGACACGCTGGTGGCCGCACAGGGACAGCTCGACGAAATCGCCGCCGGGCTGGCGTTGGCGATGTCGACGGTGGAGACCGACGGGACTGCGGTCTCGAGCGGCGGGGCGGACGGATTCGAGGTCGATCTTGCAGCCCTGCAGGCCGGCAACGACTTCGTCGTCTCCTATACCGAGGGCGGCACCGACAAGATCGTGCGCGTGGTCAGGGTTGACGATCCGGCCAAGCTGCCGATGGATCAGACAGGCTCCGACGGGGTCAGAACCATCGGTCTGGATTTCTCGGGGGGCATCGGCGCGGTTGCAGCGGCGCTGGACGCGGCGCTGGGGGCGGCGGTGACTGTGAGCAACCCGGCCGGCACCACGATCCGCATCCTCGACGACGGGGCAGCGGGGACGACGGACATCACCTCGCTGGTGGGGCGGGCGACCGCGACGGGCACGCAAGGGGAGGGGCTCGGTGTGTCCCTGTTCGTCGACTCGGACGGTTCGGCCTTCACCGACAGCCTGGACGGCGCAACCCAGAAGCTCGGTTTTGCGTCCCGCATCCGGATCAATTCGGCGGTGGCGAGCGACAACACGTTGCTCGTCAAATACGCCACCGACACGCCACTGGGGGAATCGGCCCGCCCCGACTACCTCGCCGATCGGCTGGCATCGCTGAGCTTCCAGGCGAGCGAGGCGAGCGGGTTCACGCAGGGCAACTTCGTGCTCTCGGGAACCGTGCGGCAGTTCGTCGAGCAGATGTTCAATCATCAGGGCAACGCGATTGCGGCGGCCAAGCAGAGCTATGACGCGCAATCGAGCACGATGGAGGCGCTCGCCCAGCGCGCCGAGCGGGACCACGGCGTCAATATCGACGAGGAGATGGCGCGTCTGATCGAGTTGCAGAACGCCTATGCCGCCAACGCGCGGGTCGTCTCGATCGCGCGCGACCTGATCGAACAGCTGATGTCGATCTGAGGCGCGCGCAATGATCGTCAACTCCACGATGTTCCCGGTCCGCTCCGACTTCGCCGCCATATCCAGGATGAGCGAGCGGCTCGGCGTGCTGCAGGAGCAGCTCGCGACCGGCAAACGGGCCAGCTCGCTTTCCGAGCTCGGCAGTAACCGGGTCATCGACCTGACGCTGAGGGCGCGGCTGGCGGCGATGGACGCCTACCAGCAGACCATCACCCTGGTGGGGCTGCGGCTCGAGCTTATGGACCAGGCAATCACGCGGTTGGACGGCCTGGAGGCGGAGACCCGCGCCGACGTGCTTGTCGGCAGTCGTGATATCGACGGCACCCATCTGCCGGTGGCACAGTTTCTGGCGCAGAACCGGCTGAGCGAGGCGATCGAACTTCTCAACTCCCAGGTCAACGGCCGACACCTCATGGCCGGCAATGCCACCGAGGCGCCGCCGGTCGGATCCTTCGACGAGGTGATGAACGGCACCGGCTCCCTGGCGGGTTTCCGCGAGGTGCTGGCCGAACGCCGCGACGCGGATCTGGGGGCGGCGGGCCTGGGGCGGGTCGCGACTTCGCTGGCCGGCGCGACGGTGACGCTGAGCGAGGACGGGGTGCATCCGTTCGGGTTCAAGCTCAGCGCGCTGGCCACGACCGGCGGGGCGCTGACGCCGACCGGTCCCACCGGTTCGCCCGCGACGCTCGATGTCGACTTCGCCGCGCAGCCGGCGGCCGGCGACCGGGTGTTGATCGGGTTGACGCTGCCGGACGGCTCGACCCGGACCCTGGAGCTGACCGCGACCAGTGCCGCGCCGACCTCATCGGGCGAGTTCGAAATCGGCGCGACGACGGCGGCGACGGCTGCGAATTTCGAGACGGCGCTCAATTCGCTCCTCGCAGAGACCGCCCAGACCGAGCTCGCGGCGGCTTCCGCCTTCGCGGCGGCGGAAATGTTCTTTGCCGGTGCCGGGCAGACCGCGATGCGGGTTGACGGGCCGCCCTACGACAGCGCCACGGCGCTGGTCGCGGCGACCGACGCGGACACGGTGATGTGGTATCGCGGCGAGGACGCGCCGGCGCCGCGCAACACTGTGACGGCGCGTATCGACGACACGCAGCAGGTCTCCTACGGGGTGCAGGCGAACGAGACCGGGCCGACCGAGCTCGTGCGGTCGCTGGCGGTGCTTGCCGCCGACAGCGTTTCGGGCACCGATCCCAACGCCCAGGGGTTCTATGCCGCGGTCAATGCCAGGGCCGCCGACCGGCTGGGCGAGCAGGCCAACCCCGAACCGGGCTCGGTCGAGGCCATCGCAATGGACATCGCCCAAGCCAAGCTGGCCATCGGGCGGGCCCGTGACCGGCACCAGGAGCACAAGGTGGCACTGGACACCATGGTCTCCGAAATCGAGGACGTGCCGCCCGAGGAAGTCGCCATGCGGCTGGTGGACCTGCAAACGCGGCTGCAGGCGAGCTACGAGACGATCTCGATCGTCTCCGGCCTGTCGCTGGTCAACTATCTCGGTTAGGCGCCGAACCGGACGGGGCGCCGCGCCGGTCAGGAGTTCGCCGAACCTCTGAGCCCGGCGGCGAGCTGCTGGTTGATGTTGATGAGAACGTCGAGCTTCTGCGCGGTGGGCGCCGCCTGCGTCTCGAGGGTGTGGTTCATCACGAACAGGCCGAGATTGGCGACGTTCTGCTTGATGGGCCGGGGGAGGGGATTGTCCTCACGGGTGACCGAGGTCAGGAAGATGTTCCACAGGCGGCGGTTGAACGTCAGCGCCTGGCCCAACTCCTCGCGGTGCTCGTCCCAGCCCTCACGGACCCGTTGCAGGCGCGCCGCCGAGCGCGAAAGCAGGTTCGCTTCCAGATCACGCGGCGCTGTCGTCCCGTTCGCCGTCCGGGTGTAGGCGGCGGTTGCCTGATGCTGCATCGACGGCCCTTTGTTCGTACTCGATGAGTTTCTTGGCCAATTTCAATGCCTTATACGGGGCCCCGGTTAAGATCTCGTTATTCATGGCGTCCACGAGCACCAGCGTCGAGGGTGCCGCGGCGACGAAATCATTGACCAGGGAGAAGTAGTCCTCGCGCATGCCGGCGAGGTCTTCGTTCAGGTACATCAGCTGGATGGCCAGATAGATTCGCCTGGCGGGGGTGTCGGCCGTCTCGGCGGTCAGGATGTCCTTTTCGCGCAGGATCGGCGCGTTGCCGTCGATGACCAGCCGGGTGCGCTGCTCGGTGTTGGTGACCAGCGAAGCGCCGATAATGATGCGCTCGCCGGGCTTGAGTTCGACCTTGAGCGACATGAGACCTCTCGGGATGGGCCCAGGCCGGCCCGGCGATGGTCCAGAATCGCCAAAACCCGCCGCACCGAGTGTCGCCGGGCCGAATCGCGGTTGCAAGCCCGGATGCGCGGGACGCAAAGAAAAGGCGGGCCGAGGCCCGCCTTTGCCGTGTCCGTCGATTTGACGATCGAGGATCAGAACAGGCGGAGCACGTTCTGGTCGGCCTGCGAGGCCAGCGACAGAGCGATCGTGGAAAGCTGCTGGCGGGTCTGCAAAGCCAGCATGTTGGCGCCTTCCTCGTTGGTGTCGGCCAGGGTCAGGTTGGCCGCACCGGTCTCCAGCGTGTTGATCATTTCCTTGGTGAACTGCTGCCGGGTCTCGACGACCGACAGGTTCGAGCCGAAGGCCGACGATTGCGTCCTCAGGGTCGCCAGGGCGGCGCCCAGATCGTCCAGGGTCGCGTTGACGTCGGTGTTGGAGTCGAAGTCACCGGAACTGAGGGCGGCAAGACCCACGCCGGCGGCGTTGAAGGTCACGCCGTCGATGGTCAGCGAAGACGAGCCGTCCGCGTTGAACAGAACCGTCAGGTCGTCGCCGTTCAGCAGGTTGTTGCCGTTGAAGCCCGCGTCGGCGGCCAGCTCATCGATCTGAGCGAGCAGATCGTTGTACTGGGTCACCAGATTGTCGCGCTCCGGATTCGCCACGTCACCGAGCACCGCCGCGGTGTAGCTGGTGGTGCCGGCCGACAGACCGAGTTCGGTCAGGGTCGTGGCATCGCCGCCGATCACCAGGTCGTTGCCGGAGGTGGCCTCGATGGTGAAGGTGTCGTCGCCATTGTCGGTGACCGTGAAGGTGCCGTTGGCAGTCGCGGCGGCCTGAAAAGCGATCAGGGCCGCGGCCTCGTCGTCGGTGGCAGCCAGGGTGACATTCTCACCGTTGACGGTGATCGTGCCGCCGGTGGCACTCAGGGCGCTGAGGTCGCCGGTGTCGGCGGAAGCCAGCACCTCGGGCGTGACTTCGCCTTCGACGGTGGCGCTGGTCTGCAGTGCCTGGCGCGCCGTCGCCTGGGCGCTCTCCACCAGGGTCTTGATGGCGGTGATGCCGTTGTCGGCGGCTTCAACGGTCTGCACGGCGTTCGAAATCGCGTCGAGCAGGGTGCCGAGGTCGCCGGCGCGGGCGTTCAGCGCCGAAGAGGTGAAGAAGTTGGTCGGGTTGTCCAGAGCAGAGTTGACCTTAAGGCCCGTAGCCAGGCGCTCCTGAGTCTTGCCCATCAACTCGGCGGTGTTCTGGAGATTCAGCAGGTTCGAGCGAACCGCCTTCGAGAGTGTGACTTCGGACATTTAAGGCTCCTCTTCTAGGGCATCCGATCACGTGAATGACGCCTCATCCTGAGACGTGCGGGCGCGAATGTGCTCCCCAACCGGCTAAATATTGGTTAACCCGCGGGGCGGCGGACGGGCGGTTTCGGGCGCCGAGCAGAGCCCGGATCAGGGGGGAGGTCGGCCGCGCCGGAGTGGCGTCAGACCTTCTTGTCGGTGCGCTCGACGGCGTCGGAAGGGGTGGCGGGTCGTTTGACGTGCGCAAGCGCCCGGCGTTCGCTGGCCGCGACCTCGGCCTCGAGCATTTCGGTGAACTCCATGAGCGCCTCGAACCCGGCCTCGGGGACGGGAGGGGTCGCCGGATGCGGCATCGGGCCCCCGGCGGCTTGAGCCGGTTCCGGCCGCCCCTCGGGCGGGCGGGGGCCGGTGGCCGCGTTCTCGAAGCGATTTGAGGTTCTCGGCCGGGTCACCGGCACCGGCGGCCGGCGTCCGATAGCCGGACGGGGCTCGGCGGCGCGACGGGTCGGGATCGCCACGCCAAGCGGCCCAACTGCCGAAATGCGTTTGTCGCTCACGATCGCCACTCCGAAAGAAACCCGGAGGCCGATTGTGGGCGTTCGGTGTGGCGGCGGCTTTACGTCATTGCGGCGGATTTGAGTAAAATTGTAGGCATTTGGTCAAGAAATCCGGCTAGAGGGCGCGATTGACGGCAATTCCCCGGGCGCCGGCGCCGGCTCCGGAAACCGTCGCGCCCCGTCCCGAGTAGGTCGATGGGACCGCGGCGGCACCAACGCGCCGGGCGACGTCGCCGATGAGGTTCTCGGTCAGCGATTTCGCCGAGGCGAGGACGCGCAGATTCTCGGCCAATTGGGTCGCCAGCGCCGCGTGGGACTGGCGCAGACGCTCGGCGGCTTCGGGCGCGGCGGCGCGGATGGCGGCGGCCTGGTCCTGGATCTGGCGCGCAGCTTGCACGTAGTCCTGGGCGAGCCGCGCCTTGCGGACCGTGAGTTGCGCGGCATCCGAAAGCCTTCCGGCCCTGAGCAGCATCGTCTCCTCGTTCATCACCTCGATGAGCTCGGACAGGGCCGAGGCGGCGCGTTCGCACATCCGGGCCGGCTCGATCGCGGCGGCGAGGTCCGGTTGGGCATCGCTTTCGGGCGGGGGATCGGCGGTCATCTTGCGTAGGCTCCGGCGGCAGATTGCGGGTCGGGGGCGGGGATGGCGGTCTGGGCGGCGACCAGTTCGCCAAGGATCGAGTCGGCAAGCCCGATGCCGCCGGCCTCGGCGAAGGCATTGGCGTATTCCTCGGCCATCATCGAGCGCCAGGTCTCCTCGGCGAAGCCGCCGCCAAAGGGGCCGTCGGACGGCAGCGAGGAGAACATCTCGCCCACAAGCATGTTGAGGAACACCCCCTCCAGCTCGACGGCACTGGCGCTGAGCCTGTCGAACTGGGCCGGCGGCATGTGGGCGGTCCCGGGAACGGCATCGACGGTGCCCTGAGACATCTAGAGGACCTCGATCTCGGCCTGCAGGGCGCCGGCGGCCTTGATGGCCTGGAGGATCGCGATCATGTCCCGGGGACCGATTCCGAGCGCGTTCAGCCCGTCGACAAGCTGCTGCAGGGTAACGGTCGCGGGGACCAGGGCGAGGTTGGTGTCGCTGCGATAGAGGTCAATCGAGGTGCGCGGCAGCTCCGTGGTCTGCCCTCGGGAAAACGGAGCCGGCTGGCTGACTTGCGGCGTTTCGGTAATGGTCACGGTGAGGTTGGCTTGCGCCACCGCCACCGAGGACACCCGGACTTCGGCGCCCATCACGATAATTCCGGAATTCTCGTCGATGACGATCCGGGCCGGCTGATCGGGGGTGACGACGAGCTGCTCGATGTCGGTCAAGAGGTCGACGATGTTGCCGTTGAAGCCGTGCGGCAGCTGCAGCTCGACGGTGGCCGGGTCGGTGGGAATGGCGGTCGGCAGGCCGATCAGGTTGTTGATCGACAGGGCAATCCGGCGCGCGGTTGTCAAATCCGGGTTGCGCAGCGACAGCCGAAGACGGGTCTGCGCGGCGAGCTGGAAGGCGACCTCGCGTTCCACCATGCCGCCGGAGGAGATACGACCGGTGGTCGGTACGCCGCTGACGACGGTGGCGGCGTCGCCCTCGATCTGGAACCCGTTGATGGTCACGGGGCCCTGGGCGATCGCGTAGACCTCGCCATCGGCGCCGAGCAGGGGCGTGACCAGCAACGTCCCGCCCTGCAGGGAGCCGGCGTCCCCGAGGGCCGCGACACTGACGTCGATTCGGGTGCCCTGGGCGGCGAACGGCGGCAGATTGGCGGTGACCATCACGGCCGCGACGTTGGCGGTGCGCAGGGTGGCGCCGCGGGTGTTGACCCCCATGCGCTCGAGCATCGCTTGCAGGGACTGGCGGGTGAACGGCGCGTTGTTGAGGCTGTCGCCGGTGCCGTTGAGCCCGACCACCAGCCCGTAGCCGACGAGCTGGTTGTCCCGGATGCCCTCGATGTCGACGATGTCCTTGATACGGGCGGCGGGCGCCGGCAATGCGCCCAGACCCATCGCGATTGCGGCAGCGAATGCGATCGCCCTCTGCCACCCCGAATGCTGCATCGGAAAGTCCCCATTCACTTTGCCGCGCCTCTCCCCGGCGGCGGACTGCTCAAGACGGTGCGAAATCCGTGCCAGTGATGCGCGATGCCGAAATCCGCCCGCAGAGGTTTGATCTTGCTCGGGATTTCTCGTCCGCGCCGCCCGCATCGCCGGCCCGCCTCAGACCGGAGCGGCAATTCCTGCCCAGCGGTTAGGGATTCGTTAACGCTCGCGGGCAAACTGTGCCGGCATCGAATTCGGCTCGGGAGCGGGCAATGCGGGTCGGCGGACCCTCGAAGGTGTCGGGCGCCGCGGTGTCGGGGACGCGTCGGTCCGCCAGGGCCGTCGGCGGCAACTTCACGCTGGATCCCGAAGGGGCGGCTTCGGTCTCCTCGGCGGCGGCGGCGAAGCCGGCCGCGGGCATCGAGGCGCTGGTGGCCTTGCAGGGGATCGACGATCCGCTGCTGGCCAGGAAGAAGGCCGTCAAGCGCGGACACGCGCTCCTGGACGCCCTGGACGCGATCAAGGCGGACCTCTTGGCCGGGGCCGTCAGCGAAGGGCGGCTGAACAGAATCATGGCGCTGGTTGGCCAGGCCCGGACCCAGGCCGATCCGGAGCTCGATTCGATTGTCGCCGAGATCGAGCTCAGGGCGCGCGTCGAATTGGCGAAGCTGGGACACTAGGGCCGCCGAGTCGCGCCCTGATTCCAAGCGCTTAGAAGCAGCGGCCGCCGGGGCCGCCGGCCGGGTCGGAAGCGCAAATGGCGGCTTGCCCGCAGGCCGTCTCATAACTATAAACTCGCCTCGTTCTGGCGAGGGAGCAGTTCGACAATGGCTGTAAACGCGGAAGCGGATTCCTACCGGCCTTCGGAGAAAGAGCCGTTCATGAACCCTCAGCAAAAGGAATACTTTCGCAACAAGCTCGAATTCTGGCGCGAGGAGATCCTGCGCGAAAGCCGGGAGACGCTGGAGAACCTGCAGGAAGAAAGTCAGAACCATCCCGACATGGCCGACCGAGCGTCATCCGAAAGCGACAGGGCGCTGGAGCTCCGGACCCGCGACCGGCAGCGCAAGCTGATCGCCAAGATCGACGCGGCGCTCAAGCGGATCGAAGACGGCACCTACGGATACTGCGAGGACACCGGCGAGCCGATCGGGATCGCCCGGCTCGATGCCAGGCCGATCGCAACCTTGTCGCTGGAAGCCCAGGAATTGCACGAGCGGCGTGAGAAGGTCTATCGCGACGACTGAGCGGTAGGCCCAGGAAGGCAAAATGGGCCGGATCGTCATCGCCTGCTACAAGCCCAAGCCGCAGAAGGCCGCGGAGCTGGCCGCGCTGATGCGCACGCATCTGACGAAACTCAGGGCCGAGGGGCTGGTGACCTCCCGCGCTTCGGTGATGATGACCGCCGAGGACGGCACGGTGATCGAAGTCGTCGAATGGGCCTCGGCGGACGCCATCGCCCGCTCGCACCAGACCGCCGAGCTGCAGGCGCTGTGGGACGAGTATCTGGAGGTGTGCGAATACCTGCCGCTCGCGGAGGTCGCCGGAACGGACGAGGCGTTCGCCGAATTTGAGCCGGCGGACTGAGCTGCATTGACGGCGCCGGAATTCAAGGACCTCGAGCGGGCAGGCTGGACGGCGCGCGCGGGGGCCTACGACGCCTGGTTCGCCCGCATCACCTCCGAGGCGATTTCTCCGATGCTCGATCGGCTGGGGGAGCTGGACGGGCGTTCGCTTCTCGACGTTTCCTGCGGGACCGGACACATCGCCGGCGCGGCGGCGGCGCGCGGGGCGCGGGCGGTCGGGATCGACTTCGCCGAGACGATGGTGGCGCGGGCGCGGTCCAACTATCCCGGGCTCGATTTCAGGCTCGGGGATGCCGAAGAGCTGGAATTTCCCGATGCGGCGTTCGACGCCGTGGCGTGCGGGTTCGGCCTTTTGCATTTCGGCGATCCCGACCGGGCTGTCGCCGAGACGCATCGCGTCCTCGGGGGCGGCGGCCGGTACGCGTTCACGGTCTGGTGCGGGCCGGAGCAGGGCGGGCAGCTGTTCGAGCTGGTCACGGCGGCGATCGGGGCTCACGGCACCATGGATGTGGACTTGCCGCCGGCGCCGCCATGGTTCCGTTTCGCGGACCCTCACGAATGCCGCCGCACCCTGGCGGCGGCGGGATTTGCCGAAATCGGCAGCGAGCGGCTCGATCTGGTGTGGCAGCCGGCGGGCGGCGAAGAGGTTCTGGAGATGATCTACAAGTCGATCGTCAGGACCCCGCTGCTCCTCGAGCGCCAGGCGCCGGACGCGCAACAGAAAATCCACGTTGCCATCGCCGAGGGCGCGGAAGCGCTGCGCGACGGGGCGCGCCTGGCGATCCGAATGCCGGCGATGCTGACCTGCGCCCGCAAGCCGGCCTGAGCGAGACGCCGGAACCCGGGACGAGGCAATTGCCCGCCGGGGGGGGGGCGCGTCCGCGACCGGGCGTCCGTCGGCAGTTGCGGGGAGGCGGACGCCTCACCTTTTTGCGAGTGACTTGCATATGCAATCGAATTCGCCTATTTGCTGCGAACGATTTGCAACTAGGACGGGCGCGAGTGGGATTTTCTGGAATGGGGCGGGGGGTGGCCGTTGCGGCCGCCGCGTGGGTGATCGGCGCGTCTGCGCCGGGGCCGGCGTTGGCCGGGTTCAAGGCGGTCACGACGTTCACGGTCATTGCCGACATGGCGCGCAACGTCGCCGGGGACGCGGCGAGTGTCGATTCGATCACTAAGCCCGGCGCCGAGATTCACAACTACCAGCCGACCCCGCGTGACCTGCTGCGGGCCCAGGACGCCGATTTGATCCTGTGGAACGGGCTCAATCTGGAGCAGTGGTTCGAGCAGTTCTTCGACAATCTCAGGGACGTCCCCAGCGTGGTCGTCTCCGAGGGCGTGGTGCCGATGAGCATCGGGGAGGGTCCCTACACGGGCAAGCCCAACCCGCACGCCTGGATGTCGCCGAGCGAGGGGGAGATCTACGTCCGCAATATCCGCGACGCCTTCATCGCGTACGATCCGGAAAATGCCGAGACCTATCGTGCCAACGCCGATCGGTATCTGGCCGAGATCGAGGCGGAGATCGAGCCTATCCGCGAGATCATCGCGACGATACCCGAAGACAAGCGCTGGCTGGTGACCAGCGAGGGGGCGTTCAGTTACCTGGCGCGGGATTTCGGGCTCGACGAGGCCTTTCTCTGGCCCATCAACGCGGACCAGCAAGGCACCCCGCAACAGGTGCGCAAGGTGATCGACATCGTGCGCGAACACGAAGTGCCGGCGGTGTTCAGCGAATCGACGGTTTCGGACAAGCCCGCCCGGCAGGTGGCGGCGGAGACCGGCGCCAAGTACGGTGGGGTGCTCTATGTCGATTCCCTCTCGCGAGCGGACGGGCCCGTGCCGACCTATCTGGACCTGCTCAGGGTGACCATCGAGACGATCGCCAACGGACTGGCCGAATGACCGTCGCCGCCGAGCGCGCCGAATCGCGGCCCACCGCCGGCGGTCCCGGCATCACCGTGACGGACGTCACCGTGACCTATCCCAACGGGCACACGGCACTGGTCGACGCGAGCTGCGAAGTGCCGCGCGGGGTCATCGCGGGGCTGGTCGGGGTCAACGGGTCGGGCAAGTCGACCTTGTTCAAGGCGATCATGGGCTTCGTGCCGCTGGCCAAGGGATCGGTCGAGATTCTCGGCCGGCCGGCCCGGGTGGCGCTGCGCGACAACGTCGTCGCCTACGTCCCACAGGCCGAGGAGGTCGACTGGGACTTCCCGGTGCTGGTCGAGGAGGTGGTGCTGATGGGCCGCTACGGGCACATGGGGGTGCTGAGAATTCCGCGCGCGATCGATCACCGGATGGTCGACGCGGCGCTCGAGCGGGTGGGGATGAGCGAATTCCGCAAACGCCAGATCGGCGAGCTCTCCGGCGGGCAGCGCAAGCGCGTCTTCCTGGCCCGGGCGATCGCGCAGGAGGGGCAGGTGATCCTGCTCGACGAACCGTTCACTGGGGTCGACGTGAAGACCGAGGAACAAATCGTCACGCTGTTGCGGGCGCTGCGCGACGAGGGACGCGTGATCCTCGTGTCGACCCACGATCTCGGCTCGGTCCCGGAATTCTGCGACCACACGATCCTCATCAAGGGGACCGTACTGGGCTACGGGCCGACGCTGGAGGTCTTCACGCGCCGCAATGTCGAGGCGACGTTCGGCGGGGCGCTCAGACAGTTCGTGATGGCCGGCGCCGGACTGCACCGGGACGAAGACAGCCGGGAGCTCTCGGTGCTCACCGACGACGAACGGCCGCTGGTCCTTTACGGCGACGAGGGCACGCAGCGGCCGCAGACCCGCAAGAAGGAAAAGCCGTGATCGCGGCCCTGACGGAGCCGTTCGGCTATGCCTACATGGTCAACGCCATCTGGGTGAGCGGGCTCGTCGGCGGGGTCTGCGCGTTCCTGTCCGCCTATCTGATGCTCAAGGGCTGGTCGCTGATCGGCGACGCGCTGTCGCACTCGATCGTGCCGGGGGTTGCCGGCGCCTACATGCTGGGGCTGCCGTTCTCGGTCGGGGCGTTCTTCGCGGGCGGGCTGGCGGCGGCGGCGATGCTGTTCATCAACCAGCGCACCAAGCTCAAGCAGGACGCCATCATCGGGCTGACGTTCACTTCGTTTTTCGGGCTGGGCCTGTTCATGGTCTCGCTGTCCCCCGCCTCGGTCGACGTGCAGACAATCGTGCTGGGCAACATCCTGGCGATCACCCCGACCGACACCTGGCAGCTGGTCGCCATCTCCGGAGTGTCGCTGGCGGTGCTGCTGGTGCTGTGGAAAGACCTCATGGTCACCTTCTTCGACGAGAGCCATGCCCGCTCCATCGGGCTCAGGCCGACCCTGCTCAAGGGGATATTCTTCACGCTGCTGAGCGCCTGCACGGTGGCGGCGCTGCAGACCGTCGGGGCGTTTCTGGTCATCGCGATGGTGGTGACCCCCGGCGCCACCGCCTATCTGCTGGCGGACCGGTTTCCGGTGCTGATCGTGATCAGCGTCGCGGTCGGCGTGCTCACGAGCCTTGTTGGGGCCTATGCGAGCTATTTTCTCGATGGCGCGACGGGGGGCGTCATCGTGGTCCTGCAGACCCTGGTGTTCATCGCCGCCTTCTTCTTCGCCCCCCGGCACGGACGGCTCGCCGCCCGGCGGCGGGCGGCGGCCGTCATCGACGGGAGACAGGGATGAGCGGCCTTTTCGCCGAGCTGATCGCGCCGTTCCAGTTCCCGATCATGCAGAACGCCTTCCTGATCTCGGTGCTGGTGGCGGTGCCGGCGGCGCTTCTGAGCTGCTTTCTGGTGCTCAAGGGCTGGTCGCTGATGGGGGACGCGATCTCGCACGCCATTTTGCCGGGGGTGGTGATCGCCTACGTGGTCGGGCTGCCGCTGGCGGTCGGGGCATTCGGGGCGGCGATGACCTGCGCGTTGGCGACGGGCTATTTCAAGGAGCATTCCCGCATCAAGGAGGACACGGCGATCGGCGTGGTGTTCTCCGGCATGTTCGGCCTGGGGATCGTGCTCTACACTTGGATCGAGACCGAGCTGCATCTCAATCACATCCTGTTCGGCAACATGCTGGGGGTGGGGCGCGGCGACATAATCGAGACAGGGATCATCGCGGTGGTGGTGACCGCGATCATCGCGGCCAAGTGGCGCGAGCTTCTGCTCTTCGTATTCGATCCGCAGCAGGCCGGCGCCATCGGGCTGCCGGTCAAGGTCCTGCATTACGGTCTGCTTGCGATCCTGTCGCTTTCGGTGGTGGCGGCGCTGAAGGCGGTCGGCATCGTCCTCGCCATCGCGCTGGTGATCGCGCCGGGGGCCGTGGCGTTCCTGTTCACGAAGCGGTTTGACGCCATGCTGCTGATCGCCGTGGCGATCTCGGTCGTCGCCTCGCTGCTGGGCGTCTATCTGGCCTTTTTCCTCGATAGCGACGTGGCCCCGACGATCGTGCTGGTGCTGGCGGCGTCATTTGCGATCGCCTTCGTGTTCGCGCCGCACACGCGGCGGAGCGCGCCACGGGATTTGCTGGCGACGCGCCGGGCGACACCGGCCGAATAGGGCCCGCTAGGCGCGCCGGAAGACCGAATACTGAAAGCGCTGCACGACCCCGCCGGGGGTGTGGTGGGCGTGGGGTTGGTCGAAGAGGAACGCGTAGCCGGGCCCGAGGATGTCGCCGAGGGTCGCCGCGTCCTGGCGGGCGACCGGCAAGCCGCTGCAGCGGTCGGGACCGTCGAGGGCGAAGGTGCCGATGATGACGGTGCCACCCGGGGCCAGCGCCCGGTTCAACGTCTCGACATAGGCGCGCTGGTCGGCTGGATCGATCAGGAAATGGAACGCCGCCCTGTCGTGCCAGAGATCATAGGTTCGCCCGGGCCGCCAGCTGGTGACGTCGGCGACGATCCACTCGATGCGGTCGGTGTCCGGCCCGAGGCGCCGCCGCGCCGCGTCGAGGGCGGCTTCGCTGAGATCGAGCACCGCGGCATGGGCCTGGCGGCGGGCCACGAACCAGTCGACGAGACGCGAGGCACCGCCGCCGATGTCGACGACGGCCGCGTCCGGGCCGATGCCGGCCCGCTCGATCAGCGCGATGGACGTCTCCGGGGCCGGTTCGAACCAACTGACTTCGGCGTCGGACCGGGAGGTGTAGATCCCATTCCAATGGCTGCGTCGGTTCGGGTCAACCATGGCGGGCCTCAGCTCCGGCGCCGGGCGTAGGCGATGGCGGCGGTGATGGCGGGGTACATCGCATAGGTGACCCCGACGTCGGCGAAGTACTCGGGCAGGCTCATGGCGATCGGCGGCGGCAGCATCAGCGGCAGGTCGATGACGACCGAGATCGCCCACCACATGATCCCGAGCAGCGCGCCGTGCGCCAACGTGGGGGCGGGGATGTCGCGGAAGTAGCGCAGCGCCAGGGCGAGGCAGACCACCGCGACCGTGACCGCCATGATGGATTCGAACAGCGGTCGGTTGGATTGGCGCAGCATGAAAATCGCCAAGGCAACCGCGAAGGGGATCGCCCACAGGATCAGCCCGTAGATCGCGGCCCGTGCGTACTTCACCTCGACCTCCGCCGGTGCACGCCGGCCATGCAGTTTCATTGCCGAGGATAGCGGCATTGCGCGGACGCGGGGAACCTCCGGCCGCACAAAAAAAAGAGGGCGCGGCTCATGGGGGAAGCCGCGCCCGGGAGCGGACAGGCGCGCCACGCATCAACCTTCGGCGGGCCCGTCCGGTTTGCCGTCCGTACTAGAATACTCGGGGAGAGCCGGACGGCGGGAGCCCCGAAACTGAACGCAACTAGAACGGCAGGATGGCGTCGAGCACCTGGGCGCCGTAGCGCGGCTGCTGAACGTCGGTGATCTGCCCGCGGCCTCCATACGCGATGCGGGCCTCGGCGATCTTGGAGGAGGGAATTGTGTTGTCGGACCCGATGTCCTCGGGCCTGACGATGCCGGCGACGATAAGCTCTCGCATCTCGAAATTGACGCGCACTTCCTGGCGGCCCTCGATGACCAGATTGCCGTTGGGCAGGATCTGGGTGACGACGGCGGCGACCGAGAACTCCAGAGTCTCGGACCGGTTCACCGAGCCGGTGCCGTTGTCGGAGATGCCGGTGTCGAGTTCGACGGCCGACGAGGCGCTGGCATTGGGCGCGATGGCGGAGAATATCGAGCCGAGCACGCCGCCGACGCCGGCGTCGTTGCTGGAGGCCCGGGAGCGGGCGGTCGAGTTGGCGATCTGGGCCTTGTCGGCGACCGTCACCTCGACGGTGAGCAGATCGCCGACCCGGTGCGCCCGCTGATCCTTGAAGAAACCGCGCGCGCCTTCCCGGAACAGCGAATTGGGGGCGTAGCTGACCATCTCCGGCGGCGGCATCGGCATTCGCACCGGCTGATAGCCGGCTTGGGCGGTCGGATCGGCGATGGCGGTGAGTGCGGGCTCGTGGCCGATATTGGCCACGCGCTGCGTGAGGCCGCAGCCGCCGAGCAGCGCGGCCAACACCAGGGCAAGGGCGGGTTTCGCAGAAATCAT
Organism: uncultured Devosiaceae bacterium; assembly: GCA_964574935.1. Classification (GTDB taxonomy): domain Bacteria; phylum Pseudomonadota; class Alphaproteobacteria; order Rhizobiales; family Devosiaceae; genus JBBECE01. The sequence goes on along the minus strand of CAZNOZ010000017.1, from coordinate 25,882 downwards.
CCGGGCGGGACGCATGGTGGTGATCTCTCTCATGATGCCGTCGCGAGCCCGGCGGCGGGGCTCGCGTCGAGCGGGCCGACAACGACTTGGTCGACAAAGACCTGGCCGGGGCCGGCGACGATGCCGTGGATGACGCGCCTGGACATCGGATTGAGCACGGCGACCGGCTCGCCGACGGCGGCGTCGCCGAGCGCCTGGCCGTGCACGGTGAGGGTGAGCGGGCCAGTGCGGTAGACAAGCGTTACCGCGTCGTTGCGGGCAACGACGGTGGGCGGCACGATGTCGGACGGGCCGATGAAGTTGCCGGCGCGAATGGTTCGCCGGACCGCCATGCCGACGACGTCCTCGAGGCCGAGCGCCGGATCGGCGCCGAGGCGGCGAAGCGGGACCGGCCGCATTTCGACGTCGGCGGGCCTTATGACCGCGTCCTTGGCGAGGCTGGCAACCAGATGCGGGGCCGGCACGGTCTCCACGAAGCGGCCGGCAACGGGGATCGCGCCCCGGTGGCCGGGCACAACAAGGCGGGCCGCGAAACGGCCGGTGACGGCGTTCGCGGCGAGGTCGGCGAGGGCGACGGGCGGCTCGCCGGTGTCGGCGGCGAACAGGCGCCCGAGCGGGGTGTCGAAGTCGAGCGCCAGCGACGAGGATTCGTCGATCAGCCCGCGGGCGGTCAATGCGTCGGCGATTGCGTGCGTGAGCATGTCGGCGTCGACAAGAACGCCGGTTCGCTCGACCCGAACGGCATGCATGCCGCCGGCGTCGAAGGCGCCGATGCCGGCAATCAGCGCCGCCCGCTGGATGGCCGCCAGGTCCACCGCGCCGACGGTGCCGGGGGCGGGCGCCCGGAACAGCGGCGTTTCGGCCGCATCGCCGGCATTCTCAAAGAGGTCGCCGGCGGTGACGAGATCGCCGGTGACGACGATCGACGGCTTGAGCAGGGGGGCCGCGGATGCAGGCGCTGTCCCGCTGGCGGTCGCCGCTGCCAGAATCAACAATGACAAGACCCTACGCACGGTCATTCATTCCTCAGGTGAGTTGTGAGGTGGCCGAGAGCATTTCGTCGGCACCGGAGATGACGCGGGCGTTCATCTCGTAGGCGCGCTGGGCGGCAATCAGGTCGGCGATTTCGGTGACCGCGTTGACGTTCGAAAGCTCCAGGTGCCCCTGCAGGAGATTGCCGAAACTGTCGGCGGCGGGGGTGCCGGCTTGGGCCGTGCCGGAGGCGGACGTCTCGACGAACAGATTGTCGCCGATCCCTTCGAGGCCCGCCGGATTGGCGAAGCGCGCCAGCTGCAACTGGCCGAGCTGGGTGGCGGCCGGGGCGTTGTCGAGGAACGCCTCGACGACGCCGGAGGCCGATATCGACACGTCCCGGGCGTTGTCGGGGACGATGATCCCGGGCTGAACCTGATAGCCCTCGATGGTCACGAGCTGGCCGGTGGCGTCGCGCTGGAAGGCGCCGTCGCGCGTGTAGGCGGTCCGCCCGTCCGGCAACTGGATGATGAAAAGACCTTCGCCGCGAATCGCGACGTCGAGGTTCTTCCCCGTCGGCTCGACATTGCCCTGGCTCATCATGCGCGGGGTGGCGCCGGTCTTGACGCCGGAGCCGATCTCCACACCCGAGGGCAGCTGAGTGCCGGAATCCGAGGTCTCGGAGCCGGCGCGGCGGATGATCTGGTAGAGCAGATCCTGGAATTCGGCCCGCTGGCGCTTGAAGCCGGTGGTGCGCATGTTGGCGATGTTGTTCGAGATGACCTCGACATTGAGTTCCTGCGCCATCATGCCGGAGGCGGCGATATACAGAGCCTGCATGGCTAGTTCCTCATCGCGCGGTGGGCGCAGGTTTCTTGCGTGGCGCCTGTTCTCGTCCGGAAACCGGTTTGATCCCGGCTTTCGCCGGGACAGGCTTTCCGGGAACAGGCGCGGGCCATCATGCCGGAGGTGGCGACGGACAAAGCTTGCATGGTCGGTCTCCTTTCCGCCGGCTCAGGCGCTGAGGCTGCCCAGGGTTTCGATGGCGTTCTGGTGCAGCTGGTCCTGCTGCTCGATGAGGCGGGCCAGATTGGTGTAGGTGCGCGAAACGCGGATCATCTCCGCCATCTCGGTGACCCCGGAAACGTTGGACCCCTCGAGCGCCCCCTGGACGACGCTGGTGCCCACCGCCGACAGAGGCGTGCCGCCGGCGAACAGGTTGTCCCCCTCGCGGGTGAGTGCGTCGGGATCGTCGAATTCCACGATCCTCAAAAACCCCTTGGCGCCGGCAGAGGAACGCACCGAGCCATCGCGGCCGATGGTGATGGCGGTCTCGTCGGGGCCGAAGGTGACGAAGCCGCCGTCGGCGACCACCTGATATCCCTGCGCGGTCACCAGCTCGCCGAACTGGTTGAGGGTGAGCGCCCCGTTGCGGGTGTAACGCTCGCCGTCCGGGGTCTGGACGACCAGGAACCCGTCGCCTTCGAGCGCGACGTCGAGCTGATTGCCGGTCTGGACGAGCGACCCGGGCCGGAAGTCGTGGGCGGTGGCCCAATCGAGGGTGTAGCTCAAAAGCTCGTCGCCCCAGCCGAAATCCTGGGCGTCCGGGGTCGGCATCAGATACTCCTCGAACAGCAGCTTTTCGGCCTTAAAGCCGGTGGTGGTGAGGTTGGCCATGTTGTTGGCCACCACATCCATCTGCCTTTCGAGGCCAATCTGACGCGACAGCGCGATCAGCTCGGCATTGTCCATGGCCAGATGTCTCCCCTTGTCTCTCCCGGGCCTTCGGCTTCCCCAAGCCTCCAGCCCGACCTGACCCTTGCAGGCGCCGTACCAATTCGGAACACTGAGATATTTCAGATGGTTAGAGCTGGGAGGCTGCCGCAACAGCGGGCAAACCGCGCCTGTCGGGGCAGATTGTGCCCGGCAAATGCTGCCGGTTCGGCGGGCGCCGTAACCACTCATTAACCATAAGCGCCTTAGCTAGCCCTAGGGAGAATCCCGTAGGCGCACGAACGGTCGGGGCGGAAAATGGCGCTGGAAGCCGAAGAGCTCGAAGACGAACTCGAGGACGAAGAACTCGACGACGAAGAGCTCGAGGACGAGGCAGAAGGCGAGGGCAAGAAGCGGCGCTTTCGCCTGCCCAAGCTCAACAAGTTCGTTCTCATCGGTGCCGCCGCGGCGATCGTGCTTGTCGTGGGGGCGGCCGCGTATTTCCTGTTCTCCTCGGGTGGTGATGCGGCGGCCACCGACGACCCGCTGGTGCAGGCGGCCTACTACTACGATCTGCCGCCGATGACGGTGAATCTCAGCTCCGAGAACGACGAGGAGCTGTTCCTCAAGCTCGAGATCGCGCTGGAGCTCGCCGACGAGCAGGTGGCCAGCCAGATCGAGCCGAACCTGCCGCGGGTGATCGACGCTTTCCAAGTGTATCTGAGGGAGTTGCGCAAGTCCGACCTCGAGGGGTCGGCCGGCATCTATCAGCTCAAGGAAGAGCTCAGGCGGCGCGTCAATCTGGCGATCTACCCGGCCGAAGTGCAGTCGATCCTGTTCCGGGAAATCCTGGTGCAATAGGAGAACCGATTGGCTGACGAACCTGAAACGCCCGCCCCCGACGCGCTCGAGACGCCGCCCGGCCGCTCGGCCGGCGCGCCGTCCGCGCCCGAAGAGGACGATCCGGACCGGGAGCTGGACCAGAAAGAGGTCGACAGCATGCTCGGGATCGACCCGGATGCGGAGATCGACGGCGAGCTGACCGGGGTGCAGGCGCTCGTCAACTCGGCGCTCGTCAGCTACGAACGCCTGCCGATGCTGGAGATCGTCTTCGACCGGCTGGTGCGGCTGACGACCACTTCGCTGCGCAATTTCACGTCCGACAATGTCGAGGTCTCGCTCGATTCGATGACCTCGGTCCGGTTCGGCGACTACATCAACTCCATCCCGATGCCGGCCATCCTGACCGTGATCAAGGCGGAGGAGTGGGACAATTTCGGGCTGCTGACCGTCGACGGGCCACTGATCTATTCGATGGTCGACGTGCTCCTGGGCGGGCGCCGCGTCGGCACCACCGAGCCGCCGGAAGGGCGGCCGTTCACGACCATCGAAATGACCCTGGCGCGGCAGATGATCGAGGTGATCCTGCGCGACACCGAGCGCGCCTTCGAACCGCTGGCGCCGGTGCATTTCAAGATCGAGCGACAGGAGACCAATCCGCGGTTCGCGGCGATCTCGCGGCCGGCCAACGCGGCGATCATGACCGAGCTCCGGATCGACATGGAGGACCGCGGCGGCAAAATCGAGTTCCTGCTGCCCTACGCCACCATCGAGCCCGTGCGCGAGCAGCTCCTGCAGGTTTTCATGGGCGAGAAGTTCGGGCGCGATCCGATCTGGGAAGGGCATCTGGCGACCGAAATCCACGCCGCCGACACCGAAATCGAAGTCGTGTTGCATGAGTGGCAGATGCCGCTTCGGCGGATTCTCGAATTGGCGCCGGGCGAGACAATCATGTTCGATCGCTCGCCCAGCGATCCGGTCCAGGTCAGATGCGGCCAGGTCAGGCTCACCGAGGCCCAGATGGGGCATATCGGCCGACAGGTCTCGGTGCGGGTCAGCCGGCCGATTGCCGCACCCAGGGTGAACATGGCCGCGTTCGAGGCCATGCAGGAACAAGCGGAGCAAAAGCCATGAACGAGCTTCCCTGGCCAATGGTCGTTGAAGGCGGCGTAGCGTTCCTGCTCGCCGTGACCATCGGCTACTGCATTGTGCTCAACTCCAAGCTCACCCGGCTGCGCGGCGACCGCGAGGCGATGCGGCAGATGATCGGCGAGCTGATGGCGGCGACGGACAAGGCGCACGAGGCGATCCGCGGATTGCGGGAAACCGCCGAGGAGTGCGAATTAAACCTCTCGGCGCATCTGAATGAGGCCGAGCGCTTCTCGGTCGAGCTTGCCCACCACGTCAATGCCGGCAACGCGGTGCTGGCGAGGATCACCCGCGTCGCGCAGGCCGCCAAATCGCGCGCGGCCCCGGCGGCCGCCGAGCCGTCCCCGCCGGCGCCGGCGCTGGAGCCCATCAGTTCTCTCAGGGCAGCCCTGAGCCGGCTCGAGAATCGGGCGCGAATCGCCGAGGAAGCCGCGTGAACTCGATCCGTTTGCTGCCCGTGGTCGTGGCGCTGGCCGCGATGCTGCTCGTGTTCAAGGCGATCGGGTTGGTGAGCGGATCGGGCTATCTCCTGGCGGGACTTGAATCGGGCCAGGCGCAGGAAGCGAACCCTGCCGCCGAAGCCGCCGCGCCCACCGAGCCCGCCGGCGATGCGGCGCCCGCCGACGCGATCGACGGCATGCTCGATCCGGCGGGCGGGGTGCCGGACATGGCCGACCTGGTCCAGCAGGCGATCGCCGACAGCGGCGAGGCGGCGGCGGCGCCGAGCGCCGAGACCTCCGGGCAGATGTCGACACCGGACGCCGGCGAGACGATGGCGGCATCCAGCGACGCCGACCAGGCCGACCAGACCGCCGAGACGCCGACGGCGGATGCTGAGCCGGTGACACAGACCGAAACCGGCGAGCTCATTCCGCTCACCGAAGGCGAGGCGGTCTCGGAAACCGAACGTCAGATCCTGGTGCGGCTTGCCGAACGCCGGGCCGAACTCGACCGATATGGAGCGGATCTCGACGCGCGGGCGGCGGTCGTGGAGGCGGCCGAACTTCGCCTCGAGCAGCGGATCTCGGAGCTCACCGCGCTCAAGGACGAGGTCGATGCCCTGCTCGCCGAGCGGCAGGCGGTCGACGACGACCAGTTCGCGGCTCTGGTGACCATGTACGAGGCGATGAAACCCAAGGACGCGGCGGCGATCTTCGACCGGCTGAACATCGAAATCCTGCGCCGTGTGGCGATCGCGATGAACCCGCGCAAGATGTCGCCGATCCTCGCCGAGATGTCTCCCGAGCGGGCCGAGATTCTCACCATCCAGCTCGCCAGCGTCGAATCCGAACCCATGCGGGCGCCGACCGCAAGCGAGCTCGACGCGCTGCCGCAGATCGTGGGGCAATGACCCGCCGGCGCCGCCGGAACGGTTAGGGCGGTGTTAAAGCCGACCAAGTAGTCTTACCGATCAGTTACTTGCCGAGGAAAAGGGGCGCCGCCAGGATGGCGATGCACCAGCGCGCCTGCGATCGCTTGCGGATCGGTCTGAGGATTTCGGTATTCGCCGCGGCGCTGCTGGCCGGCGGCGTTTCGCTGGCGTTCGGGCAGGAGGGCGAGCGCCTCGACGTGACGCTTCAGAACCGCAGCGGCTACGGGCGGATGGTGCTGAGCTTTCCCGATCGCCTGACGCTGCCGGCCTATCAGGTCAATGTCGACAACAACGTGCTGGCGATCACCTTCGACGAGCCGGTGGTCACTTTCATGCCGGAAATCACCGAGGTCCTGGGCGACTACGCGGCGGTCGTTCGGCTCGATCCCGATCGGCGGGGTATTCGCATCGGGCTCAAGGGGGCATTCCGCGTCAACTCGATCGAGGCCGGGGAGAAGCTGTTCGTGGACCTGCTGCCACCGGGCTGGCAGGGGCTCGATCCCGGGTTGCCCGTGGACGTGGTGGCCGAGCTTGCGAGCCGCGCCGAACACGCCGCCGAGCTTGCCGAACAACGGCGCAAGGCCGAAATCGCCCGCCTCAACGCGCCACGCGTCGAATTGCGGGTGGGACGCCATCCCACCTTCACGCGCCTGAGATTCGACTGGTCGATCGACACCGATGTCACGTTCGTCCAGCAGGACAGGACCGTCACGCTCAGCGCCGAGTGGCCGGTCGAAATGGACCTCTACGCGCTGCGCTCCGACCAGCCCGAGGAAATCGTCTCGCTGAACGACGACGTCGATGGCGATGGCTCGACGCTGACCCTCGAGCTGGCGGAGGGTGTGGAGGCGCGGTTCTTCGCGCTGAGCGCGCGCGCGTACATCCTCGACATCGACTTCGCGGATGTGCCGGGGCGCACCGTGGCCCTGACCGAACTCGTCGATGCGCCGATCGCCGAGCCCGTGGAGCAGGCCGCGGCGGAAGAGGCGGCGCCCGAATCCCCCGGGATGGCGCCGTCCAAATCGCGGCAAACCGAGATCACGCCCTTCGTCAATGTCATCGGGTCCACGGTCAGGGTGGTGTTTCCCTTCGACCAGGACACGCCGGCGGCGGTGTTCCGGCGCGCCGGCGTGGTGTGGCTGTTGTTCGACACCCATGTGGGGATCCATGCGCCGGCCGAGGCCGGGGCCCTGGACGACATCGCCGCGAGCTTCGAGGTCTCCGCCGCCGACCAGCTGCAGATCGTGCGCATGCAGGTCAACGGCGATCGGCTGGCGACGCTGGGCTCGGAGGGACGCGCCTGGGTGCTGTCGCTGGGCGACATACTGCTGGCGCCCACCGAGCCTGTGGCGCTCGAACGCCAACGCGACGAAAGCGGGCGGATGCGGATCGTCGCCGACATGAACCGACCCGCCAAGGCGCATGAAGTGCACGATCCCGTGGTCGGCGATCTTCTCGAGGTGGTCACCGCCTACCCGCCGGCGCGCGGGCTCATCCGGACGCTCGACTTCGTCGACTTCGAGGCCATCCAGGCGGTGCACGGTCTGGTCATCAAGCCGAACCGGCCGGACGTCGCGGTGACGATCGAGGGCCAGCTGGTGGCAATCGACGCACCGGACGGACTGACGCTGTCGGCGCCGATCCAGACTCGGCCCGCCGAGATGGCTGAGGACGCACGGGCGCGCGCCACCTACATCGACATGGACGGTCTCAGGCGAGCCAACCCGCGCGAACTCGTCGATACCCGGGACGAGCTGATGCGGCGCGCGGCGCAGTCCGAGGGCCAGATGCGCGACGCGGCGCGGTTGAACCTGGCGCAGTTTTTTGTCGCCAATTCACTGCCCCAGGAGGCGCTGGGCGTGCTGAACGTGCTCGAACGGCAGGCCGAAGACGGGGCGCTGGAGGAGCGCATCGAGATCACCCGTTCGGCTGCCGACGTGCTTGCGGGCCGGTCAAAGGAAGCGCTGGCGATATTGCTCCAGGATCAGCTCGCCGATTCTCTGGACGCGGCCTTCTGGCGGGTGATGGCGCGGTGCGACCAGGAGCAGTGGGAGCGGGCGCGCGAGGATGCGCTGATTGCCGAGGTGACTGTCGGCAACTACCCGAAATGGGTGCGCAACCGGTTCCTGTTCGCCGCCACGCGGGCGGCGATCGAGACCGGGGATTCCGATCTTGCCAAGCGCTATTCCGGCCAGTTCGATTTCGACATCATGACCGGCGAGGACCGGTCTGGGTTCGACGTTCTGGCGGGGCGCATCGACGAGATCGAAGGCAGGCTGGACGAGGCGATCGACACCTATGGCAAGGCCATCGTCGCGGGATTTCGTCCCACCCAGGCCGAGGCTGTCTACCGGACGCTGCGGGTGCTGGACGCACAGGGGCGTCTCGACCTCGAGCGCGCCGCCCGGACGTTGCACACCCAGGCGATGGTGTGGCGGGGCGACGAACTCGAAGCGCGCATGCAGGGATTCCTGGGCGACCTCTACTTTCGCTCGGAGCAATACCGGCCCGGCTTCGAGGTCATGCGTCAGGCGGCCAGGGTGCACGCCGACAGCGCGCCGGTGGAGGCCCTCTACGACGAGGCGCGCGGGGTGTTCGCCGACCTTTTCCTGAACGGAAAGGCCGACGCGCTGGAGCCGGTGGAAGCGCTGGGGATCTTCTACGACTTCCGAAATCTCACGCCCTCCGGCACGGCCGGCGACGAGATGATCCGCAACCTGGCGCGGCGGCTGGTCAAGATCGACCTTCTCGAGCAGGCGGCGGGGCTGCTCGAGTACCAGGTCGATTTCCGTCTCGAAGGAGCGGTAAGGGCTCAGGTCGCCACCGATCTGGCGCTCATCCATCTGGCGGACCGGCGCCCGGATCTGGCGCTGAAGGCGCTCTATCGCACGCGGCTCGCCAATCTCTCCCCGACCCTTGAACGCCAGCGCCGCATTCTGGAAGCCAGGTCGCTGATCGAATCGGGGCGCGACGAACTGGCGCTCGAACTCCTGAGCTCCGTCGAGGGGCGCGATTCAGTGCTGTTGCAGGTCGATGCCTACTGGGCGGGCGGACACTATCGGCGGGCCGGCGAACTGCTCGAGGGACTGAACGGGGACCAGCCCGACGGCGAGCCGCTGACGATTTCGGCCCGAAATCAGTTGGTCAAGGCGGCGGTCGCCTACGCGCTCGAGGACGATCGGATCGGGCTGACCCGGCTCAGGGTGAAATTCTCCGACCGGATGGCGACAACCCCTGAATGGGCCCTGTTCGATTTCGTCACCTCCGAGGCGGCGCCGACCACCACCCGGTTCCGGCAGATCGTCAGGGAAATCGCGGGGGTCGATTCGCTGAACGCGTTCCTGGCCGCCTATCAGCAGCGCTACGGCGGCGACGGCGCGCTGCTGCCGGTCTCGGCGCGGCCGGCCGACGGCGCCTAGGGCGTTCCGAAGCTGCGGATCAGCGAGCCGGCGACCAGGTACCAGCCGTCGACGAGCACGAAAAAGATCAGCTTGAACGGCAGCGAGATGATGATCGGGGGCAGCATGAGCATGCCCATCGACATCAGAACCGAGGCCACCACCATGTCGATGATGATGAAGGGCACGAACAGCAGGAACCCGATTTCGAAGGCGCGGCGCAATTCCGAAATCATGAAGGCGGGCACCAGGATGCGCAGATCGAGCTGCTCGGGATTTTCCGGCGGTTCGCTGTCGGTGAGGTCGACGAACAGCATGACGTCCTTCTCGCGGACATTGGCGCGCATGAACGCGTGCAGCGGCGCGGTGGCCAGCGGCACCGCTTCGTCGATTTCGATTTCGCCCGCCATCAGCGGCGCCACCCCGCGCTCGTAGGATTGCTGCAGGGTCGGGCCCATAATGAAGGCGGTCAGAAACAACGCCAGCGAGATCATCACGGCGTTCGGCGGCGCGGTCTGCAAGCCGATGGCGGTTCTCAGAAGCGACAGAACCACAACGACGCGGGTGAACGAGGTCACCATCACCAGGATCGAGGGCGCCAGCGCCAGGATGGTGATGACGCCGACGAGCTGAACGGCACGCTCGGTCAGCGTCGACTGGTCGCCGAAGTCGATGGAGATGTCCTGGGCGAGCGTGGGGACCGTCGCCAGCCCCAGGATCAGGGCCGCGGCCAGACACAACTGGGCGGACGGGACCCGGGCGCGCGGCTTGTGAAGCGCATCAGGCTCGGGACTTGCTCTTTTCCGTGGCGTCCGCGATGCCGCCGGCCTGGATGTCCTGCCCCTCAACAGGCTCTTTGTCCCCCGCTTGAGACGCCGAATGGGGCGAAGACATATCTGAGTCGGGTTCGGTGGGGTCGGATTTGTTGTCGGCGGGAGGCGGCGCGATGCCCCGGTGCCGGGTGATCGGCCTGAGCAGGCCCGGATAGCGCAGCGCGGCGGTGCCGCGGTCGACCGAGCGTTTGGAGATCTGGCGCAGCTTGCCAACCGGCGCGGGGTCGCCCCCTGGTGCCTGGTCGGCGGTTGCACCAGGTCCGCCGAGGCGGGATCGCGCCGCCGGGTCGGCCGGGTTCGGCAGGGGCGGGCCCGACGAAGCGGCGGCGAAGCTGGGCCGGGCGACGCCGGCCGGGCCCCCCGTGTCCGCGGCCGGGGGCCGGTCGGCGGCGAAGAGATCGGGCTCGGCGCCGGCCTCAATCAGAGGGATGCCGGCTTCGACGATCAGGTCCTGGGGACCGCCGGTGAGCACCAGATGCTCGACATCGTCGCGGCGGATCAAAAGCAGCTGGCGCTTGGCGTCCACCATGACCGACTCGGTCACCCCGATGCGCCGGTTGCGACCGCGCACCACCGTACGCGATGCGGTCAGGACGAATTTGAGCACCCAGACCAGGAAGACGATGAGCACCACCACCAGGAGCAACGCCCCCGCGACCGTCCAGAAGCTGGACGCCAAATCCCCAAACAGCGAGTTGATGAAACCCAATTGCGCGGTCCGAATGCGGGCTCTGAGCCACCCGACCGGCGAGGGTCAGCGGGAATCGCCGGGCGGCATGATTTGCCCAGCATAGCGCCAAGGATGGCAAATTGCAGGCGGCGGGATGCGGCGAAGCCACTGAAACGCGTTTGGAAACGAAGGGCGCCGGCGGCGATTAAGGGGGCGTTAACCATAAACCCGGCAGGATGTGCCTAGTACAAATCACTTACGGAACGCTGCGGGGAAGCGCTTTCAGCCGATGTTCTCGATCACCGAGCTGCCCGTCCTGGCGGCCCTCAAACAGAAAATGCTGTGGCATCAGGCGCGCCAGACCCTTCTGGCGGAGAACATCGCCAATGCCGAAACCGCGGGGTATCGCGGGCGCGATCTGGAGCCGTTCGACTTCGCGTCGCAATTGCGCGACGTGGAATTCACCGGCATGCGCACGGCGGCGACCGATCCGATGCACATCTCGGTGGCGGGTGAAGCGGGCGCCGACTTCAAGTCGGGCCGCGTCGCCGCATTCGAGGTCACGCCGGACGGCAATTCGGTGGTGCTCGAGGACGAGATGGCGAAGGTCACCGCCAACCAGCTCGACTATCAGGCGGCAACGACGCTCTACGGGCGGTCGATCCGGCTGATCCGGACGGCGCTGGGGCGGACGGGGTAGGCGGACAATGGGCGACTTCCTGACCTCCCTGAAGGTGGCCGCGAGCGGGTTGCACGCGCAATCGGCCCGCATGCGGGTCATCGCCGAGAACATGGCCAATGCCGAATCGGCGGCCAAAACACCCGGCGGTCTGCCCTATCGGCGGCAGATACCGACGTTCGACGCGGTCTTCGATCGCGAGATGGGCGCGTACAGCGTCGAGGTCGGCCGCGTCGCCTACGACACCAGCGATTTCGCGAGCCGCTTCGAGCCCGGCCATCCCGCCGCCGACGAGCGCGGCTACGTGCTCTATCCCAACGTCAATCCTCTGATCGAGACGATGGATATGCGCGCCGCGATGCGAACCTACGAGGCAAACCTGAATGTGGTCAGTGTCACCCGGCAGATGCTTGGGTTGACCCTCGACATTCTCCGCAGCTGAACGGGATGCGGCGTGGGCGCCCGCATTCCAATCCAGGTTCCAGGGAAATCTTGTCGATCAATCACAGGCGGTTCGATTGATTTCCTGAAGTTCCACCGTAAAAACACGTAACCGCTACTGGAAGGCGTATTTCCATGACAATACCGGTTTCACTCGCCGCCAACGCCTATCAGGCCGCGCAACGCCTGATCGATTCGGCCCGCGATCCGGCCGCCGGATCCGCCCCGAAAGCGGCCGGCGGTCCCGATTTTGCGCAGATGTTGGGGGCGGTGGCCGACGACGTGATCGCCAAAGGCCGACACGCCGAGCAACAGTCGCTGGAATTGGCCAACGGCAACGCCAACGTCGTCGATGTGGTCACCGCGGTTTCGGAGACCGAGGTGGCGCTGGAGACGCTGGTGACGGTGCGCGACAAGATGATCTCGGCGTACGAAGAGATCATGCGGATGCCAATCTGAGCGAATCCGGTATGTTGCCGACGCCGGGTGCGCCGAAACCGGGCAGGGGGCCGGCCGATGAGCGGGGCTGAAATCCTCGAAATCGCCCGCGAAGGGGTGTGGACGCTGATCATCGTGTCGGCGCCGATGATGGCCGTCGGGCTCATCGTCGGGGTGGTCATCGCGCTGTTTCAGGCGCTCACGCAAATCCAGGAAATGACGCTTGTGTTCGTCCCCAAGATCCTGGCGATCTTCGTGACCATGATCGTGGCGCTGCCGTTCATGGGGGCGGCGATGGGCGCCTACATGGATCGGATCGTGGCGCTGATCATCGCTGGAGGCTGAGGTGCCGGTATCGGTCACCTGGCTTCCGCAAACGGCGCTCGTGTTCATGCTGATCTTCGCCCGCGTCGGCACGATGATCATGCTGATGCCCGGGTTCGGGGCGGCGGGGATCCCGGCGCGCATTCGGCTGTCCTTCGCGCTCGTGCTGACGCTGGTGATGTTCCCGCTCGTCTCCGCCGGGTTCCCCGCTTTCCCGACGACAAGCTGGATGGCGCTGGCGATGCTCGGGCACGAACTGGCGGTCGGGCTGATCCTGGGCGGGACGGCCCGGCTCGTCCTCTCCGCCGCACAGGTGGCCGGCGCCGCCATCGCCTACCAGTCGGGGCTGGCGTTCGCGCAAAGCGCCGATCCCTCGCAGCCGGGGGTGCAGGGGGCGATGATCGGCAATTTCATCGCCCTGCTGGGGGTGACGCTGATCTTCGCCACCGATCTGCACCACCTCGTCCTGGCGGCGATCGACAACAGCTATGATCTGTTTCCGCCGACCGGGGACCTGATGTTCGGGGACGCCGCCGAGGCGGCACTGGACGTGGTGGCGGGCAGCTTCAAGGTCGGGGTGCAGATGGCGGCCCCGTTCATCGTTTTCGGGCTGGTGTTCTATCTCGGCCTCGGAATCCTGGCGCGCCTGATGCCGCAAATCCAGGTTTTCTTCATCGCCATGCCGGCCAACATCGGCCTCGGCCTGATCCTGCTGGCGCTGCTGCTCACGGTGATGATGGGCTGGTACCTCGCCCATGTCGAAACCAGTCTTTCGCTGCTGGTGGGCGGTTAGAGCCTCTTCGACCAATTGCGAGCCATTCTGACGGAGCGATTTTGTGACAGCATCAAGCAAAGGCCCGCGGTGCGTATCAGGGCATACGGACAAGGGGCTTGGCGCCGACAATGGCGCAAAAGCGCCCGTCCCTTCGGGTTTCCGATTGGCGGACGCCCGACCTCGAACCGGTCTTGCGCGATGCGCCAACATCGCGCCGCGACCGGTTCAACGCCGGATCGCACACGCCAATCGACAAACAGAATTGACCCGGAATTGGTTGAAAAGGCTCTAGATGGCCGAAGACGCCGAACGCAGCGAAAAGACAGAAGACCCCACCCAAAAAAAGCTCTCCGAGGCGCAGCGGCGCGGCGACGTCGCCAAGAGCCAGGAGGTGACGACGTGGTTCATGATGCTCGGCACCGCCCTGTTCTTCGGGCTACTGGCGCCGATCGCCGGCAAGTCATTGATTGTCGAGCTCAGCGGGGTGCTGGCCAGCGCCGATCAGCTGGACACCTCCGGCGCCGGTTTCGGGCACTTCTGGCGCAATCTCGCCCAGGGAGCGTTTTTGGCGACGCTGGCCCCGCTTGCCATGCTGTCCGTGTTCGCGATCGCCGCCAATCTCGTCCAGCACCGGCCGGTGTTCTCGATCGAGCCGATCAAGCCGAAGCTGAGCAAGGTCTCGCCGGTCTCCGGATTCCAAAGGCTGTTCTCGCGCGATGCACTTGTCAATTTCGCCAAAGGGCTGGGCAAGCTGACGGTGGTGGCGGTGGTGATGTTCTTCGTCATGTGGCCCGAGCGCGACCGGCTGGACACCATGGTGACCGGCGACGTCATCATGATCCTGGCTATCTTCCAGGAGATGGGCATCCGGCTGATCGGCGCGACGCTGGCGGTGGTCACCGTGATCGCACTCGCCGACATGCTCTATCAGCGTCATCGCTGGTTCGAACGCCAGAAGATGACGGTGCGCGAGGTCCGCGACGAGTTCCGGCAAACCGAGGGCGACCCGACGATCAAGTCCCGTATCCGGCAGATCCGCCGCGACAGGGGGCGGCGCCGGATGATGCTCGCGGTGCCGGAGGCCGACGTGGTGATCACCAACCCCTCCCACTACGCGGTGGCCCTCAAATACGAGCAGTCGATGCCGGCGCCGAAATGCGTCGCCAAGGGAGTGGACGCCATCGCCCTGAAAATCCGGAAGGTCGCCGAGGAAGCGCAGGTGCCGATCGTCGAAAATCCGCCCCTGGCGCGGGCCCTGCACGCCGGCGTGGAGATCGACGAGCACATCCCTTCCGAGCACTACAAGGCCGTCGCTCAGATCATCGGCTATGTGATGCGGTTGCGGACACGGCGGAAGTGGCGGTTGCGGCGATGACGGGCATGTGCGAACTACAATTCAGGTGGCCGATTTGCTAGTGGCGTTGGACGTATCCGTGCGGTTGTGGCTCGCCACCCGACACTCGTGAAGGACGTTTCGCCCATGGCGGCATCGCCGCTCGACGAAGAGGTCTATCCGGAGCCCGCGGTCGATCGCTCCCGAAGCAGTGCGGGGCTGTGGCGGGTGCTGGCATTGGCGGCGTTCTTCGTGGTGGCCGCGATCTGGTTCTCGGTGCTCGGCGAGCACGCCTCGGCCGAGTTCGTCCTGTTGTTTCTGGGGCTCTTGGCCGTCATCGGCGTGTTCTGCCTGTTCGCGCTGGCGGCGGGGCTGTTTCGACTGGCGCGGGGGTCCGAACCCCGCCAGCTGGGCGCCGCGATCGTCGACACGCTGCCCTATGCGGCGGTGGTCGCGGATCGCGAGGGGCGGGTCATCTATGCCAACGCGGCCTATGGCGCCATGGGGGCCCAGATCGAGGGGGAGCCGCCGGTCGGCGTGCCGCGCCTGTTCGTGTCCAGTCCCGAGGCGTCCGAGGCGATCTACCGGCTGATTCGGGCCGCCAGGGAGCGCCGTACCGCGCAGGAAGACATCCGGCTGGGCGGGCCGCTCAGGGATGGGGGACGGCGCGGCAAAGGCCCGACCTGGTATCGGGTGCGCGTGGTGGCGTTGCCGGCGGTCGAAGGCCGGCGCAACCTGACGCTGTGGACCGTCGAGGACATTTCCCGGGACCGGGACGCGCAGGAAAACATCTTCCTCGAGCTGCAGCGGGCGATCGACTACCTCGACCACGCCCCGGCCGGGTTCTTTTCCGCCGACAATCGCGGGCGGGTGCAGTATCTCAATTCGACGCTCGCCGATTGGCTGGACTACGACCTGGCGGAGTTCACGGCCGGTTCCATCAAGCTGTCGGACATCGTCCGCGGGGACGGCGCCGGGCTTCTGCTGGGCGGGCGTCCGGACGGGGAAATCCGCACCGAGATCATCGACATCGACCTGGTGCGCCGGGACGGGACGAGCTTTCCGGTGCGGCTGCTGCATCGGGTCGCCCGGCTGGCCGAGGGCGACCTGGGCGAGACCCGGACCCTTGTCCTGGACCGCTCGAAGGGTGCCGACACCGCCGAAGAGCTGCGCGCGGCGGAAGTCCGTTTTTCGCGCTTTTTCAACAACACGCCCTTCGCCATCGCGGCGCTCGACGCCGAGGGCAGGATCATCAGGACGAACGCGCCATTTGCCCGGACGTTCAGCATCGAGAGCGGCGAACGCCCCACTGTGGGATTGCCGATCACCGATCTGATCGCCGAGGACGCGCGCGGCGAGTTCAGGAAGGCGCTGTCGCAGGCCGCCGCCAACCGCTCGACCATCGAGCCCGTGGATGCGGTGCTCAGCGCCGACGGGGAACGCAGCGTCAGGCTCTATCTTTCGAGCGTCGAGAATGCGGGCGATTCACCGGAGACGGCAATCCTCTACACCCTCGACACCACCGACCAGCGTCTGCTCGAACAGCAGTTCGCCCAGAGCCAGAAGATGCAGGCCGTCGGCCAGCTGGCGGGCGGGGTTGCGCACGACCTCAACAACGTCCTGACCGCCATCATCGGCTTCTCCGACCTGCTGCTGATCAACCACCGGCCCGCCGATCCGTCCTTCAAGGACATCATGGAGATCAAGCAGAACGCCAACCGCGCGGCGGGCCTGGTGCGGCAGCTGTTGGCGTTTTCGCGTCGCCAGACGCTGCGCCTGGAGGTGCTCGACATTCCCGAGGCGGTCGACGACCTGACGGTGCTTCTCAAGCGCCTGATCGGTGAGACGATCACCCTCGATGTCGACCACGGCCCGGAAATATGGCCGGTCCGATCCGACCGCAACCAGCTCGAGCAGGTCATCATCAACCTCGTCGTAAACGCCCGGGACGCGATGCCCGAAGGCGGCAGGGTCACGATCGCCACCCGCAATATCTCCGAGGCCGAGGCGGCACGGTTCGGCTACCGGGGCATGCCGGCGGCCGAATATGTGCTCATCGAGGTCGAGGATTCGGGCACCGGCATGAGCCCGGAGGTCATGGAGAAGATCTTCGAGCCCTTCTACACGACCAAGGACATCGGCAAGGGCACGGGTCTGGGACTGGCCACCGTCTACGGCATCGTCAAGCAGTCGGGCGGCTTCATCTATCCCGAATCGATCCCGGGCGAGGGCGCGCGCTTCCGCATCTTCCTGCCGCGTCATGCGGCCGCCGAAGGGGCGGTCGCCGAACGGCAAACCGCGGCGCGGGTGCGCGATCTGACGGGCCACGAACGCATCCTGATCGTCGAGGACGAGGAATCGGTCCGCGCCTTTTCGGCCCGGGCCCTGATTTCGGCGGGCTACACCGTCCACGAGGCGTCGACCGGCGCCGAGGCGCTCGAGGTGCTCGAAGAGATCGACGGGCAGATCGACCTGGTGATTTCCGACGTCGTAATGCCCGAGATGGACGGACCGGCGCTGCTCGGCGAGGTGCGCCGGCTGTATCCGGGCGTCAAGGTGATCTTCGTGTCCGGCTATGCCGAGGAAGGGACTCGCAAGGGGCTCGAGGAAGACGCCTCCGTCGAATTCCTGCCCAAGCCTTTTTCGCTCAAGCAGCTGGCCGCGAAAGTGAAGACGGTGCTGCTGGACGAGACCCGGGATATCGGGCGCACCGAAGCGGGCGAGTAGGCGCCTGCGGGGCGGCCAGCGATGAGCGAAGCCAGCACCGCCGGTCAGGCCCCACCACTCAAGCTCTCCACCAAGCTCGCCTTCGGATTCGGCGATGTCACCGGGGCCGTGATCGCCGCGGTCTACGGGTTCTTCATGCAGGCGTTCCTGCTCGACGTCGCCGGGCTGGCGCCGGGGGCGGTGGGGGTGATCTTCGCCATCGCGCAGATGTGGGACGCGGTCACCGATCCGGCCATGGGCCGCATCACCGATCGCACGCGAACAAGGTGGGGGCGGCGGCGCCCGTTTCTTCTGTTCGGGGCGGTGCCGCTGGGCATCGCCTTTTTCCTGCACTGGCTGGTGCCGCCGCTCGGGCCCGGCGGGCTGTTCTTCTACTATCTGGTCATCGCCATGGCGCTGCGGACGGCGTTCACCGTCGTGTCCATCCCCTACACCGCGCTGACGCCGGATCTGACCCCCGACTACGACGCTCGCACGCAACTCAATCTCTACCGGTTCGTCTTTTCGATTCTCGGGGGGCTGACGGCGGTGGTCTTGCACCCGATCCTCGTGCATGCGGCCGGCAATGTGTTCGTCGGGAACGCCATCAGCGGGGGCGTGTGGGCGCTGGTGATCGTCGTTTCGACGTGGACCTGTTTTGCGTTCACGCGCGAGCCGGCCGAGCGCCTGGCGCAACCGGAAAAGCACCTGCCGCTGAGGCGGCGGGCACGCATCGTGGTGTCCAACCGCCCGTATCTGACGGCGACCGGCATCTACCTGATGAGCTGGGTGGCGCTGTTGTTCATCCAGACCAACCTGTTGTTGTACGCACGCTACTGGCTCGGTGCCGAGAACCTGTTCACTTCCTACGTGGTGGTCCTGCAGGTCACCGCGGCGGCGTTCCTTTGGGTGTGGACGCGGGTCAGCGAGCGGTTCGGCAAGAAGCTCACCTATGTGGCCGGCGCCAGCGTGTGGACGGTGGTGCTGATCGGTCTGTTTTTCGTGCAGCCGGGGCAGACGACGCTGCTTTACGGGATCACCTTCTTCGCCGGCGCGGGCACCTCGGTCGTCTATCTGGTGCCCTGGAGCATGCTGCCCGACACCATCGAGCACAACGAGCTGATGACCGGCGAGCGTCAGGAAGGGCTGTTTTACGGCCTGTTCGTGTTCCTGCAGAAACTCGGCCTGTCCGCGGGGCTCGGGCTTTCGGGGTTCGCGCTGCAGATGGCGGGCTATCGGTCGCCGGGTGTCGAGGCCGGCGCGATCGCGGCGGCGGTGCAACCGGACAGCGTGCTTCTAACCCTCAGGCTCTTCGTCAGCTTCATTCCCGCCGCGATCCTGGTGCTGAGCATCCCACTGGCGCTGAGCTACCCGATCGACAAGCGGCGCCACGCGGAGATCCGCGCCGAAATCGCGGCGCGGCAGACCGGCGGCCCCTAGATCGGCGCCTGCGGGTCGATGAGGGACTTGTCCTTCAGCGCCGCCCAGAGGTCGCCCGGGATATCGGTGTTCCACCACTGCCAGATCTGATCGAACTCGGCCGGTGAGCGCGGGCCGGGCAGCACCGTGGCGATGGCCGGGTGGCGCAACGGGAACTGCAGGGCGGCGGCCGGCAGGGCGACGCCGAACTCGGTGCAGACCGCTTCGATCGCTTTCGCCTTCTCCATGATTTCAGCGGGGGGGCTGATGTAGTTCCAGGTCGAGCCGCCGACCAGAATGCCGGAGTTGAACGGGCCCCCGCAGATCACCGAGGCCTGTTTGCGCACGCAGGTCTCCAGGAACGGGCTGAGCGAGGTCTGTTCGAGCAGGGTGTAGCGGCCCGCCAGCAGGAACACGTCCCAGTCGCCGATCTCGAAGGCGTCCATGAGGACTTCCCACTCGTTGACGCCCAGGCCGATGGCCGAGATGGTGCCGGTTGACCGCAATTCGTCCAACGCCCGATAGCCGCCTTCCGCGAGCGCCCTGAAATGTGCGGC
>CAZNOZ010000017.1:0-6163 GCA_964574935.1 uncultured Devosiaceae bacterium | reverse complement strand
CGCACCGCGTCCCCTACGAAACGCTCGGACTTTCCGAAGCCGTAGAAGGGGGCGGTGTCGACCAGGGTGACCCCGTGATCGAGGGCATGGGGGATGACCCCGCGCGCGTCGGCCTCGGGGACCGGGCTCATATTGCCCGCAAGGCTGGCGCAGCCCAGGCCAAGGGTCGTGACTTCAAGCTCGGTCGTGCCGATGCTGCGTTTTTCGAGCGCGCCGGTCGCGGTTGCGGTCAAGATTCGCTCCCCGGGAAGGCCCGCCGCTTGCATCGGGCGGGAATGTGTGCGTGAAGATGCCGGCGTTTTGATAGCAGCGAACAGGGCGGCGAGGGAACCCATGTTCGGTCTCTCGGGAAAGAAAGCGGTGGTCACCGCCGCCGCGCAAGGGATCGGCCGGGCGGTCGCCGAAGCCTTCGTGGCTGCCGGCGCCGACGTGATCGCCTGTGACATCAATGAAGCCGCGTTGGCCGATCTGGAGGGGGCCGAGGCGGTCGGGTTCGACGCCACGCGCCTCGATCATATCGACGAACTCGCCGCCCGCACCGGGGCGATCGATATCCTGTTCAACGGCGTGGGCTGGGTGCATCACGGCACGATCCTGGAATGCTCGGAGGAGGACTGGTCGCGGTCGTTCGCGCTCAATGTCGACAGCGCGTACCGCACCGTGCGGGCCTATCTGCCGGGGATGGTCGATCAGGGCGGCGGATCGATAATCAACACCGCCTCGGTCGCCTCATCGGTGATCGGGGTGCCCAACCGGTTCGCCTACGGGGCCGCCAAGGCCGCCGTGATCGGACTGACCAAGGCGGTGGCGGCCGATTTCGTGGGTCAGGGCGTGCGCTGCAACGCCATCTGCCCCGGCACCGTCGACACGCCGTCGCTGCGCGAGCGGGTTCGGGCGCAGGGCGAACCCGACAAGGCGATGGCCGCCTTCGTGGCTCGGCAGCCGCTGGGGCGTTTGGGCAGGGCCGATGAGATCGCGGCGCTGGCGCTTTATCTCGCCAGCGACGAGGCGGCGTTCACGACCGGTCAGGTGCACGTTATCGACGGTGGCTGGAGCAACCTGTAAAGCCAGTCCCGCAATGGGGAGGGGAGCAAGTTGAAGTTGTTGCGTTTTGGCGCGCCAGGCGCCGAAAAACCGGGATTGCTAGATGCGGATGGACAGATTCGCGATCTGAGCGCGCATATCGAGGACCTCGCGGGGCCGGCACTCGACCCGGCGCGGCTCGCCGAGCTCGCCGAAATCGACCCGGCCGCCCTGCCGATGGCCGGACCACAGCGCATCGGGCCGTGCGTCAGCGGGGTCGGCAAGTTCATCGCCATCGGGCTCAACTATTCCGACCATGCGGCGGAAACCGGCGCTTCCGTGCCACCCGAACCGGTTGTCTTCTCGAAGGCCGTCTCGTGCATCACCGGGCCGAACGACGACGTCGAAATCCCCCGCGGCAGCGAAAAAACCGACTGGGAGGTCGAGCTCGGCGTGGTGATCGGACGGCGGGCGAAATACGTCGCCGAGGACGAGGCGCTCGCACACGTGGCCGGCTACTGCCTGATCAACGACGTCTCCGAGCGCGGCTTTCAGATCGAACGCCATGGGCAATGGGTCAAGGGCAAGAGCCACGACACCTTCGGGCCGATCGGGCCGTGGCTGGTGACGCCCGACGAGCTGGGGGATCCGGGCAACCTCAAAATGTGGCTCGAGGTCAACGGGGCGCGCCGCCAGGACGGCTCGACGTCGACCATGGTCTACAAGGTGCCGTTCCTGATCTCCTATCTGAGCGGGTTCATGAGCCTCATGCCCGGCGATATCATCACCACCGGCACGCCACCCGGGGTCGGGATGGGGATGGACCCGCCGGTCTATCTGAAGGCCGGTGACGTCATCCGGCTTTCCATCGAGCGGCTCGGCGAACAGCAGCAGACCTGCGTGAACGCCTGAAGGCATTCGGACCCATGGGCCTCGATCTCATCGACTGCCATTTGCACCTGGTCTATCCGGAGCGCGCCCGCACCGGCTGGATGGAGGGCGTCGCCACCTACGAGGGCAAGCACTTCACCTGGGTGGATTTCGACGGTCAGGACGGGCGCGACGAAATCGCCGCGTCCGTATTCATGGAGGTCGATGTCGACGAGGGGCAGTATGAGGCCGAGAGCGAGAAAATTGCCGAGCTGATCGCCGACCGCCGCGTGCCCGTGATCGCCCAGATCGCGGCGTGCCGTCCGGAGCGCGACGCGGGCTTCGAGGCCTGGCTGGAGCGCGGCGACGAACTGGGCGTGGTCGGCTATCGGCGCATCCTGCACCAAGGCGTGCCGGGGGACCTGTCGCAGGCCGAGAGCTTCCGCGAGAACGTGCGCCGGGTCGGCCGGGCGGCCAAGGTGTTCGACATCTGCATGTTCGCCCGGCAGCTGCCGGTGGGCGCTGAGCTGGTGGCAGCGTGCCCCGATACTCAATTCGTCCTCGACCATTGCGGCAACCCGGATGTGGCCGCCGGCGCCCGCCAGGAGTGGCGCGAGGGCATGAAGGCGGTCGCCAAGTTTCCCAACGCGGCGGTCAAGATGTCCGGCATTCTCACCGACTGCGCCCCGGGCCGGGCCGGCGAGGCCGACGTGCGGCCCTATCTCGAAGAGATGATCGAGATTTTCGGCGTCGACCGGATCGTGTGGGGCTCGGACTGGCCGGTGGTCAACGTCAACGCCGATCTGGCGACATGGACCTCGATCACCGCCAACGTCCTTTCCGCCCTCAGTCCGACCGAGCGCGAGGCGATTGCCGGCAACAACGCCATTCGCATCTATGCGCTGGACAAAGCGCTCGAAGCCAAGGGGATCGCGCATGGCTGACCGAATCGTGCCGCCGGGCGGCGTCTATGTGGGTCGGGCGCGGCACCCGAATTTCGCGCATCCGCTGGTGATCACCACGCATGACGGGGAGGTGTTCGACATCACCTCGACCGAGGCGCCCACGGTGCGCGACGTGTGCGAGATGGCGGACCCGGTCGCCTTCGTGGAGGCGGCGCGGGACAACCCGATCGGCACGCTCGACGAGCTCGCCGAAAACAGCCGCGCCGCGACCCGCAATCCGGCCCTGCCGTGCCTGCTGGCGCCGGTCGATCTGCAAGCGGTCAAGGCGT
Source organism: uncultured Devosiaceae bacterium (assembly GCA_964574935.1). GTDB lineage: Bacteria > Pseudomonadota > Alphaproteobacteria > Rhizobiales > Devosiaceae > JBBECE01. The sequence goes on along the minus strand of CAZNOZ010000017.1, from coordinate 3,036 downwards.
GCGGGGTCACCTTCGTGGTCTCGCTGCTCGAGCGCGTCATCGAGGAGCAGGCGCGCGGAGAGCCGGGCCGCGCCAGGGCGCTGAGGGAAGAACTGGTGGCGCTGATCGGCGACGATCTGTCTCAGCTGGAGCCGGGCTCCGATGCCGCCGAAGCGGTCAAGCAGGCGCTGATCGAGAAGGGACTATGGTCGCAGTATCTCGAGGTCGGGATCGGGCCGGACCCGGAGGTCTTCACCAAGTGCCCACCCATGGCGGCGGTCGGCTATGGCGCTGAAATCGGCGTGCATCCGGCCTCGAAATGGTCCAACCCGGAGCCCGAGGTGGTGCTGGTGGTCGCCGGCGACGGGCGCATCGTCGGGGCGAGCCTGGGCAACGACGTCAATCTCAGGGATTTCGAGGGGCGTTCGGCGTTGCTGCTCGGCAAGGCCAAGGACAACAACGCCTCGGCCGCCATCGGGCCGTTCGTGCGCCTGTTCGACGAGAGGTTCACGATCGACGCGGTGAAGCGGGCCGAGGTGGAGCTGACGGTGCGCGGCGCGGACGGGTTCGAGATGACCGGAAGCAGCGCCATGGCGGAGATTTCGCGGCCTCCCGAAGCGCTGGTCGAGGCGGCGATCGGCGCGCACCACCGGTACCCGGACGGGCTGGCGCTTTATCTGGGCACCATGTTTGCGCCGGTGGAAGACCGCGACGTCGCAGGGGAGGGGTTCACCCATCATTCCGGCGACCTGGTGGCCATCGCCAGCGCCGAAATCGGGGTGCTGGAAAACCGGGTTCAGGACGCGACCCGGTGCGCGCCATGGACCTATGGCACGCGGGCGCTGATGGAAGATTTGGCGGCGGCGGAACTGATCTGACGGAGAGCGATTGATGGAATTGCACAAGAACCTGATCGGCGGCGAATGGGTCGAGGGCGAGCCGGCCGAGAACCGAAATCCTTCCAATACCGACGAGGTTGTGGGGCTGTATGCCCGCGCCAGCGCCGAGGACGCCGGGGCGGCGATCGCCGCCGCCAGGGACGCGGCGCCCGGCTGGGCGCGCTCGGGGATCTACCAGCGCCACCAGGTGCTCAGGGCCGCCGCCGACGAGATTTTCGCGCGCAAGGAAGAGATCGGGCGCCTGCTCAGCCAGGAAGAGGGCAAGACGCTGCCCGAGGGGATCGGCGAGACGGTGCGCGCCGCCCAGATATTCGACTTTTTCGCCGGCGAGGCGCTGCGGCTGACCGGGGAAACGGTCCCCTCGGTGCGGCCCGGGATCGGGGTCGAGATGAGCCGCGAGCCGGTGGGCGTCGTTGGCATCATCACCCCGTGGAATTTCCCGATCGCCATCCCCGCCTGGAAGATGGCGCCGGCGATCTGCTACGGCAACACCGTCGTCATCAAGCCCGCGGACCTGGTGCCGGGGTGCACCTGGGCGATCGTCGACATTCTCAATCGCGCCGGGGCGCCGGCGGGGGTGGTCAATCTGGTGATGGGCCGCGGCTCGGTTGTCGGCCAGGCGATGATCGACAGCGCCGACGTCGACGCGATCACTTTTACTGGCTCGCAGGCGACCGGGCAGCGCATCGCGGAGGCCTCGATCAAGCATTTCCGCAAGTTCCAGCTCGAAATGGGGGGCAAGAACCCGCTGGTGGTGGTCGACGACGCCGATCTCGACGTGGCGGTGGACGCGGCGATCAACGGCGCCTTCTTCTCCACCGGCCAGCGCTGCACCGCCTCCTCGCGGCTGATCGTCACCGAAGCCATTCACGACCGGTTCGTGGCCGCGATGACCGGGAAGATGGCGGCACTGACCACGGACGACGCGCTCAAGGAGGGCACCCAGATCGGCCCGGTTGTCGATCCCAGCCAGCTCAAGCAGGACGAGGACTATATCGGGATCGGCAGACAAGAAGGCGCGACGCTGGCGATCGGCGGCGAGCGGCTCGAGCGCGCCACGCCCGGCCACTATCTTTCGCCGGCGCTGTTCACCGAGGCCACGAACGAGATGCGGATTTCCCAGGAAGAGATCTTCGGCCCCGTCGCCTCGGTGATCAGGGTCAAGGACTATGACGAGGCGCTGGCGACCGCCAACGCGACCCCGTATGGACTGTCGGCGGGCATCTGCACGAGCTCGCTGAAGCTCGCGTCCGACTTCAAGCGCAACGCCGAAGCCGGTATGGTCATGGTCAATTTGCCGACCGCCGGGGTCGATTTCCACGTCGCCTTCGGGGGCTCGAAGGGCTCCAGCTACGGGCCGCGCGAGCAGGGCACATATGCCGCGGAGTTCTTCACCACCGTCAAGACCGCCTACGTCCAGCCCTGAGCGGGCCCGTCAACGCGATCTTAACCAAACCGGTCCGCAATGGACCGATGGAGCGCGGCGAGCTGGAATCAACCCTGGCGTGGGCCAAAACCCGCTTGCAGAGCGGCGAGGAGCCGCCCTGGGTCTTTCACGAACTCGTCAAACTCACCGAGGCGCTCGAGGCGATCCTCGCCGGAATGGACGCCGCTGCCCCTATGCCGCAAACGGCGAATTCACCGCCAGCAGCGCCACCTCGGGGCGGCCATCTGAGACTAGTGGCGACAACAGCTCGGCCAGATACCGCTCCGCGCCGTCGGCGTCGGCCGCCCGTAATTCTGCCCACGTGAAGAACAGGGGGCCGTCGGTCTCGTAGCCGTTGATGCGCTCGTCGGCGCGGTGCGCCTCGATGCGCTCGGCGATTTTTCCCTGGCCCACATAGACGGTGCGCGGCGCGGTGCCGCCGTGCCAGATCACATAAACTCCAAAAGTGTTCAGTCCCGACAAGTCGGTCGTCGCCAACGGGCACCAACTCCGACCGTTCGCCGCCTTCATCCAGGTGACGGAGGTCATGGTTCGGTCCTTTCAGCTTATTGAAAGCGACAATTCTAGTTCGATTCGGCCCTGGGTGCACCGAGAGGACTGCTGTCGCACTATTTCGCTTGGTACAACTTCTGCGCAACCACAAGTCGCTGCGGGTCACCCCGCCGTCGAGAACGGGGCACGCGAGATCAACCGCGACATGGAATGGATTGT
>CAZNOZ010000016.1:42272-60595 GCA_964574935.1 uncultured Devosiaceae bacterium | reverse complement strand
GCGCCGGGGATTTGGCGACAATCGCCCATTTTGGCGTCGCAAGACCTTGAAGGAGTTGGGCTCCGTCTGCGGTATTGCTCCTGAAACTGTACGATTTTCGCTCAAACCACGCTCCAAATCCTAAATGTCGATTGGCCCTAGTGTCGCTGCTCAGGCGGCCCGGACGATGTTCAGGAATTCGGCCGCCTTCAGGCTGGCGCCGCCCACCAGCGCCCCGTTGACGTTGAACACCTCGAAGATCTCGGCGGCGTTGTCCGGCTTCACCGAGCCGCCATAGAGGATCCTGAGCGCGTCCCCGGTCGGCCCGTAGCGGTCCTTGAGCGCTTCGCGCACCACCCAGTGCATCGAATCGATGTCCGCCGGCGACGCCGCGCGCCCGGCGCCGATCGCCCAGATCGGCTCGTAGGCGACAACCAGCGCCAGCGCGTCGGCGACGTCGGGCAACGAGGCCCTGAGCTGCGCGTCGACCCGCGACTTGGCCTCCCCCCGGTCGCGTTCGGCCTCCGTCTCGCCCACGCACACAATGGGAATGAGCTCCGCCCGCATCGCCGCCAGCGCCTTGTTGCGGACCATCTCGTCGGTTTCGCCATGCGCGGCGCGGCGCTCGGAATGCCCGACAATGACGAACCGGGCGCCGCAGTCGGCGATCATTTCGGCGCTGATATCCCCGGTATGGGCGCCGGCGGGTTCGGCATGGCAGTCCTGGGCGCCGCCGGCGATCGGCGAGCCGGCGATCCGGGTGCACACCTCGGTGAGCAGCGTCACCGGCGGGCACACCACGACCTGGGCGCGCGGCGGCCCGGAATCGGCGAGCGCCAGGATGAGCGCGTCGATTTCGCCCAGGGCCGACCACAGCCCGTTCATCTTCCAGTTTCCAACAATCAGCGAGCGTGGTCTGGCCGGCATATTAGCCCCGCATGTGGTGCCCGAATCGCCCGGTTTTCCGAGCCCGAAACGCGCCTTGCGGTTGCGTTGGCACCCTGTCTATTATGCGCCGCCTCAACCCCGGGCCCCCGCCCAAAAATCCCAGACGGAGTCCCCGATGCTCGACCGGATGCGCGCGTTTGCCTCGACCTGGCCTGCGAGGATTTTGATCGTCGCGCTGATGGTCGGTCTGGCCTTTTGGGGTATCTCAAACGTGTTCGTAAATCTAGGCTCGACCACCGTCGCCAACGTCGGCGGCCAGGAGATATCCACGCGCCAGTTCGAACGCGACCTGCGCGCCCAGCTCAACGCCTACGCCGATCGCACCGGTTCGCTGCCCACCCTCGAGCAGGCGCTCGCCCAGGGCATTCCCGGCCAGGTCCTGCAGCAGCTCGCCGCCTCGGCGGCGATAGAGGGGCTGGCGGCGGATTTCGGCATGGGGGCGTCCGACGCCAGGATCGCCGATCTGGTCGCCCGGGACCCCGGATTCTCGAGCGTCATGGGCGGTTTCGACCGTCAGCGGTTCACCGACGTCCTGCGCCAGAACGGCTGGACGGAAGCCGAGTATCTCGACGCGCAGGCGAAGGTCGCGCAGCGCCGTCAGCTCGTCGAGGCGCTGTTCCGCGGCCTGCCCGCCCCCACCACCATGCAGGACATCGTGCGCCGCTATCAGGCCGACACGCGCACCCTTGACTATTTCACCCTCAGTTTCACCAGCGTCGGGCCGATCCCCGATCCCGGCGATGCCGAGCTGCAGAACTATCTGGAGGCCAACCCGTCTCGCTATCGCACCGAGGAAACGCGAACCATCCGGGTTCTGGCCCTGACGCCGCAGACCTACGCGGCGAGCCTCCGGATCACCGACACGGACCTGTTGGCCGACTATGAGCGCACCGCCGCCAGCTATGTCGCCCCGGCCACCCGCACCGTCAGCACCGTCGACCTGCCGTCGGCCGGCGTCGAGGCGCAATTCAACGTTGGCGCCTCCGGCGGCATGGCCTTCCAGACCCTTCTGAACCAGACCGGGCTCGCCGACGCGGTGCGGTCGCTGGGCACCCTCACCCGCGCCGAGATGACCGACGACGCGCTCGCCGAGGCGGCGTTCGACCTGCAGGCCGGCGACTTCGCCGTCATCGACGGCACAAACGGCACAGGCGGCAAGCGGGCGGTGTATGTCTCGGCCGCCGACCCCGGCGGCCAACTGCCCTTCGACGCGGTGAAGGACCAGGTGCGCGACAAGCTGGCGCTGGAGAAGGCCCGCGACGCCATGCCGGACGTCATCGACCAGATTGAGGAATCGCGCGCCGCCATGGTCTCGATCGACGATATCGCCGGCCAGTTCGGGCTGACCGCGACCCAGGCCATGGTCACCGGCGACGGCGGCGGCCTCGAGGCGGTGCCCGGTCTCCCCGAGGACGCCCGGGCGCGCGTTGCCCAGGCGGCGTTCCAGGCGACCGAGGGTCGTCTCGCCGCCGCCATCCCGCTGAGCGCCGACGCCACCGTCTGGTTCGACCTGATCAGCGTCCAGGCGGCCCGCGACCAGACCCTCGCGGAGGCCCGTGACGCGGTGCTTGAGGACTGGACGGCCGAGCGCACCGACGAACTTCTCGCCGCACGCGCCTCGGATCTGGCCGACCGCGTGGATCAGGGCGAGGCAATCGGTGCCGTCGCCGCCGAGGTCGGCGCCTTCCCGCAGGTTTCCTCGCCCATCGGCCGCGGCGGGGACGGCACCTTCATCGGCCAGACCGTCGCCCAGGCGGCCTTCGAGGGCGGCCTCGACCACGCCGGCTCGGCCCGCAACGCCGAGGGCGAGTATATCGTCTTCCAGGTCGCCGATATCCAGCCCGCCGACACCACCGGCGCCGCCGACGACGTCGCCTCGACACTGGCCGACGTGCTCGCCCAGTCCGCCTACGCCCGGTTTGTCGCCGCCGTCGAGGCCGACGCCGGGATGGGGGTCAATCAGCAGGCGCTTCAGGATGTCATGACCGCCCTGCTCGGGACGCAATAGGGCGATGCTCAGACAGGCCGATCCCGCCTTCGCCCGCGCCTACGAGGATCGCACCGCGCAATTGCTCTGGCGCCGCGTCGTCGCCGACCTCGAGACCCCGGTCGGCACGCTCATGAAGCTCGCCCGGGGCCGCCGCAACGCCTTCCTGCTCGAATCCGTGCATGGCGGTGCCACCCGCGGCCGCTACTCGATGATCGGCATCGAGCCGGACCTGATGTTCCGGGTCGCTGGCGCCGTCGCCGAGGTCAACCGCCGCCCGGGCACCGACCCGGAGGCCTTCGAGCCGATGGACGAAGCGCCGCTCGACGCCCTCAGGCGCGTGCTCGCCGAATCCCGGCTCGACCTGCCGGCCGGCCTGCCGCCGATGTCGGCGGGCGTCTTCGGCTATCTCGGCTACGACATGGTCCGGCAGATGGAGGCGCTGCCCGACGCCAATCCCGACCCGCTCGGCCTGCCCGACGCGCTTCTGATGCGCCCCTCGCTGGTGGCGGTCTTCGATACCCTCAAGGACGAGCTTTATCTCGCCACCCCCGTGCGCCCGGCCGCCGAAGTGACGGCGCGCCAGGCGCGGGAGGCCGCCGAGGCCCGCATCGACGACGCGGTGGCGCGCCTCAGCCGGCCGGGCGAGCCGGTCAGCCCCCTGCCGGAAGCCGGCGGTATCGCGGTGCGCTCCAACACCTCGCCGGCCGACTACATGGCGATGGTCAAGCGCGCCAAGGACTATATCCGCGCCGGCGACATCTTCCAGGTGGTGCTCTCGCAGCGCTTCGAGGCCGATTTCACCCTGCCGCCGATCGCCTTCTATCGGGCGCTCAGACGCACCAACCCCTCCCCCTACATGTATTTTCTGGATTTCGACGGCTTCTCCATCGCCGGCTCGAGCCCCGAAATCCTGGTGCGCGTCAACGACGGTCAGGTCACCATCCGCCCGATCGCCGGCACCCGCCCGCGCGGCGCGACGCCGGAAGCCGACCGCCGGATGGCCGAGGAGCTTCTGGCCGACCCCAAGGAACGCGCCGAGCACCTGATGCTGCTCGATCTGGGGCGCAACGACGCCGGCCGGGTCGCCAGGATCGGCACCGTCGAGGTCACCGACAAATTCTTCCTCGAATACTATTCCCACGTCATGCACATCGTCTCCAACGTCGTCGGGGAACTCGCCGACGACTACGACCTGATCGACGCCCTGGCGGCCGGCTTTCCCGCCGGCACCGTATCGGGGGCGCCCAAGGTGCGGGCCATGCAGATCATCGACGAGCTCGAACGCGACCGCCGCGGGGTCTATGCGGGGTGCGTGGGCTATTTCGGCGCCGGCGACTGGATGGACACCTGCATCGTCTTGCGCACCGCCATCCTCAAGGACGACAAGCTCTACGTGCAGGCCGGCGCCGGCATCGTCGCCGACAGCGTGCCGGAGCGCGAGCAGGCCGAGTGCCAGGCCAAGGCACAAGCCCTTTTCAGCGCCGCCGAGGAGGCGCTACGGTACGCCGGCGAAGCCGGAATCGGCCAATGACGGGCGGGACGAGCCATGCGTTTGCTGTTCATCGATAACTACGACTCCTTCACCTACAACCTGGTGCACTTTCTTGGCGAGCTGGGCGCCGAGCCGGTGGTCTATCGCAACGACAGGATCACCCTCGACGAGATCGCGGCGCTCGACCCCGACGCCATCGTCCTGTCGCCCGGCCCCTGCACCCCCAACGAGGCCGGCATCTGCCTCGATCTGGTGGCGCGCTTCCACGGCCAGTACCCGATCCTCGGCGTCTGCCTGGGCCATCAGGCAATCGGCCAGGCGCTGGGCGGCAAGGTCGTCGGCGCGCCGGTCCTGATGCACGGCAAGACCTCCGCCATCCGCCACACCGGTGAGGGCGTGTTCAAGGGGCTGCCAAAGACCTTCACCGCTACCCGCTATCATTCGCTGATCGTCGACCGCGACACCCTCCCCGCCGAACTTGAAATCACCGCCGAGACCGACGACGGCACCATCATGGGGGTCCAGCACCGCAGCGAGCCGCTGCACGGGGTGCAGTTCCACCCCGAATCCATCGCCACCGAGCACGGCCACGCGCTGCTGAGGAATTTTCTCGATCTTTCCGGCGATTTCCACCGCCGCCGGGCCGCCTGAGGGAGCCGGCAATGGACATCAAGGGCGCCATCGACAGGCTCGCCAACCGCCACGATCTGACCGGCGAGGAAATGCGCGAGGTGATGGACACCATCATGTCCGGCGAGGCGACGCCCTCGCAGATCGGCGCCTTCCTGATGGGTTTGAGGGTCAAGGGCGAGACCGTGGGCGAAATCGCCGCCGCCGTCTCGATCATGCGCCAGAAGATGGTCCCGGTCGACGCCCCCGACGACGCCATGGACATCGTCGGCACCGGCGGCGACGCGGCCGGCACGCTCAACATTTCCACCGCCGCCGCGCTCGTGGTCGCCGCCTGCGGCGTGCCGGTCGCCAAGCACGGCAATCGGGCGCTGTCCTCGAAATCCGGCGCCGCCGAGGCGCTCGCCGAACTCGGCGTCAATCTCGATCTCGACCCGCAAGGCATTTCGCGCTGCATCCGCGAAGCCGGCATCGGATTCATGTTTGCGCCCAACCACCATCCGGCGATGAAGCATGTCGGCCCCACCCGCATGGAAATGGGCACCCGCACGATGTTCAACCTGCTCGGGCCGCAATCGAACCCGGCCGGCGTGCAGCGGTATCTGTTGGGCGTCTTCGACAAGGAGTGGGTGGAGCCGATCGCCGCCGCCTTGCTGGCCAACCGGGCGAGTTCGGCCTGGGTGGTCCATGGCAGCGACGGGATCGACGAGATCACCACCACCGGGCCGACCTTCGTCGCCCAGATCAGGGACGGCAACCTGACGAGCTTCGAGGTGACACCGGAGGACGCCGGCCTGCCGCGCGCCACCCTCGACGACCTCAGGGGCGGCGACCCGGCCGCCAACGCCGCCGCGCTCAAGGCCTTGCTCGGCGGCGAGAAAGGCCCCTATCGTGATGTCGTCCTGCTCAACGCCGCCGCCGCCCTCGTCGTCGCCGACAAGGCGAAAGACCTCAAGCAGGGCGTCGCCATGGCCGCCGACGCCATCGACACCGGCAAGGCCGAGGCGACCCTCGAAAAGCTGGTCGCCGCCTCCCAGGCGCCCTCGTGAGCGACATTCTCGCCCGCATTGCCGCCTACAAGCGCCAGGAAATCGCCGCCTCCCAGGCGGCGACGCCGCTGCCCGAACTTGAAGCCATGGCCCGCGACGCCGAGCCCCCGCGCGGCTTTTTCGCCGCCTTGCGCGCCCACCCCGGCCCGTTCGCGCTGATCGCTGAAATCAAGAAGGCGAGCCCGTCCCGGGGCCTCATCCGCGCCGATTTCGACCCGGCCCGGCTCGCCGGCGCCTATGCGCGCGGCGGCGCCATCTGCCTGTCGGTCCTCACCGACGGCCCGTCGTTTCAGGGGTCGCCGGAAAACCTCGCGGCGGCCCGCGCCGCGACCGCTCTGCCCGTGTTGCGCAAGGATTTTCTCTTCGAGCCCTATCAGGTCGTGCAGTCGCGGGCCCAGGGCGCCGATTGCGTTCTGGTGATCCTGGCCGCCGTCACCGACGACGAGGCGAAAGCGCTCGCCGACGCCGCCGCCCAGTGGGCGATGGACGTGGCCGTCGAGGTCCATGACGAGGCCGAGCTCGCGCGCGCCGCCGCCTTGGGCGCCGACCTCATCGGCATCAACAACCGGGATCTCAGGACCTTCGAGACGACCCTCGACACCACCGTGCGGCTCGCCGCGAAGGCGCCCGAGGGCGCGCATCTGGTCTCCGAAAGCGGTATTTTCACCCACCAGGACCTGCTCGCCGTCAGCCAGCGCTCGGGAGTGACGAGTTTCCTCGTCGGGGAGTCCCTGATGCGGCAGCCGGACGTCTTCGCCGCCACCCGGGCGCTCCTCGAAGGCGCCGAGGCCACCGCCGATGCCCGATGACGACCTGACGCATCTCAAGCCCGGCGGCGAGGCGCACATGGTCGATGTCGGCGCCAAGCCCGTCACCCACCGCCGGGCCGTCGCCACCGCCCGCGTCGCGATGAACGACCGCGCCGCCGCCGCCATCAGGGCAGGCGGGCTCAAGAAGGGGGATGCGCTGGCCACCGCCCGCATCGCCGGGATCATGGCCGCCAAGCGCACCGCCGATCTCATTCCGCTGTGCCACCCGGTGGCCTTGACCAAGGCCGAGGTCGATATCGAGGCGCGCCCGGGCGGCTTTTCGATTCGCGCCATCGTCGAAACCGTCGGCCCGACCGGCGTCGAGATGGAGGCGCTCACCGCCGCCTCGGTCGCCGCGCTGGCGCTCTACGACATGGCCAAGGCCCTCGACCGGGCGATGGTCGTCACCGATGTGCGCCTCGAGGAGAAGTCCGGCGGCCGCACCGGCGATTATGTGCGGGAAGCCTGAGCGGTGATCTCCGTCGGCGACGCGCTCGCCAAAATCCTCGCCCGCGCCCGCCCCCTGGGGCCCGAGACCGTCGCCATCGCCGACGCCGCCGGCCGCGTCCTCGCCGCCCCGCTGGTCGCCGCCCTCGATAACCCGCCCTTCGACGCCTCGGCCATGGACGGCTTTGCGTTACGCGCCGCGGAGGCAACGGCTGGCGCCAGGCTTGAACTGGCGGGGCTGGCGCAGGCGGGTGCCCCCTTCGCGGGCGAAATCGGACCGGCCCGGTGCGTGCGGATTTTCACCGGCGCGCCGGTGCCCCACGGCGCCGACGCGGTGGTAATGCAGGAGATGACCGAGCCGGCCGGCGATGCGGTCACGATCACGGCCGATGCCGCCGTCGGGCAGAACATCCGGCCGCGCGGCAACGATTTTTCGGCCGGCGACGAGCTGCTGCCCGCGGGTGCCGCGCTGACGCCCCAGGCCCTCGCCCTCGCCGCCGCGTCCGCCGCCAGCCTCCAGGTCGCCCGCCGGCCGACCGTAACTCTCATCTCGACCGGCGACGAACTCGTCGCGCCCGGCCGCACCCCCGGCCCTTCGCAGATCGTCGCCTCGAACGCCCTGGCGCTGAATTCCCTGCTCGCCCCTTTCGCCGCGGTCACCGATCGGGGCATCGTCGGCGACGACGAGGCGGCGCTGGGTGCGGCCGTCTCGGCGGCTCTCGGCAGCGCCGATATCCTCATCACCATCGGCGGCGCCAGCGTCGGCGACCGCGACCTGGTGCCCGCCATCCTCGACGGGGCCGGCGTCGCGCTGCATTTCCGTCGCGTCGCCATGCGGCCCGGAAAGCCCCTGATGTTCGGCATCAGGGGCGACACGCTGGTCTTCGGCCTGCCCGGCAATCCCGTCTCGGCCCTGGTAACGGCCGTGGTCATGGTGCTGCCGGCCGTCAAGGCGATGCTCGGCCTGCCCGACCCCGCCGGCGGCCGGTTGCGGGCGCCGCTCGCTGCCGCGATCCCGGCCAACGGACCGCGCCGTCACTTCCTGCGCGGGCGCCTGGAGCCGGATCCGGACGGCACATGGCGCGCCCACCCGTTCTCTCAGACCGACAGCGCGCACCTAAGCTCGCTGGCCCGCGCCAACGCCCTGATCGTCCAGCCCGAAGACGATCCGGGTCGCATCGAAGGCGATCTAGTGGAGGTGATTGGCTTACCGGCGTTCTGACCGGCGACGGGGCCCCGTTCAGAGACGCTCGACCGACATCACCACGAAGGTGTGCATCTCCCCGTCGTCTTCGCGCACCGAGATATACTCGCCGGGCGCAAACGTCTCGTCGCCGAACCGGAATCCCGCCTCGTTGTCCGTCTCGCGCTCGTGGTTGTAGTCGAAATACCAGCGTCCGCCGGGCCCATGCCGCAACACCCCGACCGCGTCGTCTTCGTCGGGCCGGAACCGGCGCACCCGGCACCGCTCGGCGTTGGCCCGCCAGCGGTCCGGATCGATCCGGTTGTCGTCCGTTAGCGGCGCCAGGATGTCGTAGCCGTGGCGCCGGTCGCCGACGGGATGGCCGGCCTCGCGTGCCAGTTCGAGCCGGATATGGCGAAATTCGTCAGGCAGGTCGGTCATTTCAGGCTCCCCCCCGGGTGCGCCCAATCAGCGCGCCCAATCAGTGCGCAACCAATACCGGGGCCGTGGCCTGGGTCAAGATTTCGAGCGTCACCCCGCCCAGGGCCCATTCGCGGAACCGCGAATGCCCATAGCCCCCCATCACGACGAGATCGGCCTTGAGAATGTCCGCCTGGGCCAGCAGCGTCGCGCTGGCGCCCTTGTCCGCCCTGGCGTGCACGAGTTCGACATGCACGCCGTGCCGGTCGAGATGCCGCGCCAGATCGGCGCCGGGCTCGCGTTGTTCGCCGTCCGGGCTCAGGCCCTCATCGACCATCACCACATGCACCGCCTCGGCCATCCTCAGGATGGGCAGCGACTCGGTGATCGCGCGCGCCGCCTCCCGCGTGTCGCGCCAGCACACCATCACGGTGTCGAAATCCCGCGGCGCCGCGTCGGGCGGCACCAGCAGCGTCGACCGCCCCGAGCCGAACATCACCGCCTCGACGGTCTGCGGATCCTCGGCCGGATGCCCGTAGGGCCGCAGATCGACGAACACGTCCGCGGTGCGCGCTTCCGAGGTGAGCACCTCGCCCGCCTGCCAGCCGAAGACGTCATAGCGGCGGATGTCGTTGCCCACCCCCAGCCGCTCGAACCGTGGCTTGAGGCGTTCCATGCCCTCCACGCCGGCCTTTGCCGCCGCCTGTTGCTGGTCGGCGATCACCTGCGCCGCCGTCGAACTCGGTTCGGCGGAGAAAGCGATGTCCGGCACCCGGTTGACATAAACCCCGGTCATGAACGCCCCGTGCCGGCTCGCCAGTTGCTCGGCATGGGCGATCCGCACCTCGTCGAGCTCGCTGCCGTCGAGATGAACGACGATATCCTTGATCATTCCCATCCTCCGATGACGCGGCCCCGCGCCGCGCGTTTCGGCTAGCCTTCGCCTGTCGCCTGTGCCCTGCCTTGATGTGCGTCAACAGCACGCCGGAGCGCCAAGGGCAACAAGTAGTCGTCCCCGACTTGCGGAACATAACTGGAACACCTATAAGTGTTCAAGGTTTGTTCCGATTCGGTCCCGGCAAGGAAGCCCGCGATGCTCACCCGCAAACAGCACGAACTTCTCATGTTCATCCACGAGCGGATGAAGGAGAGCGGCATTCCGCCGTCCTTCGACGAGATGAAGGAGGCCCTCGACCTGAAATCCAAGTCGGGCATTCACCGCCTGATCACGGCCCTCGAGGAGCGCGGCTTCATCCGCCGTCTGCCCAACCGGGCGCGGGCGCTTGAAGTCATTCGCCTCCCCGATTCGATGAACCCCTCGCTCGGCGGCCGCCGCGCCCGCTTCGAGCCCTCCGTGATCGAGGGCGATCTGGGTCGCGCCCCGGCGCGCAACTCGATGCCCGGCGACGACCAGTCGGCCTCGGTCGCCGTGCCCGTGATGGGGCGGATCGCCGCCGGCGTGCCCGTCGAGGCCATCCAGCATCACTCCCACACCATCCACGTGCCTCCCGAGATGGTCGCAACCGGCGAGCATTTCGCCCTCGAGGTGCGCGGCGATTCGATGATCGACGCGGGGATTTTCGAAGGCGACACGGTGCTGATCAAGAAGCAGGAGGCCGCCAACAACGGCGACATCGTCGTCGCCCTCGTCGACGACGAGGAGGCCACCCTCAAGCGCCTCAGGCGCAAGGGCAATTCGATCGCGCTGGAGGCCGCCAACCCGACCTACGAGACCCGCATCTTCGGTCCTGACCAGGTCCGCGTGCAGGGCCGGCTGGTGGGTCTGATCCGCAAGTACTGAGCATGCCGGACAGTCCTTCGGACGTCATGGCGCTGTATGGCGAGCGCATCAATCGGCGCCGGTTCGCCGAGGTCGCCCCGCTGATCGACGAGAATGCGGTTTTCTGGTTCACCGATGGCTCGCACGTCGGGCATAAGGCCATCCGGTCCGCCTTCGAACGCACCTGGGCCAGTCTCGTCAACGAGACCTACTGGCTTGAAGACCTCCAATGGCTCGCCATGGACGAGGCAGCCGCCGGGTGCACGTACCGGTTTCACTGGACAGCCGAAATCGATGGCCAGCCGCGCGCCGGCGCCGGGCGCGGAACGACGGTCCTCCGGCGCTCGGACAGCGGATGGAAGATCGTCCACGAGCATCTCAGCGCGATGCCGGACTGATCCGGACGATGGAGACACTCGGAGCGCGCGGTCCGATCGCGCCGGGGCGTCGCGCTTGGGCTCAGTGGTTGTCGCGGGGGATCCCTTTGGTCTGCGCGATGCGCTGATAGGCGACGGCCGGCTTGAGCACTGCGCCCTGCCCGAGCTGGTCGACCATGGAGCGCTGGATTTCCTGCCAGGGCGTCTGGTCGGCCGGATAGGGATAGCCGCCCCGCGCCTCCAGATCGGTTCGCCGCTTGGCCAGCTCCTCTTCCTCGATCAGGATATTGGCCTCGCCGGTATTGAGGTCGATCCGCACCTTGTCGCCGGTTTGCAGCAGCGCCAGCCCGCCGCCGGCCGCCGCTTCCGGTGAGGCATTGAGGATCGACGGCGAGCCCGAAGTGCCGGATTGCCGCCCGTCGCCGATGCACGGCAAAGCGGTGACGCCCTTCTTGATCAGGTAGTCGGGCGGCTGCATGTTGACCACCTCGGCCGACCCCGGATAGCCGATCGGCCCGACCCCGCGCATGAACAGCATCGTGAATTCGTCGATCTTCAGCGACGGATCGTCGATGCGCGCGTGATAGTCCTCGGGGCCGTCGAACACCACCGCCCGCCCCTCGAACGCGTTGGGACTTTTCGGATCGCTCAGATAACGGTGCCTGAACTCGTCGGAAATCCCGCTGGTCTTCATCACGGCGCTGTCGAACAGATTGCCGTGCAGCACCAGGAATCCGGCTTCCGCCTTCAGCGGATTGGCGATCGGATGGATGACGTCTTCGTCGATAATCTCCGCGTCACGGCAATTCTCGCCGATCGTCCTGCCGTTCACCGTCGGCGCGTTTTCGCGGATCAGCCCCTTGCTCATCAGCTGATTGACCACCGCCGGCACTCCGCCGGCGCGGTGATAGTCCTCCCCCAGATACGTGCCGGTCGGCTGCAGGTTCACCAGCAGCGGGATTTCATGGCCGTAGGTCTGCCACTCGGCGATGTCGAGCTCGACCCCGATGTGCCGGGCGATGGCGTTGATGTGGATGGGCGCGTTCGAGGAGCCGCCGATCGCCGAATTGACGACGATGGTGTTGATGAAATTGTCCTTGGTCAGGATGTCGGAGGGTTTGAGATCCTCGGCCACCATCTCCACGATGCGCCTGCCGGTGCGCCAGGCCATCTCCTGGCGGTCGCGGTGGGGCGCCGGAATCGCCGCCGATCCGGGCAGTTGCATGCCCAGCGCCTCGGCCAGCGAGTTCATCGTCGTCGCCGTGCCCATGGTGTTGCAGTAGCCCGTCGAGGGGGCCGAGGTCGCCACCAGCTCGATCAGGCCGTCATAGTCGATCTCGCCGCGCGCCATCATCTGCCGGGCCTTCCACACGATGGTGCCCGATCCCGTCCGCTCGCCGCGGAACCAGCCGTTGAGCATCGGGCCGACGCTGAGCGCGATCGCGGGGATGTTCACCGTCGCCGCGCCCATCAGCAGCGCCGGCGTGGTCTTGTCGCAGCCGATAGTCAGCACCACGCCGTCCAGCGGGTAGCCGTAGAGCACCTCGACAAGGCTCAGATAGGTGAGATTGCGGTCGAGGGCGGCGGTGGGCCGCTTGCCGGTCTCCTGAATCGGGTGGACCGGAAATTCGAGGGGAATCCCCCCCGCGTCGCGGATGCCATCGCGGACGCGGTTGGCCAGCACCAGATGGTGCCGGTTGCACGGGCTGAGGTCGGAACCGGTCTGGGCGATGCCGATGATCGGTGCGCCCGACCGCAGTTCCTCGAGCGACAGCCCGTAATTCAGATAGCGCTCGAGATACAGCGAGGTCATCGAGGGATTGTCGGGATTGTCGAACCAGGCGCGCGAACGCAGTTTGCCTGCTGTGGATTTTTCATTGCCGCTCATGATCGATCTCCCCCGACTTGCTGGATTGCGGCGGCACCGATGCCGCGCCTTGGTTCTAGAGCATTGCACATGCGGCTGAAAAGGCGCTTGGCGGGCTGGAATCGTCGCACGCCATGCGGCAAGCTCGCCCCTGCCGGGCGTCGAGGAGCCGGCGCCGGGGAGAAGACGGGCCGTGGCGGACAGGACCGAGTGGATCGCGGTCGACTGGGGAACAAGCAACCTCAGGGCGTGGGGCATGGACGCCGACGACCGGCCCACTTTCGAGGCCGGCGACGAGCGCGGCATGTCCCGGCTCACCCCTGCCGACTACCCGCGCGTTCTCAGCGAACTGATCCCCGAGGCGACGCCCCGCGCGGTTCTCGTCTGCGGCATGGCCGGGGCCCGCCAGGGCTGGATCGAGGCGCCCTATCTCGACCTGCCCGCCGAGCTTGCCGGGCTCGGCGCCGCCGCCGTGGCGGCGCCGGCGGACGCGCGCTTTCGGGTCCGAATCCTGCCCGGCGTCAGTCGCCGCGAAGCGGGCCACGAAGATGTCATGCGCGGCGAGGAAACCCAGCTTCTCGGCCTGGCGCGCCTCCGCCCGGGCTTTGAGGGCATGGTGTGCATGCCCGGCACGCATTCGAAATGGGCCCGGCTGGAGGGCAGCCGCCTGATCGGCTTTTCCACCGCCATGACCGGCGAGTTGTTCGGGGCGATCGGCGCCCACACGGTATTGCGCCATTCGCTGGCGGGCGACGGCACGGGGCCAGCGACCGACGACGGCATCGACGAGGGGCTGACGGCGGGACTGGCGCGCCCCGAGCGTCTGACAAGCGCGCTGTTTCGCGCCCGCGCCGCCGCCCTCCTCGCCGACAAGGGTCCCGACTGGTGCACGGGCTATCTCTCCGGGCTCCTGGTTGGCGCCGAGGTGGCCGGCTATCGCGCCGAAATCGACGCCACGCCGGTACCGATCGTCGGCTCGGCCCGCCTGTCGCTTCTCTACGCCGCTGCCCTCAATCGGCTCGGCATCGCAACCGAAACCATCGACGCCACCCAGGCGACCCTTGCCGGGCTTTCCGCGGTCCACCGACAGCTGCCGCCAGGCTGAGCGACCCGCACGCTGCAATTCGCCAATCCACGGGGCCCGTCGGTTGCCAGCGCGCCGGCAGGCGATATGGTAGGGGCTCGGGCGAACGGAGTAGGCATCCCAAGTGCCGAACAAAGCTCAATCGAAGTCGGTTGTCGGCGTCTCTTTGCTCCTGGCCTGCGCGCTCGCCTTGTGCCCGACCGGCGAGGGCGCGCGCGCCCAACCGATCCTCGATCCAAACGCAGTTGAGCCGGGCAGCTCGGACGCCGGCGCATCCGGGGGATCAGCGCCCGGCCCTGGGGGTTGCCCCGAGCAAATGCAGGAAATTGCCGCCAGTCGCGGCGGCATCGAGGCGTGCGGCACCGGGCGGCCGCCGGCGTACGCGTTCAACCCGCTCGACGGCATCTGGGACATCGCCTCCCCCGGCAATCCGAAGGTCGCCGCGATGACCGTGTTCATGCACTCCCACTACGGCATCCTGCACCGCGAGGACCCCAACAAGCCCTCGCCGGCCCTCGCCGTGGCGCGATTGCAGGGCGAACAGGGCTATCGCCAGACCGGAGCGGCCATAGTCCTGTCTTCCGAGGACGATGGGTCGGTCACGACAAGCTACGGTCAGTTCGGCTTCAGCGGCAGGGTGCGCGTCTACTGGAGTGTCCAGCCGACCGCCGATCCCGACGTCCTGGTGGGCGAATGGGAATACGACGAACAAAAGGGCCAGTCGATCTGGCGCCGCCGTGCGGTGAACGGAGCCGTTCAAGGCGTTCGCATCACCGCCGCCTACGCCAATCCGGCGGGCGAGTGGGTGGACGACGCGTTCGCCTACGGGACGCGCCCGGGCCGGCTCGCACGGGACGTTTCAGCATTGTCGCAAGGGTGTTCCGCCGGGCTCAACGGCGCCTGCGACTTGCTGCGCATTGATGTTCTCGGCGGGAACTTCGCCGGCGCCCACGACGTCTGGATCGATCCGGCGACCCTGTTCGAGCTGGAATCGGGGCGATGGATTTGTGTCGGCGGCGCGACCGAGGCTCTCTGGTACAATTGCGGCATCGGCGCGACGCCGGGGGACTCGGTGGCGGGCATCCAGCTCGATATTCGGCTGCGCGGCGGCATCCGGTCCGGTCCGGTGTCCCTGTGGGTGGACGGCCAGCCGATCCCGATCGCCGTCGAAATCGATGGCGGCGTGCCGGACGCGCCCGCAAGGCCGAACCTGGTGATGCTCGACGCGGTCAATGCGGCCGGCGCGCAGATCACCGAAACCGAGGAAGGCAAGCCCTTCCAGGTCAAGGCGATCTACGACGGCCCGCATCCCGACACGTGGGTCTCCGTCGACGTGCCGGTCCTCGCCGTCGTGCCCGAAACCGGAAGCGACCGCTTGTCGGAACTGGTCCTTTATCGCAGCGACGATCCGAAGGTGTTCGAAAGCGGCTGGCTGGCCGTCGTCGACGACGAGAGCGCGCCATGACGCAGCAGTGGGCAGCCAGGTTCGCGACCCGCGCGGCGCTCCCCTGCCCGCGCCTGGTGCTGGCAGGTCTCGCCACGCTCGTGCTGACAGTCGGTGCTACGGCCCAGGACACCGATCCGCTTTCCCTGGATACGCCCGCCGGCGGCTATGACGCCGCCGCCTCGCGGGCGGTCCTGGCGGAAGATTTCGCCGGGGTCTGGCAGGTCGTTCACACCTTGGGCGACGGCACCGCCTGGCGCGGCCGCGCCGAGGTGTCCGGGAACGGGCAGTCCATTTCGCTGACCCTGGTCGGCCCCGATGGCCCGCAATACTACGAAGCCGTCGAAGTCGACGCGATGCGGTTTCAGCCCGGGTCGGGGAAATTCTCGAGCGCCCTGACGGCGCGCTTCAAAAAAACCGCCGAGCCGGTGCACAACCAGGCCGGCGAGATCATCGGCGCCGCAGCGCCCTTCCCGCTGCCCGCCAACCAGTGCCTGCTGTCCTTCGAAAAGGACGCCTTCAATCTCGACCTTCGCGTCATCTGGTCAACGACCGACACGCCGCGTCTGCGCGTGCAGCTGGCGGCGACCGAAGGCGGTGACAGGTACGGCGGTGTCTGGAACCAGGAGGCGGGCGGCAGGCTGACCGGCGGCGGGATGGCGACCTGGATACGCGGCGAACCGCAAATCGACAACATCGTGGTCATCGACCACCAGTTCGATCCTTCCGCCGGCACGGTCTATCCGTTCCGCCCCGACGGCACCGAAATCGCCCAGGCGTCGACGACGCGCGTGCTTGTCGTCTACGGCCGAAACCTGCCCGAAATGGCCGACCAGGCCGATCTGCAATCGCTGTCGGACAACCTCACCTACCTTCCCGATTTCAGATCGGGCGACGACCGACGCCGGGTCATCGCCGAAGCCCTGGAACGCGTCGGCGGCCCCGATCCCGGCGCCGTGGACGCCCTCATCGTGCAGGCGGTCCTCAGCCAGGGCGTCGGGCCCGGCACCAAGACGCTTTCGATCAACGGCGCCACGGGCAACTGGCCGCTGGCCTTCGCCAATCAGCTCGCGCGGCTGCAATTCGTCCGTGCCGAAGGCGTGCCGACCGATGCGTTCTACGAGGGCGACGCCGGTTTCGTCGAAATCGTCTATGAGGCCGACATGCCGGTCGCTGACATCCCGGTCAGGCTGACCCTCGGCGACGCGAACCCCATCGAGGCGGGGGTGCTGCTGGCGCGGCGCGTCGACGACGAAGACCCGCTGGCCGTCACCTACCGGACCGAGCCCATTCACTTCTATTCCACCGACGATCAGTCAATGTCGCCGCCGCCGGACGACAACGCGCTGCGCGTGCCGGTCTTGGAAGGCGCCATCGTCCGGGCGGCGGCGGTGGATAGCGCGCAGGCGCTCACCGTGCCCGCCGTCGCCGAAGCGCAAATCTACGACCATCCCAACCAGCTCGGCACGCTGTGGACCCAGGCGCTCAACCGGGTCGCGGCGTGCCACGGCGATGCGATCGACGACTACGAGACCTATCAGCACGAAGAGTCGGAGCGGCTTTCCAACGTCATCGTCACCGAGCTGGACCGACGGAACATCCCGTTCCTGAACGGCGATCACGCCGCCGCCCTCCTGATCCGCGACGAATTCATCAAACGCACGCTGGAGCTGGTGCCCCGGTTCCAGCGCCAGGCACGCGACATCACCCTGGTCCGCGCGGCGCGGCAGACTGCGCGCCAGTCGCCGCGAATCCAGGCCCAGCCCTTCTGGCGGGATTCCCAGGCGACCTGGGTCGTCGAACGGCCGATCCTGTGGGACCTGGAGTACGAGTATTCGCTGGCCGAAACCCTCGACGTCGGCGCCATTGCCGCCGAACGTGAAGCCGACCCGGCGGCGGTTCGGACATGGGCGGAAGAGCAGACCACGGCGGCCGCCGTCGCCTATGTCGAGAAGATGGAACTGGCGGCCTCGTTCGCCCTCGACATTGACGACTGCGATGTCGAGGGGTTGCTGCAGATCGCCGGCCACCGGGCCCCTCCGCTTGTCGACCGGATCTCGCCGCGGCTGGTGAAGCTCGAACGACGCGCCGGGCCGCCCGCGAGCCAGTCCTGGGTGCCGGACAGGGTGGCTGAGGGATTTGTCGACGGGATCTATATCGCGGGCGCCGCCGTCCGGGCGCAGGCGGCCTATTCCGAGGCCGACACCGCCGTCACCGCCGCCGTGGCCGCGATCCTCACGGCCGGCGTCAGCATCGGTCTGGAGGCAGGGGGCTACGCCGCCGCCGAACTGTGGCTGAGCCTCTCCGAAACGGCGGTGTCGTTGGCCCAGGGCTTGATCGGCGCCGAAGCGTATTTTGCGGGCGAAGACTACTATGAGTTCGCGCAAGGGGCCGCGCCGGCCATGGGCGAGGATGTCCTGGACGACGCCCTGGCCGGGCGCCGAAGCGCCGTGATGACCGCGGTCGGCCTGATCCTGCCGTCGATCAGCGGCGCCTCGCAACTCAATCAGCTGCGGCATTTCAGGGCCATCCAGCGGGGCCAGCGCCTCTTCCAGGCCACCGACGGCATCCTGGATGACGTGGCCGCCTTGTCCGACGCGCAGCGCACCGATGTGACGGCCTACTACCTCGACTTGCTGCGCAAGGCCGACCGGTCGGGAACTGACGCCCTCGATGCCGCCGATCGGACAGCCTTGGACAGCTTTCAGCGTTACTTCGAATCCAATGGCGTCGAGGCCCCGCGGGTGGGGCCCGGTGCCGGCCAAGCCGCCGAGGCAGCACAACCGTCGGAACCCACCCGGCCGGACGTGCGCGAGATGGCGCC